>CANGUG010000001.1 GCA_947457075.1 Bacteroidota bacterium
CCTGAGCATACAGGGATTAAAACAAGGATGTTAAGTATTAAAGATAATTTAGGGAATAGCATTTTATTCATTTTTATAAATTGAGATTAAAGTTAAAACCATTTCACAATAATTCCTTCTCCAAATACAAAAAGATGCAACTAACCTAACTCATTGACGGACAACAAAAAAGGCGACATTTCTGTCGCCTTGTGCACTCTTGCTCCCCCTTCTGGACTTGAACCAGAGACCCTCTGATTAACAGTCAGATGCTCTAACCAACTGAGCTAAGGAGGAGTGTTCCCTTTATGGGGTGGCAAAAATAATACATTTTAGCAAAGTACAAAAACTTTAAAAGAAAGAATTGGGCTTAAAACCAATAAAAATACCTTCGGGGCGCTGTTCAATGGGGTAGGTTTTTAAAAAATAGCCTTCCCCTGTGGTATTTCGGCCGTTTTTCATGTCAAAAGCATACCTATGTAAAGGGCATACTACCTGCCCCTGCGGGTTGATATAGCCACTGGCCATTCTGCCGCTTGCATGGGGGCATTTTTGGGCAAATGCATAGAATTGATTGTCCCATTTAGCCAAGGTAAATTTTCGGCCCTCTAGCTCCATTTCGAGCATGCCATTATCTCCAAAATCCAGCCCTAGGGGAAACTCCGTAATCAATACCCAATTCATGCGTTAATTCGTTAAAGTAATTAAGTAAAGAACACTGTTTTGTAAGGATATTTTACTTGGTACATATCACGTACTTTATGCAAGATCACTGTTCTTAATTCTTCGATATTTAATTTTTCAATGGCCGACACAAAAACACATTGGTTATTGGTAATGCCATTCCAACGCTCTTTTAATTCTCTTAAAATATCTTCCTTCACTTCGTCCTCTAACCACTCGTCAAAATATTTTTGCTTGTACAAATCCATCTTGTTAAAAATAGTCACCACCGGTTTATCAAATGCTTTTAACTCCTGTAAGGTTTTATTCACCACTGCAATTTGATCCTCATACTGCGCATGGGATATATCCACTACATGCAATAACACATCGGCCTCACGGACTTCATCCAAAGTGCTTTTAAAACTTTCTACTAAATGATGTGGGAGCTTACGAATAAATCCAACGGTATCACTTAATAAAAAAGGCGTGTTTTCAAAAACTACTTTGCGTGTAGTAGTATCGAGTGTGGCAAATAATTTGTTCTCTGCAAACACATCGCTCTTACTCATTAAATTCATGATGGTGCTTTTGCCCACATTAGTATAACCCACTAGGGCCACACGTATAAACTCACCACGCTCCTTACGCTGTGTGAAGGATTGTTTATCAATTTCCTCTAATCTTTTTCTAAGTAAAGAGATTTTATCTTTTACAATACGACGGTCGGTTTCAATTTCAGTTTCACCAGGACCACGTGATCCAATACCTGCACCCTGACGTTCCAAGTGCGTCCACATACCTTTTAAGCGGGGTAAAATATATTGGTACTGTGCAAGCTCCACCTGCACTTTTGCCGAAGCAGTGCGTGCACGAGATGCAAATATGTCTAAGATTAAATCGCTTCGGTCAATCACCCTACACTTTACTTCCTTTTCGATATTTGAAATTTGTGAGCCTGTTAGTTCATCATCAAAAATCACCATGTCAATATCCTTGGCCGCGACATATTGTTTTATTTCATCGAGCTTTCCTTTTCCTACAAAGGTGCGGCTATCCGGATGTTGTAATCTTTGCTTAAATAATTTAATCGTCATTGCACCCGCCGTCTCTGCTAAAAAAGCTAGCTCCGCCAGGTATTCATTTACCTGCTCCTCGGTTTGATCCTTTTGTATTACGCCTACCAATACCGCTTTTTCTTCTTTTTTTATTATACTCTTCTTCTCTATCAAAATGCAATGTTTTTACAAAGATAATCTAATGTTGGGGGTAAATAAAAAACCCTCCATACAGAGGGCTTTTATCAATAAGTTATTGGTTATTATAAGCCACTAATAGTGATGCCTATGGATAATTTATTCATTACAGGACCAAAGCCATCACGCAATACCCCATTAAATTGGTAACCCGCATTAATTGAATACATACCATAGCCCACTCTTCCTGTTACGGACAAATCGGTTGCATTAAAGAAACGCGTGTTTTGTTGCTTCTCCACATGTGATTTACCATAGATAGAAGCACCCGTGGATGTTTGGTAATCTTTAGATTTTGAATACGCTTTTAATAAAGTACCCAATTTTACACCAGCAGCGAATTTCCATGACTTACCCGGATTGGCAGGATTGCTATAATACCTTAATTCAACAGGGGCCTGAAAATAAATAGTGGTTACTTTTTGTTTTGCAAAAAAGTTAGACGCTGAATCTAAACGCTGAAAGGGCAGGGTATTGCCGTTTGTTTTAAGATTCACATTGGTGCGATTGCCAAAATAAATATTGCTGGATCCAATACCTGCTCCAAATGCAAGACTGTATTTAGGATTTTTTTTGAAAGGTTTATCGTACATGAAGTACATGTTAAAGTGTCTACCCATCCCACTAATTTTAATGCTGTCTGGGCGATTGGTCCAAGCATCCGATCCAAACTGAATCATGAAATGATCGGCTGGACGACCCGTAAGGTCGATTTTATTATCGGTATTACTTGAAGTTTGTGCTTGTGCAAACAATCCAATGCACAAAAAGGAAATGGTAGATAAAATTACTTTCTTCATCTCGCAAAAATAGCTGAAAAAAAGGGTAGATAACTCTAAAAAAGGTTAAAAATTAGTCAATTAGGCCTTAATAGATACTCAAATTTTACTATTTTTGCCGCCTACATCGAAAGATGCGGGCCTATAGCTCAGTTGGTTAGAGCACCTGACTCATAATCAGGGGGTCCCAGGATCATGCCCTGGTGGGCCCACTTGAAAATCAACCACTTATGATTCGTTTCATAGGTGGTTTTTTCTTTTCGGCCAAGTTTGGGCTAGGTTTTGTGTTTTTAGAAGGAAAACAGGGGTTAATATATATTGAAATGTGGAATTGCTGAAACCTGATTAATTATCTAGTTTTAAAGGAATGAATAACCAATTTGACGATAATGACTATTGGAAAGGAGTGATTCTTTATGGATTAAATCAAGCTACTTATAAAATTGCTTTGGGGAAATCATTAATTGAATTAACCGCCCTAAATAAAGAAGCAATTGATTGGAATGAGTTATCCAAATCATTTTTTGATAACTATATTGAAAGATTCAAAAACGATCATCTACCACAGCAATCTAACTCATCAAGAATAACAAGAGTAGAAAAAATATATCTTCAACTAAAAACTGAGTCTATTGACTACAACAAAGCTATTGAGCTAATTGGGCTCGAAGCATTTGGTGATGTAATCCCAAGATTCCAAACAATTGGTACAGATAAATCAATCATTGGAGAAAAATTCTATCACTTTGATTTTGGGAATAAGATATATCTCCATGATTCATTATTCAAGATTGTAGAAACTGACAAATTAAATCTGCTATCTGAAATTGATGCAAGATGGAGTTTGCTAGAAGGCGCGTTTAAAATAAATCAAGGAGATTGGACTCTATCGAATGATATACGTGAGATGTATATTTCTTCTGGATATGAAAGAAAACCTTTGGCAAATAACGTTCCTTTCTTAAAAGGTTATCAAGGGAATGTATGTTTCTACTGCGGTGAACATATTGAAGATTCTGATATACATGTAGATCATGTTTTACCAAGACAAGTAGTAAACCATGATGAAATTTGGAATTTGGTCTTAAGTCATAGTCTTTGTAATTTACACAAGGATGACTTTTTGGTTGGTAAACACTATTTGGAAAAACTGATATTAAGAAATGAAAATATAATGGGTAGTAACCATCCATGGAAGAAAAAAATATCAGAAACACTTGGTGCCACTAAAAATGAAAGACTAAAAAAAACTTTGAAACATTATGATGATGTGAAAATTGTTCTGAACAATAGATACTGGGAAAATAGCCCTTCTTACAATAGAGAGACTGACCCATTTTATAAAAGATTAATAACAGTAATAAATAATAGATAATGTCCGTTTTTTTAGAGCTAGGTGATGATGATAAAATTTATAGTGGAGTAAATTTCTTTGTTATAAAAGATAGATTTCCTGTTTCTCCAGGACATGTTCTTATTATTTCAAATGAACAGAAAAAAGACTTCTTTGAACTAAACGAAGAAGAGCGTAATGAATTACCATTGATGATTCAGGTTGCAAAGAATTTAATTGAGAGGGACCATAAACCCGATGGATACAATATTGGGATGAATTGCGGCGAAACTGCAGGTCAGACAGTATTTCATTTTCATTGTCATATCATTCCAAGATATAAGGGTGATATGGAGAATCCTAGAGGAGGTGTTAGGCACTGTGTTTCAGGTAAGGGGAATTATTAAGCTATCTTAATAAAAGATTTGAAATAGTCTTGCAAATCTTTATTACAAGCATATATATAGGTTCCTTTAATACCTCTAAGCATCATTGTCTTATAAATATTTACTATATATGCCTTCAACTCATTTGGATCGCTAATCGAATTCTTTCCTGTTTTATCATGATAATTATTTTTTTGAATGATAATTTCATTTTTCAATTTGTCATAAGATATTTCATTACCAAAAATAATACCTGTATAATTTAAATCATACCCTTGTGTTGTATGTATGCAGCCAACTTCATTTACTGAATTCTCGGTATTAATCCAGTCATCTGAAACGCTATTCCATTTAAGTTTTACGTTTCCAATTACTATGTCGAATTTATTTTCTGAACCTTTGCTTATCCATTTCCATGAATAACCTGCAAGTACCCGACTCAAACCGAATTTTTTATTTTTAATTTTAATCTCTGCGACCATTTTTGATAAATCTTCAAAAACTAAAAATTCATAATTAGGTACCTCCATTTTGACACTAGATATGGGCAAAGAACAACCAAGAAGTTTATCTAAATAAGCAACATAATCTAAACCGCCCTTAACTCTAAACTGAGATTTTAGCTGATGAATTACAATATTTCTTGGATTCTTATATTTTAATTCATCAAATTTTGATTTTTCAACGTCTGATGGTTTAATGGATTGCCCATAATCATAAAACAATATTTGAAAATTACTTTGTTTAACTATCCAATCTAATTCGTTACTTTCTCCTTTAATAAAATCCATTTTTTGTGCAGCTGTATCAAATGAACCAAAATAAGCACCTAGATTTACCCTTCTTCTTAACCTATGTGATTCGTCAACAATTAAAACATCGAATTTACCATTTGCAACTTCCGCTGGTCCTATTACCATTTTATTGCTTAATCCTTTTATATTTTTAAATACTTTTTTTAATGTATTCCTAAATGATGCCATAGGAACTACTAATGCCACTTTTGGTTTGATAAATTTTCCCTTAAATTGATTCAACAACTCTAAAAAATCTAAGTCATCAAAATCTAACTCCTTTAAATCAGAAATGTCAGTATATAATAGTTTGAATAGATAAATGGCTAAAATTGATTTTCCAGACCCTGCACCACCTTCAACAAAAATTGTTTTACTATCTGACTCAACAAAAACTTTCATTATCGATTTTATACTTTCAAGTTGATCGTGACTTAGACTTTTGTATGGAGAAAATTTAAATAAATCAGAATTGTTAATCTCTTCTATATTCTTATTTACAACACCTTCGCTTTTTAAAGCATGCCATATATTCTTAAACAAATCCCAATAAACTTCATCTTTCTGATAATATGAATGATTGGCTATACCTAAATTTGCATTTAATAAATTATAAGTGCCATCTCCATGCATGTATTTTATAAGGTTAGATTCAATATCCAGGGTTGCAGACTTATTAAATAAATTAGAGCTAATTAACCTTAATTCTGTTAATTTGTTCTTTTTATCATTTTTCAAATGATTTGACATTCTAGAAATACCATCAGTTGTCTCTCCAACATAGGCTTCCTTTACATTCTTATCATTAATAATATAAACAATTGGCCAAAGGTTTTTAACTTTTTGATTATCACTCAATGACGATTTTACACTTTCATCAAAGTCATACTTAATTATTTCAATTTGACTCATTTGATATTAAATTTCGTTGTATTTTTTCGCATTCCCTTTTGCTTTCTCTACTGGATATTTTTCTGAATTCTGCCTAATTTTTTCTAAAACAATGTCCTTTACATTAAGACCACATTTATCTGCCATCAAGAATGCATATGCAAATACATCAGCTAACTCTTCTTTAATTTTTTCAGGATTTGCTGCGTTAGCGTCCTTCCAAATAAACCCTTCTAATAATTCGCCTGCTTCTATATTAAGTGCAATAGCTAAGTCCTTTGGATTATGAAATTGCTCCCAGTCTCTCTCATTTCTAAATTCAACCAAAGCTTCAGTAATTATTTGTATATCGTTCATCTTAATTATTTAATACAAATTAAACCTTTTTTCTAAAATTTTAATGCTCTACTTGACTATTTGTTATGTAGTTATATAATGCATCGTCTACCGGTGTATTTAGTCTAAACTTTACTTTTACAACCGAAACATCATTATTAGCATCATCTTTTATGTTGGCCTGTTTAAAGCTTTCTTGAATAGGCTTTACATCCCCCATATAATAAAAAGCTGCTCCTTCGTCGTTGCTTTTTTTAATAAATAGTGGCAGCCTTAATTCATTCCCGCCATTTTTTAAGCTAATAATATCAGGGCTATTCAAAGTTCTTTTTGATTTTGACATCCATTCAAATTCAAGTTTATTTAAAAATCCTTCTTCATATTTCGTGGTACTAGAAATGCCATCTTCCTTATGGTAGTTTACGAAAATTGCACAATTAGTCTTTTCTGGATTAAACATATAACCACCCACACTTTGAGCCAAAGGATTTTTATCCCAATTTAAAACCCTAAATACGTCTTTTCTTGAATATTTATTATATAAAACAAATCCCCTAACATATTTTTTCAAATCAAACAAGCGTTTGAATTTTAAAATTGAGTATTCTATATTGTCAATTAATTGACTTTTAAAGTCATTATTAGATAAAATATTTAAAAATTGTTTAGTTAAGAAAAATTCGTCTCGAAAATTATCAACAATTTGTAATTTATAAATTTCAGATAAACTTAGAATTTTTGCATCAACTCTATCCGTTGCAAAATTTAAATTTAAATTGTTAATTGCAGATAATATTGTTTCTTCTTTGGCTTCATATTTAAATTTAGCTGAATTAATTTCTTTGCATTTTTTTATTTTTAATGAGCCAAATTCTATGAGCTGAAGTAGAATAATACTCTCTTCAACTCTAATGGCATTATTAATTTCATTTGAAAAAATCTCTAAAATTTTTCTTTGTTGAAAATTTAAATTGTAATTTACAGATGAATCATTCTCCTCAATAAAATTATAATATGATTTAAATTGTTGTTTCTTATAATCAACAAATAATTCCGGATCTCTGGAGCCATATTCTAAAAAATCAACCATTGTAGGTATTCTACCCAATTTATATTTGAGAAGTTCGTAGTCTTTTACCAAATCCTTTTTCTTTGAAAGATTCGCAGTATCAATAGCTGCATAAATTCTTTCCCTTGTTATACGATCAAAATTGATTGTAGACTGTCCGGGTATTAAATCACTCCCACTTGTCATTAATTTTCTTATGGTATCCTTATTGTATGATGAGTCGCCATAGAGGGCAATTGGAACTAAAAAGTTATTATTGTAGTTGCCGATAAAGTCAATTACAGTTAAGTATTCTTTACCATCTGTTTTTCTAAGACCCCTTCCTAATTGTTGAACAAATATAATTGCAGATTGTGTTGGCCTAAGCATTATAATTTGATTCACCCTTGGAATATCTACCCCTTCATTAAAAATATCAACTGAAAATATAAATTGTATTTTTTCCTCTTTATTATCTGATTCTAGTTGCTCTATTGCATTACTTCTTTCTTCTTCGGTATTTTCTCCTGATAAATAAATACTTGGCAATCCTCTTTTAGTAAATTCAGCAGCTAATATTTTACATTCTTCCACTTTTGAACAAAATACTAAACCCCTAACTTCTCCACTATCACAACTATAAAAAGAAGATTTTTCAATTATTTTATCTACCCTTTCATTACTTGTAAGCGAATCAAATGATGCATTCTCATCTATAATTTGCCCATTAACTGATATGTCCGTAACCCCATAATAATGAAAAGGAGATAGCATTTCTTCTTCTAATGCTTTATGTAACCTGATTTCATAAGCGATATTGTAATCAAAATATTTGAAAATATCATGACCATCGGTTCTTTCAGGTGTTGCTGTCATTCCCAATAAAAAACCAGGATTAAAATAGTCTAGCACTCTTTTGTATGATTCAGCACCAGCTCTATGAGTTTCGTCAATGACGATATAATCAAAGTGGTCCTTATTAAATAATTCTAAATTTTCAGGCTTTGAAATAGTTTGTAAAGTTGAAAATAAGAAGTTGGCATTTACTTCTTTTCTGTTACCAGAAAAAATGCCCATTGACCTTGTAGTTCCAAAGATCGACTTGAAAGTCTCCATTGCCTTATTTGCAATATTACCTCTATGTACAATAAATAGAAATGTTTTTGCCTCAACTGCTTTAACATCAAAAGCGGATAAGTATGTTTTACCTGTTCCTGTAGCAGATATTAGTAAAGCTTTGTTTTTCCCATTTGCCCTAATATTAACTAAATTTCTTAATGCATCATTTTGCATCAAATTGGGTTTAATTACATTTCCATTATCCGGTTTTTGATAAATTGCCCTAAATTTTGAATTCTTATAAAGTTCTTCATAGGACTTAATGTAATCATCATCAACAATAACACTATTAATAAAATCATTATTAAACTCTTCTTTAATCTTATTAATTATATAGCTATTTTCTGTTGCAGATGTTTTAATGTTTAATTCCTTATTTGTAGATAAAGCATCTCCAGTTAAATTACTACTTCCAATTATCAGATTGTAATAATCTTGTTTCTTAAACAAATACCCCTTAGCATGAAAGTTTGTATTTACGCTTATTCTAAGCTCTATATTTTTGAATTTCAATAACTGCCTTAATGCTTCTGGTTGAGTAAAATTTAAATATTGAGAGACTAAGATTTTCCCTTTAATGTTCCTATTTGCTATTTCTTCAAGTGTGTTCTTTAAGGAAGCGACCCCTCCAGTAGTTACAAAGGCAACAGAAAACCAAAATTCATTACAGCCATTTAATTCATTAATGATTGATGACAATATCTTTTTACCTGCAAGCTTATCATTCAGTAATATCTTAGGTACAAAATCATTTTGCGAAACAACTTGTTTGTCTACAAAACCTGTTTGCAAACCATTGATTAATTCTACATTAGAATATCTCATGATTTGTATTAATTAGTTTTGTAACAATAGGCAAATCGGCAGCTGCCCAATCCAGTCCAATTAGTTCATCCTTATAGAACCATTTTGCATCGATATGTTCTTTCAAAACCAATTTGTCGGTATTGGCTTTGCACAAATAACTATGCATTGTTAAATTAAAATCTAAGTATTCATGAGTTACAACCAGAAATTTTTCGGCCACATCAATTTCAAGGTTAAGCTCTTCGGCAATTTCCCTTTTAAGGGCAGCTTCTTCATTTTCACCTTCTTCTAATTTACCACCTGGAAATTCATATTTATAGGAGATATAATCATATTTTCCCTTGTTGCGTTGAACACAAAGTATCTTCTTATTATCTACAATAATTGCAGCACTAACTATATAGTGTTTTTTCATAGCTCTAAATTACTAAATCTTATTAGTAATATTTCTAAGATTACAATATATTCTATATTTGTCCCACCATCAATAAGCCTAAAAGATTTACAAAAATATAAATATTGAAAAGATTACTCTTTGTATTTGGGGTACCATTTTAAAGATTTGCATCTTTTTATTATTATCTTGGTGAAACTAGAATAGTGGGTTCCTTTAATTTTTTAGTAATTACAACTCTAACCCATCTATGCCTGCAATCGAGACCTCCACACCTATCCCAAACTGAATAGCCTAAACGTGCTGACATAGTTTCTATATCGCTTCTGGAATATACTCTGCCTAATGAATTTAGCATCTTACAAAAAGGTCTTGATTCAAAATTCTCTGTATCTCTTTCGTCCATCGGAACATCCTCTTTCCATTCATAGGAATATCTTATTGAAATTTCGGTTATTTCGACTTTCCGGTCTGGGTTGTTTTGAGACATATCTGAACTATCTACTTGAATAGAATCTATTGGTTTCTTTTTAAAAATATTAAACATTGATATTGAATTTGAAATTAACCGATAGTGATTATTAAAATAATGAAAGGGTTATTGTTTTTGCATAATAATTTTACTCAACTCATCTTTTAATTTTTCAAAATCCTCTTTGGTCATCAAACCTAAATCAACTAAATCTTTTGCTTCTTTTAATTTTGCTATTGCTTGTTCTCTTGTCATTCCAAGTGATTGAATTTCTCCTGTTGCTAATGCCTCCTCAAAATCACTATAGTATTGAGGACATAGACTACAAACTCCCTTACTAATGACATAAATTTTAAATCCAGTTCGTTTTGTTCCTCCAACACCAATTTTTTTAACTATAGTATTTGAACCACTTGCATTTACAGATAAGGGTTCTGGAGCCTTCCCTGCTAATGCATCCATTGCACCGCTACTTTCATAAATATAAGCAAACGTTTTATTAGAGGATGGTCTTCCAATTTTCAAAGTATCTCCAATTTTATATTGATGGCCATCTTTTGCTACATAAATATCACACAGAATTGTCTGAAATGGACCTTTGGAAATCGATTTCATTTCCTCATAAGTAATTGTTTTAGTTTCATTTTCAGTAGTTGTTTCTTGTGCATTAATCACTGAAGTAGAAATTATTAATAACAATCCAATAATAACTTTTTTCATAAAAATTAATTTAATCTATACGTATACATCTTTTGATTTAAAAATAAAATAAGGAATGGTGTAAACAAAACCATTGAAAATGATATTGAAACCATCTAATAGAGGATGGTTTCAATATCATAAATTTTCTATATGCCAAAGTCGTTTAGTTAATTTTAACCATGCGAGATTTTACATCTGCACTAACTGTATTTACATCTAGAATTTGCAATGTAGGCTCAACTGAAGCTGTTGGCTTATTTAATGAAACACTAATTGGAGGTGTATCTAATTTCCACATAGCACCAGTTGCAGGATCAACAATTAACATTCCCAAGAAACCGCCAATTAATAAATTTCCAAAATACCAACCATTTAACTTGTAAGTAACTGGTATTATTTGCTCAGCATAGCCATTTGCAGAAATTCTAACCTGATACTCTGCCTTTGAGAAGAAACCTGCTCCTGACTTTAATGTAACTGTTGCTGGGCTTTGTCCCTTGTAAACCTCTTTTCCTTTTTTATCAGTAATACTTAAATTAGCACCATTTGGATTAGTGTTAATGGCAAC
Organism: Bacteroidota bacterium; assembly: GCA_947457075.1. GTDB lineage: Bacteria > Bacteroidota > Bacteroidia > Chitinophagales > Chitinophagaceae > Sediminibacterium. Next base: position 11,528 of record CANGUG010000001.1, read on the forward strand.
AGGGTAAGAGCTCTTTCCAAAAATGGATGCACAACTTGTAATAAATAATGGTGCAAACATTAAAAAGGCTGCTAATTTCAATGTGTGTTTTTTCATTGTTGTAGTTTGTTTAATTATTCTTACTCTTAAGGATTTTCGGAATGCTCCCCCGTTTTAATGGCTACTGGACTCCATTGTGTTCGTTTGTTATTTTATGGTCCTTCTTTTTTCAATTTCTTCATTTATACCAGCAAATAATTCTGTCATTTCAATTTCCAATGCTTTAGCTAATTTGTATACTTGGTATACGGTAGTATTGATTTTACCTAACTCAATTCTACTGATCTGTATATATTCCATATCAGATTCAAAAGCAGTCTTTTCCATAGACCACCCCTTCTTGATTCTAAAATTTCTTATAGTTGCCCCTAAGTAACATTGGATATTCTTCTTCTCAACACACATGTATCAAAGTTGTTATATTTAAATTGTATCCACTATATCATAAATGATACAGTTCAAAAATTGTAAAATGAAATTCAACTGCCTCTATTGTGAAGTAAGCCTATGAAATCGTCAACTTGGGTCAAATATTAAAATTTAACAATATTTAGACCTCACTTGTCTTAATTTTATAATTCAATGCACAATCAGAATAAACTACTAAGGCTATTAGAACTCATATCCGTTTTGCAGGCAAGTCCTGGAAAGACTATGAAGACCATTGCCAAATTGATTGGAAGTACCGAAAGAACCGTCTACAGATACCTTGATTTATTGAAAGCGGTTGGTTTTAATGTTGAGAAGGATGACAACAATAAGGTTTACATTGAAAATGGCAGCTTAGATATTAAACAAATGTTTACGGGTGAGGAAATTAAACTGATTCAAGAATCCATAAAGGTGGTTGCAAAGAGTAGTCCATTAAAAGACAGTATTATTAAAAAACTATCATTAAACAATGAAGCTTCACTCGCAGGAAATAATTTGTTAAAAGTGCATCTAAGTAATTTGGTTGAAAAAGTGACTAAAGGCATACAGGAAAGAAAAGTAATTGTTCTTAAAAAGTATTACTCCGCAAATAGTCGGCAAATTAGCGACAGACAGGTTGAACCCATTAAGTTTACGGATAACTACACTTCCCTCGTTGCCTATGAAATAGTATCAGGTAGTATAAAGTATTTTAATTTAGAACGTATAACCGATGTGCAGGTTAAAAGTCAAAGGATGACCAATGAATCTAAACACGAGGATGTGAAACCAGATGTTTTTGGTTTTGGTGAAAAAGAAAAATCATATGAGTTATTCATGAAAATGAGCCTAAGAGCTTGGTTGTTTCTTAAAGTTGAATACCCAATGACCATACCTTATACCAAGAAGGACAAAAAGTCGGGGGAGTATATTCTTAAAACAACCGTTTATAGTTTAATGCCTGCAAAGCGATTTGCAAAAGGGTTGCCAGGGGAGATTGAGTTTATATAAACTAATCAAATAAATTTTTAGAATAGTGATTTTCTGCAATTAATCCATCTTCAAGAAGCCTAAAAGGATAGCAACCGAGAGTATTACCTTCCACGGTGCTGGAACTAGATGACGACAATTAAAGCCAAAATTAATTGTAATCCTCTTCCTACTTTTTACAAAGTGTGAGATTTATACATAAAACCACATATCATGGAGAAGAAAACAAAAGAAAAACTGAGTCAAAACAAACCCGCCAAGGATCAATTAACTGAACATTATTTCAAAGGCAGCATTGATGAAAACCTTTAAATCCTTGGAATAAATTCAAGGGACGCAACCCACGAAAAAATAGGGCAAACAACAATAGTATTCACCAATAAGGTAGAACCTACTCCAAAGGAAGATGATTCCATTTAAGCATCAGTATGGTCTTTTAAATACAAAAGGCAAAACATGAAGGATTAAGGAATAGAACAAGAAAACAGTTGAAAGGACAAAATTGTATCACGTTTGGTTTATACAAATGGAAAAAAGGAATAAATACAATAAATTTGAGAATTCAAATACTAATTATATGAAAAATATTAGACTTATATTGTTTATGGCTATCTCCATAATAGCTTCAAATAAAACATTTGCAAAGGAAAAAATTGTAATTGATTCTATTAGATTAGAAATAAATGCTTTGCTTAAAGAATTTAATAATAAAGATGTAAAAGTAAATGACAAAATTAGTACTGCATTAGAACTTACTTATTATTATTCTGGATATTATCCAGGAGTATTAGTTAAAAAAATGGATAGTGCTATTTACTATAGCGGAATCGCATATACGTTAGCTATAGAAATAAAAGATACAAATTTAATATATCAAGCAGGAACAAGCTATGCAAATTATTATTCAAAATGTGGCAATTTTTCGAAATCTATAAGTACCCTATTAGAATTAAAAAATAATCCAATTTTAAATAATTTTAGTTCAGAAATTTATTCGAGTATATCAGATGCATACAGAGAAGCTGGAGATTATAAAAATTACTTAAAGTATGCAAGGCAAGAATTGTATCATAATATTAAATATTCGAACTCGAATTTTTATAGCCTTGGTTTCTATGCAACTATAGGAGATGCATTTTCGAATTTAAACGAACTTGACTCCGCTTACTATTATTACAATAAAGACTATGAAAACTTTTTATTAAACCAAAAAGAATTTACAAAATATGACTCTAAATTTGACTCAACGAAAAGATTTTTTGCGAATAGATGGATAGTTTTTATGAATATGGGTGAGATTAATTTAAAATTAGGAGAAAATGAAATTGCATTAACCTATTTCAAAAAAGTTATTGATGCTATTAACAGAACTACAGAAACTAATGATTGTAATCAATTTTATCTACAAGTTGCAAAATGTTATAATAACTTAAAGCAAAATAAATTAGCCTTACAATACGCACGAGCTTCTTATAGATTATCTAATTTCTATGTCGATAACAAAAATATGATTGAATCTGCCCATTTTCTATCTGAAATATTTAAACATAATAAAATGTTAGATAGTGCATATCATTATCAAAGTATTTACATGCATCTTAAAGATTCAATATACAATAACGAGCAAGCAAATAATATAGCCATTATAAGCATTGAAGAGAATATTAAACAAGAAAAAATTAAACAACAAATCGAAAAGGAAAAACATGATAGAGAACAGAATCTAATTTTGGCTGGAATTGGGTTCTTTATACCTGTATTTATTTCACTGGTTTTTTTGGTAAGTAAATGGAGTAAGAAAAAATCTAAATTATTCACTTCACTTGGAATAGCCTCCTTGTTAATGTTATTTGAATTTATAAGTTTATTGATTCACCCTTATGTAGAAAAATTAACAAACCACAATGTGGCATTTATGTACATAATTCTATTAATAATTGCTTCTGCATTGGTGCCGATACATCATAAAATGGAGGCGTACTTAAAAAATTATTTTCAAGAATAAATCAATTAATAGTTTAAAATGCCAAACTGCGTTACTCCTTTAAAATTAAGCAGATGCAAGTAATTTTTAGTTAAAATCTTTTGATTACTATTTATAAATGAAATTGCTTTCTATTGAAATATTTATAAAAAATGTTAATCAGTATCCTAACTAAAAGTAAATACACCAAAAGCATACTCCTTTTATTTTAAATCAAAATCATATTAAATGAAAAAAGCAAATAACTTATTCATTTTATATTTTTTGCTTCAGCAGCATCAACTATTTGCTCAAAATCTTACTGTAAAGAAAGTCAATTATCCGGGTTCTTCAAGAGTTCTGTATGAGTACCAGATATTACCGAATGGTACTAATCATGGGTATTTTAAAGAATAAACCTACGATGGTCTTCTGTCAGCTAATTATACTATGAAGTTTGATAAAAGAGTAAAAGGTATTCATTATTATCAAGACGGAAAAACAGTACGGCATGAATTTAGTCAGGATGAAAATCTTTTAGCTCATGGTATTCAAAAGGTAAATGCTTTTTCAAGCACCGGGCAACTTTATACTCACCATATTTCCAATTGGGATCATGGAAAATTAATGTCTGCTAAGACTATGTGGAATCCAACCGAGCTGAGGTTCAAATACGATAACGGGAACCTGATTATGTACAAGAATGTTAAAGGAAAATCCGTCATCTGCGACAAATTTAGTATTGACAATAATAATTTGTTAACAGGCTATTTTAAAGAAGGCAACGTCAATCTCCATTATTCAAGAGGCCTTTTAATGAAAGCTAACTTGGTTGAAGATAGCTCAACGATATTCTACACCAGAATCAATAATGACACATTAGTGAGAATATTTGACATAAAAAGTGAAGATTCAACAAAATGGCTATATTATTTTTATGATACAACTAAGCTGAAAGCATTTATAACATACAACGATGAAGCAAGTGGGGTTTAGATACATTACGTAGGTTACGACAGGAACAATATAATTAAGTTCGACGCAGTAGATGACCATGCGGAAACTTATGACGTCTTTGGTCAGGGATATGGCGAGAACAAAGCGATAGTCAGAAAACTTTACATCTATCCAAATTATCCAGACAATAGCGGAAGCTATCTTCGTTATTTGGAAACAAAGATTAAAGACAACTCAGTATATTTTAAATCAGGTAAAGTTAATTTTTTGAAGATGGGGGCCTAGAAATGCATGCTCTGTTTAAAAAACTGAATGATGGAAAGACTGAAGTATTTTATTATGATAAAGATGGAAAGCTTGTTGAGAAAGGAATAACTGATTAAATGTAGGATTGTGAAAAGATATCAGATATTTATATAAAAGAAAAAAAGATGGCTAGTTATTAAAGAATCTACCATCCCCCTCCATTAGTCCACTATGGAACACCGTCAATCCCTTGTCCTAAAACCTTCCAAAATAGTTTTCGGTAGTTTTAAGTTTTTGGGGCCTTTCAATATTTTTCTTAATAAATAAAATAACCAATAAAGCTTACATAAGATATAATAATTACTAAAAACACAATAACATCTTGCTTAAGATTATCCTCTATATTTCTTCTTTGTTCATAAATTGAATAGATAGATAATAAAAGCAAGTATACTATCGTAAGTGTGTGAATTTTATCAGATAAGTTCCAAGAATTATTTGTTGGCAATAAAGTGTCTGTAATATATTTATTTGAAATAGATCCAAACAGTCCACCAATGATCATTGATATTTTAGAATCTCCTTGAACATTTGGAAGGAAAATACTAGTACAAGCAATTAAAAAAGAAATAAATAGTGCTGTAAAAAGCTTTATAAAAAGTGTGACGCTTTCTCTACCAAAACTATAATTTATCCTTAGCACATTAAAATCAAATGACTCTACACTTTCATCTCCAAAATTGGTATCATAATGAGCTGGTTGTAAGGTATAATTACTTGATAGTATTTTCCAGTCATTAGGTATTGCATTGGGCGTAATTAAGCTTTTTTTACTTAGATTGATTATTAACAACTTTGGGTCATTATAAGTGAATTCTAGTCCTAAACTTATATCCTGTTTGTCAAATGGGAATTTTCTAATATCAAATTTTTGAAGTATCTCTAAGTTTAATCTTACCTCAGACCAATATATTTTCCTTCCATTAATGACATTGGAAGAATCGGTCATAACAAGATCGAATTTTTTATCAATTGCTTGATGTATGTCTAAATATTCATTAAAGTCATATTTTACAGTTGTAGAGGTTACCCAAAGAAAAAGTGTGATACGATATGTTCCTTTAACATAATTAATATCATAAATGTCGTCAATATAATACCCAACTTTTATGGTGTCAATTTTCTTGTTCTCTTCAAAATTGGCCTTTAGGTTAAATGAAATTAAAAAGGCGACTAAAAGACATATAAATTTCATAAGTAAATTTAAAAATTAGCTTCCAGATTATACGTAAAACTGTTTAAAAATTGAAAAATGTAGTTTTACTTAATCTTGTTTCCTTGTAATACCCTCATAATCAGATGGTCACAGAATCCTGCCCTTTTGGGCACAGGCCTTAAACACTCGCTTATGCAAAATCATAAGAGTTATTGATGTAGAAATAGGAGAAGTCGCAATAGCTGCAGTTTAAGACATTTACAATTAATGGACTCTTCATCCTATAATTGATTTAACATTGTTTTATAAAATATGACGAACATTTAACATATTATTTTAATAAAATATTTAAAATTTGCAATGATACTTCTTTGAGTAGAAAGTATTGTCATCTTACTTAACAATTAAAAAAAATTAAATGAAAAATGTAATATTATTTGGAATCTTATTTATTATCTCCTTCTCAATTAATGCTCAAGTCAATACGCGTAATACATATGTAAATGGATATTATAAAAGTAATGGAACATATGTGGAAGGGCATTATAGAACTATGCCAAATAATACGATTAATGACAATTATTCTACCTATCCAAATGTAAATCCACATACAGGGAAACAAGGAACTATACAACCAAACTATAACTACTCAACACCTAAATATAATAATTCAACATTTTCAACACCAACTTACCAAAGCAGAGGTTATACTAGAAGATATAGATATAATTATTAAGACATCATTACGCCTAACGAATATGATAATAAGAAAAAGGAGTTAATAAAATCCTTATAATTTAATTTCAGTCATGCCGTAAATTTTGTCCATAAATACTCCTAATACCCCTCTATTAGAAGGGAGGGGTGCTTCAAAGAATTTTACTTTTTCAGCATCATCTATCATTAATAATCGGTCTATATATGATCCATAAAAAAAGATTTTATTTCGGAATATAATCATACTTCGAACACTAACACCTTCATAAATTTTTTCTCCTTTAGTGCCATCAAATTTTATAATACCCCCATTTCCGCCCCCTTTCCCGTATGTGATATATAAATGATCATCAAACGTCACAAGACTGCTATTATAATAGATATCATAATTGCTTCCTTTCGGTTTGTCAAGTGGAACTTTGGTTGTGTTATTGCCATCCCATTTAACTAATAAATAATATTCAGTATCTTCTTTACTAGTCCATCCGCGTTCAGCGCCAATATATAATTCATCATTATACACTTTAAGGTTTGTTAAATCTTGTAAATCTAAAATTTTATTACCAGCGCTTCTCCAATTATTACCATTCCATCTAAGAAGTGATGCGTTGCTAGTCCCTGAGAGGCCTGGGGTTCCTCCTGCATATAGTTCATCTTTATATACACACAAGGACCTAACATAAATGGTTCCATTTCTGATAACATCAATTAACATTTGTCCTTTACTATACCCTTTTTTTTCATCAGCCATACCAAAGCTTTCCCATTTATACCCATCCCATTTTTTAATTCCCCAACTACCTCCAGCATATAACTCCCCTTTATACTCAACTAATGAATTGACAACAACATTTTTGTCAATATTCCCAACTTGTGTCCAGTTAATTCCGTCAAACTTGGCAATTCCATTTATTTTTTTATAATTAATCCCTTGAAAATTACCAGCAGCATAAAGCTCATTCTTAAAAATATAAAAACATCTTATTTCGGCTTCCCTAAAAGGGTCTCCGGTAGGATCCACTTTAACAAGGTTTAACCAATTATTTAAATTTTCCTTTGAAAATTCATTAGAAGATATTTGAGCAAATGCTGATGATGTAAAACAAAGCATTAACAATAACAAAAGCTTATGTACAATAGAAGAAATATAATTTTTCATGATGTCTATTAATTTTTAAAATAGTAGTTTAAAATTAAATGAAAAATGTAATATTATTTGGAATCTTATTTTTTACGGCTTTATCAATTAATGCTCAAGTCAATACGCGTAATACATATGTAAATGGATATTATAAAAGTAATGGAACATATATAGAAGGGCATTATTGAACTATGCCAAATAATACGATGAATAACAATTGTTCTACCTATCCAATGTAAACCCGTATGCATGGAAACAAGGAACTATACAACCAAACAATTACTACTCAACACCTAAATATAATAATTCAACATTTTCAACACCAACTTACCAAAGCAGAGGTTATTCTAGAAGATATAGATATAATTTTTTTAAATAAAAATCTTGCTGGAACATTTAAAAATCTTTATATTTAAATGGCTATTATTATCCATCTTAAATATCAATGAAAATGCCATTTTTATTATTTTTTTCTTGGTTAAATTTTATCCTTGGTTTTTTTGCAACACCCTCTACCCCCTTGGACAATGCTGCTACACCAAAATTTAAACTCATTCCTGCTCCCAAAATCACCTTCAACTCTTTTGTAGATTGCAATATGGCGGAAGTGTGGATTGGTGATACATTTAGGATTTTTCCTGGCAAATATGGCGAAGATCCATTATGGGGCTATGCGAAAAATTTGAAGTATGCTGATGGCAAAAATGCCGAAGCCGTTTTTAAAAGCCCCTCCGAAAATTTTATTGACCCCATTATGCCCTTAAACGCTCCTATTGGCCAGAAAGGATTACATGGGGCTGTTTGGTTTGAGACAGTTTACCAAGACAAAAAAGATCCATCGGGTAAAACACTTTTTGCACTTTATCATAATGAAAACTACCCAAGTACCCTTCCCTATGACTCAACTACAAAAGAGGGATACAAAAATAACTTTTGGCCACAGGGCTTAACAGGGCCGGAAAGCCCTGCTGCAGTTTGTCGCATTGGTATTATGAAGTCGATAGATGGTGGGAAAAGTTGGGAGAATAAAGGGATCATCATTGAAGACCTTGACCCTAGAATGATTTTAAAACCATTTAATCGTTCTAATACTTTTGCGGGTGGTGTAGGTGATCCTTCCGCTGTGGCTAGTGGAAACTATTTATATATTTTTTATGGTGAATATGGGTATCCAGGTAGCTACAATGAAAAAACGTATAAAGCAGCCACCGAATGGAGCGGGCAATGTATTAGTATTGCACGCATTGCCTTGAAAGACCTTAATAATCCTGCAGGAAAAGCAAAAAGATGGGATGGTGCTTCTTTTTCTATCCCTTATAATAGTTATGGAGTTCCTGTTCGTTCTTTACAAATTCCAATGGAGGAAGGGGGTGGTCCATCCTCATCACCAACAGGTGGATTTCATTGGGGGCCTTCTGTAAGTTGGAACACGTATTTAAATTGTTGGATTATGTTAATGGGTAAGGTAGAAGGAAAATCATGGGAGGGAGATAAAATATATATATCCTTTAATAAAAATAAAGATTTGGGTATAGGTAACAATAGTCAAGCCTGGTCAAAACCAGCATTGGTTTTTCAGAAACCAGGATATATTCTTTGGTATCCCTCTTTACAGCCTTTAAATGACCCAACGGATATTAAGGAAAAATACAGTTCTGTTAAACTAGGAAAGCGCGCGCGTTTTTTTGTTAAACGAATTAAGCCCGGCGATGATGAATACGCATCTGAACATTATATTGAATTTGAAAAATAAAAGAGCATTAATATGAAACGCAATTCCAGATTTGCTAAACTGATCCTTACTTTTTTCATGCTCCTATGTATTATCAATACTGGTATAGGGCAATCTAAGAGTAACCTAAAAGTTATCAGAAATTATTATGACGCACGACGAACTAGATTACAAGAAATTTACACAGTCAATTCTATTGGTCAAAGACATGGTTTGTATAATTTTTATAATTATTTTTCTGTAACGACTAGTCCTGAATTTATTGTTGAGTATAAAAATGATATGTTAGATGGACAAAAAACAAGGTATTTTACTTTTGCGCATACATCACTATCCGGAATAGTTAAAGAAACTTGTGAATATAAAGCAGACAAAAAAAACGGCAAGGAAATATTTTATGACTATGTGTACAATGGAAGATTTCTTACAGCAGGCATGGATGAAGAAAAGGAGGTGGAGCATATTCAAAATGGCAAGCGTGTTATTCGCGAAGAACTGAATTATGTTAATGATGTAGCAGTGTCTAAAAAAACCTTTCATGCCAATGGAAAAATTCGTGAAAATCAAAAGGCAGATAACGAAGGGTATTTAAGGATTAAAACTTTATCCAACGAATATGGAGTGGTAACATTCGAAGAAAAATATGACGAAACCGGTGGTTTAATTAAAAAATTCGAGTTATTCCCAAATGGCAAACTTAAAGAAGTTCAAGAAAAAGATTCAACTGGATTGTATAATTATAAAAAATATTATGAAACAGGTGGTCTCGAAATAGAACGTAGCACTGATAAAGCTAATAGAATATTGTCCGAAATGAATTACGATGAAAATGGGAAAATGTTAAGCAAAATAGCAGGTTCAAAGAAGGTAATTTTTTACGATGATGGGACCCCCAAAGAAATTACCATAGAAAATTCCAATGGAGATATAAGAAAAGAAGAATTCTTTAATAATGGGAGCACTGAAAAAATTATAACAACCAATGCCAAAGGGATTGTTATTCAAAAAGTGATATATAAAGCTCCTTCAAAACTAAATTTTGATTTTATAATTAAAAATGACTCCTCTTTTTATAATGAATATGATGATGACAATAAAGTAAAACTTACTGAAATTGAGGATAAAGAAAAAAATGGTTTAAGAATTACTAGAACAGCCGATGGAGGTTATGTACATTCTAATTATAAAAAAAATGCAAGAGGAACAGTAATTTTAACAACTAAACAAATTGATGCGGGTGGTAAATTATTATCAGAGGAATCATACAAATATTATGCCGATGCCAATGACATCACAAAAAAGGATTACAATAACTTGGGGGGTTATATAGAAACAACGATACGTGAAGGTTTTAATATGTTGGGCGAAAGTAATAAGCTATTAATCTCAAGTAAAGAAGTTGATTCAACTGGTGCTTATTTTATTTTAAAATTTAATTCCAACAAGTCCATTATTGCCAAAACTGTGTTTGGTGCTAATGGAAAAATGCTTTCAGACTCTACAAGCAGCTATCATATACAATATGACTCATTGGGAAATATAGTATTTGAATTTAGAAAATACACTGACAAGTGGAATCAAGTTTGGTATGATGAAAGAAAATACGAAGCAGATGGATATGTAAGAAATAGACAATTTTATAAGACGGCAACATATTACAATGCTGCTGGAACAGCTGTTTCGGAAGAAAAATACCCTAGAGTATCTATTTTAAAATTTTCAAAATCAATGAATAAAAATATAACGGTTGGGACATTGATTTTTGATGATAAAGGAAATAAAAAACAATTTATCATATTTGATCAAGCTGGAAATGAAATTAAAAGTATTAAACTAAAAAATAGTGATGAAAAAGAGTATTTTAACTTACTGCCAACTGTAAATTAATATCAAAACCTGAAAATATTTTTCATTCATCTCACTTAAATTTTTACAATTTAACTACTAATCCACTTTTAGCTATTCACGTGTTTTTTTAAAATACGTTGGGCCTCCACTTTCACCTTTGCTGTCTTCTTAAGACCCCACACTTTTTCACTAGCCATCTTTCGCGTTTGTTCAATATCCACAATAGGAGAAGGATAATCCTTGCCAATTTGTACGCGATATAAATCTTGTTCCATTAAACTCATTTTCCAGGGTTCATGTATTAAGCTTGCCGGTACTGATTTTAATTCAGGGATCCACATTTTTATAAACTCTCCATCAGGATCATGTTCGATTGAATTTTTAATGGGATTATAAATACGAATGGTATTAATACCCGTTACCCCCGATTGCATTTGTAATTGAGGATAATGAATACCTGGTTCATAATCTAAAAATTGTTTCGCTAAAAAATGCAATGAACGCCAGTCCTGCCATAAATTAAAAACAAAAAAAGAAACCACCAAAGCCCGCATTCTAAAATTTAAATACCCTGTGCTCACCACACATCGCATACACGCATCTACTATAGGTATCCCAGTTTGTCCGGTTTGCCAAGCTTGAATATATATTTCATTTTTGGGCTTGATGATTGCATCATAAGCTGTATTTATATTTTCAAATTCTATTCGACATTCGTCTTCAAACTTTTGCATAAAATGACAATGCCAATGTAAACGTGAGATGAAATTAGAAAGTGCTCTTTTATTTTTAGCAGCAGGATAAAATTGCATAGTTTGTTGATACAACATACGCATACTTATATTTCCATAAGCAAGGTAGGGTGATATTCGGCTACAGCCTGTTCGACTTAGTAGTGGCTTGGAAATATGGTAAGAATAATTGTGGTACCTGTTTTTTAAGAAACTCTCTAAATATTTCCAGGCATAGGTTTCTCCGCCATTTTGAAAAGAGGAATGATGTGTTGTTATAGTTGAAAAAAGAGAAGGTCCTTTAATGGAATCGTAAAAACTTTCATCTATTTTAAAAAATTTTGAATTGTTTAAATTCACGAGTGCTGGGGCGGATTGCATTTTTTGTTTCCATAAAGCAGCCCAATTTTTTCTTGATTTTAATTTTCTAACTACCCCATTGTGTTGAAACTCCTGCCAGCTAATTTGATGCTGTTTAAAATATTTTTTTAACGCTATGTCTCTTTGATAAGTTAAATGATTACCCACTTCCTCATGTGAAAAAACCGTTTGTAGAACATACTTTTTATTTAAGCTTTCAAATACCAATTGTGCTTCCTGATGAAAAATGGCAATTTGTGTATTGAAGGGTAAAAGTTGTGCTTGGAGGTCCTGCAATGATTCATATACAAAGCGCCAGTGACGCACATCACTATCTTCATATCGCATGATACTTGGCTCAAAACAATAAATTAAAAGTTGAGGTACATTTTCCTGCTGGGCCATCAAAAGCGGCGCATGATCCATTAAGCGCAAATCTCTCTTAAACCAAACCACATTGATTTTTTCCTTTATTTCCTCCATGCCAAATACAGTTGAATTACATTACTTGTTCAAAAACAAATCCTTTAATAGATTGTTCGGTTTCATATTTGCATAATAACATATATGTATTTGTTTTAAAACGAACAATTAGGGGCATTTTGGTAGGTATTGTGGCTTTTTTGTTTAACTATTTTACATAATTATTAAACAAAATGGACTCATACTATGTTATTAAGGGTATAAAATGATCATTATGAAAGACTGGGAATTATTTACCAATGAGCTTGAATTTGAGTAAAGTTCATCCTAAGCTTATCCTGAAAAAATAGGGGGCTGTTTGTATTTGTTGGAACCTAACTGATATTATGCTTTAAATAAAGCAAAAAAGCGTGATATTAGCTATGCAATTCAACAGTACATTTATAAACAACCAACTATGATAAAACTTCTTATCCGCAGTTTATTTTTATTATTATTCGCAACTTTTGCGAACGCACAGGTCAATTCAGATTCTTCCGATTTAAACAAAACATTCAAGCAAGTAAAGTGGCGAAATATTGGTCCATTTAGAGGAGGTCGTTCCAATACCGCAGTGGGTGTGCCTAGTAATCCAATGGTATATTATATGGGTACCACAGGTGGTGGACTTTGGAAAACCGAGGATATGGGACTTCGTTGGAGTAATATTTCTGATGGCTATTTTAAAACAAGTACAGTGGGTGGTATTGCCGTTGCCGAAAGCGATCCAAATATCGTGTATGTGGGGATGGGAGAACATGCAGTTCGTGGTGTGATGACACATCATGGTGATGGAATGTATAAAAGTACAGATGCAGGAAAAACTTGGAAAAAAATTGGTTTAGAAGCGACACATCATATTGCACGTGTGGTAGTGGATCCTAAAAATCCAAATATTGTTTTTGTAGCTGCACAAGGTGCATTGTATAGTAGTTCCAATGAACGTGGTATTTTTAAATCAACCGACGGAGGTTCTACTTGGAATAAAGTTTTATATATAGATGATAAAACAGGCTGTGCCGAATTATCTATGGACATGAACAACCCAAGTATTTTATATGCTGCTATGTGGGAACATGGTCGTACTCCTTGGAAAGTGACTAGTGGTGGGCCTGGTAGCGGTTTATATAAATCAACCGATGGTGGTGTTACTTGGAATAAATTGCAGGAAGGATTACCAAAAGAAATGGGAAAAATGGCTATTACTGTAAGTCGTGCGAATTCAGAAAAAGTGTATGCGCTTATTGAAAGTGATTTTACAAAAGAAGCAGGTGGGATGTATGTTTCAGATAACGGAGGAAAAACTTGGAGTCACGCCACCAGCGATCACCGTATTATTGGAAGAGCTTGGTATTATATTGAAGTGTTTGCGGATCCAATTGTTGAGAATACTTTATACGTAATGAATGCGCCCGCTTTAAAATCAACCGATGGCGGAAAAACTTGGGAAACCATGTCGGCGACTCATGGTGATTATCATGACTTATGGATTAATCCAAGCAATAGTAATAATATGGTTATTGCCGATGATGGTGGTGCAGGCATTACTTTTAATGGAGGAAAATCTTGGAGTAGTCAAAATATTTATGCTACCGCACAATTTTATCGCATTAATGTTGACAATGAATTTCCGTATAATATTTATGGAGGACAACAGGATAATAGTTCCGTAAAAATTGCGAGCCGATCCTTTGGTGGAGGCATTAACAATACTAATTGGAGTGCATCGGCAGGTGGCGAAAGTGCATTTTTAGCATTTGATCCAAATAATCCAAGATATGTTTTAGGAGGAAGCTACCAAGGAACCATTGAAGTATTTGATAGTAAATCAAAAGGAAGCACCAATATCATGGCTGCTCCTATTCAATATTTAAGTAAGGATGCAAAAGACAATAAATACCGTTTCAATTGGAACGCACCTATTATATGGAGTAAGCATGAACCCAATACCTATTATCATGGTGCACAAGTTTTATTGCGCACAACCGATATGGGTAAAACATGGACCGAAGCCTCACCCGATTTAACAAGAAACGATAAAACCAAACAAGGAAAGCCGGGTGGACCATTTACCAATGAAGCAGTAGGTGCCGAAAATTATGGTACATTAAGTTATGTAGTGGAGTCGTCTAACGAGAAAGGCGTTATTTATACAGGAAGTGATGACGGCTATGTTTATTTAACTAAAGATGGTGGCAAGACATGGAAAAATGTAACACCTGCAGGACTTGCAGAGTGTTTGATTAATGCCATTGAAGTATCGCCTTTGGACAATGCCACTGCCTATATCGCAACTACTCGATACAAATTTGACGACCATACTCCTGGATTGTATAAAACAACCGACTATGGAAAAACTTGGACAAAAATTAATAATGGCATTGCGCCAAATGCATTTACAAGAGTAGTAAGAGAGGACAATAAAGTAAAAGATTTGTTGTTTGCAGGTACTGAGTTTGGCGTGTATATGTCACAAAATGGCGGAAAAAATTGGATGCCATTTCAATTAAATTTACCCAACACACCCATTACTGATTTGCGCATTCACCAAGACAATTTAATTGCGAGTACATCGGGTAGATCATTTTGGATATTAGATGATTTAAATTTAATTAGACAATATAAAAAAGATACAAGCAATACCATTTTGTATCAACCTACTGCTGCTTACTTAGTAAATGGATATAGCGAATTAGATCAAACCAATGAAGATTTTAAAGGCAGTAAAATGTATGAAGGAGTGAATCCTGCCAATGGGGTTGTTCTTTATTATCAACTTCCTACTTTAAAAGAAAACGAAGCGGTGAGCTTAGAAATTAAAGATGCTGCTGGAAATATAGTAAGAACCTTTAGTTCTAAATCTGAATCAGATAACAAAGCTACAGGTCGTCGTGGTGCAAGAGAACCAAAACTATCCGCTAAAAAAGGTTTAAACCGTTTTGTATGGGATATGCGTTATCCTAGCATCCCTACCATTCCTGGTGTTTTTATTGAAAGTAGCTTTAAAGGACATAAAGCCATTCCTGGTAACTATACTGTAACTATAAAAGCAGGTGGACAATCAAGTACCACGACGGCTAGCATTTTAGCCAACCCTTTATATAATATAGGTGAAAATGATTACAAGGAATTTGATGCATTAATGAAACAAATGGAAGGTGAGGTGATTACCATGCATACCATGATCCTTGATTTGTATGAAAGTAAAAATCAATTAGAAACCGTGTTGAAAAACTTGCCGTCGGATAATAAATATGCTGCCGTGAAAGCTAAAGGCGATTCGGTAGTGAAACTTTTAAAAGCATGGGACGAGGAGATGATTCAACGTAAGTCTACTGCTTATGACGATGTTGAAAATTTCCCTAATAAGTTTACTGCGAATTATATGTTTATGGTGAATCAAAACGAAAGTGATATTCCAAGAGTCAATCAGCCGGTACTTGATTTATTAAAAGAATATACTCCTATTTGGGAGGCATTAAAAGCCAGAGGACTTGATTTAAAAAACAATATACTTCCTGCATTAAATAAGCAATTATGGGAAGCAGGTGTAGGCGCTGTTTGGATAAAATAAAAGATATTAAATACAAAAGAATTAAAAATTATAGCGTTAAAAATTAGTCATGAGAAGCTTATTGTTTATTTTCTGTTTCAGCTATTTAAATTGTTTGCAAGCGCAAACTTTAAACAATTTTAGTTTAAAGGACATTGGCAACTCCATGTTAGTGGTCACCGATGGAAACGGAAAATTAGTGCACATGAGTACTGATATGGAAAACTATGGTAGTCCGTTTTTTGATACTGACTTTTACCCCGCGGACATCACTTTAGTTAGCGGTCAACGCTATGAAAACGTCCAAGTAAAAGTTAATCTTTTGAGTAACGAAGTTATTTTCAAGGCTGATGATGGAAAAGAATTGGCGATACTACCCGCTATTCAATCGGTTGTATTAAAAAGAAACGGCGTAAACAGTTTATTTGAATTTGGCTACCCTGCATTTGAAAAACTAACTGGCAAAACGGTATATCAGGTATTAAGTAAGGGCGAGGTAACTGTTTTGAAATACTATTTTATTCAGGTAACAGAAGCAAAGCCCTATAGTAGTGCTACCATGTTAAGGACCATTGAAAAATTTCCAAAGTTATTGGTATATAGTAAAAAAATGGGCATAAATGCAGCCCCTAAAACTACTCAGGAAGTGGAGGCTCTTTTTAAAGAGGACGCCGCTAAATTAAATTCAATTATTACCTCCAATAAATTGAAAATTAAAAAAGAAGAAGACTTAGTAAAGTGTTTTGAAATTTTTAATCAATCTGTGGTAAAATAATGAAGTAATTTTTTTGATCATTACAATACGATTACAACTTTACAATGATAGCGCTAGTAGCGGTGGTTTGCTGATTCGTATTACCCGTGTATTGAAATATATGGTCTTTTGAATGATACTTCTTTAATTCAGCGCGCCATAGTATTTTAGGCGTTATTTGATAGTCGTAATTAACAGAAGCCCCAAAGGTTTGATATCCATTAGGCGTTAAAGTAGGAATGATCACCTTGTCCTTGTCATTATAAAATTCTAGCCTAGTAGCAATTTTACTTTTATTGGTTACATTCATTTTGGAAATAAAAACAGGCGTGTACCAAACCGAAGTGGTCGCTTCCTTCATTTTTTGTGTACCTATGTCAAATCCAAATATAAATGACCATCTAGGACTAGCATCGTAAATAGCATATAAATTATGGAAAACCCTTAATGCACTTGTTGGTGCTAATTGAATGGTACCTATAAAATTACTATAGTTAAGCGTTAGGTTATTAATTGGTTTATAATTCACCTGCATACCAATACTGGGTTGATCATCCCCAAAAGAAGCAGCAATTTTCTGCCATCCATTTAATACATATAAGGCAAGGAATAAGTCTTGTTTTTGATTGGTGTAATTTAATTTAACCCCCGTTTCAAAATAAGGTGAATTTTCTGCTAGGATACTTCGGGTTAAATTCCAGCAATCACTTCCAATGGCACTTTCAAAACCAATATGCGATGGCATCACCCCGGCATCTATCCAAAAATTGGTTTGCGCAAATGGCTTATAGCCTATATTGGCTTCTAATAATGGCTTAGCCCAATTCGGCTCTGCACTTAAATTGTACTTCGCATAATTACCTGTCATTAAAGCCAAATTAGACCTAAACCTATTTGTTTGATAATTTGCTTTAACAAAAGCCAGGTTAACATTGGGCTGGTTATGGTTTTTGTAATTATAAGTATAGTCTGGTTTTGCCCTATTCAATGGTTTAGAAAAATCATAGCTATAATAAAATTCACTATAGCCAGAAAAATGAATCTTGGATGAACTGTCATTTTGCGCCATAACAGGAGCTGCAAAAACAAGAAGATAAAACCCAATTAAAATGAATATTTTAAAATTCAAGCAGTAAAATTGAGTACCAAAAGTAGTATAAAATAATTAATGAATTACTTTATCTGCACAACAACTACTTGCAAAGGCTTCAGGCTTAGCTTTGAAATTAAAGCCCATACCCTTTATATACCCCATTGCTTCGTTTAAAGAATCATTACTTTTAAATTGTGCACTGGTATTAATGTCGGCATGTACTTCCATTTCAATGTCATATTCTATAAATAAATCACAAAGTTCATATGCAATTTCTATGCTTTTGGACACTTCTAATAAAATGCGTTCTTTTAAATGTAACTTACTATAAGATTGAGTGTTTTGCACAAACATGAACCCTCCATTTTTTTCTCTTAAAAAAACAATGACGGTTGCAAAATCAACAACATCTTGTTTTACCTGACTATCCGTACCTATGTAAACTTTTAACTTTTGATTTTTAGCCCTCTCCGCCTCAATTGTTTTTCGCACTTCTTCTTTGATAGGCGCATTAATAAAGTCGCCATTGTATTTTCTCCAATTCATATATTTAAATTGTAGGGTACAGGATTTAATTAAATGAATCTAATTAGAAATTTTCAATTCCCAATTTTTTGTGTAATAACAAATGAGATTTTCAACCTAAAATTAATCAGGGAATAGTTTATTTATAAGCTACTTAAAACTTTAATTATTGTAAACCACTTTAAAATCAATTTGTACTAAGTTATCTACTTTCACAAACAATAAGCTTGGTCTTTCCACCTTATAGTCTTCTAGTAATATGGGAAGTTTACCAGTAAACACCCACTTATTATTGACTTTCTCCATTTTTACTTTTGTTTCAACCATGCGCTCTACCCCATGAAATTGCATTTTACCTTTTACTACAATACCATCAGTGGTATATTGTACACTCGAACTACTAAATATAATTCTTGGATAGGTTAAGGCATCCAACACTTCCAACATATGACTGTCTCTGCTGGATAATCCACTATTAAAGGAAGCAACCCCTACAACAATTGAAATTTGTTCAATTTCCTTTTTTTGGTCATTCCATTTGGTAGCTACTTTCAAACCATTACTCACTCCCTCCCAGCTATGTAATTTGTGACGCATGCTATACTTGACAGTTGAAGTCGTATTGTCAAAACTGGGGTTTTGTACAAACCAAGAAGTTAGGAGTGAAAATAAAATAGGTAAAAACATTTTTTAAAATTTTATGACTACCATGGCTGCTGCTAAGCTAAAAAAGCTGGTATAAGCGGCGGCTCGATGGTATGGTTTAAGGGCGTAATTTTTATCAATTTGACTAGCTAAAATATTAGTGGCGAGCATTCCGGAAAGATGCGCTACTGCCAACCATTTATGTAATCGGATAGAAGTTAATTTTTTATCTCTTTTAAATGAGGAAGGCGGTGGGAATAAACCATTGATGGCTGTAAAACCATAGGAGAGATTCACGGCCATCCCTAATTTTTCATGGGTTTCCTTTAAACCATAATTACCATTGTACAACTGACTGCCAATAATGCCCTGCGCCACCATCCCGCCTAAAGTAACAAAGCCCCCTATTTGATGCAGTTGTAACATTTTTCTTCTTATCCTTAAATCTATTTTTCTTCTTTCTACCAAATCCTCAGTTGCACCATACCTGTTTTTTAAAATGCCATGATTCCCCCAAATAAGCTGCTGGGTAAATAGCATTTTGGAAGGAGCTAAAAGCTGGGTATCCACTTTTTCCTCCACTAAAAGCGTTTGTAAAAGAGAGTCGGATTGATTTTCGGTTTGGGCTTGGGCTGATTTTAAACAACCAAAAAATACGAGTAAAATAAACGTTTTTTTCAAAATCTTGTATTTCAAATAGTTATACATAGAGAAAAATATTTTTTAGTTTAAATCTACCTTATTGATAAAACAAATGTACCTTATCTATTGTTTAATGTTAAAACTATTATTATGGAAAGAAAAGATTTCATCGAGCAAGTTGGGTTAAGTGCCGCCTCAATACTAATTTTTGGTTGTATGCAAGCTTGTTCAAAATCAGAAACTGCAACCCCTACCCAACCAGGTGGTAATAATAATAATAAGCCCATCGATTTCACTATTAATATTACCGTTTCACCTTATACTAGTTTAAGTACTGCGGGAGGTTTTTATGTTGATAGGACCAATAACATCATTATTGCAAGAACACTTACTAATGAATTTATTGCTGTTAGCTCGGTATGTACCCACCAACAGGTTACATTGGATTTTGTGCCAAACGATAATAATTTTTTCTGTTCTGGACATGGATCTACTTTTAGTCCAACAGGAGCCGTTACCAAAGGTCCTGCAGCCGTTGCATTAAAAAAATACAACACTGCTATATCAGGTAATAACTTAAGAGTTTTTGCTTAAAAAATAAATTTTGTGCTTAGGAAGTTAGAATGTTGAGAGGAAACAATATCATTAATGATATGTTTGTTTTCATCGGTTAATTTAGCTGCTACTAAGGACCTGATTGAAAATGACCTGAGTGCATCAACCACCGACAAAGTGCCTTCTGCACTATCTTTTCGTCCCGTGAACGGAAAACTATCAGGTCCCCTTTGACATTGACAGTTAATATTCACACGGCTTACTTGATTTACTAAAGGATCAATTAAACTAGCCAGTTCTAATTTATTTTTTGAAAATAAACTTACTTGTTGTCCGTGTGTTGATTCTATAATATATTGGATTGGCTCTTCAATATCCTCAAAAGGTATTACTGGAATAATGGGACCAAATTGTTCTTCACTATATATTTTCATTTTGCTATTCACTGGAAACAATATCGCTGGATAGAAAAAGGTTTCTTTAATAGTTCCTCCATTTTCGTTCATCACGGATGCGCCATGTAATTTAGCATCTTCAATCAAATCATTCAAATAAGCGGGTTTACCGGGTTCTGGAAGCGGAGTTAAAGTAACCCCTTTTTCCCATGGCAATCCAAATTGTAATTTTGCTACCTGCTCTTTTAACTGTTCGATAAATTCTTGGGCAATTGATTGATGTACAAAAATTGTTTTCAAAGCCGTACATCTTTGTCCATTAAATGAAAGCGATCCAAGTACAGTTTCATTTACTGCTAATTTAATATCCGCATCTTTTGTGACAATAGCCGCATTTTTTGCATCTAAACCTAAAATAGCTCTTAAGCGATTAACTTTTGGGTGTAGTTTTTTTAATTGATTTGCTACTTTACTTGAGCCAATTAAAGTAAGTACATTTATTTTACCCGACTCCATTAATGGTGGTATTATCACATTTCCTCTTCCATAAATAGTATTCACTACGCCTTTAGGAAAACAAGATTTAAAAGCTTCAAGCATCGGATAATGTAATAAAGTCCCATGCTTTGGCGCCTTAAACAACAAGGTATTCCCCATAATAATAGCAGGTATCAAGGTTGTAAAGGTTTCGTTTAATGGATAGTTGAACGGACCCATACATAATACCACACCCAAAGGGGATCTTCTTATTTGTGCTACAATACCTTGTTCAATTGTAAATCGGGAAGAATCTCTGTCAATATCTTTCAAAGCCTCAATGGTAGCATAAATATATTCAACAGTTCTATCAAACTCTTTTTCTGAATCGGCATAGGTTTTACCAATTTCCCACATAATTAATTTCACTACAATATCTTTTTGTGCTAACATTTTAGTGACGAAATGTTCCACACAATGAATTCTTTGTGTAACTGACATAGTCGGCCACTCACCTCTACCATCATTATAGGCAGTACAGGCAGCTTCCAATGCTATTTTTGCTTCCTTTTCTGTACAAATAGGATAAGATCCTATTTTAATGCGCTGTATGCCTTCTGGGGTATGCATGCATATAGGGGAGAAAACTTCATGGGTTGGACCATCCCAATGAATTAATTCACCATCAGATAGATAGGTTTTTTGTTCAATCAAGGAAGGCAGTATAAATGCTTCTGGTATTGCTTTATTTTCTATGATTAATTGATCAAGTTGGTCTTGGAATGTCATATAGATGCTTATTAATTATTGAAATAACAAATAATACTGATTATTGTTGTATTCAAGTAAATAAACACCTCCTATCCAACTTATCGCTTGTGTTGGATATGCCTAAATCTGTATAAGAAAAAGGAACATAAGGAAAATAAAAAGCCAACTAAAATAATTACGTAGTTCATTGGCTTTTCAATAGTTAACGACATTCTTAGTAAAATGGTTGTTATAATGAAACTGGCATTTCTGAATATGATAAAAAAGGAAGAATGGAATGTAAATGAAATGATTAAGAGTAAAACATCTACGAAAATCATGATGGAAAAGAAGTCTTCATAAAAAACAGTATTTGGATTCGGATAATTTTCATTAACCATTAATGCTTTCATCATGTCCAAGGACCAAGTAAATAAACTAGTGATACTTAGTATCAATAAAACTACAATCATACTTAAAGAAACTAATTTCTTGATTTGAATAAACTTATTTAATTCATTAATCACTTCTGCTTTATTATTGTAATGATAAATTTTATAATACAATATGGTCAGGCCTAACATAATAATAGATGCCCCCAAATCATACAATAAGCTGATAAAAGCAGGGTTTTGAAAATGAACAGGTTCTTGCAAATTAAAATCTGCAATATCATGAAAAAAACTTCTTAAAGTAATAAGTGTAATTACCTCAAATTGCTTACCTATAAACTCGGATATTGAATTAGGTATGATAATGACTAAAAGAAAAACTTCGTAAAAAAGTATAAAGCTAAAGGGGGTATATATTGCTTTTAAGTAACTATGCTGCAGGTTTTGAAAGTAGGCAAAATGATTGCCTAAATAAATAATGACTAAATGTAGAATAAAAGAAAAAACAGCTGCTCTTAGGAGTAGTAATTCAATTTTTCTGATCGCTTTAGGACTAAAATATGAATCAAAGTTATTACTGGCTATTTGTAAAAACTTATTCATACACTAATTATTTATATCCTTTGAATTTATTGAGAGAAAGGATAAATCCAATACCAAATAATATAGTTACGAAAGCGGCAAAATAGGGTATTATCTCAATCATTTTTAGCATTTATTAGTTTTAAAAGAATCGCAAATCCTAAAATGGATGGAACCCATAATCCAATAAAAATGGCTGCCTCTTTCTCTCCTTTAAACCATAATAATTCTGAAAAAATTAGCGAAGAGAAGGCTGCAATTAGCATAAAAACATCTGAAGTGGTAAATTTCTTGAACATATTTGACTTGTGATTGTATCTAAATATACGCTTAAAATTGGCAAATAGTTCATTAAATGTAATATGAAAAACTACTTAGCTGACTATCAAGCTAGTAGGTGAAAAAATAATTATTTAATCATAAAAACACAACTATTTGATGATCCTGGTGTTATTGTAAAAAACAATTTAAAATGAATTTCAAAAACTTATTAGTAGCAATAGTTGTAACTATTGCAGGAACAACCACAGTAAACGCTCAAAAAACATTAGTTGACGTTGCTGTTGGATCAAAAGATCATACCACTTTAGTTGCTGCTGTAAAAGCTGCCGACTTGGTGACTACTTTACAAAGCGCAGGACCATTTACCGTTTTTGCACCAACAAACGCGGCATTTGCAAAACTACCAGCTGCTACAGTTAGCTATCTTCTTAAGCCAGAGAACAAGGCTGCATTAGTTAAAATTTTAACTTACCACGTAATCGCTGGAAGTTTTAATGCTGCAGCAGTAGTTAAAGCCATCACTGATGGCGGTGGTTCAGCAACCCTAAAAACAGTTAGTGGTGGTAACCTAGTTGCTTCTATCAAAGAAGGCAAGGTAATTTTAACTGACGAAAAAGGTGCAACTTCTACAGTAGTGGCAACCGATTTAGCTGCAAACAACGGATTGATCCATGTAGTGGATGCAGTTGTTTTACCTAAATAAGGTTCAAATAATTTATACTACTTCGGTACTATGTATTTATTTCAAAAAGGGTTTACGATTATTACTCGTAAACCCTTTTTAATTGAATTATGGTATAGCAACCACTACTACCTCATAAGGATTTAGTGCTACTTGATTTTGATTGAATTTTGCCTTCCCATATAAAGGCGCTCCCTTAGTGCTTATTTTTTCAAATATGGCTGTTTGTGGCTCGTTTGATAAATTTACCACCACCAATACTTTATGTTGTTGATGGGTTCTTACAAAACTATATACTTTGCTATTGTCATTAATGACGTTCGCATAGCGGCCTATTGCCAAAGCAGGATTACTTTGCTTTAGCTGTATCATTTGCTTATAATAATGAAACAAGGAGCTACTATCCTTTAATTGCGCTTCTAAGGAAATATCATCATTTACATTTAAATGTGCTTTATTCCAGCTTGCATCCACGTTTCTATACCAGGTAGCCATTCCTTTTTCATCATAGGACTCATTCCATTTAAACGCTGTCCTACGCGGTATATCATTGCCATCGGTTCCGCCCCAAGTACCATTTTTGCCAAGCATACCAATTTCCTGTCCATAGTAAATGGAAGGAATACCACCAATAAGTAACATCAAGGATGCGGCTACCCTTTGCTTGTCCTTATTCGGTTCGATAGAGGCAAATCGATCTATGTCGTGGTTTTCAATAAATATAATTTGGTCTTTATCGGTAGGGCATTTTGCCAAAATGGTATCTGCGTTCTTTATTAAATTTTGCTTGTCAAAAGATATAATGGCTTGTTGTAAACCAAAACCAAACATGCGATCAACACCTGCTTTTTGTAAATAGTCATATCCATATTCTCTCCATTCAGCTTGCTCCGCAACAGTCTTAAGTGCAGGATTTTGTTTTTTTAAATGCATCATTAAGGGATTCCAAAAATCAACAAATAAATTTTTAAGTGCTGCTTTCCCGTCCAAATGATCCATGGCATGATCCAATCTAAAGCCGTCAACACCATCATCAAATTTTCCATCCTTATTGGGATCCACAAAATAAGAGAACAACTTTTTATTATACTCTAATACTTTTTTACTTCTTAAATTCACCGTGGTTATTTTAATGGAAGTCCCGTTATAGTTGTTTAATTGACGCAGGTCAAATATAATGGTCGCAGGAATTTTGTGGGCTGTGTCTTCAAATAAAATATAGTCACTATACTTTGAATTTAAATTGCCTACCGCGTCCTTCCACCACAAATGCTTTTCAGTAACATACTGCGTTTCCATATCCATATATACTTTCATTCCACGCTTGTGTATTTCTTTTACAAGCGACAGGTATTGCTCCATACCTCCTAAGGAAGTATCAATTTTCTCAAAATCATTGGCAAAATAATTATGGTAACAATCTGCTTCGTACAGGGGTAATAGTAAAATGGAAGTAACGCCTAAGTCCTGTAAATAAGGCAATTTTTGTTGTAAACCCTTTAAATCGCCATGTCTGTTGCCATCGCTATCATAAAAACTACGTTGAAACACATGGTAAATAACTTCGCCTTTTTTAGCAGCATTATTTTTTTGCGCATAGCTTAGGCCACCCATCAATAGGAAAAGCGTAATAAATGTATATTTCATAAGGATAAATTTGAATTGGTTGACTTGATTGATTTGTTTAAATGAATTAGATTGATTGAATTTGATTATTGTATTTTATAAATTACTGCCGCATAAGGTTCAAATACCTTGTTTTGACAGGGTGTTGCGTAATTGCTTATGATAATAGGGCTGCTGTCAACTTGAATATCCGTTTGGAGTATAGCAGGAGTTGCTGAAAAATTTAAAACCACTAAAAATTGTTCATTGTTTAATTGTCTGGTATAGGCAAATAGTTGCGCATTACTTTGATCAACTAATTCAAAAGAACCATAAATAAGCGTTTCATTATTTTTTCTCAATTGGACCATTTTCCTAAAATAATGAAGCACCGAATCGGGATCATTTTCTTGGGCAGCTACATTTAAGGAAGTATAATTTGAGTGTACCGCCAACCATGGATTTGAGTTAGTGAAACCAGCTTGCAGGCTACTATCCCATTGCATAGGCGTCCTTGCATTGTCCCTGCTAATTTTAGCATGTGATTGTAAAAAGGCTTCACAATCTTCCCCTTTTTGTTTTAGGCCATTGTAATAATTAATGGTGTACACATCCTGGTAGTATTCAATATTGGTATGGTTGGTATTGACCATTCCTATTTCATCGCCATTATATATGTATGGAGTAGCACGCATACTTAATATAAATGTATGTAGCATTTTTGCAGATAGGGTTCTAAACGCTTCGCTGTCGTTTCCAAAACGACTTACCATCCTACTCATATCATGATTGCCTAAATAAATAGTACCCCAACCTTTTTCAACAAACACTTTATCCCAATTGTCAAATATTTTTTTCCATTCTACCAAATCCCAATTACCCTCGTCGGAGTACATAAAATTTTCTTTGCTGACGCCAACGCCTGTATGATCAAAATGATAAAAGCTTTGCAATTCATTTCTTTCCTCATCTACAAATAATAAAGCACTCTCCGTAGTTACAAAACTCATCTCTCCTACATTCATGCAATCATACTTGGAAAAAACTTCTCGATGCATTTCCTGCAAATAATCGTGCAAATTAGGGCCTTGGGCATAATAGGGAAACCATTCACTGGCTTCCATTTCCTTTGGCAGGGCAGGAAAATTTGTGTCTTTTGAAATGCATGCAATTACATCCAATCTAAAACCATCAATTCCTTTATCCAACCAAAATTTCATGATAGCATACACCTCCTCCCGCACTTTTGGATTTTCCCAATTCAAGTCGGGTTGTTTCTCGCTGAATATATGAAAGTAGTAGCTGTTGGTGCATGCATCATATTTCCATGCATTGCTTTGCTCATCAAAAATACTCCATCGGTAGGGTGGCTCGCCTTTTTCTGCATCCCACCAGTGATAATAATCACGATAAGGATTGTCTCTTGACTTTCTACTTTCTTTAAACCAAGGGTGCTCGTCACTTGTATGATTCACCACGAGGTCCATAATTAATTTAATATCTCTTTCGTGCAATCCCTTTAACATTTCATCAAAATCTTCCATGGACCCAAACTCTTTCATAATGGCTTTGTAGTCCGAAATATCATAACCCATGTCGTCATTAGGGGATTCGAATATGGGATTCATCCATACCACATCAACGCCCAAACTTTGTATATAATCCAATTTTTCAATTACTCCTTTTAAATCACCAATGCCATCCCCATTAGTATCCTTGAAACTTCGCGGATACAATTGATAAACCACTTTTTCCTTCCACCATTTTTTATTGATAAGTTGTTGATACATATTGTGCAGGCAGGAAATTATTATTGAAGAATATTTTTTAAATGACGCATCATTTTACAATTTATTTCCCACTGATTGCCTAATGGTTGCTGGGTGAAGGGCATGGATGGCATATAAGGCAATGGACCAAACTCCGGCGTAACTGTGAAAACCTTGGTATTTTTTTTATTCCTGTCCTCAATAATTGCTTTCCACCATTTTTCATATTGAGCAAAATGAATTTGCCATTCAGGTGCAAAAGGATCATTTACCTGAGGCCCTTGTTCCTGTCCCACTCTTGCATGTATATGCGCGACATGTGGAATTATTTGTTGTATGATTTGTTCCTGATCTTCCAACATACTTTCTGATACCGTACAAAAATGTGAAAAATCACCTACCAATTCCATTTCTGGAAATTTATGTAAATAGGGAAGTAGGGAAGCAGCATGAAATGAAAATCTACCTCTATGCGTTTCATGTAAAATTCGAACGCCTGTTTTACTGCTTATGTTTAATGCTGCTTCAATAAGTCGGCAATTATCGTCAAATGAAAAATAGTCCTTACCGGTGTGCGCATTGATAAAGCTGGGTTGAAATGCTGCTAGTTCGATTAAATTTTGCTTTACCTTATTGATATAATCATTTACCGAATTATTTTCCACTGCAACAATATGCTGTGCAATAAAAGTAAAGTCAGGATTATTGTTCATCACGTCCTCCACTTCATCCATTAATTCTTCGGTAAACCTATCTTTTAAAGAAGGTAAAAATATTTCAATGCCATCGTATCCTGCCGACAATACTTTGTCAACAAATACATCGGGCGCCTCTTTTTCTGAACCCCAATAAGTACAACAATATTTTATTTGCAAAGTATTTGTTTTAATAAAGAACAGGGTTAAGTGGGGTATTGATTACTTCACCAATTGTGGCGCCAGGACACCAGGTATTCCAGTCATTAATTTGATTTTTATTTTCTGGATTTTTTAATACCATGTTCTTATCCATATAAATCACGGTCATGACTTTTCTCATATCACTTGTAGTATTGGCACCTGCACGATGAAACACCCATCCACTATGAAAACTCACTTCACCTAAATCAAATGCTTCAATGACATGTTGAAAATTAGTCACTTTTAATTTTTGTTGAATAAGCGTTTCACTTTCATCTCCAATTTCTAAATCACGTCCTTCCACAATTTGATGACTGCCTGCGCTAAACTCCAAAGGACCTAATTCAAGAGGCGTCGCTTGCAAGGGAATCCATGCAGTAACCGTTTTGTCTGTTTCCAATGGCCAATAATATTGGTCAGCATGCCAAGGCGTAATGCCTCCGCCCCCTTCTTTAAACAGTGCTTGGTCATGGTACATACGAACACCTTCCACCTGCATTAAGTCTGAAGCAATTTTTGCAAGACGCTTACTAAATACAAATTCTTTTACTACCTCGTCCTC
Source organism: Bacteroidota bacterium (assembly GCA_947457075.1). Lineage (GTDB taxonomy): Bacteria > Bacteroidota > Bacteroidia > Chitinophagales > Chitinophagaceae > Sediminibacterium. Next base: position 40,503 of record CANGUG010000001.1, read on the forward strand.
CTTCCACAAATTAAACAATTGAAGAAAGGCTTTTCCATAAGTACTTCTTTGTTCCAAAGGTGTATTTTCCTTGTTCATGATTGCTACTCTTTTGCTAATGGCTTCATTGAAATAAGCAATCGTCGCTTCATCAAATACTTGTTTCAATTTAATGAAACGATTTTTTTGATAAAATTCAATTTGTGCTGCATTCAGTTCATAAGGTTGGGATAATGCATCCGCGATATTGGATGGAATGGTTGACATACGCTTTTATTTAGAGGATAAAAATAGTAAGCAGGTAGGATGAAAAATAACATCGGGTTTGCCAATAATAACACTATATTGACAAATTAATTTATATTTGATGTATAAACAGCATAAATAGTACTAGATGAAGCCCTTATTGGAAGATATTGGTAAAAAAAGAGGTGCGGATGCTTTCTTGGCTTTTGAAATACAAGCAAACAAGCTTGAATTTTTTTGGCATTACCATCCCGAGTATGAGCTTACCTTAATTGTAGAAGGAAAAGGGACCCGGTTAATTGGGGATCATCATGCCAATTTTGAAAGTGGCGATTTAGTGCTTATTGGGCCTGGACTGCCACATACTTGGGTTAGCGATAATTCTAGCAAAGAAAAATGCAAAGCAATTGTAATTCAATTTTCGGTAGAATTTATCAAACGCTTTGCGGAGCTAACTGAAATGACCAATATCAATCAATTGCTATTAAGTGCTCAACAGGGCATTTCAATGAATGAAAATAATTTAACGCTTGTACATGAATTGATACATAGTTTGCCCTCACAAAAAGGGTTACAAAAAGTGACTAATTTACTTCAGTTGCTTGAGGAAATCGCATTATTAAAAAACACTTCACTTGCTTCAATATTTTATCAGCCACTTAAAGGAAGTGAAAATGAAAAAAGAATAAATAAGGTTTGTCAATTTATACAAAAACATGCCGCAGAGCCAATAAATATACATAATGCAGCTGCGCTTGTACATTTAACACCAAGTGCTTTTTGTAAATTTTTCAAACGCGCGACTGGTAAAACTTTTTCTGATTATGTAAATGATATTCGAATAGCCAATGTTTGTAATGACTTATTGGCCACCGATAAACAAATTGCTGAAATTGCGTATGAAAATGGCTTCGAAACCCTTACTTATTTTAATCGTATTTTTTTATTGAAAAAAAATATGTGTCCCAGTCATTACAGAAAAGTAGGGAGCTAGTTTGTTAAATACCTCGTGTAAAATTTTCATTTAGCAGTTTTACACGAGCACCTCATGAAACTATAACATTATCAATGAATTACGCTTTAAAAGGTTGGCACTAGGAAGGTGTTCAACAACTAAAAAGTAGGAATATGTTTCATTTAGTTGAATTTGTTTTTTTTAACTACCATTTGTTAGTATTATTGCATTCTAAATAATATGTATATGGTTGATTTATCAAATCTTGGCATTATTACTCCAACTTTACATGCAAATTTATCAAGTGACGCATTAATACAGCTATCATTAGAGACAGATAAGGGTTCAGCTTTATCAGATACCGGCGCTTTGATCGTTTATTCTGGTGAAAAAACAGGGCGTAGTCCAAAGGATAAGCGAATTGTATTGGAAGAAAGTACTAAAGAAAGTATTAATTGGGGGGAGGTAAATCAACCCATCGACCCAACGTCCTTTAAGCAAGCAAAAAAAAATGCGATTGATTTTTTTAATACCTGTACAGACTTATTTATTGTAGATGGGTATGCGGTATGGGATAAAAAAAATACAATCAAAGTAAGGATTATTTGTACAAAAGCATACCATGCATTGTTCATGTACAATATGCTGATTCGACCAACGCAACAGGAGTTAGCTGATTTTGGTACACCTGATTATGTACTTTATAATGCAGGTGCTTGTAAAGCAGATACTACTATCAAAGGCATTACCACAAGTACTTCCATTCAATTGTCTTTTGAGCAAAAAGAGATTTTGATTTTTGGAACCGAATATGCAGGTGAAATGAAAAAAGCAATTTTTTCATTGCTTAACTATTTGATGCCATTGAATCAAATGCTATCAATGCATTGTTCTGCAAATGAGGCTGCCAATGGTGCTGTGAGTTTATTTTTTGGTTTGAGTGGCACTGGTAAAACTACATTGTCGGCAGATCCAAATAGGAATTTGATAGGTGACGATGAACATATCTGGAGTGAAAATGGGATTTCAAATATTGAAGGTGGATGTTATGCAAAAGCAATTAATTTAGAGCCACAGAAAGAACCCGAAATTTATCAAGCAATCAAAAGAGGGACTATTTTAGAAAACGTCGTTTTTGATCCTTCTACTAAAAAAGTAGATTATAACGATAAGTCAATTACCGAAAACACAAGGGCTGCTTACCCAATTGAATTTATACCAAATGCAAAAATTCCTTGTATTGGTGGCCATCCGAATCATATTATATTTTTAACCTGTGATGCATTTGGAGTGCTGCCTCCAATTAGTAAATTAAATGCAGAACAAGCGCAATATCATTTTATTAGTGGTTATACCGCAAAAGTAGCAGGCACAGAAATGGGTGTTACAGAGCCAGTAGCTACTTTCTCCTCTTGCTTTGGTGCCGCTTTTATGGTTTGGAAGCCTACTGTTTATGCAAAATTATTGGCTGAAAAAATTACGCAGCACAATACAAATGTTTGGCTAATCAACACAGGATGGATTGGAGGAGGATACGGTGTTGGAAAAAGAATAGACTTAAAGTATACAAGGGCAATGATTGATGCCATTCATGAAAACTTATTTCAGAATGTTACTTTTCACACTGAACCCTATTTTAACTTATCGATTCCTACCACTTGTGCAAATGTACCAAGTACCATTTTAAATCCTATCGACGCATGGACAGATAAGGACGCTTATGTACAACAGGCAAATAAATTAAAAAACCTTTTTGAGCATAATTATTTAAAATATAAATAATTACCCAACAGTGTTAGATAAATAGTTAACGTAGCAACTCTTATATGGAAAAATCAAGGATCGATTTGCCGATTGGTATAACTTTGGATCGTTTTATTAAAAGCAATCAAAGTCAATATCCAAATGCCGCTGGCGAATTATCACAATTGTTGAGAGACGTTGCATTAGCCTCTAAAGTAGTTAATCGTGAAATTAATAAAGCAGGGTTGGTAGATATAATGGGATATGTTGGCTTAATGAATTCAGGGGGTGATCATCAACAAAAATTAGACTTACTAGCCAATACAAGATTCACAAGAGCATTGTCAAAGGGGGGCGAAGCTTGTGGTATAGCTTCAGAAGAAACAGAACAGTTTATTGATTTAGAAAATAATGGAAAATATATTGTGACGATTGATCCATTAGATGGCTCTAGTAATATTGACGTGAATGTGTCTATTGGCACAATCTTTTCTATTTATAAAAAGCAGACACCGCCAAGCAAACCTTTACAAGAGTCAGACTTTTTACAGAAAGGCAGAGAACAAATAGCAGCAGGTTATATTTTATATGGACCATCCACAATGTTAGTATTTTCTACTGGGAACGGTGTAAACGGATTTACATATGAAAGCACTTTGGGCGAATATGTTTTGTCACATCCAGCCTTGGTTTTTAAAAATGCTAGTACTTATTATTCAATGAATGAAGGACTTAGTTTTGACATTTTAGACAAGGGGGTAACCACTTATATCAACGAGTGTAAAGAAAAAAGAATGTCAAGTAGGTATATTGGATCTTTAGTAGCCGATTTTCATCGCAATTTATTAAAGGGGGGTATTTTTATGTATCCAAGAACCAATCAATATCCAAATGGGAAATTAAGATTATTGTTTGAAGCAAATGCGCTAGCATTCATAGCCGAACAAGCTGGCGGACTTGCAACAACAAACGATTCCATGGTTTTGGATATTCAGCCTAATAGCATTCATCAAACTATCCCATTTTATGTTGGACCCGAAACGATGGTTAAGCAATTATTATCGCACTTAAATTTTTAGAAAATTATGGACGCTTTTTTTGATTATCATAATAAGCAAGTGGCAAACCTTCCATTGCATTTGAAAAAATACATCATAGAACAAGAATACGATAAATATACTTCGGTAAATCATGCGGTATGGCGTTATGTGATGCGTCAGAATTATAGCTACTTAAAAAATGTAGCCTATTACCCTTATATACCAGGCTTAAAAAAAGCTGGATTAACCATTGAGAAAATTCCAAGCTTACAAGAAATAAATGATGCACTTGCCGAAATTGAATGGGGTGCTGTGACAGTGGACGGATTTATTCCTCCAGCAGCATTTATGGAATTTCAAGCTTATCGCGTTTTGGTGATTGCTGCAGACATTCGTCAATTGGAACATATTGAATATACTTCGGCACCAGATATTATTCATGAATCCGCAGGACATGCCCCAATTATTAGTGATACTAAATACAATCAATACCTAAGCTATTTAGGTGCCATTGGAACAAAGGCATTATTTTCTTCAAAGGATTATGAGTTGTATGAATCCATTAGGGCACTATCCATTTTAAAAGAAGTACCTAATGTTGACAAGGAAGAATTAGCTAAAGCAGAAGCTTTGGTTTTATTGAATCAACAAAATTTAGGTACTCCATCGGAAATGGCCCTTTTAAGTAGGTTGCAATGGTGGACCGTAGAATATGGATTAATTGGCGATGTCCAAAATCCAAAAATTTATGGTGCTGGGTTGCTTTCTTCGATAGGAGAAAGTGCTTCTTGCATGCGACCAGAAGTGAAAAAAATTATCTACACCATTGATGCTTTAAATTATGGGTATGACATTACAAAGGAGCAACCGCAACTTTTTGTAACTCCTACATTCCAAAATTTAATTGATGTATTACAACAATTCGAAAGTAAAATGGCCTATAGAGTGGGCGGTATCGAAAGTATATTAAAAGCTATTGAATGTAAAAATATATGTACTGCCGTGTTTAGTTCAGGCTTACAGGTGTCTGGTGTATTTAGTAATGTAGTAAAAGACATTAATCATCAAATTAAATACATCAATACCAATAGCCCTACTACACTTTGTTTTAACGATCAATTACTTCCTTCACATGGTCCAGATTATCATGCCGAAGGTTTTGGCGCACCGGTGGGAAACATTACAGGAATTTCAAAAAAATTAGAGGACTTTACTCCACAGGATTTAATGGAAAAAGGCTGGGATATAGGAGCTACTATTCAGCTATGCTTCGAAAATGGAATTGAAGTAAATGGAAAATTAATCAATACTTGTTTTAAGGAAAATAAGTTACTCATTATGTCCTTTGAACATTGTAAAGTAACTGACGAAGCAGGTAATGTATTCTTTGATCCTTCCTGGGGCATTTATGATATGGCTATTGGGGATTCCATTGTTTCGGTATTTAATGGAACAGCAGATAAAAATATTTTTGAAGATCAATTATACGTTTCTCCAAAAAGAACTTATCAGCAAAATTATTCCCAGCATGATATAAACTATCAAAATATATTTAAGCAAATCAGAAATTACAGGGAACAAAATGAAACAGGTGATGAACTGTTCACAATATGGAATAATTTGAAAGCAGAATTTAAAGAAGACTGGTTAGGCGCTTTAGAAATTTTAGAAATAGCAGATACCAACCCAAGTAATGCAAGCTTAGCCAATGAAATAAGGGAACACTTGAATGCACAAATGGTGCACTATCCAAAGTTTCACAAGCTAATCACTGACGGATTAAAAATTATTGATGCTAAACTGAAGTTCGAATAATTTGCCAAGCCTCTTCGGTTTTTTGTTGCGCAAGGGCTGATTTTATTTTCAAAATAGTAGCTTCAGAAAAATTATTATTTTGTTGGATGCTAGCTGCTGGCACAATGTCGATATTGGCCAACTGTGCTTTTTCATTATTGGATAATAAAGGGGAATTGATAATACCTTCGGGCAATTGATCAAACCCAATGCCCAGTTTTGTATTGGGCTTTTCTACTTTAAATAAATTTTCTTCGGTTATGCGCGCATACCAATCACCTCCTAATCGAGCTACTAAATCCAATTTGGCCTGATCAATATTATGCTGACTATCCATTACCGCTTCACTAATATGTATTTTTTTAATGAGGGCCAACACCAAATTACCAGCACCTGCACTTTCACCCAAAGTAATTACTTCTTGCACGATACATTCAAGCTGAATAGGTGATTCCGCTACTCTTGGTGGTTTCACTAGTTCAGAAGGTAAAGCTGTAAATCCTGCTTTTATAAATTCATTAGTGCCTTTTGGATAATCACAGCTTGCCAATGAGGCTTGTTGTACCATATCATAATTCACAATATTAATGACACATTCAGGTACTTGTTTAATATTTTCAAGTGTATGTTTAGTCGTATTGTCCCTTACCCTTCTTGATGGGGAAAAAATACAAATGGGGGGATTCATACTAAACAAATTAAAAAAACTAAACGGACTCAAATTCACATTTCCCTCTAAGTCGATGGTGGATGCAAAACATATGGGCCTTGGCGCAATTGCATACTGTAAATACTTTTGTATTTCCTGTGGGCTTAGCTTATCCGTTTCAAATGTGACCATGAAAAAGTATTTATTCAATTATTTTTTTAAGGATAAAATAGACCAATCAGTTGCTTCTGCATGAATAGTATTCACCAAAGTACCTAAGCCATCTATTTGCATTCTTACCACATCATTGGGTTGCAACCACTGTGCTATATAATTAGGGTCATGCAGTTTACCAGTACCATTTAATTCCAAAAAACAGCCCGTACCAACAGTTCCAGAGCCAATCACATCACCAGGATAAACTGTCACTCCGTAGGAACACCTTTCAATAATTTCAGCAAAAGTCCAATCCATATCTTTTACATTACCTGATGAAACTAATTGATCATTCACCCAACAGTTCATCGATAAATTATAATTGTTGCCCACATGCCCCTGTTTAGCGGGCACTAAATTATTTTTTAATTCATCGGGTGTTACCAACCACGGACCAATAACCGTAGAGAAATCTTTTCCTTTTGCTGGACCTAAATTCAATAACATCTCTTCCATTTGTAATTTTCGAGCACTAAGGTCATTCATAATGGTAAAGCCTGCAATGTATTCATCCGCATCTTTTGCTTTTATGTTTCTCCCTTCTTTGCCAATGACAATGGCAATTTCTAATTCAAAATCAAGTTGCTGAAAATGATCAGGCATACAATACACTGGACCAGGTCCTTGCACTGCATTGTGATTGGTAAAATAAAATATAGGGTATTGATCAAATTCTTTGATCATTTCAACACCTCTGTTTCTTCGAGCAGCTTCCACATGTTGTCGAAAAGCATAACCATCTCTGCAAGAGGTTGGATGAGGTACCGGCGCCAGTAAAGTATAATCCTGTACTGGTAAAATGTCCCCTTGGTTAGCTAGCATGTTCATTAATTGCTGCTCGGTTTCCTTTATTTTTTCAGTCCCTAATTGTAGGAAGGATATGATATCCTTTGGCAGGCTTTCGTTCACCTTTTGAAGGGCATAAAGGTTTTCCTGTACCATTGCCCCTAATTGAATTTCCTTATTTTGTAAATAACTAACTAATTTCATTGATTATCAATATTTTATGATATTAAAAGCAGGTTTGCCCTTTTTTGAAAAATAAGGATTCAATACTTTTGTCAAAGGTAAAAATATTATTTTATTTTTTGCTAATAATTGTTAGTATTGTGGTGCTTGAAAATGTAATTTATGCCAATATACCACACATTAGGAGATATTCCCTCCAAAAGACACACTGTATTTAGACAACCCAATGGAAAATTGTATGCCGAAGAATTAGTTTCCACTGAAGGTTTTTCGGGTATGTATTCATTAGTGTATCATACACATCCGCCAACCATTGTTAAAGAATTAGGTACGCCTTATTCTGTTGAGCCAAAAATTGCGAAAGAAAAACATTTACGTCATACTAGTTTATTAGGTTTTAATGTAAAACCTGAAGATGATTATTTGAAAAGCAGAAAAGCAGTTTTAGTAAATTCCGATTTGCAAATTTCTTTGGCTGCCCCTAAAAAATCAATGACCGATTATTTTTATAAAAATAGTCAAGCCGACGAAGTAATTTTTATTCATAAAGGTACGGGCACTTTAAAAACAGGATTTGGGAAAATTAAATTTTCCTACGGTGATTACTTAGTAGTACCAAGAGGTACTATTTATCAAATGGAATTTGATGATGAAAACAATAGACTATTTATTATTGAAAGCTATAGCCCTATTCGTTTTCCGAAGCGTTATCAAAATCAGTTTGGACAATTAATGGAGCACGCTCCTTTCTGTGAAAGAGATATTAGACGACCAAGTGATTTAACAACTTTTGATCAAGAAGGTGATTTTAAAATTTTAATAAAAAAGCAAGGTTTAATTTATCCATACACTTACGGTACACATCCTTTTGATTTTATAGGATGGGATGGATATCATTATCCATGGGCTTTTTCAATTCATAATTTTGAACCTATTACCGGAAGAGTTCATCAACCACCACCTGTGCACCAAACTTTTGAAGCACACAATTTTGTGATTTGCTCTTTCGTACCCAGAAAATACGATTATCATCCCGATGCGATTCCTGCTCCTTATAATCACAGCAATGTGGATAGTGATGAAGTGTTGTATTATGTAGATGGTGATTTTATGAGCAGAAAATCGGTTGTACAAGGTCAAATCACTTTACACCCAGGTGGCATTCCACATGGCCCACACCCAGGAAGTGTTGAAAAATCAATTGGTAAGGAAAAAACCGATGAATTAGCGGTAATGATTGATCCTTTCAGGCCATTAATGATTACGGAAGAAGCGTTGTTAATTGAAGACGAAAATTATCACAAAAGTTGGCAACATAATATCGAATAAATAAGAGTTGATTCAACATTAATTAATTAATTAACTCCTCACTCAAAAAATAAAATATAAAAAATAACAATGGAAAGCAACGGAATGAACCAGGATTTTTTACCCTTATTGGGAACCGATTATGTAGAGTTATATGTAGGCAATGCAAAACAAGCGGCGCATTATTATAAAACAGCATTTGGTTATCAAAATTATGCCTACAGTGGACCAGAAACAGGAGATAAGGAAAAAGTTTCTTACGTTTTAATGCAGGATAAAATAAAATTAATTTTAACTACTCCATTACATTCCAATGGTGCCATCGCAGAACATATACACAAGCATGGTGACGGCGTTAAAGCAATAGCACTTACTGTTACAGACGCTTATGACGCATTTGAACAAACAGTGAAGCGCGGAGCAAAGCCTTATATGCAGCCCCATACTATTCAAGACGAGCATGGTGAAATTAAAATGAGCGGTATCCATATTTATGGTGATACAGTGCACTTGTTTGTTGAAAGAAAAAATTATCAGGGTGTATTTATGCCAGGATTTAGAAAGCTAGAAAATAATTATAACCCAAGTTCTGTAGGGCTTAAATATATTGATCACTGTGTTGGGAATGTGGGTTGGAATGAAATGAATACTTGGGTAGGTTTCTATGAGGAAGTAATGGGCTTTAAAAACATTCTCACTTTTGACGATAAACAAATATCAACCGAATATTCAGCACTCATGAGTAAAGTGATGAGTAATGGAAACGGTTTTGTAAAGTTTCCTATCAATGAACCTGCTGAAGGAAAAAAGAAGTCACAAGTAGAAGAGTACTTAGATTTTTACAATGGACCAGGCGTTCAGCATATAGCTATTGCTACTGACAATATTGTAGATACCGTAGAGAAATTACAAAGCCGAGGCGTAGAGTTTTTAAATATCCCGTCCACTTATTATGATGATTTACTAGATCGTATTGGACCCATTGATGAGGATGTGGCCCCTTTAAAAAAATTAGGCATTTTAGTTGACCGAGATGATGAAGGGTACCTATTGCAAATATTTACAAAGCCAGTAGAAGATCGCCCTACTTTATTTTTTGAAATTATACAAAGGAAAGGGGCAAAGTCCTTTGGCGCAGGTAATTTCAAAGCCTTATTTGAGGCATTGGAAAGAGAGCAGGATTTGAGAGGTAACTTATAAAATTAGCGACTTAATCAAAAGCCATTTCTGGAATCTCACCTTCAATGATGAGTTTACCCAGAGTGGCTTTTTTAATGGTTTCAACGCTAACGCCCGGTGCGCGCTCCAATAATTTAAAGCCTCCTTCAGGCAATACAGATAATACGGCTAACTCGGTTACAATTTTTTTAACGCATTTGATTCCAGTAAGTGGCAAACTACAAGTGGGCAATAATTTACTTTCACCTGCTTTATTGATATGTTGCATGGCGACGATAATATTTTTTGCAGAAGCGACTAAGTCCATTGCGCCTCCCATGCCTTTTACCATTTTACCTGGTATTTTCCAATTGGCAATATCCCCCATTTCAGAAACTTCCATGGCACCCAATATGGTTAAATCAATTTTCTGCGCATGTATCATTCCAAAACTCATTGCTGAATCAAATACCGCAGCCCCCGGCAACATAGTGATAGTTTGTTTGCCTGCATTAATTAAATCAGGATCAACCTCCGATTCCTTTGGGAAAGGACCCATCCCTAAAAGACCATTTTCTGATTGAAAACAAACTTGAATGTCTTTAGGTATATAATTGGCCACCAATGTAGGAATTCCAATTCCCAAATTCACGTAAAAATTATTTTGAATTTCTTGGGCAATTCTTTTTGCTATTCCTTCTTTATCTAACATAACAATTGAATATTGAATTATACAGATGTTGTTTTCTTTTCTATTCTTTTCTCATAGTCTTTCCCTTGAAAAATTCTATGCACATAAACCCCAGGGGTGTGTATTTGATTAGGATCTAATTGTCCTGGCTCTACTAATTCTTCCACCTCGGCAATGGTTATTTTTCCAGCCATTGCCATCACGGTATTAAAGTTTCTTGATGTGGCTTTGAATATTAAATTCCCTGCCGTATCTCCTTTCCAAGCTTTTACGATTGCAAAATTTGCGTCAAAGGCTTTTTCTAATAAATAATCTTTCCCATTAAAGTTTCGAACTTCTTTTCCTATGGCTACTTCTGTTCCAATGCCCGCAGGGGTATAAATTGCTGGCATGCCATAACCTGCAGCCATACACCTAAATGCCAATGTGCCTTGTGGTATTAATTCAACGTCCAGCTCGCCAGACAATAACTGTCTTTCAAACTCGGCATTTTCACCAACATAGGAGGAAATCATTTTTTTGACTTGCTTTTTATGTAACATTAAGCCAATGCCAAAATCATCCACCCCTGCATTGTTTGAAATACAGGTAAGATTTTTTACCCCCTTTTGAACCAAGGCTGTTATACAATTTTCAGGAATACCGCATAAGCCAAAGCCACCTATCATAAGCGTATCTCCGTCCTTTATATCATTAATCGCTTCCTGGGCATTTGCCACTTTTTTATTAATCATACATGCGCTTTTTCGTACTAATTTTTTAAAAAATTGAATACTTAAAAATAATGAATTAGGTAGATAAATGAGTTACGCAATGCGAAAAGTATATAATACTAAAAAGCCAATTGCCATGATCAAAATGGACCAAAAATAAGCAGACTTAATGCTGAACTTTTCCTTAAATAAAAGAAACAAAGAAATGAATGGCAGGCTTAATGCCAATAGGATCATTGGCAGCCAAAGTAATTCAAAAATGACTCCTAATACTACATTTTGATAAATGTTGACAAAACGAGTGGTCACCCAAAATAGGGATACCAAAATACTTAATATGAATATGCTTTTTTTCAATTGAAGGGTACCCTAAATGTAAATGATATAGTTGGATAAAAATATTTATTTAAGTAATAAGAAATATTTTAACTTACATACATGTTTTACAAAATTCTCACCGTTGCAGCGCTGGCCACTTTTGAAATTTACGCCGCTATCCCCGCTGGCTTTGCTTTCAAATTAAATCCATTGGTGATTTTTGCAGCAAGTGCGGTAGGAGGTCTTGTGGGTGTTTTTGTTGCAGCTTATTTGGGTGATATCATCAAAAAATGGTTAAGTAAGTTTCGCAAAAACGACAAACCCAAAGCAGAGCCTGGCTTTATTTTGAAAATTTGGGAAAAATATGGTGTAATTGGTTTAGGACTAATTGGTACAATGACCGTAGGTGCCCCCATTAGTATTGGTGTGGGTGTTGGCTTTAATGTACCTACCAACAAAATGGTATTTTGGTGTAGCCTAGGTGTACTTATTCGCTGCACCCTTTTCACCGCCATTGGACATTATGGCCTACAAATGTTCTAGTACAACAATAAAATAAGTCAGTTCATTTGTTAACTCTTTCATAATAAAGATTTCCTTTTCTACATTTTAGTTTTCAATTTATACCTTTGTTTTATCATCAAGAACCCAAAAGGGTACCAACCGAGAGCTACGCTCCACGGTGGTGGAATTAGATGAGGACAATTACCGTCAAAATAAAACGTAATTCCCTTACAATTTTTTCTTGGTGTGATTTTTAACCTTAAAAACCACTTACCATGGACAAAAAAACAATTAGCGTACCGGTATTTATGCCCAATGGCGGTCCCCAACCTGAGACATTGGCCCCTGATGCCATTAACCATTATTTTATTGGCAACTTTGCCAAACAATGGGCAATGCGAGACGGGTATTTACCCAGTTTTCTTAGTTATGAAAATGGCAGTATTCAATTTAAATTGGTCAGCGATCCTAGGATAGAAGGCGTCTTTTGGATTAGGCTTTGCAAATTTATTGCCTACCAGTACAAAACAAATGTTGCCTTACTTAAGGATGCCACCCATTTCGAAGTGGAACATTATAAAGCAAATGATATTATTGGATTTACAGTAGAGGCTGATGACACAGATAAACTAATTGAATATAGCAAAAGACAAAAAGCCGCTTATGACAGTTTGCCCAATAGTCCTAACCTACTTCATAAAGGGAGGATTGAGTAAATAATAAGTTCCAATAAACAAGGGGAATCTGCAGCGAATAAATTTGGATTAATAATGTACTTTAGCAATATTAATTAAGCCTTTAGTATAAACCTAGTTCAATGCATATTCTCCTTGTTAACAATACTAAAATTCCTGTAGCACAATATGGTGGAACGGAAAGAGTTATTTGGTGGCTAGGTAAACAATTAGTAAAAATGGGGCATCAGGTTTCTTATTTAGTAGAAGCTGGATCCCATTGCGATTTTGCGAAAGTGTATGCCTTGAATGCAAACATTCCCTTTAATCAACAAATACCTGCGGGAGTAGATGTGGTACATTTAAATTGTAAAGTAAATGAACTGCCTACTATTCCATATATTGTAACCGTTCATGGTAATTCAAATGAAATTATTCCCTTAGATATTAATACCGTTTTCGTTTCTAAAAATCATGCAGCACGTTATGGTAGCGACTCCTTTGTACACAATGGAATTGATCCCGATGATTACGGCGATCCAGGTTTAAATAAAACCAGAAATTATTTTCACTTTTTGGGCGACGCTGCATGGAGAGTGAAAAATGTAAGAGGGGCAATTAAAATTGCGGAAAAAGCAAATGTTACGCTTAGGGTAATTGGTGGAGTTCGTTTTAATTTTAACCAAGGCATTCGACTTACATTTAATCCAAGAATTCGATTTGATGGAATGAAAGGCGGTGCTGAAAAAAATGCCATTTTAAGTGCATCTAAGGGATTAATTTTTCCCGTACTTTGGAACGAACCTTTTGGTATTTCCATTGTGGAAAGCTTGTATTTTGGCTGCCCAGTGTTTGGCACCCCTTATGGTTCATTGCCTGAAATTGTACAACCTGAAGTTGGATTTTTAAGTAATAGTGCCCCGGCATTGGTGGATGCGGTGCAACATGCCGATGATTTTGACAAGAAGAAATGCCATGAATATGTGCTTGATTATTTTAGTAGTAAACAAATGGCATTGCAATACCTAGCAAAATATGAAACAGTTTTAAATAAGCACACACTGAATCCAACTGCACCCATGCTTAAGCAAATACAAACTGAAAAGTTTTTGCCTTTTACAAATGATTAGTGTTTCGTTTTAATCCCACTAATTCATCATCATTTTCTTATCGATTTGGAAGAAAAAAAATCAGGGCCCTTTGGAGGACCCTGATCGTATCTTTTTTAAATCAACTTAAAACCGGCAGGTCGAAATCGACCCATATTGAACTATTTTAAAAAGTCGGCAAGTGCTGAAGCGTCGTAAACGTTCCACTCTTTTGCAATCTTACCTTCCTTCGTAAATCCAACTGCTTGGAAAACAATCACATTCACTGTTTTACCTGCTTTTGTAAATGCTACGTTCTCATAAGCAAAAACATAATTGCGTATGCCATCCTCATTCGCTTTATTATTTACAGATTCCCAAATTGCATCATACTTTTCCGTTTTTACAGCAATGCCCTTGCTTTTAAACAACGGAATCATCTTCATGTTTTCATCAATAGTTAATTTTTTACCATTATCAAAAACAACTGCAGAATCCGTATAAAAAGTTCTTGCTTGTGCTTCATTGCCTGACCAACCAAGCTCATTGATTTTTTGTAATGTAGCCGTGTTAGCTGAGCTGTCCAAAGTATATCCAGATGCATTGCTTGGGAAAGAAGCTGTTGCACTGTTTGCATCCGTTGTTTCAGTTTTGTTTCCACAAGCAAATAAAGCAGTTGCTACCATTGCTGTTAAAATAAATTTTTTCATGTTGAGTTTGTTTTGTGTGATTAATAGGGTTTGAAAATAGCTATAAATCACATCTAAATATACCATGTAGTAGTAATAAATGTTCCCAAACGGAATTTTGGAACAAATTAATATGCTCCCGCACTAAATTTAGTAAGGATACATGCCAATTACATTACCAGCTGGATAATAATTAGCAACAACAATAATGCTCCCATCTGTTCCTTTAGCAACACCTACCCCTATTTGCTTTGTAGTCCCCCATATCATTTGAGAATAATGGCCTGTACCATGAAAGTTGGAATAGGACACAGGTTGATAGATATAGGCCCCTTTTTCCTTATACCAGGATTCAGAAGCATTTAATACGCTAAAGGAATCAAAATCTGAACCCCAAAAAATATTTTCTCCAAAGTCGCTCGTGTTTTTGCCTAGGGTGGACCTATGTTCAATTTCGTTGTTATTATAATACACCAAATAATTTGCCCACTCTTGCGCATAGGCCGAAATTTCGGCATTCCAAGTTAAGGGCGGAATACCCAATAATGCCCTTGCCTTATTATGATGATTTAAAATTAGCTGCGCATCCTTTGCTGAAACTTTACTTCCAGTATTATTATACTGTGCGCTTGTATTAAAACTAATAGCGCAACATAAAATTACAAAACAACTTATAATATACTTTTTCATGACAAATTAATTTAGCTTTCACCTCAATATGCATCACAATGCTAAATTAGTATATTAGTTTTTTTATTTAACTGTTTTGATTGTTTCCATCTTGCCATTTAACCATACTTTAGCATTTGCTTGGGTTGCTGACTTTATTTTTACTGACTTTACTTTTCCCTCTTGCCAAACCATATCAATTTCAAAATTGCCCCTGGCTTTTAATCCCTTCACTTCACCATTGGGCCAAGCTTTTGGCAAAGCAGGCAATAGCTCAATATATTCTACATTGGATTGTACTAGCATTTCTGCTACCGCTGCTGCACCCCCAAAATTTCCGTCAATTTGAAATGGTGGATGCGCATCCAATAAATTAGGATAAGTACCTCCTGTTTTTGGATTGCTTTCGTTTATTTCGTCAGGCGGTACCAACCTTAAAAGTTCACGATACATTTTATACGCGCGGTCACCCTCTTTTAATCTTGCCCATAAATTTATTCTCCATCCTTTGGACCAACCAGTTGTTTCATCGCCTTTTGTATCTAATGATTTTTTTGAAGCCATTGCTATGGTGGGCGTACTCGTCATATTAATATGTGTGCCTGGATACAATCCAAACAAATGACTTTGATGCCTATGCTTTGGATCCGCATCCTCCCAATCATAATACCATTCCTGCAAATTTCCGTTCTGCCCTACTTGATATGGATGTAAATTTTCCAAAGCCTTTGAAATTTTATTGGCAAATTCCGCATCGTTATTTAGTACTTTCTGTGCTTCTACCACATTTAAAAACAATTCTCTTATCATGGCCAAATCGGCTGTACCTCCATAAAGTGTTGCACCTTCATACCCTGCTGGTGTCTTATAATTATTTTCAGGTGATGTGGAGGGAGATGTAATTAATTTTCCTTCCTTGTCATTCATTAACCAGGCTAAACAAAATTCTGCAGCACCACGCATTAAAGGATATCCTTGTTTTTCTAAATATTGTTTGTCCCCTGTATATAAATAATGTTGCCATAAATGTGTACTCGCCCAAGTACCTCCCATGGTCCAATTAGCCCAAACAGGATCGCCATTATTATTGCCTACCGGATTACTCATGGCCCAAATGTCGGAATTATGATGCGCTACCCAACCTGGCATATTATAAAATGTTTTTGCAGTAGTCTTTCCTGTTACAGCAAGGTTATTGATAAACTGCAAAAAAGGCATGTGCATTTCTGGCAAATTGGTGTTTTCAGCCAACCAATAATTTTCCTCTGCATTAATATTCATCGTATAATTACTTGACCAAGGCGGTTGCAAATAGGGATTCCATAAACCTTGCAAGTTGGCTGGTACCGATGGGGTGCGTGAACTACTAATTAATAAATACCTTCCATATTGAAAATACAATGTCTCTAAATAAGGATCCGCTGCTCCTTTTGCATAGCGCTCCAATCGTTGATTCGTTGGTAAATTAACCGTATCCTTATTCGCTAATTTTAATTGTACTCTATTGTAAAAAGTTTGATAGTCTTTTAAATGTCTTTTCTTTAGTTCATTCCAACCTATTTTTTGCGCATTGTTTACTTGGCTATTGGCAATGGCATTATGATTGAGCCCATTAGTAACGGGGTCCTTATCAAAACCATTAAAACTTGTTGCCATTGAAACATACACTGTTGCTTCGGTCGCATTGGACAAACTTATACTTGAATCCGTTTTAGTCACTGTTCCTGAATTGCTTTGAATTTTAATAATAGTAGCAAAGCGGGTTCCTTTTTTATTTTCAAAAACAACTGCGTTATTCTTTTTTTGCAAATAAATGGGCTCTGCTTTAATAGGGGCATACCCTTGCACCGATATACTATTATTGTTAATTGCTTTTTCAAATTTCAATAAGGACTCAAAATGCAATGTAAAGGCCAAAGCCCCTGCTTTTTTACTGGTAAGATGGATAGCAAATATTTTGTCAGGATTAGAAACCAAGTACTCTCTTTCAATTACATTTGAATTGGAAGTGGTTTTTACTTTTGCGATGGCTTGATCAATATCAAGTTCTCTGTAATAATCAGTTATATAAGAATCATCAGATAGTTCTAAAAATAAGGTGCCTAAGGGTGCATAAGATTCTGAATACTTTCCTTGCATTTTTTTGATTAACTGGTCGGCCTTTTTATAATTATTGTCCTGTAATGCTTTTCTTACATCAGGTAAATGTTTATAGGCATTGGGATTCATATTTGCATTGACTGGCTCGCCAGACCAAAGCGTTAAATCATTAAGCAAAATTTTATCAATGGAAATGCCTCCAAACACGGTAGCACCTTGTGTTCCATTACCTAATAACAATGCTTCTTCAAAATATTTTGCAGGATTGTCATACCATAACTTTAAAGGGGCCTGTATACTTGGCGTGGCAACAGCAGCAATATTATTTGTTTTCTTGGCCCCCTTTTTTTGAGCAAAAGTCATTAAGGGTACAAATACAAATAAGACTAAAATGGTTTTCTTAAACATAATACAATAATAAAAGGCCTATAAAAGGCCGAAATTACGCATTAAATACTTTATATATTCTTTATCTAAATAATTAGTGAAAAGACAGTTGGCGAAAACTAGTTTACAATAGGAATGCTAGTTTTTTGAAATAGGCTAATAACTAAATGACAAAGTGGTTTAAAAAATGTAAGGCTATTATTTACTTTGTAAGTTGTGACTTATCGATATAGTCCTTACTTGGAGCATAAACAAACATACAAGAAGCCCCCTGAATGGTTTCAATAATTTCATGAACCTTATAATAAGGAACAGCAGGACATCCTAAACTTCTTCCAATAAATCCTTGTTGTCTTACGAGTTCATCACTTACATAATCAGCGCCATGTAAAACAATGGCCCTATGTTTTGCCTGATCGTTGATCCCTTCTTCCATGCCTTCAAGCTCGAGCGTAGTTCCATGTTTACCATAAAATATATTACCCGTAACATAAAATCCTAAACTGCTTTGAAATGAAGCATTTCTATTTGAAAAATTATTGGCATAAAGCCAACCAGAATTTTTCCCGTGTGCCACCAAAGTTTTAATGATTACTTCCTCCGCAACCATGTCAACCACATATAAACGTTGCTCATTACTTGGCTTACTATAATCAATGATGGTTAAAAAACGAACATTACTGATTCTTCCTTGCTCTTTTAGCTTTTCAAACCCTTTTATCGCCAGCTTGAATGCTTCTGAATTAATATTAAGCTTTTCGGATAACAACAGGGCTTTATCATCCGCTCCAACCACTGGCAAAGAAGCCGGATTAAAGGGCACAACCTTTGTAATACTGTTTGAACGAACAGCTAAAAAGGTGAAAAAGGATAATATAAAAAGTTGTTTCAACATCGATTTCGGGGTGCAAAGGTACGTCAAGAAAACTTTTTGAAATGTTAAAACAGTAAAAAGTATGTAAAGGAAATTATAAAATTATATTTATCAATGATTTATATATTTATATAAATCTTTAATTATGATTTTTTTCATTTCCATAAAGACATTTCTAGCCTTTTCAACGGTAGCCCGATTTCTCATGAAAACAGTCACATTTATATTTCAAATAACAAACAATGTTCATGTGTGCCTGGCGAAAAAAGACTATTAGAACATACAAAAGGATACAATTGATTTTGTATATGTTATAGTTTAGCCAAATGAAATATTTTACAATTTAATGATTGTAACTTTAATAAGCATTTAGCTACTCCAGAGAATCTTCACTTTAGGATCTGTTCTTCGCTTCGGGATCTTTTTTTTCTCTTCAGCATATAAATAAAGAAATCTTGTTTGACTGAAACGTCAAAAAAAATGATGGCATATTTGCCATTGAATAGGCGAAATTAATATTCCAAATTGCATAATGTCTCACGATAAAGATATGGTAGTAAAGCTAATTGGCGAAAGAGTTAGAAAATTAAGAATTGACAACCATCTTACGTTAGAGAATTTGGCTTTCAAAGCGGATATGGATTACACTCAATTAAGTCGCATTGAACTAGGTAAAATAAATACAAGTCTTTTTCAAATACATAAAATTGCATTTGCACTTAACATTTCTACTGCTTCTATTTTAAATGTATTAGACTAATCATGAATGCCAAACCCGTGCATATTTTCAGACTCAACAGCGAATGCGAAAATGCCCTAATTGATTTTCCTTTTCATGACAATAATATCACCTGGATACAAGAACACAGTCTATTGTTTGCTAGTATTGAAAAAATAAATGAAGCAGTAATTCAGCAATGTTTTGAAAAAAATAATTTTATA
Organism: Bacteroidota bacterium; assembly: GCA_947457075.1. Taxonomy (GTDB): domain Bacteria; phylum Bacteroidota; class Bacteroidia; order Chitinophagales; family Chitinophagaceae; genus Sediminibacterium. The sequence goes on from CANGUG010000001.1 coordinate 60,209, forward strand.
CAACAATTCAAAATGTTGTACTTAATAAATGAGGTAAAGCATTAATTACTTTTTGTTGTAAATATTCTTGTAAAACTTTAATTGACCATTGTTGTCAAAGTCCACTAAGCTATACCAGATAATTACTTTAGTAGGAACCACTACTTTTTGAGGTTTAGGCCCCTTGTACTTTCCTGGTTTCTTGAAATCAAAGTTGTCAATTTCTTTTCTATTATTCATTAATAGCCATTTACCCATATCAATGGGCTTTTCCATTCTTACACAACCATGGCTATAAAATCGACTCGCATTTTTAAATAAACTTTTTTGTGGGGAGTCATGCAAATAAATAGCCGAAGGGCTATCAAATTCAACCTTTAATAAACCTAGTGAATTAGAAGCACCCGAGCCCTGACGCACTGTATAAGGAAAATTACCTGCAGTAATCGTATTTACGTCAATCGTGCTTACATCAACTACTTTATCCTGTGCATTTAAAATAGTATAATTATTTCTTGCAAAATATGCTTTGTCATTTTTAAACTTAGGAATCATTTCATTTCGAATAATACTTCCCGGAACATGCCAGTAAGGATTCAATACCACTTTTTTTACATCTGAAGACAATGTAGTAGTTCTTGTTCCAGGTCGGCCTAACACAACCCTCATTGACATTGCTAATTTATTACTGTCATAGGCATTTAGTTGTGCAGATGGAATATTTACAATGATGATTCTATTATTTTGTCTTATGGCACTTAACCATCTATAATCGTTTGCCGCTTTATATAATAACTGAATTTTGGCTGTATTGGGTTTTTCTGCGTTTTGATATGAATTCAAAGTATCTAAAATAGTAGCTACCTCTTTTGAACTTTGTGTAAAATAATTAACAAGACCCGCTAAATTGTTATTATTCGCATATTCATTTACAAGACTAGATACATTATATACACCCGGGTTATAGTGTGCCCCTTCAAATTCTAATTTTGGTGCTTTATTACCATAAGCCAAATTTTTAAAGAATTGATTGGCTACCTTTACCAATAAAGAATCTGTATTTACACCGGCGTTTAATGCTTTTGTATAAGCTTCTTGATAATCATTTATATTTAAGGCGAGTGTTTTTGCATTTTGAATTAAGCTATCTAATGTCTTCATTCTATCAGGATAACCCACAAAAATGCTGGTTGGCAAACTATCGGTTTGTGAAAATGCATTATTACCTATAGCAAGTAACAATAGCATTAGTATGGTTTTAATCGGTCTCATATTGCGGAAGTAAAGATAAATATATTAATTTTAATTTGCATAATTAAATAAAATGAAAATAAAAGGAATCGAGGTGCTTTTGGCTTGTTTTTTATATACGCAGCTTAGCGCACAAGCACCTAAACAACAAGGATTTAAAGTAATTCCCCTGGGGGTTTTGGGGGGATTAGATGAATCCAACCTTTCATCCTACCTGGTAGGGGCCCAAGGTGCAGATGCTTTTATTTGTCTTGACGCCGGTACTATTCATGCTGGATTAATGAAAGCCTCCCAAAATAAGCTGTTTAAAGAAAATGACCCGGCGCTCATTCAGCAACAAAACATTAAGGCTTACTTTATATCACATGGTCATTTAGATCACTTAGCGGGTTTGGTGTTAAATGCCCCCAATGATATCTCCAAACCAGTTTATGCTTTGCCCTCCGTGATTGATGTTTTAAAAAATAACTATTTCACTTGGAAGGGTTGGGCCAATTTTGCCAATGAAGGAGATAAACCTGCTTTGGGAAAATACCAATACCAATATTTAAATACTGAACAAGAAATTGAAGTACCCCAAACGGGACTCAAGGTTACTAGCTATTCATTGAGTCATGTTAATCCATATGAAAGTACCGCATTCCTTGTGAATAATAATAAGGAATACTTATTGTATTTTGGTGACACTGGTGCAGATACGGTTGAACGCTCCAATAAATTATTGAACGTATGGACTAAAATAGCCCCCTTAATAAAAAGCAAACAACTTAAAGCTATATTTATTGAAGTTTCATTTGACAATAGTTTGCCTGATAAGTCCTTATTTGGTCATTTAAATCCAAGGTTACTAATGCAGGAAATGGATAAGCTATATAGCATTGCTGGAAATAATCTTAAAGAAGTGGCCATTGCCGTTACGCATATAAAACCTTGCTCAAACTGTACACAAAATATTAAACAGCAAATTGAAGCAGGTAATCATTTAGGACTGAAAATAATTTATCCAACACAGGGCGCCTTAATCAATTTGAATTAATTTTTTTTCAATTAATTTAAAGGAGGTGCTTGATGCTTTTTTCTTAACCAATAATACACCGGTATTCCAGTTGCCATTAAGCTGATACCCCAAATAGCTTCAAGCGGTTGATTGATGATTGTACTTATAAACAAACTCACACAAAACAAACAAAAAATGGCTGGCACAAAGGGATAGCCAATTACTTTGTAGGCTCTTTCCATTTGGGGATGTTTTACCCGCATAATGATTACTCCCAATGCAGTACTTCCATAAAAAAGGAATGAAGCGAATACAAGCATATCCGTTAACTGATCAAATGTCCCAGTAAAAACCAATATGATGGCCCAGAAGGCTTGTATAAATAAAGCAATATCTGGCGTATTGTATTTAGGATGAACAGATGCCGCTTTTGAAAAAAACATTTTATCTCTCGCCATTGCATATAAAATTCTAGCTGACATTAAAATGCTGCTATTAGTTGAATTCATCGTGGTTACTAAAATCAAGCCTGCTATTAAGGTCATACCCAATGTTCCACTAATTTTTCCTGCAACTTCGACTGCTGCAATTTTATTGGGAGTAGCATTTAACTCGATAAAAAAATCAATGGGCAATATATAAACAAATAGCGTGTTTAATAATACATAAGCTACAATCACGATTATCGTGCCCCCCCCTAAAGCCAAGGGTAATATTTTTTTAGGGTTTTTTACTTCTTCTCCGATATAGGCAATATTATTCCAGCCTTCGTATCCCCAAAATGCACCAAGACTTGCAATAAATAATGCTTTTAATAAATTCCATCCTTGCGGTACAGGATGACTACTAACTAAACTGGTTGTAGTTAAATTTTGTGTGCTTCCTTTGCCAGAAAAAAATCCAACAATCAAAAAGCTAAGAATACAAAAAAGCATTAAATAAGTGAGTAGGCTACTTAATTTTTCAGCGAACTGCACGCCACGATAATTTAACAAGGTGAGTAATATAATTAACACAGAAGCCAATAGCTTGATAGATAAATTTTGAAACAAGGCAATGCCCATAAAACTTTCATCGCTTCCCAATGTGGGTAAGGGTATTAAGCTATTCAAAGATTGGGCAAAAATATATGCGAGAGCCGAAATAGCTGCCGTTTTTATCACAGCAAAACTTGACCACCCGTATAAAAAAGAAAAAAAACGGCCATACACTTTTTGAAAATAAAAATACTCACCGCCTGAGTTTGGAAACATACTTACCATTTCGGCAGTAGATAATGCACCTGCTAAACTTATTAAACCTGCCACTAACCAACAAAGTATAATTAACCAGGAACTTCCCAACTCTTGCGCCATTGGCGCAATTTTTTTAAACACACCCGACCCAATAATTACACTCACTACCAAAAAAGTAGCAGCACTTAATCCAATTTTAGGTTTGAGTGTTTCCATTAAGCAATAAACTATTTTAATTGAATTTAAATAATTGAAAAGCCAAAACCAGCGCCTGTATTGATACGCATTTCACCTTTCACAATTTCAAAGCCCCCTTTAACCAAGTCCTCAGCCAAATCCAAACTTCCATCTAAATCAATATATTTTGTATTGGGGCATGCATAAGCAACATGTAATGCCGCGGTAATACTAATGATACTTTCGTCATTACAACCCCAGAATAAATCAATAAGGGCGTTTTGAGCAATATTGGCTATTCCTAAAGCACCCACTATACCCCCGCATTTCATGAGTTTTATATTATAAATACCAAATGGCTTTTCGTTGGAAGCAAAATGTAAAGCGGCTTGTGAATTTTTTAATGACTCATCTGCCGCTAATAATTTTCGATCAGGCCAATCTAAAGTGAACAATTCACTTTCAGTGCCTACAGGCATAGGTTGTTCAATCAATTCTAAGTCCATGCCTTTTGTGGCTGCAATAAATTTTTGCAAATCAGTAATGCTATATCCCTGATTGGCATCTACTCTTATTTTAAATTGATGGCCATATTGCTCTTTTAACTTTACAACCCGTTCAATATCCTCATTCACCTCTATGCCAGTTTTAACTTTCAAAATTTGAAAGCCCATTGCTTGATAAGCTTTTGCTTCCTGTAATGTATCCTGTACATTTTTAATTCCAATGGTAACCGAAGTGGGTAAGCTATTCATTTTTTGACCATAAAATTCCGCCACTGAAATACCCATATATTTTCCAAAAGCATCATGTAATGCAATATCAATCGCCGCTTGAGTGCCGGGTAAATGGGGGAAATGTTGAAGTGTTTGAAAAATAATTTGCTGAAAATGTCTAATATCTCTACCCACAAAATTTTGCACAAATGCTGTTTGTAAATTGGCAACAGTTTGTTCGGTGGTTTCTCCCACCACTTCTTCCGCAGGACTTCCTGAACCATACCCAATCATCCCATTGGCAAGTTCTATTTCAAAAAACGCCAATTGCACATCTGAGAATGTATTATAAGCAATGGTATAGGGCTTGGTCAAAGCCATTTTTTTTAAATAAGATCGAACTGCTACAATTTTCATGTTAATTTATTTTATCAATGCTTTTAATACTGGCATTAATGGATCAACTCCTTCCTGTATTGGTAATAAAACGGGAATATTTAATTTTTGGGCATATTCTTTTTGATAAGCAAAGGCTTCTTCGGTAGTACATTCTTCGGTATTGACTGCAACTGCAATGACTTTAGAACCCAATTTTTCGATAATTTCTATTTCAGTTTCTACCGGCGGGATAGCGCCCCAGTGTTCATCGTTGTCAAAGTATTTTCTCTTTGGAGCGAATAGTAAAACAACATACTTGGCATTACCTGAAATTAATAACTCAATGCCACAAGGACCACTAGGGTTGCGTAAAGAGGATTGTCCTTCTAAAAATAGGATATCGGCATTGGTTTCCTTCCAACAACTAACAATGGCATGTTCTAATTCACCTGATACAAAATCATTTAAAGTAGAATCGAAAACAAATCCATATTTGCCTCCTTGTAACCAACCTGTTTGACCTGTATAAATCATTTGACTATTTATACCTTTTGCTTCACAGGCTTGCCTTAACATTCTAGCAGTGGTTCTTTTTCCCATGGCACAATCCATGCCGATGACTGCCACAATGGGGGCTGTTACTTTAAATATATCGCCAGTCCAAAAATGAAGTTCTTCTCTGGATTTAGGTTTTCTAACATCAATGAGTTGCACTCCTTTTGATTTTGCCAAGTTAACTAGGGCGGGCTTATCATTTAAGTACTCATGTAACCCATTCACAATTGAAATACCCGCATCAATTGCTTTGATAACCACTTCCAGCATATTACCTGGCAATTTACCCCCCACGGTAGCAACACCAATGACTAAATATTGTACATGACTTAATTGAGCGATTGCATTTTCAAAACTAGCAAACACAGGAATATTTCTGTGTTGTCCATCAAGTAATGAACCTGCATCTTCACCTGCTGTTGCCTCTGCATCCACTATTCCAATAATCTTAAAACGCTCAGTGCCTCTAATTAAACCATGTGCCGTTTTAGCATCAGATGAAGTTAATAGTCCATTGGTCAATACAATGGCATTGTTATTGTTATCCGACATACGCCTAAAATATTTTTATAATTGCTGAATATTTTAAAGATATAAAAACTAAAGCAAAAGCACTATCGTTTTATAAAAACACCAGGTGTTTTACCAGTTGATTTTTGATCCTTGTAAACCAATTGTCCATTTACCCATACCATTTCAATTCCTTCGGACAAGGCTTTGCTATTTTGAATACTCGCTTTATCAATAATAGTAGTTGGATTAAACAAAACTAAATCTGCTTTTTTACCTACCGCAATTATTCCTCTTTCTTTAATTCCTAAGTAAGCAGCAGTTTGACCTGTCATTTTATGTATCGCAGTAGTTAAGTCCATTATTTTTTCATTTCGAACATACTTTCCTAACACTCTTGTAAACGAACCATAACCACGAGGATGACCACCTGCATTGCCATCAGAACAAATTACAGCATAAGGCCAAGCAATAAATTTTGCTACATCCATTTCGCTCATACTCTTTGCTGCTATTGCTTCTATGCTGCCTTTATAATTTGGATTTTTTTCTTTAAAATCAGCAGCAATGGCTACCAAACTTATTAATGCTTCAGCATCGGATTCTTTTCTTTCTTTTGCAATGGTCGATAATGTTTTTCCAACATAACTAGGATTAGGTGCATATTGTACAATATAAGATTCACTAGGATCAAACAATTGCGTTACGGCTAATTGTGCACTTGCCAAATTGGTATAATCTCTTGCTGGAAATAATACCCTTAATGTTGAATTCCAAAATGTATATGGATACACATCTGCTGTTATTTGTACGCCTTCTGCTCTGGCTTTATCCAATTGCGCTAAAATAGCGCTAGCTGTATTCCAATCTGATTTTTTTGCCAATTTAATATGAGAAATTTGAACTGGCATCTTTGTGATTTTCCCAATTTGAATAATTTCATCTAAAGCATCAGCCATGGTAACATCTTCACTTCTTATATGACTTATATATCTTGTATTTTCGGCAGCAGCCAATTTTGCCAATTGAAGCACTTCGTCTCTATTGGAATAAAAAGCCTGCTCATACTCTAATCCTGTTGATAAACCTAGTGCCCCTTTGTCTAATGCAGATTTTAAAATTAATTTCATTTTATCTATTTCTTCCTGCGTTGCATTGCGCAATAAATTTTTCTCTCCCATCACTTCTTCTCTTAAACTAGAATGTCCTACAAAAGAAGCAACATTAGGCACCACTGGCTTTTCTTGCATATCCTGTATAAGTGATTCCATTGGATAACTTGATCCATCTTGTCCAATCACCACAGTTGTGATTCCTTGATTAGAAGTGGAGAGACCAGCTTTGTTTTTTTGCAAATCTGCAAAATGGTGACTATGTGCATCGATAAAACCCGGCGCTAATACCATACCTTTCCCATTAACAACATTGTCATTTTTAGTAGGCGCTACTTTTCCAATTGCAATAATGGCATCGCCTAAAATGCGTATCGATCCATTTAAGGGTGCAGCACCTGTACCATCAACAATAAGTACATTGGTAATAAGAGTACTATTGATGGCGTTTTGGGCGAGGGTATTTTTTTGTGCATGTACAGTAAAAAGCACAAATGACAATACAGTAATGACTACTCCTTTAAATATATTATTCATACAATTATTTTACCAGAATCTAAAATACAATGCTGCAACAACGACTAACACAATAATGATCATAGCAATATGTGTATTCGTTAACTTATATTTTGTATTGTCTTCTTCTAATGCGCTAGCATGAGTTTGTCCTTTTACATCAATCAAACTAATTATTACCATTGTTAAAGTTGTAAAGAAAAACACCCAACCCATTTGAATTAAATACGGAATTTCATAAGTGCCTGCTTTTGTTTTAAATGCAGTATATAATAAAGTTTCATTGCCCATTAACTGAGGCATGAATTTATCAAATAAAATAGCCAATATCAACCCAAAGAATATACCACTGATGGCAGCCTTCGAAGTAGTTTTTTTCCAAAAGAAACCTAGTAAAAATACCGGGAAAATAGCAGGTGAAATATACCCAGTATATTTTTGTATAAATTCAAAGCCTCCTTTGCCTCCAATACCCAAAGTGTCATTCCAATTAATGACAATAGCAATAATCAATGAAATGATAATAACCAGTCTGCCAATATAAACAGTTTTGATATCTGCTGCACTTTTATTTAAATACTTTTTATAAATATCCAGTGAAAAAATAGTTGAGATACTATTTGCTTTACCTGCTAATGAAGCTACTATAGCTGCTGTTAAAGCGGCCATTGATAAGCCTTTTAGCCCAACGGGTAAAAATCCAATCACTGATGAATAAGCATTGTCCTGATTGAGTGTTCCTGCAGTTAACATTTCCTGTTGCAATTGTCCATGCTCATGTAAAACATAGGCAGCAATACCCGGCACTACCACTAATAATGGCATAAATAATTTTAAAATAGCTGCAAAAAATATACCTGATCGCGCCGTTTTTAAATCAGCCCCTAAAGCTCTTTGTGTAATATATTGATTGCAACCCCAATAGTTTAAGTTTGCAATCCACATACCCGCTGCCATCATTGCCAATCCTGGTAAACTCGAATAATCTTCAATTTGTTTTTCGGTTGCCCCTGGACCAGGCTTATCAAAAATCATTTTAAAATGATCCGGTGCTGTTTTTATTAAATGATTAAACCCTGCAAATGCATTATTTCCGTATCCGAATTCTTTACTCACCACCGTCAATGCAATATAGGTAGTGATTAATCCCCCTACACTTAATACCACTACTTGAATAACGTCGGTATAGCCAATTACCTTCATTCCCCCTAAAGTGATGAACAAAGCAAAAACTGCAAGGCCAATCATGATTAAATGAAAATGCTGTCCTCCACTTAAATTATTTATCGCAATAGTGCCTAAATATAAAATGGAAGTAAGGTTAACAAAGATGTATAAGAATAACCAAAAAATGGCCATGATCATTGCAACCGTATCGTTATACCTAGTTTTTAAAAACTGAGGCATGGTATAAATTTTATTCTTTAAATACACTGGCATAAAAAATATACCCACCACTACCAATGAAATGGCTGCCAACCACTCGTAGGCAGAAATTGCCAGTCCAAGCCTAAAACCATTGCCACTCATGCCAATAAACTGCTCGGCAGAAATATTAGAAGCAATAAGGGATGCACCTATTGCCCACCAAGTTAATTGTCCTTCGGCTAAAAAAAAGTCATTCGTATTTAAAGTGGCCGATTTTTTTCGACGATAAATCCAAAAACCGTAACTCGAGATAATTACAAAATACAATAGAAAAACCAAATAATCATACTGCTGAAGTGTTTGTGGCATATACTTGTTATGTTTAATTCCTAAATTTAAGGGTTATCCTTTAAATATTATTAATGCACCCAAATTTGTAGGCGCTTTTTTATACTTATTTATGAAAGAGAATTTGTAATTTTAAGTTCAATATTATATATGACTTCCCTATTTAAAGCATTTGTTCAAAAAATTAGTAGTCCCTTAAATTTTGGATTTTTCTTGGCCACAAAATTGCCTGCGGCTTTTTTTGTTGGACTGAAACTAAATCATATTAATGAACAAAGTTGCACGATACAAGTGAAACATACTTGGTTTAGTAAAAACCCATTTAAGTCGGTGTATTTTGCCGCAGAAGCCATGGCGGCCGAAATGAGCACTGGCTTACTAGCATTTGGACATATATATGAAAGACAACCCAAAGTAAGTATGCTGGTGGTGAAAATGGAAGCGGAATATTTTAAAAAAGGAACCGGTAAATTATATTTTAAATGCAATGATGGTGTAGCGGTAGAGCAAGCAATTAATGCTGCGATTCAAACAGGTGAAGGGCAAACGCTTATTTGCAATTCAATTGGAACCAATGAAAAAGGAGAAAAAGTGGCTAATTTTAATTTTACTTGGAGTTTTAAAGCTAAAGGATAATACAAACTATATACAAATAAAAATAGTAGCATAAAAAAAGCGATCTCCATGGAGATCGCTTTTTTTATGGGGAACAGTATTAAAACTTTTTTGTTCCATTAGGTTGATAAGCAACTCGGAAAGTATAATAACGTTGTTTGGTTAACTTATCCATATCAGACGCAGTAACCGGTAGGGTTACACCGCCTTTGTAATAAGAGATAATTTCAATTTTTGCATATTTACCCGATGCGGTTCTAATCACTAATACTCTACCAGCTAAAGGTGTAACTAAATTAGTTAAACCATCATAATTATACCATCCTTTTCCACTTCCCATTGGAATGGCAAAAGAGGCAGGTGCATTATCAGTTCTAAAAACCGAATCAGCAGGAATGGTTGTTAGTGCATCAAATAAACCTACGTACACAAAAGCGCCTCCTTGACCAATACCACTTGTCCCACTATTCGTAATAATTCTTGTTGACATAAAGGCAATATCCCATTTAGTAGTTGCACTATCCGTATTTGGCACGATAGCATTTTTTTCAATACTATAAAAAGTATATTTGCCATTGGTAATAGGAGCACCCTGTGGACTTAATCTTACCACTGTATCTGCAGGGATATCATTAACTCTTACAGCAGTAACAGGCATTACTGTAGTAGTGGATGATTTTGTACATGCCCACATACTCACTGAACAAATTAAACACATTGCAAGGTTTTGGATTGATTTTTTCATGGTTATTTATTTTTATTTATTAGTTGATATTTGATAATGGCATAATAAGTTCTTCCAGGTAAATTTGGCAGGTTCACTGCGTCGATATAATTACCCATATTATCGGAGCCTAGTTGAATTGAAAATCCATTTTTATACTCTTTACCTATAGCACTGTTAACTGACAAATAGCCTTTTGCAAACTCATCCCCATTGTCAAACACTTCATTGCCATTGGTATTATTTACTGCCCATCTACTTCGATAAATGAATCTAATGTTTGCGAATAAACCGCTTTGAGAATTATAGTTGCATTTGAACTGTACCCTGTGTTTACTATTATTGGGAAGTCCTACATAATCATTCATGGTTAATAAACGACTATAGCCATTGGCATCTTTGGTATATACTTTTCCCGCTTTGATTTGTTCAATTTGATCCTTGTCTCCAGTTAATAAAAATTGGTAGCCTCCGCTAAACATTATATTTTGAGTGAGCTTATATTTTGATTCAATTTCTACACCTTGTGTAAAAGCACGACCCACATTTAAATAACTAAATACCTGTGCACCTGTAACATAGGCTGCCACTTGCTGCACCTGAATTAAATTATTAATGTCATTTCTAAATAGCTGAAAACTTACAAAGGTTTTATTGTTGGGTTCGTAATCCCATGTAAGATGCATCCCATTTGAATACTCGGGTTTTAAATCGTTTAGTTGATAATAAGTATCATATAAAGTACCTACTTGTCCAGCGGTCATTAATTGTGCAATTACTTTTTGCGCCTGGGCCGATCCAAATACACTATAGCCTCCGGCAGCGGCATTGGTAAAGTCTAAATAAATTTGTCTGAAATCAGGCGCTTTAAATCCTTGCCCAATACTGAATTTTAATTTATTATAATCGTTTAGCTTATAGGAGGCAGAAATTTTGGGGCTAAAAGCGGAAGCAAAGGTTTCGTTTTTATCAAATCTGATTCCCCCAACCACAATTAATTTTTTTGATGGGTTCATTTCTAATTGTGCGAAACCATATCCCGTTGAATTGGTTTTTCTAACTTGTTCACTATCGTATCGATTACTTTTTACCCCCTCTAAAACAGTACCGCCCCCAAAAATTAAATTAGTCTGTTTATTAATATTCCAGTCGGTCTGATTTTCAACTCTTTGAAACAAATGATTTAATAAATCATAATAAGGAAGGCCTGACACTGTTAGTAAATCCTGTCTGCCATTATATTCCGTTCGGTATCCTCTAAAACTTGTTTTCAATTTGTTGGAAAACCTATGGTTTAAGGATACATTAAAATTTTGATCGGTATTATGTTCATAACCAAAGGAAGTAATTGTTGCTCCACCATTAACTACTGAAATTTCATTTTTTACTTTTTCATCTGTAGCCCTAAAACTTATTGCAATATTTGTATTGTCTGAAACATTGTATTTTAACTGCTGGTTAATAGTAAACCTAGTTATAGGCGTGGTTGTTCGACTAGTACTATTGGGTCTAATGCTAAAACCATCTGTGCTATAATAATTATAATAACCCTGGTAAAAAATTGATTTATTAACTATAGAATGATTCACACCAGCATCAATAGTTTGATAGGTTCCATACCTTAGGCTTGCTTGCAATGGTATCGCATTGACAGCATCTGTGATGATATTAATCACACCCGCCATTGCTTCGCTTCCATACAAACTAGAAGAGGGTCCTTTAACTATTTCAATTTTTTTAATATTGCCAAGGGCGATTCTATTTAAATCTAACACACCAGCTGTTCTACCAACAAGCGGTTCTCCATTAATTAAAATAATGGTATAATCGGGATTTAAACCTTGCAATTGCACACCCGCTCCAAAGCCACTTGTTAAAGTTAATCCTGGTTGCTCCTTTAAAACATCAGTTAATCTTATGGCCCCCATTTCCTGTATTTGCTTTGCGTTGATGATACTTACCGGCACTGTTACATTGCTGAGTTTTCTTTCTGATCGATTAGCAGTGACCACGACACTATCTCCTTGCATTTGTAGGGTGTCACTTACCCTCTTAACCTGCGCCAGTATTGAGGTAGGTGATAATAAAAGAAAATAAAATAGTACACGCTGCTTTTTCACCCCGCAAAGGTGAAATGAATAAAAGAGGGAATCAAGTATATGGTTACTTAATTGACTTAAAAATACTGTAATTTGACAGTTCTATGACAATTGAATTTTTGTTTAATTATTCTCTAAAATTCGCTTTATTGTATTCAACTCACTAGGTTTTATAAAGTATTCATAGAATCTTTTATCCTCTTCCTTTCGACTGCTGCCAATAAGTGGCGAGTTGGATTGAGTGATAAATTCATACTTATCATTGATGGCTTTCATCACATCACTTCTTACTTTTTTCTGAAGTCCGATATTTTTGTCTTTAATGCCTAATACATGATTGATTTGTCCAATTTCAACATATTTTTCTTTACTACTAGCAGACAATAATAATTTGATCAAAGCCACTTCAATAGCAGTAAACGCTTGATTTACCGTTTTACTTTTTAATATTTTTAGTTGCGCTACCTCTAATTTTCTACTCACACTTCGGTTAAAAATCCACCATCCACCAGTAAATACCAAAGCAATAACTATTATAATAAGTAAGAAAATAAATACCTTATTTTCTTGGCCCCAAATACTAGTTCTCAATAATTCAAAGTCTGATAATTTTAAGGGATAAGTAACAAATAATTGATTGCCTGGATTATAACTAACAATATTATCCCCCTCCATAAACAAATTGTAATTACTTGAGCGTCTAATTAAAAATTGATTCAACTCGGCGCTTTTGCTTTTATATATTTTGTTATGAACTAAATCAAAAAAATAAGTGTCTTCATTGACTAAATGTATATATCCATTTTTAAGCGTTAAGAATTCATTTGATGAAAAATCTTTTTCTACAATTTTAGTGACGTCTTTTTCAAGCTCTCCTAATTTTATCCATTGATTCGTTTTTAAATCCAAATAATAACTAGTATAAGTAGGAACGCCTCTTATATTTTCAGGTCCAGCAATACCTGCATTCACCACCCTTTGAAAAGGAACATACAGTCTGCCTTGTTCTTCATCAAACCATACATAACTGGTTGACATAATTTCCATATTCAAAGGAATGATGTCCCATTCACTGTCTTCAAAATTAAATTTCCTTAAATGTCCGTTGGTTTTCCAAAAACCGTATCCTCCATAACTATACAATCCCCCTTGGTACATAAAATTTTTACAATCAATATTATAATTGAGGTTGACAGTATGGTCAATTCTTTTAAAAACACATTGTAAGGAGTCCGAGCGAATTAATTGATAAACAAAGCCTGTTTGTCTTATTAATACATAAATACTTCCCCCTTGTTTTAATAGTAATTGCCCATTGGCCGCGATAACGGTATTTTCTAAGGGGATAGGATAAGTTTCTTTGGATAAGAAAATGGCTGTATTTAGGTTTTTTGCCGCGATAATATGGGACAAAAATGGGGTGTTGGGCACCGTATAAACAGAGTCGGGTCCCTGCCCCTTAGCCTGAAAAGCAAGTAAAATTAGGAATAGGACAAGTAACTTCGAAGGGAAAATATTTTTATAAATCATTGATTTATAACTAATTAATTAATTTCTGAATAGCAAATTACACTCTAACACATTAAAGATAGTAAATAACCTATTTGTTAACAATTTGGTAATATAGCATTACTTCAATTTAAGGCCTAAAACAGCAATTTTACAGATACAATAATCACAAAACCTTTAGTTATGGGCCTTAATTCGATCATGAAAATATTTTTACCAAAAGACAGGGTATTTTTTCAATTATTTGAAGATGTTGCAGAACATGTTTACCAAATGGGTGGAAAATTAAAAGAAATGGTAAACGAACCCGATGCCGATATGAGGGCAAATATTTTGGCACAAATAGAAAACTTAGAGCATAAAAATGATGAACTAACGCATAATATTTTCACCGAATTAGGCAGAAATTTCATCACTCCATTTGACAGAGAAGATATTCATTATTTAGCCACTTCATTGGATGATATTGCAGATTACATTTATGCTTCCGCAAAGAAAATTAATTTCTACAAAGTGAACCCCAATGATACTGGGATTCATAAATTGGCAGAATTAATTTTACAAGGTACTGCTGAAACTAAAAAAGCGGTAATGGGATTGCGCAATATGAAAAACGTAAAAGAAATGACCGAGGCAATGATTAAGGTCAACAGCATTGAAAATCAAGCGGATGATGTATTTGATATGAGCATCGAAAAATTATTTGAACAAGAAAATGACTTTAAAGAAGTAATCAAGAAGAGAGAAATTTATCAAGTTTTAGAAATAGCGACTGATAAGATTGAAGATGTTTCAAATGTGATTGAATCAATTATCATCAAGTACGCTTAATTTTTAAGAAATGACTTTATTAATAATTATTATAGCCTTAGCGCTCATATTTGACTATATCAATGGTTTTCACGACGCAGCCAATTCTATTGCAACAGTCGTATCTACTAAAGTACTAACCCCATTGCAGGCAGTACTTTGGGCTGCATTTTTTAATGTGATTGCCTTTTGGATTTTTAAGGATCATGCAGTAGCCAACTCCATAAGTAAAACAGTTTATAAAGATTTTATAACCTTACCCGTAATTTTTTCGGGTTTATTAGCGGCTATTTTCTGGAACTTATTAACCTGGTGGTATGGCATACCTTCCTCCTCCTCACACACTTTAATTGGAGGCTTTGCTGGTGCGGCCATTGCGCATGCATTAATGACAAAGGGAATTGGTTATTCTTGGGCTAAAATTGTGGATGCAGATACTATCATCAAAACAATTTTATTTATTTTCCTAGCACCCATTATTGGAATTGTCATTTCTGTTTTCATAACACTGGTCACCATTATGCGAAATATGTGGTGGCGACTAGGAATTATTTCCATTGCCACTTTCATTACCATTTTGATGTTTGATCGTTTTGAGCATACAAAGATTCACGAAAATGTTCAAAAATTTTACAGCATTGATAAATATAAAAAGGAGATAGCGAGCATTGAAGCTGAATTAAAAGAAAAAAAAGAGGATACTGTTTTATTGAACAAACTTGCTGAAAATGAAAAAAAATTAACAGCAGCGACTGAAAATTACAATCTGATAAGCCCTTATTTATCCAATTACGAAAAGTTGGGTGCAGCAGCTATCGCCAAAATTGCAAAAGACAGCGGTTGGTTGGATAATTTAGCTGTAAGTAAAATTAAAGACGCTGCAAGAAATGCAAATGATTTTTTAGTACTAGAAGCAAAAGCACCGGATAACAATGAAATAAAGCAACAATATGATATTGCAAAAGTTAAAACGGAAGGGTATAAAGCACCTTTAAAATTATTTTTAGCAAAGGCAATTTCAGCTGATTCGGCAATTGTTTTGATGAATGCCATTTCGCCCATTCAACCTAAAAACTTAGATAAGGTGAAGGCAAAAATTGAAAAATTCAATATTCAAAAAACATTTGCCGCAGAAATTGAAAAGGCGGACAATGCAATTATTGAATATGGGATTATTGGGGCTGCCATCTTATTTATGTTGATATATGTGTACGTTGAAAAAATAAAAACCCCAACGGCATATACTGTATCCAATATGTTCAAAAAATTACAGTTGTTTAGTTCTGCTGCATTTAGTATTGGTCACGGTGGTAATGATGCACAAAAAGTAATGGGAATTATTGGTGCTGCATTAGTCGCCAATGGATCTATTCAAGATTTTGGTCAATTGCCTAGCTGGGTGCCTATTGCTTGTTATTTAGCTATTGGATTAGGTACGATGAGTGGAGGTTGGAAAATTGTAAAAACAATGGGTACTAAAATCACCAAAGTAACTCCTTTAGAAGGTGTTGCTGCAGAAACAGCAGGCGCATTTACTTTATTCTTCACAGGACAAATGGGTATCCCTGTTTCTACAACTCATACCATTACGGGTTCAATTATTGGCGTTGGCGTCACTAAGCGTATTAGCGCAGTAAGATGGGGAGTGACAACCAGTTTACTATGGGCTTGGGTATTAACCATCCCTGTAAGTGGTATATTGGCTGCAATTACTTATTGGATAGTCAAATTTTTTATAAAATAATTTTAGCTCGTTGAAATTTTAAAATCCCTTGTTTATCAAGGGATTTTTTTGCACTTATACAATTGCTTTAGTAATTGCAAACGATTGAAATTTGAGAAAGTAATCTATTGTTTGTTAGTAAAGGAATTAATGATGCGTATTTGGGTTACTTTTAGCCAACCCTGGTATTAATAAGTAATAACAAATACCTATCACATGATTGAGAAAAAATATTTTAAAACAAAAGACTACGTAAAAGTAAAATTCACTTTAGCAGCTGAGGCAAAGAAAGTAGAAATTTTAGGCTTAAATAATGAATGGAAAAAAGGGCTTCCAATGACTAAGAAAAAGGACGGCTTATTTACCGCTGAGGTTAATTTACCTAAAGCATCTAGCCATGAGTTTAAATATTTTTTAGACAAAAAAAACTGGTTAAATGACCAAGAAGTAGCGCAACAAACTGCTAATGTTTTTGGCACTACCAACAGCGTAATAACTGTATAGTACTTCATAGCATACAATAAAAAAGGCCCTTTTTAAAAGGGCCTTTTTTATTGTATTATCTCATTATATTAATTAAATGAAATGGGGATGATGCTAGTTTGTCTTTTATCAATATAGCTAAACTTTTTACCATCATAAATGCCATTTTGCTCAAGTGCTACCCTTACTGGTTTGTCCCAGTCTTTTAAACTATGCGTGGCATTTAATTCAATTGAATAACATGTATTTGGATTCATAGTATAATCACCAGACCCAGGCACTCCATTTTGCATATCCCACATACCAATAGTGGGGCCAGCAGCATGTCCATGAAATCCAATAGGATGGGTATATATACTTGGCTGTATTCCATTTGCCTTAGCAGTCGTTAGTGCTTGTGCTAATATTTCATTACCTGATTTACCAAGACCAAAACTATTGGTTAAAATATCCTGAAGTTGATTTGTTTTTTCAAAGGCGGCTGCTAAATCAGTAGGGACAGTTGTCTCCCCTGGCAACAATACATAGGCCTGCTCTTGCACATCTGAATTTAATCTTAAATAACTAATGCCAAAATCAACATGTAAAAAATCGCCTTTACGAATGGTTTCTTCCATATTGTTGGAATTGCGTCTTTGTATTTCAACGGAAGGATGAAACCAGGTACTCAAACCCATATCACTTAGTTTTTGTCTAAACCACCATTCTAAGTCGGTGGTAGTGGTTTTATTCACTTTAATTACTTTATTGCTAAACCCTTCTTTAATGATATCATGGGTGATTTGTAAAAGTGTAGGAAAATAATTCATTTCCATGGCCGTTCTTGTTTCTAGCCAAGCAACTGCTAATGGTTGAGCTGAAATAATTTTTGCTTGTTGTTCTTTACTTAAGTATTGCATTAATTCCAAATAAGCAGTGTGTTCCAGGCCATCGGCATGTGCAAAATCGGCAGAAGTATTTAAGGCAATTTTAGTTGGATTGATGCGGGTTAACAAATCAACTAAGGCCTTCCATTGATCAGGAAATTTTTCAGTATCCCAAGCTGCTTTAATTTCTTTGCCTACTGGATACCTGGCTACAGCATACTTTTCTAATTTACCCGTATTAGGATTATTGTAAAAAACTAACACCGTCCTTCTTCTAGCGGACAACCATTCTGCAGGCAGCATTGTTTTCACAATGGGATCTTCGTTGTATTCTCTTGTAATTAATACCCAGCAGTCAATAGCCTGTTTTGTCATTAAACTCGGAAGTAAATTATTAAATCTATCCGCCAATAATTCATTGACAATGGCTGCCTGTTCTCTAACTGATTTTACTTGAGCATCTACTTTACATGTTACGCAAAACAAAAATAAAATTAATACGCTTCTTTTCATAAGGGCTGTTTATAGAGTAATTCAATATAAAACTAAATTAAGCACTAATTTTACAATAATGAGGATTTGTTTGCCACTATTAACGAGTTGGTTGTTGTTGATTTGCCTTGACAGCAATGCGCAGGATACCCTTTATAAGCCCCTTGAGGAGGTAGTGCTCACCGCCAGCAAGTTGAGTGAAAAAAGAAAAGAAGCTCCTATTGCAATAAGTACAATAAGTGAAGCAACATTAAAAAAAGAAAATTCCAATAGAATTGACTATTTATTAAATAAAGTAAGTGGGGTGTATATGCCAAGTATCGGCAATGAACAACATATGATGTCCATTCGCCAACCCATTAGTTTAAAGGGCTTGTATTTATATTTGGAAGACGGAATGCCCATTCGGACCAGCGGACTTTTTAGCAATAATGGCCTGATTGAAATAAATACTGGTTTCATGCAGCACATTGAAATTATTAAAGGTCCCGCCTCTGCAATGTATGGTGCTGAAGCCATTGGGGGTGTAATTAATGTGTTTAGTAAACAAACCCCTCTTAAGCCAGTATTGGATATTGGGGTGGAAACCAATTCAATTGGGTTTAAAAAAATAAATACTTCATGGGGGAATAAGACAAAAATAGGGGGGTGGATTATCAATGCAAATTTTGGTGGACAACAAAACGGCCCTTTGCAGTATAGTGATTACCACAAAAATGCTATTAGTGCCAAACACCAGTTTGTCATCAATAAAAAATTGAGCGGCTACCAAACGCTACAATACATTAACTATTTTGCGCAAACAAGCGGATCGGTGGACAGTATTCATTTTGCACAAAAGGATTTTAGTTCCATGCAAACATTCACTTATAGAAAAATGAATGTATTTAGGTTAAAACAAAATATAGTGTATCAATGGAACTCAAATAACAGCACAACATTGAACCTGCTGTACCGGGACAATACCATGGACCAAAATCCTGCATATTCCATTGGCTCCACCGCCAATCCCACTAAATTCAGAGGACAAACCAATAGCAATCAATTTAATTCTATTGTCATGGATGCACAACAGCTTATGCTATTACCTCGTTTGAATGGGAAATTAATTATAGGTACAAGTATTGATTTTACTCAGCAGCAATTAAACGCTAAGTATATTGACATAACCAAAGACACTAGTATTGGTAAGTTTACTTCCTATACCTACCCGGCAAACGATTCTGTCCTCACTAGATATCGGACCAAAATTATCAATCAGGCGATTTATGCAAACCTCATTAGTAAATTAAACAAGCACCTCAATTTAAATATAGCATTGCGCTATGATGCTTTTGAATACCAATTTCAAAATAAGCTACGCAATGGTACCCCTAGTTCAAATAATATATTTCAACAATTGACACCCAAAATTGGCTTAACCTACAATCATCCTAATTGGGGTGGTTATACCAATTATAGCAAAGGCTTTGTTCCACCACAAATCACCGAAATATACAATGCCATTAAAGTACCTTATTTACTACCGCAGTCTTTTAATAATATTGAATTGGGAGCCTGGTTTTCAAGTAAAAAAATAGCAGGTGAAATCGTATTATATAAAATGATGGGGCAAAACGAAATTATTTCAGTAAGACAATCGGACGGCGTTAATTTAAACCAGAATAGCGGCAGTACCGATCATAGTGGTATTGAATACAAATTAAATTATACGCCCAATAATCAACTTTCCTTTACTTGGAATGCCACCCACTCCATACATACTTATTTAGTTACAACAATAAAGGGCGTAAATGTGACTGGCAATGAAATGAATGCCGCTCCAAGATTTTGGAGTAATTTAAATGGAGAATTAAAATTAAGTCAGCAACTCCTCTTTTCTTTAAACTGGCAACACCAAAGCAAGTATTATATGGATGAAATAAATAAAACTAGCTACCCTGGCTTTAATCTTATTAATTTAAAATTCACTTATACAACGCATAAAAATACAATATGGTTGCATGTATTAAACGCCACAAATACTTATTTCGCAACTATGGCTACCAAAAATTTTAGCGTAAATGGAAATGCTGCGTACTCCTATTATATTGGGGAGCCACGCAGCATTGTCATTGGTTTTAACTGGTCCATGCTTGGAGTCCAGTAAGTATTTATTTAGTTACTAGAACCCATTCTTATTCTCATTCCTCCCATGCCTCCACTTTTTTGCATGTCTTCCATTAATTTTTTCATAGTATCTTGAAACTGTGCCTTATTCATTCTTTCCCCTTTTGTAGGTTGCACCAAATCCTTTTTAGCATATTTTGACGAAACCTCAGTAGCGGTAATAATATTAGCGCCATTGTCTAAATCTACTTCTAAAATAGCACCTGGTAAGCCTGTGTAGTTATCTGGACCCACAGAAGCAACAATATCTTGTGTGTACCAAACAATTACTTCCGTTTCTTTGGGAGTAATAACAGTACTTCCTTTGGCTGTATCATTATTATTTCTGCCCAATCTAAAACCACCTGTACCCCCAATTCTTACATTTTGAGCAGTAACGGTTGTAGTAGCTTTTTTACAAACATGCTTTGCAATTGTTTTGGTTTCCTCTGAAATTTTCCATTTTAATGGTTTTAAGGAATCAACAATTAAAAATGTTTTTTCAAACATCGGTCTTGATTCGTATTGCATTTGAGTAGCTAAATCAGTAAAAGTAGTGGTCTCTGGCATACGAAACATAAACCTTGGTCCACCGCCACCGCCACTATTGGCAAATGGATCGGGTGCTTCATCCTCTGGTACCGAACGAAACAAGCTTGCTTGCTCATTGAATAACAATTCAAACTCAGATGTTCTAAATTCTGGAATTCTTGTCCTCATTTCAGGATCAGTAATCATTTTCCACATATTAATTTTGCGCTCGTACACAATTTTACCTTCTTTCATTTGCGCATTTGCACTCACTGTTGCAAATAGCCCAATTAATAATGCGATGGTTATTTTTTTCATACTAATTTATGTTTAGAAATTATTGATTGCGAAGTTACTGTTTTTATCTGTTTACATTCTTATCATCATTCTTTGTCCGCCACCATTGCCACCGGCAAGACCCGACTTTTGTAGGCTATAGGTAAATCCAACTAAAAAATACTGATTAATTACATTATAGGATTGATCCACAATTTGGTTTTGTGATACATTTCTTGAAACCCCTATATTTCTATTTAAAATATCAAAGGCGCTTATTTTTAATTCAGCTCTTTTGTTTTTCAAGAAAAATTTAGAAATACTTCCATTCCAAATAGGGACTGCTGTATTAAAGCCTGCTGCTCTACCTTCATTAATGGTAAAGTTTAAGGATTGATTTAATACAAGATTAAAAGGCAGGTAGCCAATAATGTCCGCATTATATACCCTTGTGATAAACTTGGTATTTAAGGCACTGTTAATGGCATTGTTTGTATTATTATAATTATGTCTAGCTACAAGATTAATGTCCAACACCTCATCTAAACTAAAGCTATAGTTGATGCTAGGTGAAATGGATTTGATAATAATGGTATTTAAAACACCGTTGGCGTAGTTTACATTATTATTATAACCAGTATTGATTCCAAAGTTGATTCTAGAGTATAATTTTTTAACACCAAATCCATAGTTCACAGTTGCGTTTAAACGATAAATGCCATTTACATTCACTGGTTTAGACAAGGTTTGTCTGGTTGGTAAAATGCTATCGTAATTTACAATTGAATTATTTACAAACTGTGCATTTAACAAGGCGAAGAAATTACGTTGTGCCAATATTTTAGTAGAGAAGAACCTTAAATTTAAATTGTGATTATAGGTACGCTTTAAATTGGGGTTACCAATAGTTTGATTATTAATATTACTTTGGTCTAATACTGGCTGCAATTGTGTTAAAGAAGGTTGGTTGGTAGAAGTTCGATAATTAAAATTCAAGTTCTGCGTTTGAGAAAAATTATATTGAAACATGGCAGAAGGTAAAACGTCTTTGAACTCTTGTTTTATTTTAGTACTTGTACTTGTGTTGAATCCGTTTAACAATGCATTTTGTAATGAAAAGCCCGTAGAAAAATTATACTTCTTTTGGTTAAGGCGATAATTCATTCCTCCACCAGCATAAGTATATTCCGAACTAAACTCATTGGTTAGCCTTGTATTTAATAAATCGTATTGCCCATTTACACTGTTTCTATCAAATATTCTTCGACTTGAACTGCTATTGTTTTGGTTTAAATAAGCATTAAACTCTAATAATGATCGCTTAGAAATAGGTTCTGTATAAACCATATTCGCTGAATAACTTTGTGTAACTGCTTTTCTTTTATTTTGCTGATCTAAAATTGAATCCTTCATTAAAATACCATTGGTATAAATTAGCTGGTCTGTAAATTGAGCACCATTGGCAACCGATTCGTTGTATCCCTGTGTAATTGTGGAAGAAATGGTACGGCCTTTTTTCTGAAACTTTTTTCTTAATAATAAAGTGTTTGAAATATTATACGCATCCGATAAACTTGACGACATGGACGCAGTGGCATTTACAGGCGTTCCATCGGGTAAAGTAGTATTGGTAGTAGATTCGCTATAGGAAGAATTACGTTGCTTCGAAACACTAGGAGTAAATCTATATGAAAAATTTTCAGAAACTTTATTGTCAATCGTCACGTTAAGTCGTTGTTGTTGATTTTGACTTTTAGAAAGACTATTGCTTGTTCTATTAAAATTATTTCCAGGAATTAAATTTTGAGTAAATGAATTGCTAGTATTAAACCTAAATACATCACTTGCATTGGCATTGGTATTAAAATCCATTTTTTTGTCATTCAATATATTGGAATAATTTCCTCCTAGTGAATAAGTATCTGCAACCCCTCTTGCATTTGCATCCGTTCCTCCGTCTCCGCCTGAAAAATTAATGGTCACGCCACCACCACCTCTTCCACCACCGCCACCTGAAAAATTAGCGATGTCGCCATTGTTAAAATTTTGCTTATTAACATTGTTGGCCGTACCTATCAGTGAATATTGTTCGTCATTGTTAATTCTGTTTACATTCCCCTGCGCATCAAATCGACCAGGAGTTCCATGAGCGCCGGTTAACTTTCCAAAAGTAGATTGCTTTCGGTCCTTCTTAGTTTTAATATTAATGGCTGTTTCTTCATTGCCATCATCAATACCTGTAAACATTGCCTGATCGGATTTACGATCATATACTTGAATTTTATCAACCGCATCTGCTGGCAAGTTTTTGGTAGCCATTTTTGGATCGCCGGTAAAAAATTCTTTTCCATTCACAAATACCTTTGTAACCGTTTTTCCATTCACAGTGATTCCACCCGCTTTATCTACATCTATTCCTGGCATTTTTTTTAATAAATCTTCGACCACTGCATTGGGTACTGTTTTGAAATTTTCAGAATTAAACTCAATGGAGTCTCCATTAATGACTACCGGAGGTCTTCGAGCGGTTACAGTGACCGTTGAAATTTGACTTACATCGGACAAGTAAATATTTCCTAAGGAAAGTTTTGAAGTGGCCCCTACTTTGATACCTAACCACAAAGGTTGAAAGCCAACATAGGAAACAGATAAAAGGTACTTGCCTGGTGCAATATTTTTAAACTGAAAATAGCCGTCATCACTGGCTCTTGTAAAATTAATTAAGGAAGAATCAGTGGCATTCGCTAAAGAAACGGTAGCCGAGGTAAGTGCTCTTTTAGAGATACTATCCATGATGGTCCCCTCAATGGTAACACTTTGGGCTTTTGCCTGAACAGCCAATAACAAACTAGTTGCCATTAGTAGGGCAAAGGTCAATTTTTTAATCATATTGTAAAATTACGATTGTATTCGTAAAGCGCTGTATTTTCAGGTAAAAACAAGCCATAATTACACCAGTCCTTGATTGTATGGATAAACGGCAACTTATTCATTTGAAATGTTCGGCACTTAGAAGAGGTTTTGTTAACTTTCAACAAATTATAAATGTTATGAGAATAATATGTTTGACCCTTTTATGGAGCCTAGGTTTAATGCAATCAAAGGCACAATCCGTAAAATCAATCAAAAGTGACAGCAGTTTGTTGACCAATTTTAAAGGTTTACCCCTTAAAGCGACAAGGTCTTTTCCTTTAAAAACAAATGAAGGCACTTGGACCTCGGTTAACATTAGTCCCGACGGGAAAACCCTTGTTTTTGACTTAATGGGGGATATTTACACCCTTCCTATCGAAGGCGGTAAAGCAACTGCGGTTACCAAGGGATTTGCTTATGATAACCACCCTAGCTTTAGTCCCGACGGAAAAAGAATTTTATTTATTTCGGACCGAAGTGGCGCAGAAAATTTATGGTATATAGATACAGAGAAAAAAGATACCGTTGCGTTAACAGAAGACAATAACCAAAATTTTCCTGGTGCCATTTATACACCCGATGGGAATTACATAGTTTATAGCAAAGGGCGACGCAATAACAAATTGTTCTTAATGCATAAAAATGGAGGTTCAGGTACCCAACTTATATCAGCACCTGCTAATTTAAAAACAATTGACCCTGCAGTAAGTGCCGATGGTAGATATGTGTATTATTCAGCAAGAATGAGTGCTTGGAATTACAATGCAATGTTGCCACAATATAGCATAGGTGTGTATGATCGCGAAAAGGGAAATACCAGAACCATTGCTTCAAGATATGGCTCGGCATTTACACCCGTACTTTCCAAAGATGGAAAATGGTTAGTGTATGGTTCAAGATTTGAAGATAAAACTGGATTGGTCAAAAGAAATTTAGCAACAGGCGAAGAAAATTGGTTGGCTTATCCTGTACAAAGGGATGACCAAGAATCAATTGCCGTTTTAGGTGTTTTGCCAGCAATGACATTTACACCTGATAGCAAATATTTATTGACTTCCTATGGTGGTAAAATTCAAAAAATAAATATAGAAACTGCTGCGCAAGAAGAAATTCCATACACAGTAGATGCCACTATCGAAATGGGACCTGAAGTTTTATTTAAATACCCAGTAAGTGATACCATCGCCGCAAAAGCAACACAGATAAGGGATGCAGTGCCTTCTCCTGATGGAAAAAAATTAGCCTTCACTGTATTGAATAAATTATACGTAATGGATTACCCAAATGGTACTCCAAAAAGATTAACAAAAAATAATTTTACCGAAGCACAACCTACATGGCATCCAAATGGAAAAAATATTTATTTCAGCACTTGGAATATTAAAGGAGGTGCTATTCATACGGTTGATATTGTCACCGGCAAAGAAACTGAAATAACCAAAGAAGGTGCTTTGTACCAAGGCCTGGCCATTGAACCAACAGGAAAAAAATTAGTATTCAACCGAACAAAGGCACAGAAGTTTTTAGACTCCAAAGAACCAACCTATAATGACGAAGAAGATGAATTATGTTGGCTAGATTTATCCAATTTAGAAATTCATGTTATTGATAAAGCCAATGGAAGAGGCAATGCTCATTTTGTAAAAAATGACAATAGAATTTATTTAAATAGCTATGGAAAATTATTATCAATACAGTGGGATGGTGGTGACGAAAAAGAAGTAGTAAAAATTACGGGTATTAGCACTTTTGGTAGCATTGCAAAACACAATGGAAAACCAATTACAGATCCTTGCATGTTGCCTTTAATTTTAGCCGAAGAGGGAGACGATGCAGCAAAGGAAAATAATCCACCCTCTAGTGCAACAAGTATTTTATTATCTCCAACAGGCAATGGAGCCATTGCACAAGTAAACAATAATATTTATTTTGTAACCATACCAAAAGCAGGTAAAGTGGTTGAAATATCGGTGGCAGATGCAAAAAATGCTGCTTTCCCTAGTAAATTACTAACTGAAGTAGGGGGAGAGTTTCCAAGTTGGGAATCCAATGGGAAAGTGATTCACTGGAGCTTAGGCGCTGCACATTTTACCTACGATATTGATAAGAGTTATGCCTTTGACGATAGTTTAGCAGTAGCAAAAAAAGCAGAGGACTTAGCCAAAGAATTGGCTAAAAACGATACGACTAAAAAGGACTCTACTAATAAAGATAACCTGGCAAAAAAAGCAGACAAAAAAGAAACGCCCAAGTTTAAAGCAACAGAACAATGGGTCAATGTGTATTATGACAAAGACATCCCCACTGGGTCAGTCCTGCTAAAAAATGCAAAAATCATTACCATGAAGGGAGATGAAATTATTGAAGGAGGTGATGTGTATATTGTAAATAACCGTATAAAGGGAATTGGAAAATCAGGAACATTAAAAACAGATGCCAACACCGCGGTGGTGGACGTTTCAGGAAAAACAATTATTCCTGGTTTTGTTGATACACATGCACATATGTGGCCAAGCTGGGGCATTCATAAAAATCAAGCTTGGATTTATGCAGCCAATTTAGCGTATGGTGTTACCACCACGCGTGACCCACAAACTGCTACTACCGATGTGCTTACCTATAGCGATATGGTGGAAGCAGGTTCCATGGTGGGGCCAAGAATATACTCAACAGGTCCTGGGGTGGGTTATTGGTCCTATAACTTGAAGGATTCAGCACAGGCAGAATCCGTATTATCACAGTATTCAAAATACTTTAATACTAAATACATAAAAATGTATTTAGTGGGCAATAGAAAACAAAGACAATGGGTGATTCAGGCTGCAAAAAATCAACAACTTATGCCAACCACCGAAGGTGGGCTTGACTTTAAATTGAATATGACTAATTTATTAGACGGCTATCCTGGTCATGAACATTCCATTCCAATTTATCCTTTGTACAAGGATGTGATTAATGCTATTGCACAATCAAAAATGGCAGTGACACCTACCTTATTGGTGGCATATGGTGGACCATGGGCAGAAAATTATTTTTATGAAACTGCCAATCCCTATAACGATCAAAAAATGCAATTTTTTACTCCTTACGAGGAGTTGGCTGCTAAATCACGCAGACGCGCAACCTGGTTTTTACCCGAAGAGCATGTGTTTCAAAAACATGCAGCCAGTATGAAAAGCTTAGTGGAAGCAGGTGGATTAGCTGGCATTGGAAGCCATGGTCAGTTGCAAGGATTAGGCTATCATTGGGAGGTTTGGTCTATGCAAAGCGGGGGCATGCGTAACCATGACGCATTAAAAGTAGCAACGCTATTAGGTGCAGAAGGTCTTGGATTAGACAAGGATTTAGGCAGTATTGAAACCGGAAAACTAGCTGACCTTATCATTTTAAATAAGGATCCATTAGCGGATATTCACAATACCAATTCTATTCAATTGGTCATGAAAAATGGTCGTTTATACAATGGCGATAATTTGAATGAAACCGTAACAGGTAAAAAAGTATTAGACCGCTCAGAGTGGCTGGATATTAAACCTACAAAAAACACCAATGTAAAGGATTAAACTTTTGCATGACACACCTAACCCACTCCTTTACATAGGGACTTAGGTATAAAAAGCACAATCATACTGGTTGTGCTTTTTTATTTTCCCTAACTTTAAGAACTCATCTAAAATTGTTTGTATGAAAAAAGTGCTCCATCTTCTTATAATTATTGTACTAGTATTTGTAGCTAAAATAAATTTTGCTCAAAAGGCAAGTAAAGGATTAACGACTCAACCAAAAATGTCCGCCTTACTTGATGAAAAAGCAAGATGGGAAAAACATGTTGCTCAAACTACTATCATAAGAGATGAATGGGGGATTCCACATATTTATGGAAAAACGGACGCAGATGCCGTTTTTGGATTAATGTATGCGCAATGTGAAGAAAACTTTCCTCAAATAGAAAAAAACTATTTAGAAATGCTAGGGCGTTTACAAGAGCTGAAAGAAAATGATATCGCAGTAGCTAAAAATGAGGAGAAAATATATGCAGACCTAATGATGCAATTAATACAAGACAGCGTGGATGCAATAAAGGATTATCATAACAGCCCAGTTTGGTTTCAACAATTGTTACAAGCACATGCCGACGGCATCAATTATTATTTATCAAAACATCCCAATGTACACCCCGAAGTAATTACTCAATTTAAACCTTGGTATCACTTAATGTGGACCGATGGTAGTGTTTCTCCCACAAGAACCGGAGGATTAGATGAAGCAGATGTAGCTTCATTTTATGGACAGACAAAACTAGCAGGAGCACAAAATAAATTAAACCTCGTTTCCCCTTTTGATATGGAAGAGAAAACCTTAAAGGGTTCAAACGGTTTTGCCATTGCTCCTATGCATAGTAAATCAGGCAATGCCATGTTGTATATTAATCCGCATGTTCCATTTTATTTTAGGTCAGAAATGCATATGGTGAGTGAACAAGGATTAAATGTATATGGTGCTGTTACTTGGGGGCAAATGTTTATATACCAAGGATTTAATGAAAAATGTGGATGGATGCATACCAGTAGCTATGCTGATGTTGCCGATGTATATGAAGAAAAAATTTCAAAAACAGGTAATGGTTTTAATTATGAGTATGATCAAAAACAGCTACCTGTTAGCACACGTGAAATTGAAATAAAATATTATGACAATGGGATACTTAAATCAAAAATGTTTACAACTTATAAAACACATCATGGGCCAGTAATGGGAATTAAAAATGGAAAATGGTTAAGCTTGCATGAAAATAATCGTTCATTAAATGCTTTACTTGAATGTTGGAACAGGACAAAGTCAAAAAATATTACCGAGTATTCCACTGCATTAAGTTTACTTGCCAACAATAGTAACAATACGGTATATGCCGATGCGCAAGGAAATATTGCTTATTGGCATGGCAATTTTATGCCTAAAAGAAACGATCCAAATTTTGATTATACAAGACCAGTAGATGGAAGTATTAAAGCTACAGATTGGAGTGGTGTACATGCACTAAATGAAATTGTACAAAGTATTAATCCCGTTAATGGATGGTTACAAAATTGTAACGCAACCCCATTTACGGTTGCAGGTAAACATAGTCCAAAGCAGGAAAATTATCCAAGCTATATGGCACCAGATGGAGAAAATCCAAGGGGACTAAATGCAGTTCGATTATTAGAAGGTATTGATAAAATAAATTTAGACGAACTTATACAACTAGGATACAATAAGCATTTAACTGCTTTTGATATGATACTTCCCACCTTTATTGCAGACGCTAAAAAAATACAAAAAGATACAAGTAGTCAATTAGAAAGCAAGAATTTAATGAGCCCTTCCATGAATAAAGCAATAGCGTATTTAGAAAAATGGAATCATGATGCGGACACCAATTCAATTGCACAAACTATTGCTATTATGTGGATGAACGAAATAAATAATCCTGCTGGACCTTTTCCTTTTAAGCCAAGTACCGAGGAGGAGGGTACTAGAATTGCTGAAAGGTATGCGTCTATTAACCAACTTGCTGTTGAGATCAAATTAAATTGTTTACAGAAGGCTTTGAATAATTTAGAGACAAAATATGGCAACTGGGAAATCCCTTGGGGAACTATTAATCGATATCAAAGAGTCAATCCAGGTGAATACTTTAATGACAAGGCAAGTAGTATTGCTGTAGCTCAAACCTCTAGTAAATATGGACAATTGCCTTCCTTTGAAAGTAAATTAATGGCTGGGCCCAATAAATCAACCACCCTTAAAAGGTATGGATACAGTGGAAATAGTTTTGTGGCCGCAGTAAGCTTTGGCAAGCAATTAGAAGCTAAAACAATCATTACCGGCGGACAAAGCAGATGGGCCAATAACCAACACTTTACGGATCAGGCACAAAAGTTTATTGATGGAAATTTTAAAACGATTCACTTTTACAAAGAGGATGTTTTGGCACATAAAGTAATATCGTACAAGCCTGGATTAGAAAGGTAGTTTTCATATAATTTTGAAATGAAGGCTATTTTTACCAGTCCTGCTACATTTTTAACATCAAATAATTGCATCATTTTTGTTCGGTGCCCCTCAACGGTTCTTTTACTGTGGCCTAATTCAAAGGCGATTAATTTACTTGGGGCTTCTTGACAAATTCTAATTAATATATACTTATCGTAAGGAGATAATTGATATACCTTGTCGGCGATATGTAAATCTTCCATATTATTGGCAAGTGCTTCCACTTTAATGGCGATATCATTGCTGAAGAAAACTTTTTCTTTTCTTGCCATATCTATTCCTTTTAGCCATTCTTCTTTACTTACATTGCGAGAAACAATAACAGAAAAGCCATTTTCAATTAACTGAAAAAGTAAAAAATCATCATATTCATTTAACACGACCATCACTGGTATTTTGTTTTTTAGTATATCGACCCAATTTTTGTCTTTCACCTGAAAGCCATTGAACATCGCACTCTCAATGACTAAAACCATGGGTATCTCCTTTACCAAGATTTCATCCAATAAACTTAGCTTATCAATGATTAGGGGAGACAAACTTTCCGCGTGTTTGTGAATTAACATGGCGCTGCCAAGGGCATAAACAGGCTGTTGATCACATATAATTACTTGACTGGTCATAAAACAATTTTAATGTATTAAAACAAGGAAATAATTTGTAATAAATTGATATACAGTGTACTATCCTTTTTGAATGGTATATATTTATATGGCAAATAACCCTAACTGCTATATCCTACAAAGACTTTAGCGCAACTATATGCATAGCATTATCCTAGTGACTAAATAATAGGATAAATAAATGGTGATTGTGATATCTTTTTATAACTTCAAACAATCTATTACTAACCCCTTTCACGAAAGCGTTGACAGCACTAAGAAATTTATTTTACCCTTTTGTCCCTGTTGGACATTTAAAAGTTTGGGTATTGGCACCAGCACTAAATAATCCGGATCCAAACTTGGCTTATTACTATGACTTTAGTCAAAGCATTGAAGAATACACTCAAGTATTTTCTGAAATTGATATTCCTTGGAAATGGCAGCCTGTTACTTTAAACAATTACAAACAAATTGTTCATGAAATTTACAATGAGCAACAAAAAGGAAAGTGTTTTCCTGTAGTACTCAACTTATGTGATGGGGATGAAATAAATGGAGCACCCGGCATTTCGGTTATTAAAGCATTAGATGAAAAAAATATTGTGTACACTGGAGCAGATACTTTTTTTTACGAAATTACCACTTCTAAAATTCCCATGAAACAGGCTTTTGATGAAGCTAATGTAAGTACTCCTAAATGGGAGGCTATTTTAGGTGAACAAATTGACCCTAGTTCCTTGTTACATAATTTAGGTACGCCCATTATTGTAAAGCCAGCAGTATCTGGCGGTAGCTTAGGAGTAGGAGTGAAAAATGTGGTGGATACAGCTGACGCCTTAAGTACACAGGTAAAAAAAATGTTTGAGGGTTATAGGGGTTGGGATTTAGCTGGACAGGGAATTATTGCAGAATCTTTTATTGACGGACCGGAATACACTATTATGATTGTGGGTAGTCATCAGCGACCTGAGGCTGCTAAAATATTCCCGCCCGTTGAGCGCGTATTTCATGCTTCCTTGCCTGCCAAAGAAAAATTTTTATCTTTTGATAGGCTCTGGGAAATTTATGAAGAAGAAACGCCAATGCCTGCAGAAGAAAATTTTTATGAATATGCGTTTAATCAAAATGAGCAGCAAATTGAAATTCAAAAAATAGCATGGGATGCATATGTGGCAGTAGGAGGCACTGGATATACTAGAGTAGATGTAAGGGTTGATGCGCAAACAAGGATTCCTTATGTGTTAGAGGTAAATGCACAATGTGGAATAAGTAAGGACGAAAATTTTACTTCAATTGGTGCTATTTTAAGATACGCTAACCAAAGTTTCACTGAATTGGTTATTTATATTATTAATGATGCATTTGCTCGAAGAAGAAAATAAATACAATTATGCACCCCCTGCCCATCCTTGGAAATCCTGCCAGCTTTAAAGATTTAAAAGTTTGTGTATTGCAACCCGATTATTCTACATCGGGAGTAGATTATCAATATTATGACCCGAAAAGAGATTTGACTACCATTTTACCTGAAGCACAGGTTGACCATATTTTTTTAAATAAACTTACTACCTATCAGCAATTAAAAAAGCTAAAAGAAAAAGAGTATGATATTTTTGTAAACTTATGCGAAGGTTATTTAGAATGGGAAGTCCCTTCAATTGATGTTATCACAAGTTTGGATTTATTAGAGCTTCCCTATACCGGACCTAGTGCCAATTTATACGACCCTGCTAAAACAATTATGAAATACCTTGCGTTTTGCGAGGACGTTAAAACGCCGGCACATATTCTTATTGAAAGTTTAGAGGAACTCCATGAATTACCTGGAAATTTACAATTTCCCCTTTTTGTAAAGCCTGCGAAAGCGGGTGATAGTTTAGGCGTGGATGATGCTAGTAAAGTAAATAACCTACAAGATTTACGCATAAAAGTAAGTTCGATAGTACTAGCGTTTGGGGCAGCCTTGGTAGAGGAATATATTGAAGGAAGAGAATTTACTGTTTTAGTTTGTGCCAATGCAGACGGCAAAACCTGTACTAGATTCACTCCTGTTGAATATATTTTCCCTGAGGGTTTTTCATACAAAACCTATGCTTTAAAAACTTCGGAATTACATCCTAATGCCAATGTGCCCGTAACAGATCCGCTATTAGCAAAAAAACTTGAAGACATTGCCGAACAAATATTTATGTCATTTAATGGTGTGGGTTATGGAAGAATGGACTTTAGAATGAATGCAAAAGGAGAAATATTTTTTTTAGAAATTAATTTTACCTGTTCTGTTTTTTACGCTGCTGGGTATGAGGGTTCTGCGGACTATATATTACAACATGATGGTGCAGGACAAAGAGGTTTTCTTGAACGAATCATTATTGAAGGAATGGCAAGGTTTACAAGAAAACAAAAAAAATATACGATTAAAGGCAATGCAATTGCTGGATATGGTATGTATGCAAAATTTGATTTGCCTAAAGGAACTTTATTGTTTAAAGGCGAAGAAAAAGCACAGCGTATTGTTACTAAAAAATACGTAGATGAAAATTGGGATGAAAGAGAAAAAAATTATTTCAGAAGATACGCTTATCCTATAGGCAATGATGTTTATATTTTATGGGCCTTAGAACCCGAAGAGTGGTCTCCTCAAAATCACCATTGTGATGCCAATTGTGAATATGAGGGATTAAACGTTTACACCAATAGGGCAATCAAAAAAGGGGAGGAACTTACTTTAGATTATGCGCGTTTTTTAGACGATACCATGGAGCCATTTGAATGTAGCTGCCAATCGCCCCTTTGTAGAAAAATGATTACAGGGAAAGCAAGAGAATAAGATTGCTATTTATAACTCTTCAATGCGCTTTGCTTTATCATCAATGACTAAATCGAAATTGGGCTTGGTGGGACCTCCATTGGGGCAATAGCCTGTAATTAAATCATTGAACTTACATCCCCAATTGTTTAATTGTGATAATGTCAGCTCCCTTAAATCACGCTTTGAACTTTCCCCTCTTCCCGTCCAATAAGTAATATGCCAGCCCTCGTCATACAATTTATTAATCTTAGCAATATTGTCAAAATTAGGTGCCGCTAACTCGTACACTCTTTTGTCTGTATAAAAACAAATTGTTTCGTCAATATCAATTAGCGCTTTTTTTGAACCAAACCTTTTAGACTCTATCATTGTTATTGTTTTAGATAATTATTATGCAAATTTAACTATAATCCATAAATTACAATTCTCAATTATAAAATACATTATGTATAGACATTCAGTACGACTATTATTACTGCTTTTGGCTTTGTTGAATCAAAGCTTAACGAAAGCTCAAATCAACAACAACCCTGCTATTGATGTAAATAAAATTACCATCGCAAGAGATTCCTTTGGAGTGCCTCATATTTTTGCACCCACCGATCCTGAAGTTGCTTATGGAGTTGCTTGGGCTCATGCCGAAGATGATTTTAAAACCATTCAAACATTAATGTTAACGGGAAAAGGGAAACTGTCCACCTATTTAGGTAAAAAAGGTGCTCCAGTAGATTTTGTGGTAGGGTTATTAAATACAAAAGCAATGGTGCAAACGCAAATTGGACAAATGGATCCAAAATTCATTGCGTTGGTGAAAGGATATTTAATGGGGCTGGAAGCTTATGCAAAAGCGCATCCAAAGGAAATACTCAATAAAAACGTGTTTCCTATTACTATTGAAGAGTATTTGTCTGCTACCGTATTTTCAGTGGCTGTTTTTTGTGGCGTAGATAAAACCTTACCCAAAATATTAAATGGAACGATTCCACAATTGGCTGGATTTACCGGAGAAGGGAGCAACACTTTTGCAATTCATTCAAGCAAATCAACAACAGGTGAAAATATGTTAGTGATTAATGCACACCAACCCATTGAAGGAGCAACCGCTTTTTATGAAGCACATGTGCAAAGTGAAGAAGGATGGAATATTTTAGGAGGATTGTTTCCAGGTGCCCCATTAATTTTTCATGGCGTTACACCCAATTTTGCTTGGGCGCACACTGTAAATTTTCAAGATAAAATAGATGTATTCCAATTACAAACCGATAAAGCACACCCTGGTGAGTACAAGGTAGATGACAATTGGCTGAAATTAGAAAAACGAAAAATAAAATTAAATATAAAAGGCCTGCCTTTTCCTATTTATAAAACGGTGTATAATTCCATTTATGGGCCAACTGTTGCTACCCCTAAAGGCGATTATTTTTCAATGAGATTGCCTTCCTTAATGGATGCTGGCGCTATGCAACAATGGTATGGTATGAACAGGGCAACGAATTTCACCAGCTTCAAAAAAGCATTGGAACAAAATCATTTGCCGATGTTTAATATTATGTATGCCGATAATAAGGATACCATATTTTATATTTCAAATGGTAAAATGCCTTATCGTAATCCAGACACGGCCTATCATTGGAATAGCACGGTGCCGGGTAATACCATGGCTACTTTATGGACCAAGTTTAAACCTTTAAATGAATTGCCACAACAACTTAATCCTCCAAGTGGCTATTTATTCAATACCAATCACTCCCCTTTTTTAGCAACGGATGAAGCGTTCAATTTAAATCCAAAAAATTATGATGTGAATGATGGTTATGAAACCTATCACAACAACAGAAGCCGTCGTGCAAAAGATTTAATTGATCCACTTGCTAAAATTAGTTACGAGGACTTAAAGCGTATTAAGTTTGATAGAAGTTTACCCGCAAAAATTTTATTTCCTTATGGATATAATGCTGATTCAATGTTTTTAGTGAATGAAAATAATTATCCTGCACTAGCACCCATTATTAGTACTTTAAAAAATTGGGATCATGCTGCTGTAGTAGATAGTAAAGGAGCTGCCATTTATAATATTGCTTATTATATAGTTCCACAAGTAATGGACGGAAGAAAAAATGATAAATTAACTATTCAAGAAGCAATAACTGTTTATCAAAAAATTGACGACTACCTTAAAAAATATTTTGGCCGTACGGATATCGTTTTAGGTGATTTACAAAAATTAGTTAGGGGAGACGAAAGTTGGCCACAAGGGGGTATGCCCGATGTATTAGCAGCAGTGATGAGTGAACCATATAAAGGCGGCACAAGGAAAATGAATAGTGGAGATGCCTATATTAATATTGTGAAATTCCCAAGGGACGGAGGTTTACCGCATATTGAGTCCATAAATACATTTGGAGCAAGCATGCATAAGGATAGTCCACATTTTGCTGACCAAAGAGCAATGTATCAAAGCCAAACCTTAAAACCAATGACTTTGGACAAGAATGAAGTGATTAAAAAAGCAGAAAAAATATACCACCCACAGTAATTGAGTATTCAATTGCCATAAAGTACTTATTGAATAGTTACAGCCTAGCTGTAACTATTTTTTTATCTAAAATTGCTTTGGTATCAAAAATAATTGCGTCATCGCTATTTTTGATACTTGCATAATTTAAAGATGTAAAAAAATGATGTGCCACTGTAATTACAATTGCATCATATTTTTCTAATGTAGTGATTAATTCAATGCCATGTTGTTCTTTTACTTCAAGGGCATCTGCATAAGGATCAAACACTGTAATATCTATTTCCCTCTCTTTTAAAATATGATAAATATCAAATACTTTTGAATTTCTAATATCAGGGCAATTTTCTTTAAAGGTTACCCCCAGTAACAACACTTTCGCTCCCTTTACAGGTTTGTTGGCATTTGTTAATAAACGAATTAATTTATTGGCAATAAATCCACTCATTGCATCATTTACATTGCGTCCAGACAAAATAACCTGTGGGGTATGGCCTAGCTGGCTTGCTTTATGTGCCAAATAATAAGGATCTACACCAATACAATGGCCACCTACTAATCCTGGTTTAAAGGGCAAGAAATTCCATTTAGTCGCTGCTGCAGCTAAAACCTCATGAGTATCGATATTCATTTTATCAAAAATCAATGCCAATTCATTCACAAAAGAAATATTGATATCTCGCTGTGCATTTTCAATTGCTTTGGAAGCTTCTGCAATTTTTATACTACTTGCTAAATATGTTCCTGCAGAAATAATGCTGCTATATAAATGATTGATATAATCAGCAGCGGCTGGCGTAGAACCTGCGGTAACTTTTACAATCTTCGTTAAGGTATGAGTCGTATCCCCCGGATTAATCCGCTCGGGTGAATAGCCAACAAAAAAATCGGTATTGAATACTAAGCCACTTGTATTAGCTAAAACCGGTACACAATCCTCTTCGGTACAACCGGGATATACAGTACTTTCATAAATTACGATATCCCCTTTTTTCAATAGCCCACCAATCATTTTAGTGGCAGTCAATAGGGGATGTAAATTAGGTTGCTTTTGTGCATCCACTGGTGTAGGTACTGTTACAATGTATATTTGACAATGTCCTATATCCGACAATGCATGGGTAAAAGATAATTTTCCGGCATTTTGAATTTGCGTGGTACTGCATTGTAAAGTATCATCCAAGCCATTTACTAATGAAGCCACCCTTTTACTATTAATGTCAAATCCAACAACCGTATATTTTTCAGCAAAGGCAACAGCAAGCGGAAGGCCTACATAACCTAAACCTATAATGGCAATTGTTGGATTATTATTGGAGAAGCTCATATAAATCCAAAGGTAAAGGACAGATTAATGATGTCCATATTTTTTTTCGCCCGCTGTAATGGCAATAGTGAGTCTATTTTGCGCAGGGGGTAAGGGGCAGGTAGCAAATGCGGTAAAAGCACAGGGAGGATTATAGGCTTTATTGAAATCAATAAATGTATAGCCCGCTGCATCTGGCATTTCAACATCCATAAATCTACCTGATCCATAGGTTTGTTGGCCATTCGTTGCATCTGCAAAAGCAACAAAAAGGGTGTTTCCCCCTTCGTTAATAGCATCTAAGGTATAATCCACTCCATCTATATTAAAATGCAATTTTCCTGCTGTTTTTTTTGCCGTTATTTGTCCCAATACATTTGAAATCATAATAAAATCCTGTACCGGTTTTTCTAATTTAGCTTTAACACGCCATTTACTTTGAATTTTAAAATACTCCAATCCTTTAAAGTTTTTTAATAAAGCGGCTTTATAATTTCTAAAACGAATCCCCATTTTATCTTCTCTTTTAATAACGACCCAATTATAATGTGACCAATCCATGGAAGCCGCATTTTCTGCAGCATTGAATACAGTAATTGGATTTTCACCATTATATAAGTTCCCATTTATTTTAATCGCATTATTTTTATTGTTTTGCCAACTTACCGAATCACCTTCATACCTAAAAAAACCTAGTGTTGCGGGAAATTTTGGTTGATTATAATGTGCATGGGACCTTGGATCACTTCCAAAACTATTGACTCCTTTATGAAGCCAAAATAAGCCCTCTAAATTTAACCAGCTATCTGGTTGTTTTAAATAAGCAGCTCTTTTTACATGCCAATCCTGAATAGATTGAGTGTAAGGATCGTTTTGGCTATATCCGTTGATACATCCAACTAATAAATATAAAACAATCAAAAATCGATGCATATAATGTGCTTTAGTCTTTCAAAAATCAAAGATAGTAAAAATATTAATAGTCTATTATTTTAGTAGGATTATATATATTGAATTGCCACCGCTGACGATATGGATTTACTTAATATTTTGTACCTTGGAATGACTATGCAAAGGGCCTTGAAATTATTAATGATAAGTTGCTGCTTAATGATGGTAGGAGAAAGTAAAGCGCAGACCAACAAGGCCAAATCACGTATTAACCATACCGCTATTTATGTAATGAATATTGCGAAATCGGCCGATTTTTATAGCAATAGAATTGGTTTGGATACGGTACCCGAACCTTTTCATGATGGAAAACATATTTGGTACAAAACGGCCGAGCACACTATGTTACATATAATTGAAGGTGCTTCAGCGAAAAAGGAATACTATAAAAATCAACACACCTGTTTTACAGTGCCCCATTTTGATAACTTTGTGCAAAATTTACTCAAAGACCAATGGCCATTTGAAGACGTAGCAGGCAATAAAAATAAAATTACCACCAGGGTGGATGGAGTACATCAAATTTGGCTGCAAGATCCTGATGGATATTGGATAGAAATAAACGATGATTCCTTTTAATTGACTTAATAATTAATTTGATTTGCTTTAATAATCAATAAGTGTCTATGAATAGAAAATATTTTTTTATACTCATCGCTTGCATTTATATGCTCGATGCCAATGCGCAGGGCAAAGTGTTGACAAAACAAATAATCAAAAGCAGTATCTTAAATAAGGAAGTACATTATACTATTTATCTGCCTAATGGTTATGATAAAAATGAAAGAAGCTACCCTGTGACCTACTTATTACATGGTCATGGTGATGCGGATGATGGCTGGGTACAATATGGAGAAATTAACCGTCTAGCTGATGCAGCCATCAAAGAAGGTAAGATGCCCCCAATGATTATTGTAACCCCCGATGGGTTCAAAAGTTTTTATATGAATGCGGCAGATGGATCCATGAATTATGAGGACTTCTTTATAAAAGAACTCATTCCGCATATTGAAAAAACGTATAAAGCAAAAACTGAAAAACGATTTAGAGGCATCGCGGGATTGTCCATGGGAGGATATGGCAGTTTACTTTATGCACTTAAATACCCTCATTTATTTGTAGCAACTGCCCCCTTAAGTGCAGCTATATGGACCAACAATGATTTTGAAAATATGTCCGAAACTATGTATGGTTCTTACTTTGCAAATGTTATCGGAAAAAATTTAAAAGGCAAGGAAAGATTAACACCTCATTGGTTTGCAAATAGTATATTTAGTATCATTGATAAAAAAACTACCGAGGAATTATCAGCAGTGAAATATTGGATTGATTGTGGCGATGATGATTTTTTGACAATTGGAAACGCACAATTACATATTAGCCTCACCAATAAGAAAGTGGCACATGAATTTAGAATGAAAGACGGAATTCATAGTTGGACCTATTGGAGAATGGGTGTCATTGATGGACTTTCTTTTATTGGAGACAATTACAGATTAAAATAATTTTATGGAAAAAGAAATACAGGTTTTTGTTACAGGTGGGACATTTGACAAAGAATACAATGAATTAAACGGTAGCCTTTATTTTAAGGAAACCCATTTATATGAAATGCTTGACTTGGGCAGGAGTAGATTGCATTTGACCATTGATACTTTAATGATGAAAGATAGTTTAGACTTTGTAGATGCAGACAGGGCTTTAATTGCTGCTGCTTGTAATGAAACTAAAAGTAATAAAATATTAATCACACATGGTACAGATACCATGACCCTTACAGCCGATTTTTTAAAGGAAAACTGTTCCGCTAAAACAATTGTGCTCACTGGTGCAATGGTACCTTATAAGTTTGGAAGTAGTGATGGATTATTTAATTTAGGAAGTGCACTTGCATTTGCACAGGTTTTACCTCCTGGTGTGTATATTGCTATGAATGGTAAAATTTTTGAAGCAGGTAAAGTAAGAAAGAATACGGACAAGGGTGAATTTGAAAAAATAGCATAAATTAAAATCATGCATAAATTAATATTAGTCATTATTAGTCTCTATATTATGAATACGGGTATTGCACAACATAAAACTAAAATCATTGCACATAGAGGCGCATGGCAAGAGTTTAATTTACCCGAAAACTCTATTGCTTCCTTACAAAAAGCTATTGAACTAAACTGTTACGGAAGTGAATTTGACGTGAGGCGCACCAAGGATGGTGTTTTAGTAGTTTGTCACGACCCTGTTTATTATGGGGATTCGATTGAGCTGATGAATTATGCCGACCTTAATAAACATAAATTAAGCAATGGAGAAGATTTACCTACTTTACTTGACTACTTTAAAAAAGGAAACATAGCAGGGTCTAATACTAAATTTATTTGTGAAATTAAGCAGGCAGTCACTGACAAAGAATTAGATAAATTGGCAACTGAGGAGGTAATGCAAATGGTCAAAAAATTAGGGATTGCCAAAAAGCTTGTTTTTATAAGTTTTCGATTTGAAATTTTAGAATGGATCAAGGCAATTGACCCCCAAGCAATTGTTTTATATTTAGAAGCCGACAAAGAGATTGCTACAATTAAAAAAGCAAAATTCGATGGTATCAATTACCACTATAGTCATTACTTAAAAAACGAAGGCCTTAGCAAAGAAGCCAAGGAAAATAAATTACTTATTGGAAGTTGGACCGTAAATGAAGGCACGGTATTAAATTCCTTGTTGTTGCAAGAGGTTGAGTTTATTACCACCAATACGCCTAACGCATTTAAATTAATGCTGAAAAAATAATTGACTACTTATACCTCGTATCAATCAAATATTGGATTTTCCACCCATCCTTTAATTGTACCAGTTGAAAAGAGTTCACCCCACGGTGTGAATACTTGTCTTTATAATAAAACTGATAAGGCGTCCATACAATGGCAAGTTCCTTATTGGTTTTAACGGTTTCAAACTCTATGCGTTCGTCCAGAGAACCTGCTGGTTGTTTGGCCACACTTATCAAAAAGTCTTGTACTGATGCGTTTTGTACAACTGCCTCGTTTTGTTTTGAAACTATGGTTTGCAAAATTGCCGTATTGCTAAAGCATTGTTTTAAGGAAAGGGTATCGCTATTTTTCATAGCAGTAAACATATTTTGAATTACGCCCTTCACCGCTTCAATGTCTTTTTCATTGGTAGTGACAGTTTGGGCATTCAAGAAAGCGCTAGCGCCAATATGAATTATTGCAACCAATAGTAACTTTTTAAACATATAGTATCAATTAAAACTTTGATTTTAAGAATTCGTTTTGAATTATTATTTTAACTGCTTTGTATCCACCCTAGTTGGAGTGTCTTCTCCCGAAACTATGGTTCTTGAACTTAAAGCAATGGCTTTGATTATTTCATTCATATTGTCCATGTCTAAAGTGCTAAACTCGTCGCTAGCTTTATGGTAATTGGGTTCGCTATCCATTTTAGAAGTAGAAATAGTATGCGCTGGAACGCCTAATCTTGCTAAGGTTGCGTTGTCGGAGCGATAAAATAAATTTTGGTCCGTATAAGGATCAGGATAAAATTTAAACACAGAACCCACTAAATTCTTTTGTAAAATTTCTCCCATATTTGTTTTTTCATAGCCAGTGATATAAGCACTATTCTTACCCCATTTACTTTCTGTACCAATCATTTCTAAATTAAACATAGCTTTTACTGCTAAGGGATCAAATTGTTTGGAAAAATATTGTGAACCAAAACCACCCACTTCCTCAGCCGTAAAGGCGACAAAAACCAAAGTGCGTTCATTATTATTGAGCTGCTTAAAGTATTTGGAGAGCATAATCACTGCTGTCGTTCCAGCGGCGTCATCGTTGGCACCATTATAGATAGAATCAGCAGTATTATTTTTTGAATTGATAATGCCTATGTGATCATAATGTCCTGAAAAAATAACATACTCATTGGCTAATTTTTTTCCTGGAATAACGCCTACCACATTCGCTAGAGGAAGTTGTTGAACTTTATTTTTTGCTTCAATAGTAAATTGAGTAGGCGTAGTAGCAGATAAAACGAATATGACTGTCTTTTGTGTATCGGTTATGTTGTTTCTAAATTGCGCGAATCTACTAAAGATGCTAGCAAAACTGGTATCTACAAAAACTATATAATTTTTATTGGCTGACATATACTTTCCAATGGTTTTTCTGATGTCATCGCCTTTATTCATATTTCCAATTTCATAACCCGTTTTTTCATTCACCGTCAATGTTGCTTCAGCAGAGATTGGTATCACTTTATTGGATTCAACTTTCACTCCATCCATCGTAGCGGAAATGGAAATCAAGGATGCACTAAACCTTGTAAATTTTTGCAAATACGTATTACTATTATTTAAAGTCATTAAGCCTGTTTGCTTAAACTCGTTGGCTATAAATTCGGCTGCTATATCAATTTCTTTACTA
Source organism: Bacteroidota bacterium (assembly GCA_947457075.1). Taxonomy (GTDB): domain Bacteria; phylum Bacteroidota; class Bacteroidia; order Chitinophagales; family Chitinophagaceae; genus Sediminibacterium. The sequence continues at coordinate 103,201 of CANGUG010000001.1, forward strand.
AATGTTTTTCTTCCTGCTAATGCATCGGAGCTGAGGTATTTTTCAATTCGTTCCGTTTCTGATTTATTGATAATGGAGCTTGCATCCTGCGCAACTGATACCATTGCCAAAAAAGAAAATAATAATAAAAAGGAGACAGTAATAAATTTCATAAAAGTTGGTTAATTAATAGGCATTAAAGATAAAGCATTAAACCTTTCTTATAAAGTATTGTCTAATTTTATAACTATGCAATCAGACCAAGCATTAATAATTGAATTTCAGGCTTCCTCCAACAAAGAGGCACCCTATACTATTTTATTAAAGCGGCACCAGCAAAAAGTATATTATCAAATTAAAAGAATGGTGAGCAACCATATGGATGCCGATGATATCGCCCAGCAGGTTTGGATCAAGGTTTGGAATAAATTGGATGGTTTTAAAATGGAAAGTGAATTCAGTACCTGGATTTTTAGGATTGCTTATAATGAAACGATTAATTTTTTACAAAAGCAGCAAAAAACAAGTGATCATAATGTAAATGAGGAGCTTATTGACTATGAACAAGCGGCAGGCAGTACCGATCACCCAAAATCAAGCCAAATTCAAATTACTTTAGATACCGCCATTCAACAACTACCTGAAAAGCAGCGTTTTGTATTTATGCTACGGTATTTTGAGGAGATGAATTATGAAAAAATTGCATCCATCACAGGTACCACAGTAGGGGGTGCAAAAGCCAATTACCATCAGGCTATAAAAAAATTGGAAGAATTCGTAAAGCATGCTTAAACTTTTATAAAAATGGAAGGTCAAAACAACACAATGCAACCAATGGACAACGATATTACCCTAAATGAGGACAAAGCGCAGGTAGAGGCTTTGTTTGGTAAAAAGGCATTGACTCAATTTGAGGAAGCGCAACAGGCAACAAGCGATGCATTTTTCGATATTCAAGCAGCGCAAATTTTAGCGGGGTTAAACCAAAAGAAAAAAGCAAAAATTTACCGCATTAGCAGTTTTAGAAAATTGGCCATTGCTGCTTCCTTTATCATTTTTATTGCAGCTACCTATATTTTTATAGAATCTAAAAAACAAAATGAATTTGCTAAAGTAAAAATTGAAGAAATCCCTACTGACGAAATTGATAATTACCTAGTATCCAATGATTGGGAAAATGAGCTTGATTGGGAAAATACAACATTAAAAGAAGATGCGCATATTGAAACATTGAGCAATACGATTCTTAAAGACAGTAATTAAAACAATAAAAATTAAATAACAATCATCCTTTCAAAAAAATAATACTATGAAAAAAATTATACTGCTATTAACAGTACTTGTTTGCAACTTTGTTGTAAATGCTCAACAGGGTCCTGGTGCAAAACTGGGTAAACGTCACGGCAGAATGGGCCAAATGAAAGAAAAAATTGAGCTGTATAAAATTCAATTTTTTACAGAAAAATTAAGTTTAACTACTAACGAAGCGGAGCAATTTTGGCCAATATATGAAGCGCATAAAAAAGCAATGAAAGAAATTATGCAAACAAAGTCAAATGACGAGATTGGCTTACAAGAAGCGACTTTAAACGCCAGAAAAAAATACAAAAATGATTTAAAATCTGTTTTCAAAAACGAAGATCGAATTAATGAAGCGCTTAAATTAGACCGCGAGTTTATGAAAAAAGTGCAGGCTGAAATGCTTAAAAGAAGAGCTGCCTAAAACAGTAATTCCTGCCTCCTGAAGGAGGCAGGAATTTTATTCTTTGGTAAGATGATATTCTTGAATCAAAGCAGGGTTTTCAGGAGACAAAGTAAAAGCTAGTTTTAGGTTTCCCTTTTCACACGCTATAATGCAATACCCTCTTAATTGATTTTCAGCAATCATAGCATTTAATTTTACTATTTTGCCAACCTGACCAAATAAAGTAGCTGATTGTTTTTTTAGTTGGTCAATAGGATAGTCATCAAAGAAATTTTCCGCGAAAATTTTTGGAATACCCTCCCATTGCACAATCACATTGGCCAGCTGCTGCTGTCTTTGAGCAAGGATAGGAGAAATACTTGTTTGACGCGGTTTTAAATTAGCCATTTTCACCAAAGTATCTAGTACGGCAGTGTTCATAGCAGTAGTAGAAGCATAAGTCACATTGGCAAATAGCATTACACCAATACCATAGTCTGGTAAAAACTGCCAATTACTGCCATAACCTGGCAAACCTCCACTATGTCCGATATTTTTTTTACGGTCAGCATCTATCATCCATCTTAAACCATAAGTATAAGCACCTGTTGTGGCCATTTTCTTGCCATTTGGAAATGTATAATTTGGATTTAATGAAATAAATCTAGCTGGCTGGTGCATTTCTCTAAGGGTACTTCTTTTGACCGGCAAGGATTCAGGATCATTGCGCTCTGGCCATGCCGCTTCATGCATCGCTACATATTTTCCAAACATATCAATCGATGTGATCATTCCACCCATGGCTCCATAAATACCATCTTGCAAAGGTGTTTCTTTTCTCCATTCATCGTTAATATAGCGATAGCCAAAGGCAAATTTTTCTTTTGGGATTGTGGTAAACTCATAAGTCGTTTCATTCATTCCCAATGGTTGTAAAATATGTTGTTGAATATAGGCATCATAGGTAATACCGGATACTTTATGTATGACATAGCCCAACATCGCAAATCCCAAATTACTATATTCATATTCCACGCCAGCTACATTTGAAAAAGACAATTGCCCTTTAATCAAATCATTTAAATCCTTTTCGGTATCCGCTAATTGTCGGTCACCCCAGGGATTGTCTTCTGGAAATCCAGCGCTATGGCTCATTAAATGTCGAATAGTGATGGCTGGCGCGTCGGTAGTTAAACCCTGTCCTTTTAAAGCAGGAATATACATTTCAACAGGATCGTCTAATGTTAACTTGCCTGCATCTCTTAAATGTAAAATAGCCAATGAAGTAAAACTTTTAGACATGGATGCAATTCGAAACATGGAACGAGTGCTTGCAGGAATTTTTTCTTCTACATTGGCATATCCGCCTGCTCCCTTAAATGTTAATTGTCCGTCCACGACAATACCAAAGGCATATCCTGGAACATGATTCGCCTTTGCAAAATCCATATATAATTTTTCAATCACAGGCATTGCATTTTTGATACGCTCTAATCTAGACGCATCATTAAATGCTGCGGGGGAAAAAGACTTCGGATTTTGACCTATAACATTGAATGGCAAAATAAATAGTACAAAAATTATTTTCTTCATGATCATGGTAAAATAAAAAATTTTAATGGCCGTTTAATACGAGGAACATTATTTTTTGTTACTCAATATAGTGATTGTATCAGCATGTTGCTCAATAAGTGATGTTGAAAAATACGCAGGAAAATATTGGTCATTTGCCCATGTGGAAAACAAATTACCATAATAAGGGCTTTTATAATCACCAGATTGACCAGGTGTATTAATCATTAGGGTATGGTCCCAATTTTTAGTATCCATTAATACCCTAAAACTAGCACCACTTGATTGATTCTCGGCGCTTCCTGTTGAACCCACCGTATAACCATTGCCACCTCTTGGTAATGGCCCTAGGTTTAATTTTTGTTGAGCATTGGCGTTCAATAAATGAGCCAGCGGATGTTCAAGACGAATATGCTTGTAATTGTCTTGTCCATATCTCCAAAGAGAATAATCAATTTTATCTGAGAGCGGTGTTTTAAATTTAGCTGCCATTTTAGAAAACGCTTGTTCAAAACATTTAATTAAAAACTGATCTCTTTGCTCATTAGGATTATGATTAAAATAAGCAGTAGGGTAAACTAAACGTTCTATCACTTTTGAAAGTTGTAAGGAAACAAGTCCTTTGATACTTTCTGGTATAAATAATTTAGAAGCTTCAAACATGATTTCTTTTTCCATCATTACATAAAAACCAGCAGCCACACTTTCTTTATTTAATTGGTAATTCCATCCGTTTAAATATTCATCCCTAAATAATTTCATTTGCGCTGAGGATAAGGGCACATTTTTTATCAATGGAATAATTGTACTTGCTGGTATGGAGTAATAATCTGTCTGCAAAGCAGCCATATCCTGTAGGGTAATTTTTTCTTTACTATTTAATTCGGATTCAATTCGATTGGCTCTGAATGCATCGGACCATGTATAACCCACTGCATTCCAATGCTTATAATCATTGGGTGTAACATTATTATTAGCAGTGGCAAAAAAACCTTTTGTAGGATTCAAAATATGGGGACGCTCTTTAATAGGTAAATATCCCTTCCACTCAAACCTACCATCACCAGGAATGGGAACATATCCGCTAAAATTTTCTCTTATGGGAACAATGCCCACAGCCTGCCATCCTATATTCCCTTTTTTGTCAGCCCATATCATATTTTCACCAGGAATATGACTATAACTACATGCTTCTCTAAAACTATTCCAATCTTTTGCTTGATCAATTCTTAAGGAAGCTAAATACGGAGATCCTCCTGGTTCCATCCAAGCACATTTCATGGAATATGCTTTATGATGAACACTGTCAATATACATTACTGGACCGTGAACTGAATAAGGCAATTGAACAATATGTGGATTTTGATTTTTTACTATAATAGTATCCTTAATTATTTGCATGGTTTTCCATGCCCCTTTATACCAATATTGTTGGTGGTTATTTGGATTCAAATTATATACATAAATATCTTCTCCGTCTGTTTCATAAATGGTTAATCCCCAAGCACCATAATCATTGTGGCCTATGGAAACGCCTGGTATGGTAGGTTCTCCACCTCCAATTACATTCCAGCCTGGTGCATTTAAATGTACAATATAGCGCAATGAGGGAAGGTCAATTTTACGATGTGGGTCATTTGCTAACAAGGGAAAACCGCTAGCTGATTTTTTTCCGCTCACTATCCAGTTATTACTACCTTCCATTTCCTGATCACTTAAAAAAGGTTCTACTTTTTTATTTTTATGATCAGCTCCAAGCATTACATTGGTTTCCTCAATGGTAGTAATATCGTTTTTTGTAAACTCCAATTCTGCTCGATAGGCATTATATAATTCTAAAATAGGGCTATTGAATAATGTTCCATCAATGGTACTATCCAATTGAAGAAGGGGATCTTTAGGATGAAACCACATAATTTCTTTTACTTTAGCCGCTCCTACTTTCGTAACTGCTTTTCCTAAATTCAATTCCTGGGTACTATTACCTAATAATCCCTGATGTCTTGATATCACTACCTCCGCTGTCCATTTTTTAGGAGTTATTTTTAACAATTTAAATTCAAAAGGCAACAAGGAAGTATCCCTGTTCACTTCATCAATATAGGCGTTCACTCCATTTACATAAGATTGAATTATTTTTTGACCACGAGGATGGTAGTGATTTAATTCTTTTTGCATATCTCCCCTATATTTAAATAGTCTTGTTCCTATATCTCTTTTTAGTGCGCGCGCGCCAAAAATTTCAGCAACAGTGCCTGTGGCTTGCCTACGCCAAACTTCAAATTGAAAAAGCCTGTCTTTAGCAGCACAATATCCTTGCGCAAAAAATAAATCGGTTTCATTATTGGCATAAATATGATTCACTCCCCACTTATCTCTAATGACTTTTACATTTTGTAAAACGCCGTTCACTTTTATAGTGTTTACCTTTTGTGCATTTGCTTGATGAACGTTTAAAATTGCTATACAGCTTAATAAAAACAAGATGGTATTTTTCATTGGTTTGAATTTACACACTTAAATTAAACAATATTTACAAAAAAGCCACTTCCAATATGAAAGTGGCTTAATTATTTATGTAATTTATAAATTGAATTATGCTTGTAAACTGGGGGGACTTGAATATGCTGCAATTGTAAATTTACCCGAATCTTTAATTTCCTTGAATCCTCCTTTTACATCAATTAAATTATCGTAACCGCGCGCTTTTAAAATAGAAATGAAAATCATGGATCTATACCCTCCTGCACAGTGCACCATATACTTTTTATCTTTATCAATCATTGTCATACTATCATTAATAAAGTCCAAGGGAGCGTTAATTGCGTCTTGGATATGCTCAGTATTGTATTCAGATGCTTTACGTACATCCAATATTAAGGTTTGGGAATCATTGTCATTTATTTGTGCTAATTCATTTGCATCTATTGATGTAATATGATCTACTTCCTTGCCAGCTTTATCCCATGCTTCAAAACCACCTTGTAAGTATCCAATGGTAAAATCATAACCCACTCTTGCCAATCTTGTAATTACCTCTAATTCACGTCCCTCATCGGTTACTAGTAAAATTTCTTGTTTAATGTCTGGTATCATTGCGCCCACCCAAGGTGCAAAACTGCCATCAATGCCTATATTAATTGAATTAGGTATAAAGCCTTTAGCAAAGGTTTGTGCGACTCTAGTATCTAAAATCAACGCTTTTGTTTCATTTGCAACTGCTTCAAATGCATCAGGTGCAAATGCATGTTGTCCTCTTGCTAAAACCGTATCAATACTATCATAGCCTTGTATATTCATCATTACATTTAATGGAAAATAGCCAGGAGGGGCAACCAAACCATCCAATACCGCCTCAATAAATTCAGGCTTTGTCATGTTGGGCGCCAATGCATAATTGGTCGCTTTTTGGCTACCTAATGTGTCCTGGGTTTCTTTACTCATTTTTTTACCACAGGCACTACCAGCACCATGTGCAGGGTATATAATGATGTCATTTGATAAAGGCATAATTTTATTGCGCAAAGAATCGTATAAATGTCCAGCTAAAATTTCTTGTGTTAATTCAGCTGATACTTTTTGTGCTAAATCTGGACGACCCACATCTCCAATAAATAAAGTATCGCCACTAAACAAAGCCACTTCTTTACCTGATTCATCTATTAGTAAATAACAGGTACTTTCCATAGTATGACCAGGAGTATGTATCACCTTTATATTGACTTTTCCAACTGTAATCAATTCGCCATCTTTTGCGCTATAAAAATCAAATGCAGGCGCAGCAGTAGGTCCATAAACAATGGTTGCGCCGGTTTTTTTGGCCAAATCAATATGCCCTGATACAAAGTCAGCATGAAAATGTGTTTCTAATACATATTTGATAGTAGCCTTATCTAGTAATGCTTTTTGTATATAAGCATCCACCTCTCTTAATGGATCAATGATTGCCACTTCCCCTTCACTCATAATATAGTAGGCGCCTTGTGCTAAACAGCCCGTATAAATTTGTTCTATTTTCATATTACACCGATTTTTATTTAGTCCACAAATTCAGTTATAAAATTAAGTTATATAGTGACAAAAATCACTTTCACACAAAAATATTAGTTAAGTGACAAATAGTACATAAATTGTAGTTCATTAACGAGATATTCGCAAAAATTTTCCTCATGGAATGGATAGGGTATGTAGCTTCAATTTTAATTGGTATTTCCCTTGGATTAATTGGAAGTGGCGGGTCTATATTAACGGTTCCAGTATTGGTTTATTTATTTCACATTAATCCATTATTAGCGACCACCTATTCTTTGTGTATTGTAGGACTAAGTAGTATTGCAGGAGTCATTTCAAGGTTAAGACAAAAGCTACTTGATTTAAAAGTAATAATTGTTTTTGGAGGACCTTCTATATTGGGCGTTTTTATTGCTAGAAAATTTATTCTTCAAGCTATTCCAGCACAATTCAATATTTTATCAGCTACACTTATCAGTAAAAGTAATTTTATCATGTTGTTTTTTGCAACATTAATGTTGGCATCCGCCTTGTCCATGATATTTGGAAAGAATAAAAAAGAAAATGAAGTACAAAAACCAGTGTACGGTTTTTCACTTGCGATAGTGGGGCTTATCGAAGGTATTGTCACCGGAATCGTGGGGGCAGGAGGCGGCTTTTTAATAATACCTGCACTTGTCCTTTTGGGTAAATTGCCCATGAAAAAAGCAATCGCTTCCTCTTTGCTGATCATCACCATAAAATCATTGGTGGGATTTGGAGGAGATTTGCTTCATGTAACGGTAGATTGGAAATTCCTCTCTATCATTACCCTATTGTCCACCTTAGGCATTATAACGGGTAATTATCTAAACAAAACGATTGATGGAGCCAAACTCAAAAAAGGGTTTGGGTGGTTTGTTTTATTTATGGCCTTGGTTATTTTATTTGAACAATTTTTCGCTTAGTGTTTATTCCTGCATTAATTATTGAAATCAATATAGGTTAGTTCAAATATTTTTTAAACCATTCTAAGTGGCTATTTAATCGATGTACGTTATAACTAGGTACTCGAATACCATGATTTTGATTTGGATAAATAATTAATTGTGTTGGAATACCTACCGATTTAAATGCTTGATACATTTGTTCAGCACCTACTACTGGTACATTAAAATCAGCTTCACTTGCCATAAACAAAGTAGGCGTTTTTATTTCTTTTACTTTGAAAAAAGGGTAAGATATGTCTAACCACTTTTGTAAATTTTCCCAAGGCTTACCCAATTCCGGCTCGTATTGGCTAATATACTGATCCGTTCCGTAGAATGATAGCATTAGAGAACCTCCGGCACCACTTACTGCAGCTTTAAAACGCTTGTCTGTTGCAATGGTATAGTTGGTTAAAATACCTCCATAACTCCATCCTGCAATGGCCATTTTGTTTTCATCCGCAACGCCTGTTTTAATTAAATAATCCGCTACGCCAATAATATCTTTCACTTCCTTGTTACCCCAATCGCCATAAATTGTTTTTGTATAGTTAGCACCACGACCACTACTGCCTCTGTAATTAACGGCAGCAACTGCATACCCTGCTGCTGCGTAAACTTGGCTGGTTAAATCAAATGAATAATCATCTTGGGCAACAGGGCCGCCGTGAATAAATAAAATGAGTGGTAATTTTTTTGCATTACTATCTGGCAAATATAAAATACCATTTACTTTATTATTATCACTTGCTGTTGCACTAAAACCTTTGACTACAATTTTTTGAGTACTATTTACAAAAGCATCTTGCAAATGGGTTAATTGTTTAAAACCATTGCCTTCGTTAAGATACACTTCGTTTGGTACATTAGGTGTACTAAATAGAGCAGCCATTTTTCCTTTATCATTCATATTTACTCCATTGTAAACACCCATATCATTGGTAAATGAATTGACAGCTCCTGTATTGGCATTCACTTGAATAATATTTTGTTTGCGATCATCCTCCGATGTTCCATAAATATTTTTTCCATCCAATGACCAAAATATATTTTCAATGGAAAGGTCATATTTTTTGGTGATTACTTTTTCGGATTTTGAAGTAATATCATATATGCCCAAATGTTGTATATCATACATATTAAAAGCATCTTCAGAACTGCTTCTTAAAAAAGCTATCTTATTATTGTCTGGACTAAATACCGGCTTTTGATCGACTCCTTTGTAAAAAGTGAGCTGAACAGGCTTTGCGTTTTTTTCTAAGGATAGTAAAAACAGATCCGTATTTGAATTTTGATCAAAATTAGGCGTCACATTGCTTGCATAAGCAACAAGTTTTCCGTCGTTACTCACCACTGCATCGGTTTCGTTGTTTATGCCACTGGTTAATGTATCTAATTTTTTTGTTGACACATTAAATACATAAAGATGTGTTTTTCGGTTGTCTAAATACCCTTCATAATCGGCCTTAAAATGATAACGATTAATTTCATAGGGTACCCTTATTTTTGTTTTGGCGGTGTCCGCAAAATTTTGGTCTTTAATTTCAAATAAAATACTACTCCCGTCTTTGAACCATTGATAGTTTTCAATTTCACCTTTAATATGCGTAAGCTGCACTGGCTCTCCACCTCGACGGTCTAAAACATATAACTGACTTTCTGCTTTTTCCTCTTTACCTGCTGCTATATAAGAAATATATTTTCCATCAGGACTCCATTGATAATTAGATACGCCTTTAGTTTGTGCAGTTAAAGAAACTGTTTCCTTACCGTCTTTGTGGACCATATACAATTGTCCAACATTTCTATCCTTTGTCGAATCTGCTTTTGAAACGGTGTATAAAATCCAATCTCCCTCGGGTGATACCAGAGGACGGCCTACATTACTTATTGCATAAATCGCCTTGGGCGTTAGTTTATGTAAATTGGAATTAGATTGTTGTGCATACCCCATTTGAGTACAAAATAAAATTCCGAATAAAAATAGTTTGGCAAGACGCATACATTAATTTTTAGGTTAATCAAATGTACGAACTTATTGAAAGGGTAAAAAAAGGGCAGTATAGAAATACCGCCCGATTGTACGATTGCTTGTTATGAATTTCCAGCTGTCATAGATGGGATCGAACCATCGTTAAGGGTTTTGCTGACCCTTGCCTCTCCACTCGGCCACATGACAATATTTTTAAAAGGAGCTAAGCCTATTGAAAGATTGCTAAGGACAGTACAAATATATACATTTATTTGATATTGTCTACTATTTTTATAGACTTTAAAGTATTGCGTCTCATATTATTGATTTTCAATTAATTATATATAGCAAATTTGATTTAGTATGTTAAAAGAAGGGAAGAAAATAATCAATAGGTTAGCCCTATGGAATTGGTAACTTTGTAGGGATGCTATAATGATTTATCCCCCTGTTTTATTCAATGAATATACATACCATTTCAACCGAGCTGTTAATTATTGTATTCTTAGTTTCAACCGTTGTCATTTGGATAAGTGGAATAAAATTAACGAAGGCAATAGATGCCATCACCCTACATTTTAATTTAGGGGAAGCTTTTGGAGGCATGGTATTTTTATCCATCGTAACCAACCTGCCAGAAATTGCTATTACTGCTGTTGCTGCCTATCATCGAGAATATGATATTGCCATTAGCAATATTCTAGGTGGCATCGCCATTCAAACTGTGGTGCTTGTCTTAATTGATATTTTTGGTGTGGGTCGTTCTGCTCCACTTACTCATAAAGGACATTCAAAAATATTAATTGTAGAAGGGCTTGCGGTCATCTTTATACTTTGTCTTGTTTTAATAGCAAGTCAATTTCCTGCAAATTTAATATATGCAAGAAGCACCCCCTTTGAATGGTTGATACTTGCTATTTGGTTAGGCACGATTTATATGACTACAAGCTATATGCTTAAAAAAAAGCCTTCAATATCCTTACAAGAAAATAGTGCTCATCGTATTCGTTATCCTAAAGCAAAATTTCAGGGAACAATTACTATGGCAATTGTAGTTTTAAGTATTGGCGCCATCATTACCTTGTTGGCTGGATGGGGATTAATGATTACTGGCGAACAACTTAGCATTAGATGGGGGATGAGTGGTGTTTTGTTTGGAGGAACTATATTGGCATTATGTACTGCACTTCCTGAAATCTCTACTGGTATTGCTTCCGCAAAACTAAGAGACTATAATATGGCCGTAAGCGATATTTTTGGGGGGAATGCATTTTTACCTGTTTTATTTTTAATGGCCTCCCTAATTAGCGGAGATGCCATCCTGCCTAATTTAAAACCATCAGATATTTACCTAACTATTTTAGGAGTTATTCTTACGGGTATTTACATGATGGGGATGGTACTGCATTCAAAAAAACAAATTTTTAGAATGGGTATTGACTCCTTTATTGTACTCCTTGTTTACTTGATTGGCCTGCTTGGTTTAATTATTTTAATATAAATACCACCAACATTTAATTCGGCAACTACGCTTTTTGAACGCCCTATATTTGAAATCAAACCATTCAAATTATGGCTATTCTTTTGTCCAAGAAAAAATATACTTTATTACTGGGACTTTTTTTTTTCAATTGTTTTTACTTAGCTGCTCAGTTCAACACCTTTAGCAATAAAGCAATAGTTGATCCTCGGTCAATAAATAGTAATGGGCATTCAGCCTCGCTAGCCGCATTAAACATTGATTGGAACCTTGGTGATTTTGCTCATGCTATACATTATTCAAATAATGAAATCTCCTATATCACTACTGGCTATTTGCAAAATACTTACCATACGCTATTGCTTAAGGAGAAGCTAGACAGTATTTTATTGCATGTAAAAATTGGGCCGAATCCATTTAGTCGTACAATAAACATAACCTGTGACCAGGATGCAGTTATTATTAATGCCATAACCTTATTTGATTACGCGGGTAAACGGATTAGGCAAATAAAAGGTCCGTTTGCTGGGGTACAGTTTGAGCAGCGGATACATGTTGATCAACTTATACAAGCCTTTTGTTTTGTTCAAATTCAATTCACTGTAGGAAATAATCAGCCATGCCTGCGCATTTACAAATTAATTCAAAATTAAAATGATAAAAATATTCCTGAGTTGTGCTGCTAGCTTTTTTCTTTTTTTCGCATTACAAGCACAAAATAATAACGGCATTCATTTTCAAGGAATTGCTCGTTCCGAAAATGGAATGATTGTTGCGAATAAACAAATTACATTACGTATTAGTATTTTAAATGACAGCAGCCTTGCTGATATTATCTACCAGGAAATAAAGTCGGTCAGGACCAATGTATTGGGGTTATTTAATACCACTATTGGATTAATTGAAAATGGAAAAGTCATTACTATTGGCAAGTTCGAAGACATTCAATGGGAAGTCAAAGAAAAATATTTACAAATTGAAGTAGATCCGAATAATGCACTACAATTTTTATACGCAGGAAAAGAAAAAATACATTATGTCCCTTTAGCATTGTATGCTGAAAAAGCAAAAACGATTGTAGAAGTATTGCCCATAACACTTGGGGGGACCGGATTTAGCAATGTGTTTGATGTTGTCAAATCCTATGGATTAGACAAAGTCAGCAATACAACAGACAGCCTAAAACCCATTAGCATTGCGACTGCTTTGGTATTAAATGAAAAATTAAAAAAAACAGACACCATTGGTTTAAGTAATCGCATTAATCTAAAATTAAATAGTATTGATACCCTTAAATTAGTTGCTAAAATAAATTTGAAATTAAATAGTGCTGACACGATGAGCTTATCAAATCGAATTCAAAATAGTAAAAAAAATTGTTACGGCTTTTTTTATGATACGACAAAACAAAGCGCAATTATCGCCACTGCCACAGCGGTGAAGTTTAATTTTCAACAAGTAGCCCATAAAATAAAAATTAATCAAAATACGGCAGGTAGTTCCACCAGAATTACCGTAGCAGAAAATGGTGTTTATCAGCTACACTTTTATTTTCAAATGATAAAGCCAGATCTGGGCAATGATGAAGCTCATGTTTGGATAAGGCGCAATGGATCGGCTTACCCAAATTCAACCCTTGCTTATTTAATTGTAGGCAGTGGTTTTAAAAATAATATAGCAGGCAATTATATTTTAGACCTAAACGCCAACGAATATATTGAAATATTTTTTGCCATCAAAAATAGCAATAGCAGCATAACAGGAACAAATGCAAGTACTATCACACCCTCCAAGCCTGCTACTCCTTCAGCAAGCATTACGATACACAATATTGATTAAACCATTTGCTATTTAACCAAATGGTTTATCAATAGCGATACTTTGTTTAGTAAAAAAATGAGGGCCGTCCTCTCCAATATATAAACAGTCTTCAAGTCGAATGCCAAATTCTCCAGGAATAGAAATAGTGGGTTCATTACTAAAACACATACCTACTTGTATCGGGGTTTTATTCCCCTTCACAAAATTAGTCCACTCGTGGCCTTCCAATCCAATACCATGTCCGGTTCTATGAGGCAAACCTGGCAATTTGTAATTGTGTGCATAGCCGGCCTTTTCAATTACCGCCCTAGCAGCAGCATCCACTACTTCACAAGGTGCGCCAATTTTAATAGCAGCAAATGCAGCGTCCTGTGCTTGTTTTTCTAAGTTCCAAACCTCTATTTGTTTTTGACTGGCTTGACCAACTACTACCGTTCTAGATATATCTGATGCATACCCTTCACAATTAGTGCCTCCATCAACAAGCACAACATCCCCTTCCTGCATGGTTTGTGGAGCAATACTACCATGAGGTAATGCCGAATATTTACCTACTATCACCATTGCACCACCCGTATATCCTAATTTTCTAAATGCACTACTAATATTCGCACTTAATTCATTTTGTGACATACCTGGTCGAATACTAGGTAAAGCCATTTTATAGGCTTCAATAGTTACATCGTTGGCAATTTGCATTAAAGCAATTTCTGCTTTGCTCTTAATCATTCGGCATCCTGCCGTAATAGGTGTTGCATCTACTATTTCAAATCCAGCAGCTTCTTTTTTAACCCCATGGGCAATGAAAAAGCGCACTCGTTCTTCCATTCCAATTTTTCGATATCGAACGCCCCTATCTTTAACTGCACCCACTATTAATGCATAGGGACTTTCATGTTCCTCCCAACAACGAATCTCCGTACCAAATTCTGTATTAATTAACTCCTTAGCCCTGTCTTCTTCAAATTTTGGACAAATATAGACCAGCGACCCTTTTGCAGGAATCACTACACCAAAAGGTCGTTCACTTTGACCCCATTTCATGCCAGTAAAATAAAAGCAGGACGTAGTGCCTTCTAAGAAAATGGCGTCCATTTTTTCTTTTTGCATTAAGGACTGCGCTTTTGCAATTCTATCTTTACGTTCTTGTACGGAAATTGGAATAATTTTATCCTTAAAGTCACCAATAATTGCACTGTTGGTATTAGGTTGGGCACTGAGGCGACCACTTAATGGCAAAGCAGCAGCAGTCATTGCTGAAAGGCTGATAAATTTTCGTCTATTAAATTGCATAATGTTTATTTTACCAATTAAAGATATTACTTTTCAGGTGTATTAAATTAAAGATAAAAACTTTAAATTTATACTTGCTATCACTGCTAACTATTCATTATGAAAAAAGTATTACTCGGCATTTTTATATTATTATTTGGATTGTATGCGAAGGGGCAATCTAAAAAGGATATTGCAAAAGCTATTGATTCCATAATGAGCAAATACAATGGTTCCAATGATCCAGGAGCAAGTGTATTGGTACTGCAAAAAAACAAAGTGGTATTTAAAAAAGGATATGGCATTGCAAATATCAATACAAACGAAGCCATACAGACCAATACTAATTTCAGGCTCGCCTCTATCACAAAGCAGTTTACTGCAATGTCTATTTTGTTGTTGGAAAAAAGAGGGAAGTTATCCCTAAATGATTCTATACAAAAATTCTTTACTAGTTTCCCGGACTATGGGAAAAATATTACGATTAAAGATTTACTAACGCATACTTCCGGATTAATCGATTACGAAGATTTAATGCCAGCAAACCAAATAGTACAATTACATGATACCAATTGTATACAGCTAATGTATATGACGGACTCCCTATATTTCCCTTCGGGTACAAAATATAAATACAGCAATACCGGCTATTCAATTCTTTCTTTAATCGTAGAACAAGTAAGCGGCATTCCTTTTGCACAATTTGTAAAAGAAAATATATTTAAAAAATTAGGAATGAAAACCACTGTTGCTTTCGAAGAAGGAAAATCAACCGTGGTGAATAGAGCTTATGGTCATAGTTATTCAAATGGAACCTGGACGCAAACCGATCAAAGTGCAACAAGCGCGGTATTGGGGGATGGAGGTATTTATACCAATGTGGAAGAATATGCTAAATGGATTAAAGCAATTTGGTCTTATAAATTAATAAAACCTGAAATGCAAAATAGGGCATGGTCAAGAACAAAATTAAACAATGGAACGATTGTTGATTATGGCTATGGATGGCATGTTGAAGATTTTGCAAATATTACACATCCCTATCATGATGGAAGTAGTATTGGCTTTAGGAATTCTGCTGGCTTATTTCCAGAACAAAAATTAATGATTATTATTTTAACCAACCGAAATGAGCATGATCCCATTCAGGAAGTACATAAAATAGCGCGTTTATTTACTCAACCATAAAGTTGTATTTAAACAAAGTAAATGATGGAAAATTTAGGTAATAAATATTAGGCTTAGAAAAATGGTAATCAAACAAATTCAATAACTTTAATACAGCCTACAAACAGGCTGTATTTTTTTATGTCAAATACAAAGCGAAAAATAAAATCTATTCTTAAGTACGGATTGAGTTCCTTGTTAATCATTGTCCTTCTTGCCTTTTCGGTTTTTGCACAAAAAGATTTACCAAAGGAGCTCATGATTAAAAAATATGCAACAGGTAACTCAAAATTTATGCCCATCATGGGGATGCAAGTGCATTTCAGAGATGAAGGCAATCCAAAGGATAGTATTCCACTTGTACTGATACATGGCACTTCGTCCTCCCTGCATACCTGGGAAAAAGTAACTACCATTTTAAATGATGCACAGCATGGAAATAAGCGCGTAATTAGCTTGGACATGCCTGCTTTTGGATTAACAGGTCCTAATTTGGAAAACAGTTATTCCTATGACAACTATACCCAAGTAATTGATTCGCTTTTAATTAAGCTAAAGGTGAACAAATGTATTATTGGTGGCAATTCATTAGGAGGGGGAATCGCATGGCATTATGCAATCACCTTGCCACAAAAAGTAAGCAAACTTATTTTGATAGATGCCACTGGTTATCCTAAAAAAAACGAGAAAGGTTCTTTGGGATTTAAAATTGCACAAATGCCGGTGATCAATAATCTATTATTATTTATTACCCCAAAGTCCTTGATCCAAAAAAGTATTGAAGGGGTATATTATGACCAAAGTTTAATTGAGGAAAGCACCGTAACTAGGTACCATGAACTATTGCTTTGTGCTGGTAATAGAAAAGCGGCATTGTCATTATTCAAACATCCTTTTACCCAAAATACAGCACTCATCAAAACAATTGAAACGCCAACCCTTATTTTATGGGGTAAAGAAGATGGATTAATTCATGTTGAAAACGCCTACAATTTCAAGCAGGATATAAAAAATAGCCAACTTGTTATTTTCGACAAAGTAGGTCATGTGCCCAACGAGGAAGCCCCTGATAAAGTGGCCAATGCTATTTATGATTTTATAAAATAAAGGGTCCTTTATAATTTTTATATATATAATTTGGAATTTGTACATTTATAACACAACTCACTCGTATGAAATACACTTTAGTTTTATTGGCAATCATCACAAGTCATATTGCATTTGGACAAAATGCAGATTATATTATTCGCAATGGAAAAATAATGGATGGCACAGGCAATAATTGGCAGTTAAAAGATGTTGCTATAGTGAATAATAAAATTGCTGCAATAGGTAATTTAAAAAATTGGAAAGCAACAAAAGAAGTGGATGCGAAGGGTTTAATTGTAGCACCTGGTTTTATTGATGTTCATGCCCATATAGAAGGAGGCGAAGCAAGAAATCCTTTGGCAACTAATTTTATATATGATGGGGTGACCACAGTAGTGACGGGTAACTGTGGCGGCTCCTCAGACAATATGAAATCCTACTTTAATTATATTGACTCTTTAGGTATTTCCATTAATGTAGCAGCTTTAATTGGACATAATAGTATTCGTAAACAAGTAATGGGTTCGGCTAATAGACATGCAACTGAACAAGAATTGCAAAAAATGGAATTCATTGCTGCGAAAGCAATGCAGGAAGGCGCTGTTGGCATGTCCACTGGTTTAATTTATATACCAGGCACTTATGCGCCCACCGAGGAAGTGGTACGATTGGCAAAAGTAATTAGTAGTAATGGGGGCGTATATGCATCACATATTCGAAATGAAGAAGACAATGTCGCTGAAGCGGTAAATGAAGCTATTGCTATTGGAAGAGAAGCAAAACTACCAGTAGAAATTTCTCATTTTAAAGTAAATGGACAAAATAACTGGGGCAGAAGCAATGAAACCCTGAACCTAGTGATTGCTGCAAGAAAAGAAGGCATTGATGTAACCATTGATCAATATCCTTATACTGCAAGTAGCACCAACCTAGGTATTTTATTGCCTGACTGGGTTTTAGCAGACGGACAAGACTCTATATTAAAGCGTTTAAAGAATCCATCCATACGCGCAAAAGTAAAAGCACATAGCATGGATATGATAAAACGCAGAGGGCTTACTCATTTTGATTATGCTTATGTTGCCAATTTTAAAGCAGATAGTACTTATAATGGTAAAAATATTAGAGAGATAAATGCATTAAGAGGAAATAAAGACGAGGCCATTTTTGAAGCGGAAACTATCGTACAAATGATTGAAAAAGGGGGCGCTCAAATGGTGTATCATGGTATGGGTGACAATGATGTAAAAAATATAATGGCTTACCCTTTTAATATGGCCGCTAGTGATGCAGGTATTGCAGTAGTAGGTCAAAACAGGCCCCATCCCCGCGCCTATGGAACCAATGCAAGGGTGTTGGGAAAATATGTGAGAGAAGAAAAAGTGATGAGTTGGGAAGAAGCCATTCGAAGAATGACTTCCCTACCCGCGAATAAATTTAATTTAAAACAAAGAGGCTTAATACAAGAAGGATATATTGCCGACCTAGTTGTATTTGATGAAAACGAAGTCATTGACATGGCCACTTTTGACAATCCACATCAATTTTCAAAAGGGTTCAAATATGTTTTTGTAAATGGTGCTATGACTATAGAAAATGGAGTGCATAATGGCGCCAGAAAAGGCATAGCCATTAGAAATAAAAACTAAATAAATTAAAAACCGTTTTACACATGTGAATGCTATGCTTGAATTAATCTAGCAATGGCAAATGCAGTAGCGGCAGCAATTGCACCAATAAACATAACTTTAAGTCCACCCCACCATGGATTGATTCCGGTTATCTTACTTTTAAAATAGCCAAATACATATAAGCAAACCAGTGTAATGGCGGCTGATATGGCTAAACCCTTCAGCGCATCTGTAACAAAAAAATAGGGGGTAAGAGGGATAAGCCCACCTACTACATAACTAAGGCCAATATTCATTGCACTTTTGCGCGCGCGTTGGGGATCGGGGGATTCAAGGCCTAATTCAAATTTCATCATAAAATCAACCCAGCGCTGTTTGTCTTTAATTATTTCCTGCGTCGCTTCTTCGGCGGTAGTCTTTGATAAACCCCATCCTAAAAAAACAGCTCTAACTTCCTGAATCTCTACTTCTTTTTTGTGTTCAATTTCCCAAAACTCTTTTTTCAACTCACTTTTATAATGATCCTGCTCTGTTTTCCCTGCTAAATAACCACCAAGCCCCATGGCAATACTACCTGCTGCCACTTCTGCAATGCCTGCAATCCAAATTAAGTTGACATGCCCTTCTACAGCCCCACTTAAACCAGCGGCTAGTGCAAAGGGAACCGTAAGTCCATCACTCATGCCTATAACAATATCTGAAAGTAGGTCAGTACTTTTCATATGCTCTTCTAAATGTAAATGCATTTCGCTCATAATGATCAATTTAATATGCTTCTGGATTCAAACTATTCAAATGTAAACTAAAATGAATAAATTTAAGGAAGTGAAAAAGAGTATAATCATATCTATCAAATAAAATATATGGATACAAAAAACCATAGTAGAAGAAAGTTTATAAAAAACACTGCTACTATTTTTGCTGGATTTACCATCGTACCAAGACATGTTTTAGGAAGAGGTTTTTTAGCTCCTAGTGATCAACTCACCAAAGGCATTATTGGAGTGGGTGGCATGGGTAGAACACATGTTCCTTATGCAGGGACCAGGGTGGTTGCTATTTGTGATGTGGACAAAAATCATTTGAGTGAAGTAGCCAATAGTATTGGAGGTGGTGTAAAAACATTTCATGATCATCTTGAATTAGTTCATTTACCCGAAGTAGATATTGTCCATATTGCTACCCCTCCCCATTGGCATGGTATTATGGCTGTTGATGCAGCCAAAGCAGGCAAAGATATTTGGTGCGAGAAGCCTATGACCAGAACAATTGGAGAAGGCAAGGCGGTAAGAGAAGCCGTGCAACAATATGGACGCATGTTTAGGTTGAATACCTGGTTTCGATTTGAAGATAATTTTTATGGCATGAACACCACTGTAAAACCTATCAAAAAATTAGTAGAAAGTGGTTTATTGGGATGGCCACTCACCGTTACAGTTAGTAAAACCACAGGATTTGATTGGAAATTTTATTGGATGGGAAAAACCAATTTGCCTGCACAAGCTGTTCCAACTCATTTGGATTATGACCGTTGGTTAGGACCTGCTCCCTATAAGCCTTATAACGCACATCGAACCCATCAAACATTTAGAGGGTATTGGGATTATGATGGAGGTGGATTGGGGGATATGGGACAACATTATTTAGATCCTATTCAATATTTTTTAGGAAAAGATGGTACGAGTCCAATTAAAGTAGAAGTAGATGCAGCACAACAACATCCGGATGCTTGCGGCACATTTAGAAAAATAACTTATACCTATGCGGACGGGTGTAAAATTATTTTAGATGGAGAAGACAAGGATCCTAATGCGGCTTATATTGAAGGGCCTAATGGAAAATTGTTTGCAGGTTTTAAATCCACCATCCCTAATTTAAAGGAAAAATTAGCCATGATGCCAGATCCGGCGCCCCAAGTAACCAATTTTTTAGACAGTATAAAATACAGAACTCCTTTTGCACTGAATGAGCAAAATGGTTTTAAATCATGTACCCTTATTAATATGGGCAAAATTGCATTGCAGTTGGGTCGCACACTTAATTTTGATCCAATTAAAGAAGAATTTATCAATGATACAGCGGCGAACTTCTTAGTAAATCCAACCATGCGAGGGCCATGGACCATTTAAAATACTAAGACAAAAATTACAGATTATGAAAAAGATACTTGTACTATTTATTATTGCATTAGGTATAGCTTCTTGTCAAGCAAGAAAAATTCAAAAGGATGCCGAATTGTATAATTGGGGAGACAAAAAAGTAACTAAAAAAGAATTTGATAAATTACTTAAAAAATTCAATGCGGACTTTGTTAAAAATTGGAATGTCAATCAAGTATTAAGGGCCTTTCCATACGAACAAAGCGCAGAAGCCAGTGCTGCACTAGAAAGTATGGATGCTTGGGGGAAAACAGACTGGGATCTATTTTTTAGAGTGGTAGAAGATACTGCTCAGCAAACAAAATTTACGTATGCATTGCATGCTTATGTAAATAAAGTATCCTTAGATGAAAAAAAGAAAGCAATATTTCTTTCCCTTTTAGCGAAGCAATTAACAAAAGCGAAATCGGAATATGCAAAAATTTTATTGGAAGAAGAATTAAAATTATTAAATGGCAATAGCTACTTAATCCCTAAGCTTAATGGATTGTCTTCGCCACTTCCTTTCACAAATGTGGAGGGCTTTGCTATCCAACCAGCTCAATTATTACTAGAATTACAAAAAATAGCGGAAAAACCACTTAACCCTATTGAAAAGAAAAATATTATTTGGGAAGCCAGCATGCTAAAGGGGATAACCACATTTATGTTTGTATCTAAATTTTTAGACGATGAGGAGGTAAAGGAAAATGCTGCATTGGTGATTAGTAAATTAGCAATGAATGATGCAAGTATTTATGGTGCCGATGTACGTAATACATTGGAAAAAGCCTTACCACTTATTCATGGGGAAGACAGTGCTATACTGGTTCCTGCATTAAAAGCACATTTAAAAATGATGCCCTATGATTATGGTTTTGTCTCTCTTTTTAATGGGAAGGATTTAACAGGTTGGAAAGGATTGGTTGCCAACCCAATTGCAAGAAGCAAAATGAATGATACTGCATTAAAAGCTGCACAAATAAAGGCAGATATTAAAATGCGCGCAGACTGGGTAGTAAAAGACGGATTATTAAATTTCACTGGTAATAGTAATGGTGAAAATTTAGCTACTATAAAACAATATGGTGATATAGAAATGTTTGTGGATTGGCGTATACAAGAAAAAGGAGATGCAGGAATTTATTTAAGAGGGACCCCTCAGGTTCAAATTTGGGATACTAGTCGAAGGGAAGTGGGAGCCCAAGTAGGAAGTGGAGGACTATACAATAATCAAAAAAATAAAAGTACTCCATTGGTGGTGGCAGATAATAAAGTAGGTGAATGGAATACGTTTCATATTATCATGAAAGGGGATAAAGTAACCGTTTATTTAAATGGCGTATTGGTGACAGATCAAATTCCATTAGAAAATTACTGGGATCGCACAATGCCTATTTTCCTAAAGGAGCAAATTGAATTACAAGCACATGGTACATTTGTTTCTTATCGAAATATTTATATAAGGGAACTGCCCCCTACCGAAGCAGTGGGTTTAAGTGAAGCAGAAGTTAAGGAAGGCTTCACTTCATTGTTTGATGGAAAAAATATAAATGAATGGATAGGCAATACAGGAGGTTATTTGATAAAAGACGGTGCATTAGTAGTGAATCCTGAAAAGGGATCGGGAGGAAATTTATATACCAAGGAAACCTTCAGCGATTTCATTTATCGATTTGATTTTCAATTAACACCAGGAGCCAATAATGGCATTGGCATTCACGCTCCACTTGAAGGTGATGCAGCATATGCAGGTATAGAAGTACAGGTATTAGACAATGAACATCCCATGTATGCTACCTTAGCGCCCTATCAATACCATGGCTCTGTTTACGGAGTAATCCCAGCAAAAAGAGGTTATTTAAGGCCAATAGGAGAATGGAATAACGAGGAAATAATGGTGAAAGGCACTAAGATAAAAGTAACCTTAAATGGAACAGTCATAGTAGATGGAGATTATGCAACCGCTTCAAAAAATGGCACAATGGATCATAAAGCACATCCTGGCTTATTCAATAAAACGGGTCATATAGGCTTTTTAGGGCACGGGGATGTTGTAAGGTTTAAAAATATGCGGGTTAAAAAATTATCAATTTTATAATTGTTATTCCATCTTCAACTAAATTGTTTATTCATTAGGAACATAAAAAAAGCCCCTCCAATAGAGGGGCTTTTGTATATCTTTAGTTTAAATACTAGTTAAATAAGTATCTAACACCAATTTGAATTTGGTAACGAGAAGCTAAGCCAGCACTTGGTCTGTGTGCTCTTGTAAAAGGTACTTTATTTACCGCATCTAAGTAAGGGAATGTGTAAATTGGTGTTCTACCATCTGTATCCATTCTTTGGTAAACCAATGGAGAAGTGGTTGTTGGAACATAAAATACACCCCAATCCTTGTTCAATAAATTAGTGAAGTTGTAGATATCAGCAGTGAAACGTAAGGTATGCTTTTCTTTACCAGTTGTAAATGTAACATCTTGTGTAAAGTTTAAGTCTAACTTATGTGTCCAAGGCAATACATATCCATTTCTTTCAGCAAATTGACCTCTACGGCTAAATAAATAAGGATTGTTTGCAATAAACGCAGATAATTGATTCCATAACTCTGTTTGAGTTCTTGTGTCACCACCGCTAGCGTTCACTAACTTAATTTGAGATTGAGTAGCAGGAACAAACATTAAGTCATTGGAAGAGTTACCATCTCCGTTGATACTTTCAGTAGCTGAAGATGCTGACGAAACAGTGTAAGAAGTAGCATAGTTAGGAGCTCCTTCATATACTAAACCAATTGAAGTTGTTTGACCTTTGATAAAGTCTCTCTTATAAATAACACTTGCCACAATTCTGTGAGGCATGTAGTTATTAGAATTACCAATAGTAAAGTAGTTTGGATTATCAGACATTGCTTTTGAACCCCACATGGTTGCAGCAGTTGATCCACTTACAGCAGCATCTTTTGCTTCTTGTCTTGTGTAAGCAGCAGTGAAGACAAAGGCTTTGGTAATTTTTTGAATTTGTAATGTTCCTGTCCATGCATAACCAGCACTATTATTGGTCATGTAAATTGCATTTTGGATTTGAGGATTGGTTACAGAAGAAGGTGTTGTTCCGCCCATTTGTGTTCCACCCCAAGGGAATGAAGTTTGGTAAGGGAATCTCCAACGACCATCTGATAATCTTGTCAATGTTCTAGAAGGTAAAGCAATGTTTTGGAATACAGAAGCATTCAATTGCTTAGTATAAGTTCCTTCTGCTGTGAAAATCCAACCTTTACCTAATTTTTTATCCGCAGCAAATGTTGATCTAAACACTTGAGGGAATTTGTAATTAGGATCTGTCACGTTGATATTATATGAACGGCTTAAACCTCCAGTAATCGCTGGTCTGTATGCGTTTACGTCTGGGCTAAACACGTTACCGTTAGGAGCATTGTTGGTAAATGAACCAAACAAGGCCATACCTGAGTTAGACGCTTGGTTTGAAATCCATACAAAAGGAGGTGCACCTTGGAATAAACCGGCACCACCACGAAGCTGTAAGCTTTGATCACCATATACATCATAGTTAAATCCTACTCTTGGTGAAATTTGTACTGCAGCATTTGGAGCAGCACCTGTATTTGCACGTGTGAAATCATAGAATCTACTTAAGGTATCTACAACTGGGTTGTATAAGAAAGTGTTGTAGAATTTAGTGTAATCAAAACGAACACCATAAGTCAAAGTAAATTTATCAGTAGCTCTGTATTTATCTTGAATGTAAACACCAGACTCGAAAGATTTTGGACCTACTAATGGGAATGCGCCACCACCTAAAGTATAAGAAAGTCTATATTGAACCGACCTTGTACCTACACCATTGGCAGAATTAATAAAGTCATTTAAAGAAGAAAAACGATAAACTCCTTGGTAGTCAGGAGAGAAACCATTTAAGTATTTTTTAAATGATGTTTGTGTACCAAGGGTAATTTCGTGCTTACCAGCATAAATCGTTAAATTATCATTTAATTGATACACATCGGTATTTAATTTGTTACCATAAGTAAATAACTCATGTCCAAATGATGTGAAAGGTTGGCTATTACCATCTAAGATATCCACCATTGGGAAGTCTGGATTAGAAGATAAGGCACTTCTAAAATCTCTTAAAGAAGAATAACCAACTTGTAATTTATTACTCATTCTATTGCTAAGTTTTGTATTTAACTCAGCAATGAATACATCGGCATTGTTGTTAATTTGATATCCAGCACCGAAAAATGGCATACCATAAACTCCAGAAGCTCTACCAATAGAACTGCTTATTGATCCACTATTAGAAGCTGGCTTTTGATCAGATGATCTTAACATATTGTACTTAAACGTAAATGTGTTGTTGGCATCAATCGTCCAGTCTAATTTAATTGCCAAACGCTTTGAAGAAGACACATAAGAGTATCCTTCATAAGGACCTGGATCGTAATTATATTTTGACTTAAGGAAGTTGGCTAATTTTTCCAATGAATCTCTATTAGCAGCAGAATAAGTAGTTCCATTTGCAGGATTAGTTGCAGAGGAAGCTAACCAAGTTGTACCAGGTGAAGTATTAGACTCTTGTTCACCGTTTACAAACAAGAATAATTTATTCTTGATGATCGCACCGCTAGCAGTGAAACCTTTTAAATCAAAACTATAATCTTGCTTTGGAACTTTAATAGTAAATGGAGAATTTACTTCATATCCTTGCCACTCTTTACTTTTAAAGTATTGATAAACTGATCCTTGATAAGTATTAGAACCACTTCTTGTAACTGAGTTTACACCACCTCCAACGAAACCACCATTCTTAACATCAAATGGAGAAGTGTTTACTTGAATTTGCTCAAGGGCATCTAATGAAACTGCGTTTTGTCCTGTTTGTCCACCAATATCTCCTGATAAACCAAATGAGTTATTGAAGTTAGCACCATCAATAGTGATATTGTTTAACTGACTACTTTGACCACCGAAAGAACCGTTGTTGTAAGTAGGCGTTAATTTGATGATGTCCTTATAAGAACGAGAAACCGTAGGCATACTTACGATTTGGTTTCTGTTAAAAGTTTCTTGAGAACCTGTACGTGCGTTATTGAAAATTTTGTCCTGCTTTGTTGAAGTAACAACCACTTCTTTTAAGTTACTGTTGTTATCTACTAAGCTAAAATTTGCTTTGAAAGTTTGACCTAATAACAAGGTGATGTCATCTTGCTTTTCGGTTTTCATTCCAACATAGGTAACTTCCAAAGTATATGGACCACCAATTTTTAAGTTGGTTAAGTTATATCTACCATCAGCACGGCTGGTAGTAACATACTTAGTTCCTGTTGGCGTATGAATTGCAGAAATATTAGCACCTGCAACACCCGCATTTCCTACAGTGATTAAACCTTGAATCTCGGCTGTTGTTTCTTGTGCGTTTACTTTAATAATAGATACTAAAATAACCAACAACAAAGACAAAGTTTGTTTTAAAACACTTTTCATTTTGTAAGGTATTTATTTATGATGTATAAAGTGCGAAATTAAACTAAAACTTGTTAATAAACCATAGATTTGGTTAACAAATAATTAACTAAAATAAATAGCCAAAAAAATGGCAGTTATGCAATAATATATTATTTAATTTTTATTTATATAGTATATTGTTTTTTATATTTTTGTAGATATATATTTTATACTATTTGAATTATAATTAATTATTAATCAATTAGATATACATAAACATAAGTAAATAATGTCTAAATGATTAAACGTTATTCCATCTTTTTTAGCCAATCATATATTTTTCGGGCTATTGAATCCTCGTATTGGGGCTGTAGTAAAATAGCGTCAATTTGATGCACAGGAATGATGCGCTTGGTCGAACTGGTGATAAAGGCTTCTTTGGCATTTTTAAGCTCTTCAATAGTTAGTTCACGGACTTCGAAGGGAATATGATGGGTTTCGCAGATTTTAATTATGTTTTTCCTGGTTATACCATTTAACATTTGCTCTTTCGCTGTTACAAGAACCCCTTCTTGGGTTAAAAGAAAAAAATTGGACCTTGGACATTCTCTAATGGATCCATTATTGTGGTATAAAATATCATCTGCACCCTGCTCTTTCATCCAAGCTTGTAACCAAATGGCCATTAAATAATCTGTGGTCTTGACAGCTGGTAATTGACGTTGGTAGGAATAAGTGGCTAACTTAATACCTGTGGTGGGCAATTCCTCGGTGGGTTCAGCCAATGGGGCTTGTATTACAATTAAGTGAGGATGCTCAATGGTATAACCATCCGCTGCATCACCACCTGCAATAATCATTCGAATGCCGGAATAGTCAAAATTATTTTTTTGAATTAGGGTGGCTACAATTTGCTTTATCTCTTCCCTAGTTTCAGGTATGGTTAATCGCATCACTTCAGCCGAATGAAAAAAACGATCTAAATGATCTTCTATAAACAATGGCTTGTCTTTGGCAACTCTTAAAAAATCAAAAATTCCATAACCACGTTGTACCAACAAATCGGTCACTGGCACTCCTGCTTCACTAATCAACCTAATTTGCTTATTAGCATAACAATATTCGCTCATCAAAAAATATTTTCATAAAAGTACAACATACAAGTTATGCAAGTGCCAACTTGAAATATTTTTATTTATTTAAAAAAGGCGAATCAAAATTTTGATTCGCCTTTTTTAAAATTGAAATATGAATAAACTACTTATACAACTGATTAAATAACATTTTGTAAGTGCTATGTGTTTGACCTCGGAAAGTAATTTCAGGTCCATATACAAATAATTTTCCTTTACCAATTTTAGCTTCAAAAGCCGCTACGCCGTCTTGAAGATATGCTTGACCAAATGCCCAACCACTTCTTAATGTCTTTTCAGAAGCAAACCATGCAAGTGGTAAAATTTTCCCATTGGCAATCGCATCAGGTTGTACTCTAAATACAGGACTGTTGTTAAAATAAACATCGGCCTTGTTTTTCATTCCCCAATTTGCTTTTACCTCAGGTGCAACTGCTACCTGCAAAATACTTCCTGGAATATAAAATTTCTCGCCTGGCAATGTGCGCTCTTTTCCATTATTCATTTCTACGATGGCATTTTTTACAGGAAGTTCTAAGTGATACGCTAGGTTCGCACTTGAACCAATGGTAACAATGTTACCGCCTTGTTCGATAAATGCTTTCAATGCTGGAATGGATTTATCTGCTGTTATTTTTCCAAGCATTGGATGATAAGTTGCTGGTATTTCATCTAGGTTAGGTTCTTTCTCCTCATAAGGGGAGGGAGCGCCTGCACCTAATGGAGGAATGGCGCCATCCACAAATACAATCACATCAAACTTGTCTTTTAAATTTCCGGCATTAATTTCTTTAGCATAGATTAAATTAAAATCAAAATGATGTTGTTCAAAAATCCATCTTACCCAGCCAGAAGGCATTGAACCACCATAACGATCCCATAATCCAATTTTTAATTTATCCATTTTGATTGCGTCCGACGGTATATTGTCAACAGTAACCGCTGAAATTCCAGCCTTCGCAATGCTTTCTTTATCTTTTGTGGCATCAGCTGCTTCAAAATAAAATCCATCTTTATTTTTATAAACAGCTTTGCCTGCTTTCAATAAATCATTTACCAAAATAAAACTGTTATTGTCCTCGGATTTGATAGCATACAATTTATTTGTACTATTTGGTGATAAGACAACTGCAGTTTTTGGCAATTGAATTTGTCCATAAGCAATGGTTTCAAATGGACCATTAAAATCATCAAGGATTCTATCAAAGGTTACGCCCATTGTATATGCTGGGGTCCAACCTGCTGCATCATAAGGGCGTACAGGTGGTCCACCTGGATATAAAAAGTCATTCGGATGATCCTGCGGATCAAACATATCTAATACATGCGGTCTAAATGCTTGACTGGTTCTTACAACATAAGAACCCGCTTCATAATTTTTTCCATTCACTACAAAGTCACTTGTTGCTTTATGTACTTTAATACCACTTTGAATTAAAATATTAACAAAGGCAATAGCACTTGAACTTTGATTTGCAGGAATAATATAACCACGTGGGTCTCTTAAATTAGGCGCCTTATAAATTTTTGAAAAATTTTGATACGCAATGCTATCTACTTTTATATCTCTTTTCTCCGTCTTTAATTGTTCATTCAACATTTCTACTTTATTGGGCGAAAGTGTCCAATTGTCTTTGTTGCCTGATTCAATAGCAGCCTTACCCATTTTATACATATTCAACAACACTTCGTCCTTATACCTTGCTGCGTAGTTTAAAACAGCATAATTTAAAGAGATAGAATAATCAATTGAATTTTTAAAATACCATTTTTGTGGTTCAATTGGATAAGGCAAACCGCTATTGGGAATTAAACGCTGAGGCACCAATGGAATCGTCATGGGCGTAGGACTTCCAATAATTTCAGTTAATATACCAACAATATTATGATAGTAGGCAGTTGTTCTTAAACCTCCATTCCACCATGTTGAATAAACCGATCCACCCTTCATAGTGTATCCTGGTTTTTGTTCGGCATTTAAACGACTGCTCATGGCAGCACCCATTGCATCTAAACTTGTTATCAATAATGGATTATAAACATAGTTAAATGGATCTCGGTAGGGCGGCCCTGCGACCACCGTTCCTGCTGGTCCTGTTTGGTGGTGATTGTATAAAATTTGAGGCATCCACTCAATGTATTGTTGACGGCTCATGTTCTTTGACTCACTCATGTTCATCATAAAAAAGTCACGATTGTTATCGTGGCCAATGTATTTTTGATACAATCTAGGCAATGCATTCGTACTTCTTTTTAAAGTATCGGGATTACGCATATACCAATTGGAAACCAACTCTTGCCCATCGGGATTGGCATGTACAAATAAAATAATGGTATTTTTTAAAATGCGTTTTGTTTCCTCATCCTCTCTTGTGATTACTGTATAAATAGTTTGAATTAACTGATGTGCGCCTACCACTTCTGTTGCATGTAAACCGCCATCAATCCACACCACCGATTTTCCATCCTGTGCCAATTGCTTTGCCTCTTCATTGGATAAGTTTTCGGCTCTTGCTAATTTTTGGGAAATTGATTTATATTTTTCTAATTGTCTAATATTACTTGGATCAGAAACGATAAGCATGTATTGGTTTCTTCCTTCTTCGGTTTTGCCAATCACTTGCAATTTTACTTTATTGGAAGCTGCAGCTATTTTTTTAAAATAGGACTCTGTTTGAGTATAAGTTGCTAAATGATAGTTGTCTCCAATATTAAATCCAAAATGGTCTTTAGGAGAAGGTATTGACTGCGCCTTGCTATTAACAAAGCTTAGCACAATAAACAAACAAATAAAAAGCAGTTTACGCATAGTTTTAATTTTGAAGTAAGTTAAAGAAAATGATGCGATAACTTTTCAAAATAAACTGCCTTTTACATAAAAGGAATAAAAAATAATTTGTTCATTAGGAAAGTACAGGAGACAGTTTGGCTAAATTAGATTTAGGTGCTAAAAATTGTTGCGGATAATGGGCAATTATTTTTTGAAAACTTGCCAATAAATCCAATGGATTACTAAATACATACTTATGCTTTAAGCGCATAGCTTGCACAAGTGATTTTGCAATTAAAATAGCCTGTTTTGTGTCAAGTGGAATTTGACCAAATACCAATTCCGGATTTAATTTTTTGGCATCCGCAAATGAAGCGCGGTATATCTCCATAAAAGCACCAGGCTTAAAGCGCAATAAATTATACAAGTGAATAATGTCAAGCATTAGCCATACAATTTGTTGGCGGCCTTCTGCGGTTAGTGCCCCTTTTTGTAAATACCCATTGGGGGAAAGAGATGATAATGAGGTTGCTGATGCTGAAATACCCGCAAATGGATACAATGATTTTACTTGTATAGAAGCATTGGTAATTAAGATACTGGCTTCAAAATTTTGTTGCAAGTAAGTAAAACGAAGTTGACCTACTATTTTATCGATAGATTTATTATGTATCAATAATTCAAAATCTTCAGTTTGCTTTGTGGTGTTGGAAGAAAGGCTTGGAGTGGAAGTAGCGGAGGAATGATGTTGTAGAAACATAGTTTATTTTATTTTGGCGTGATGACCTCATCTATTTTACCACCGCGGAGTTAAACTCTCTCGGTTGGTACCCACTAAAGGGTTCTTGATGATGAAGCAAAAATAGGGTTTTATCCGCTATAAGCCAAAAAAAGGCCAGTTTACAACTGGCCTTTTTGATATAACTTAATTGATAATCAATGATTTATCCATAATCATTGAAATCCTCCTCCTCAAAATTCATAGTGCCTAGGTTCATCATACTTCCCATTAAGTCCTTGAATTCAATTTTCCCATCAATCATCTTTTTACTAATCAAAGAATAAGCCGATAAGCCATGTAATACAAACTCCATTAATAAAGCAGTTTGTTTTTCATTGGCTTGCGGAAAATGCTTTTTAACGATACCAAACAATCCATCTACCTTATATAATGCTATTATTTTATCGGCGTCTTTCATGTCCAATAATAAATCCAAATAATTTCCATCATCAAACCATTTTGTAATTAACGCATAGGGGTTTTCAGGTTGCGCAGTGGGGGCATTTTGAGCAGCCGATTTTTTGACTACTTTCTTCTTTTTAATGTCATCTGGATTTGGAAAGTAAGAAACAAATAAAGTGCGAATGGACTTATTTAACAAATTCAATGCTACTTCATAAGGACCCTCTTGCTCTCCTTCATAAACCAATTCAATTTTTCCAGTGATGGCTGGAATAATTCCAGACAAATCACTGATCCAAATTTGGGTATGTTTTTCATTGTGAATAATGGCTCTTCGTTCTGCGCTACTCACTGCAGCCTCATAGGCAGCAATGGTTAGACGTGCACTCACTCCACTTTTTTTGTCAACAAACTCATTGGTCCTCGCTTCAAAAGAAACCTGTTCAATTAATCTTTTCACCAAATCACTCACTTCTACTTTATCTTGTTGAGTAGGTAATATATTGGCTTCCTGTTCGGTGATCGCTAATGAAGTTTCAATGCTCTTTGGATAGTGCGTTAAAATTTGACTTTCGATTCTGTCTTTTAAAGGGGTAACAATACTTCCTCGATTGGTGTAATCTTCAGGGTTGGCAGTAAATACAAATAAAATATCTAGTGGCATACGTAACTTAAAACCGCGAATTTGAATATCCCCTTCTTGTAAAATATTAAATAGAGATACTTGAATTCTTGCTTGTAAATCGGGCAATTCATTAATTACAAAAATGCCACGATTGCTTCTTGGAATAATGCCATAGTGAATTACTTTTTCGTCAGCAAAACTCAATTTTAAATTAGCCGCTTTAATGGGGTCAATGTCTCCAATTAAATCAGACACACTCACATCCGGAGTCGCTAGCTTTTCGCCATAACGCGCGCTTTTATGTACCCAGTGAATAGGCGTTTTATCACCATGTTCCGCAATTAAGTCCACTGCAAACCTGCTGAGCGGTTGTAATGGATCATCATTTACTTCGCTACCGGCTACTATTGGAATGTATTCGTCCAATAGATCTACCATTTGACGGGCCATTCTTGTTTTTGCCTGGCCACGTAAACCCAAAAACAAAATATTATGACGACTTAATAATGCACGTTCAACATCGGGAATTACCGTATCCTCATAACCCAAAATACCTTCAAAGGCATTTTCTTTGTTTTGAATACTGGCAATTAAATTATCCCTTACTTCGTCTTTAATGGACTTTGGTTGGTAGCCCGATTTTTTTAAATCTCCCAGGGTTAGGATTTTTTGTATATCTATTTTCTTACTCATAATTAATAAACTGTTTTTCGTTTGCCACTTTCAAAATCATTAAAAATAAAACTTCCTAAATTATCCAATGAAGCAAAATAAGCTTTGCCATTATTCATCTCGGTAAATTCTTCTACAAATTTTTGTAAATAAGGATCAGAGGCAATCATAAAAGTTGTAATGGGAATTTTTAATTTCTTGCACTGCCCCGCCAAATTAATACATCGATTCACCACTTTGCGATCTAACCCAAAACTGTTTTTATAATATTTACCGCCAATTTTTAAACAGGTAGGCTTCCCATCGGTAATCATAAATATTTGTTTGTTGGCAGTTTTACGCTTACGCAAAATATCCATGGCTAACTCAAGCCCAGCCACCGTATTGGTATGATAGGGACCCACTTGTAAGTAAGGTAGGTCTTTAATTTCTACCTGCCATGCATCATTACCAAACACCACAATGTCAATCGTATCTTTAGGATATTTTTTAGTAATAAGCTCACACAAGGCCATCGCTACTTTTTTGGCAGGCGTAATTCTATCCTCACCATATAAAATCATCGAGTGCGAAATATCAATCATCAACACAGTAGAAGTTTGTGTTTTGAAATCGGCTTCTCTAATGACTAAGTCATCCTCCTGCATGGAAAATGCATCTGCACCTCTATTTATTTGTGCATTTTTTATACTCTCTGTAAAATCAATCTGTTCCATTAAATCACCAAACTGAAAGGAACGGGTATCTGAATTAATGTCGCCCGTTGGCCCTGCTTTGGTAGTACTATGATTTCCCTGTTTTGCTTTTTTTAACTTGCCGAAAATTTCTTCTAAACTTTTTTGGCGAATGGTTTGCTCGGTTTTAGCCGTAATGGCAAATTTTCCATCCTGTGGATTTTCTTTTAAGTACCCATTTTTTTTGAGGTCCTCTATAAAATCACCCACGCCGTAATTGTCATCCGTAAATTTATGGGTACGGTCTAATTGATTCATCCAATCTAAGGCTTCACTTGCATCTCCGCTGGTATAATTGAGTAATTGCGTGAATATATCCAGCATTTGCTCAAATTTTGTTTTGGCATTTTCACCGGGAATAAAATTTAGAAAACGATGGCCTATCATAGTTATGCAAGTTAACAAAATACAAGCCACAAGGTTTAAAAATATAAGGAACCAGGAAGCTTATTCCTTAAATAATAAACACTTAGAAAAGAGAAAATGAAAAATGGGCAAATTCCATGACATTGCCTATCTTTCATTATACAAAACATTCTATATGCAAGAACAAAATTTCAAAAACCATGCACAAATGGTACCCGGATTTCATTATGTAACTTTTGGCTTACTATTTGCTTTACTCGGAGGTTCCATCAATTATTTAATAAAATCTACGCCTGAAAATAAATACTTGGCATCCCTTGTTGTGTTAATTGCTGTTATTTTTGTTTTGATTGCTTGGTATGCCCGTGTTTTTGCACTTAAAGCACAGGACCGTGCTATTAAGGCGGAAGAATCACTTCGTTATTATATCATGACTGGCAAGGCCTTACCTACTGAATTAACAATAAGTCAAATTATTGCACTTCGCTTTGCAAGCGATGCAGAATATTTGGCCTTATTGGATAGAGCGATAAAAGAAAATTTATCCAACAAAGAAATTAAACTGGCAATACAAAATTGGAAAGCCGACTACTATAGGGTATAATATGATTTAAGAAATTGTAATTACACAATAGGTAAAAACATTGAAAAGCCCTGCAAACAATTGTGGGGCTTTTACATTTTAATAATTGGTTTAACGTAAATTTTATCTTCGTTTTGTAAACGTAAATAATATACCCCTGTAGGCAAACCACTGCCATATAAATTATAACTATTCATCCCTGCATAGTTATACGTGGCTTCTACTAACAATCTCATAATGGTACCGGATCCATCTAATAGCTGTAATAAAGTATGACCACCCTTGGTTTTAAATTCAATTTTTGTAACGCTAGTAAACGGATTGGGGTAATTATAAATAAGTGCTTCCTTTGCAAAAGTGGAATCCTTATCATTGCTTCCACAAACACTTGCATTAATTAAAGGAAGTGTAGGATATTGTTTTGTCAAAATTTCTGTTTGGGCAGTAGCAGAAACACAGAACCAATTTTGTAAAATGCTATTGTACACTGTTCTAAAATCATATTGATACGGCACATTGTCATTGACGTTTACAGTAGCTGGTATGTTTGGATTATTTCCAAAAACGCCCCCTCTCACATTTTTCCCAAATAAAAACAAGGGTGCTGCGGAACCATGGTCGGTACCACCGCTATCATTGGATTTAATGCGGCGACCAAACTCAGAATAAGTCATCCCTATCACTCGGTCTTCAATTTCCAAACCGCTCATATCTGATTGAAAAGCCGCAATTGAATCAGAGAGTACTTTTAATAAATTAGCATGTACTCCAGTGGTTGTATCAGATGCTACGGCTTGACCCGAATGGGTATCAAAACCACCATAGTTCACCATATACACTTTAGTGCGTAATCCGCCTTTAATTAACCTAGCTACAATTTTTAATTGAGACGCTAAATAATTATTTGGATAAGTAACCTGTTGTTTTACGCTATCTGAAGCCGCTTTAATTCTGGCCGTATATTGATTGGTTAATTTTGCTACGCTCCGTAAAAAACTTAATTCATATCCTGAATTGGTATTCGGAACGGTGGCATCTGTTCCATCAATTAAATTATAAAAGGAGCTAGGATCTGAAATACTCAATGCCATATTTACCGTAGGGCCTTGACAGGTTAAGGTAGTTAAGGAACCAATTTGAATGGCCAATGGATCGGGTTTTTCCGCAGTAGGGTAATTGTCGGGATAACCTGGATTTTCGTTATTTAATAAACGACCTGCCCAACCCGTGTTCAAATATTCATCACTATCCGATCCGGACATCCAAATATCAGTGGACCTAAAATGAGAAAAATTCGGTTTTGGATAGCCCACCGACTGCACAATATTTAATTTACCATCGTTAAATAAATTTTGTAAGCCAGTCATGTTAGGATGCAACCCTGTTGCATCATTGCCTGTTAACTTAAGGATTTTATTTTCAGGTATAGCAATATTGGTTCTTGCTTTGTAATAATTACTGTATTCACTTATTGGTATGACTGTATTTAATCCATCATTACCTCCGCTAAGTTGAATAATCACTAAAACTTTGTCGTTAGCAGAAGTGGCTAATGTAGCACTATCCAATAAAGGATGATCCTGTAAAACATGAATAGGCGTACCTCCAATTAGCGTAGGAGTCATTAAGGCCAAACTATTTCTTATAAAATTTCTTCTTTTCATTTTATTGTAGTTGATAGTCTGGTAAATTCATGATGTATTTCAATAACGACTTTAATCTGGTATTCACAATATTAAAGTTGATGGTAGTGGGTACAGTAAGGTAGGCATTCCATGCATTGGTCCAATAATAATCACTTGCCTGACCCGATAATAATATTTGTGATTTTAAAGTAGTTTTTAATGTTGGTGAAATTTCAGTAGAAACTAAAAAAGAAAATAAATCATTTATTAAAATGTTGGGATCCGCGGGATTGGTTGAAATTGTTTTTACAAAATTGATGGTATTCACCATTATTTTTTTTCCGTTTTTAGTGTACCCCGTTTCTAACATTAAATCGGTAAATTTATTACGCTTAGGTAAGGTATCGGCATTGATCCAAAGTTCATTGTAGTCGGGAGACTGATAATAAGCCGGCCACCCTGCTACATTTGGCGGATCCACTGGGTTTTGACCCATACTAACCAATTGATTCAACATGTTATTATAAAGGGAGTAGGCATCTACTGTATTGGTGATGGCATCTGGAAAAGCAATTTCATATTGTCTTAAAAAACCAGTTACCTGATCCACTGGGCTTTTAATTTGACAACCTATATACAACGTGTCGTAAAAATGTTCGCTTTGTAATAATAATTTTAATATCGGTTTTATTTCAAAATTATTCGCAATGAATGCATTGGCTAGCGGCGTAATAATTTTATTTTCTACATTATTATCTATATAGTAATAAACAAAATAGCGATAAAGCTTTCGACAAATATTTGTAGCTAATTCCGTTTTTAAAAAAAGCATATTCAACAACTCATCGGTCTCGTTGGCACCATTAGCACCCGTTTTACCTGTGATGGTCGTATTATTGTAAAATGCAGAAAATGTTTTATTGGCTGTATCGTGTCTTGCTGGATCGAAGATTGCATTAAAATTGGCATCAAGTCTCCATCCAGTTAAAGCCCTAGCAGCAGTTTTAACATCGTCCTCGGTATATTTTGTACCACCTTCTTTTCCTACTGTATAGAGTTCTTGTAATTCACGCGCAAAGTTTTCATCAGGAGCAGTTTTAGTATTTAAGTAGCCATTTAAATTCCTAAGCATCCCAGGATCGGTAGTGACTGTGCGCAGCATTTGTTTATAATTTCCAACACAATTAATCCTTAGAATTTGATGATGTTTGTAAATTAAGGTTGGATAAGCAATGGCTTCGGTTTCAGTACCAAAATGGTTGCTCCAAAAAACAGTTAGCTTTTCTCTAATATTTCTTTCCTGTCCCACCCAATTACTGATAAGCCATCTTTTATAACTAAGAATTCTATGAAAATTAAGGGTCCCATCTACTGTATTGTCATTTACCCAGGTACTACCTAGGGGTACATTTGGGTCTATCACATTCGTGGTAGTATAATCGTTTAAGGGAGGAGAAGGCTGAGTGGTCGGTACATTTAAAAGCTCGTCCACCGCTTGTACCACTGTTTTAGTACTAAAATAATTAATGTCGGCCATCTTTGCCCCAAACAAGGTTCGGTTCAACAAGTGCTTGACTTGTTGAGCTTGCCATGGGCCTTGATAGGTATTCAAGCCCAAGGGGCTGGATTGAGGTGTTTGCGGCATTAAACTTAGAATTGATACTAAATTTAGTAAAAAATCAATTCAGAATTCAATAAATAGGCCGTTTTAACAATATTTAGGGAGTATCTGCCACAAATTTAAAAAAGTAAATAGGTTACTTTTTAATGAATACCATTTGATTTTGATTTTTACTATTCCAATGATATCCCAAAGAAAATTTCAATTCGCCTTTATAGTATTTTTCATTTTTGTATGCACGATCCAAATTAGGTTGGTACAAACTATCTGTGAAATCTTTAATGGGTTTTTCATATTTTCCAAATAATTCATAATTCCATTTTTCTGCACTAAACCTTGAAAATGGTATGCCTGTATCATCTTGCACTAAATATTTATTTTTAGAAAGCACTAGATTTTGAATTACACCAAATTGATTGTAATAATGCATTAAATAAGAAGCTGATTTTACAAAACCATTGGAAGCATTAGAAACATAATTTTTCATAAATCGCAATGATTTTGAATTGGCAGTTAAACCCTGGTTGGACAAATCCGTACAGAAATAATTTAATACCTGGAATTTTTGATTGGTTTTATCAAATAATTTTATCTCAACGCTTAGCCTCGTTTTTGAAAGACTATCATAGTTGACGTATTTTTTATTTGCACTATCGTCTAAAATAAAATACTTAACCGATAAAACATCATGATTCGTTTTTGCTGCAGACCACAATAGAATGGGTAAAACACCACTGATTTTTGTTTTTTTACCAAAGTCTGCTTCCATGTTTTTTGTAATAAAATAACTTCTCATGTAAATATCTCTCATCACTGTATCAAAGTCCCTTAGGTATTCAAAAAAATCGTTTTTATTTAATGTATTGATATCAATTACACTTCCTGCTTTTTCGATAGCGGACATGAAATATTCATTCGCATTCGGGTATAAGTAATAAACGTGAATGAAGTCGGCCCCCGAAAAAGGATAAAACACAAAGCTAGTATCTGCTGTTTTGTTTCTAGCCATATTGTCCTTGTTCCAGCTTGTAATTAAACTTAGTCTGTTTTCAATAACCTGATTAAGTTTATTACGTTGTTCAGTGGAGAAACTAATTAATGAAGATGCGTCTATATCGTTAAACGGGATAGTATCAATTGCTGCAACTCTTTGTGCGTAGTTGTTATAAAAGGTGTCAACTACATATTGAATTTTGGGCTTTGCTTGAACCTCTACTACTGTCTTTTTTTCCTTGTTTTCTTTACAAGAAATTGCCAAAAGAAGGATTGAACTTAATACAATATGCTGAATTAATTTACCACTTGTTTTCATTGTTTATTGCTATTTCTTTTTTGATTTTTTATTGCTGCCTGCTTTTTTGCTACTCGCTTTTTTGCTGCTCGAGGACTTGCTTGATTTTTTATTGGTACTGGATTTTTTACTACCAGACTTGGTTGATTTTTTTCCCGCTTTTTTTACATTCTTTTTACTTCCTTTTTTTCCATATTTAGATTTAGAACCTGCTTTTGAGCCCTTGCTATACTTTTTACTCGAAGTAGCTCCCGAAGGATATCTTTCTGAGGACAAACTATTTTTATCAATAACAAGTTTATCTGAAATTAACTTCCCGTTTTTAAAGTCAAAATATGTTTCTGGGTCAATGGGAAAGTCCTTATACCTGGTTTCAAAATGCAAATGTGGTCCGCTAGAGTTTCCAGTGGTGCCACCTAAACCAACTGTTTCACCTCCTTGTACATATTGATTTACAGATACCATAATTTTACTAAGGTGTGCATATACGGTTTCTAAGCCATTGGTGTGTCTCACCACTACGCAATTGCCAAAACCGCCCGAATTAAATTGCGCATACCTTACAACGCCATCAAAAGCGGCAACTACAGAGTCGCCGGTGCGCAAAAACAAATCAAGGCCTTTATGCATTCTGCCCCATCTCATTCCATATTTAAAATTTAAATTTCCATACCAAGTAAGTTGAAAGCGCTCCCCTTTTTTAAGTAATGGAATTTCAATGGTTTCTGGCAAATCACTATAACTGTTTTTCTCATAAACAAAAACAGCGGCACTAGACCAGCTATCGGTAAATACCTCATTCTCTGCCAATAATTTTCTAGCCACATTCGCTGCGCTGTCTTCTGAAAGAGGCGGAGTAGTCAACCAATTTTTCTTTGAAGTAGTATTAATGCTAAAATAAGTTGGTTCTTTTGTTAACGGCTTTTTGTTACTAGTGCTTGTATCATTGGTGATTAAATCAATAACCGTATCCGCAGTTTGAAAGTGATTGTAAAAAGCATTAGCTGAAAACTTATTTGACAAAATGAAAATGCCTATTAATACAAGTATGCCAATTTTTTTACAATTTGTTTTTAATCCCATTTAATATTTTATTTATTGAATTTGTCGTATTCGTTTTTGAAAAAATAATATCCATCTATTATAAAACCATTTTTATAATCTCCTTCTATACTTATATCAAATCTTTTTGCAAAACTGGGGTGTTTTTCGTTGATCCATTTTCTAAATTTGTTGCCTTCTGCTTGTGTTTTAAATGGCAAATAAGTAAGGGGGTTCGCTTTTTCCTTTATGAGGTATAAGCTATCCTGATAGGCTATAAATAGCTTTGTGTTTTGTGGTGTCCACCATCTAAAAAATTTAGAACCGAAATCTGAAACCCTTAAACAGCCAATGCTATTAGGTGTTCCCAGCATTCCTCTTGGTAAGTAATTCAATGCTATTTCATGAATACCATTTCTGCGCATTGCTTTAGGATAGGACTTATCAGGCTCCATTAATAAAAAATTAGGTAATTCAACCTTGCTATCGAAAATGGTAATTCTATTGTTTCCTCCACCTACTTCCTTATCTCTTTCAATATCCAAGGAATCATATTTCCTTTCTGACTCCCAATTTTTACTAGTAATTCTGTTTAATCCAGCATAGTAGCCTCTTCTTTGATAAGTAGGCGCATATTCAAAGGCTTTTTTATATTGATTGCCTTCAGCATCTTTTTCAAACATAAAATCCTGACGCTTTGCGGAGGTGGCGAACTTGCCCACCACTTTTAAAGTGTCTTTGCATGCTTCACACATTACCAACACCTGACCTACACCATACACTTGATCATTATTAATTGAATAAGCTCTTGCAATTGGAATAATTTTATATTTCCACACCTTCTCAATAAAATTGATAAAAGGTTCTGCTTTTTTCCCATACTGATTCCTAACAGTTGCATAAATTTTAGTGAGATTTGCCTCTGAGTAAAGCGTGGTGTCAATTTGTGCTAAAATTGATTTATTGATAAAACTAAACTCTTTTAAAGTGGTTAAGCTGGGGTATATCTCATAAATACCGGAGGTTTTTTTAGCATAAGAAAGTGAATTAAAATCACCCACTATAAATCGGTTTCTGTAAGGATTTTGGATAGGTAATGAATCGTTAAACAATTCCTGATAACTATACCCCACTTTAGTTCCTTTTTCCCAAAAACTTGAATCTTTTAATAATGCCAAATAGCACGGGTTATTAATATACCTTGCTCTAATTTCTTCCACCGTTAAAGAATCAATATTTTTAACGCCAGCAATTTCATTCGAGATTGAATCTACTTTGATTTGCTTTTTGACAGTCGAATTGGAAAACAAATTAGTTTTGTTCTTAACAACAAGAACAACTATTATTAAGGTAATCAAAACACCGCCCCATTTAATATATTTCATCAAAAAATAGAATTATCATTAAAAACTGATCATAGGGGATCATAAATATAATAAATATTTAATAAATAGCCTGTTATGACTGGGCTTTAAAAGGTTTATGATTTCTTTTTATTGAATACTGCTAAAAAAAGAAAGCAGTTGATCTACTTCTGAATTCCAAAACACATAATTATGTTGGCCATTTTTAGGAAAATCAAAATTTACCCTTAGGGTTGGATTTTCTTTTAAGAGCTTATCTCTCAATGAGATAGATTGTTGCACAGGCACCACTTGATCCTTCATTCCATGGGCAATAAAAATTGGATGTTTAAACTCCTTTGCACGCAGGGTAATATTATTGTCCCCCAACCAATTTCCTTTGTTCGTATTATAAGGACCAAGTGCTTTTATCATTAGAGGATCCTCCTTTTGTAAGGTTGGATCATAGTCGCCCGATAAACAAGCTGCGCCAGAAAAAATGCTAGGATTTTCTAGCATCAATAGGGCAGCACCTCTTGCGCCTGTTGATAAACCCAAAACAAATGTTTTATATTGACTTGATAAGTATTTTTTTTCAAATATTTTTTTTACAACAGTATCCATGATCCAGGTTCTAGTAGGATATTTTTTGACCATTGCATTTGTTTGAGGAAAAAACTGTTTCAGGTAAAGACTCTTCTGAACATCGATAAATATTAAATTAAAGCCTTGACGTTTTGCTTTTTCACAAAGCGTTGTTTGGGTACACCATTGCAAATCGTCAAATCCATAGCCAGGCAGTACCAATAAATTGTATTTGGGTGATTTTGCGTACTTAATAGTAATAGATACAGGCAATCCATTATACGACTTTATAAAACCAGTGTCTTTGGTGTTTGTTGAAAATAAGATATTTAAAAGGAGTCCAACTAATAACATGACTTAGATTTATTTTTGCATTGTTTTTTTCTCTTTTTCATAATTATACAAAACCTTGCTCAGTTGCCTGAAAAAATCAACGCCCGGACTTGTATAATAGGCTCTTCGGCGGTAATAGTATTTATTGCTTGCGTTGTATAGGGAGACAGATAAAAAATATTTAACCTTGTTTTTTTCATCTGTAAAGTACATGATATCAGAAATATACCCTCCCGCATTTCCGTTTTTGCTATATATTTTTATGCTGCTATCGTTATTGTTAAGTAAACTAGGAGGCAATAAATATTTATGATAATGATTGGGGTAGCTACTGTATTCGGGGATTGACTTTGGAAAAGAAGAAATGGTTTGTTTAAAATAATGCAGGTTGGCTTCACTTATATTTAATGTAGGTATGCTGTTGGTTGCTGCTGGATAAAACAACTTTTTCATTAACTGATGAAGTGAGTATAAACTTACTAGATTATTCGTTTTTGCCGCCGATTCATTTAAATAAATACTTTGCGCATTGTCTTTCAAACTATCCGTTTGACAATGAATAGCATATTTCAAATTAGTGCCTTCTTTTATAAATGTAATGCCTCCGTGTATTAGCGCTTTTTCACCACTACAACCGGTATAAAATCTGTTGCGTAAAATAATATTGGACAAATTAAGTGCACTCATTCTTTTATTAAAATGAGTGGGGCCGACAAAATTATAAAAGAAATTATAAGCATCATTATTACTCATAATAAGCATTTCTTTATACAAGATGTCTAAATTAGGTTGGGGTTTACGATTCACATAGTTGTCTGTTCCTATATCACAAGAACAGGTTTTGCTTTCGATGGGTGTTTGTAATTGAATGTCAAATTTATCCTGAAAACCAGAAAGCATTTCTAAGGAAATCAAAGCCAAAGGAAATTTTATTAAACTGGCTGGATGAAAATAATATTTGTCCTTATAAAGGGCATATTCATTTAATACCAAGCCACTTTGCTGCTCATTGACAGCGGTAAAATGAATTTGTAAGTGGTACTTTTCAGGATTTGCCAATACCTGATCAACGATGGGTTCCTTTCCTTTAATGATAGATAAAAATTCAGTTGCATCATGCATAACCACTGACTGCCCAAAAGTAATATTGCAAAATAATATTACTACTGTCATGAGCAGTATATTGGTTATTCTATTTATCAAGGTTACTCATTTCTGGCTATTTGTAAATTACTTTCCCCGTGTGCTGAATTATATCCTAATGAAAAAGGTAATGGTCTTTTTTCTAAACTATCGTATGATTTCTTTAAGTCAGGCTGAAAAGCATATTCAAATAAATTAATTAGTCTATTATAGACACCATACAGGGTTACTTTTTTAGAAGCTTCTACAAAATATTTATACGGAACGCCTGTATCATCTTGAATATGAAATTTTGAATTATTCACTAGAAAACTTCTTATGGTGGAAAAATTTGCCGAGTGCATTAAATAAGAAGCCGCTTTGTTAAAGGAATACATATTATTGTCCTTTTTAGCTACCCATTCAAAAAATTTAGGATCTTTTTTCATTTGCTCATCCGACAAATCCTTGGAAAAGTAATAGATATGTGATTGTTTATGATTCGGTAATTCAAAATCAGCAATAAATACATTGGGGGTTGCTCCATTCGTTACCTCATCAATTTCTCCTGTAGTTGCATTCCAAACACCCATTTTAGCATTGGTAATTTTACAGTTAATTCTTTTTAAGTAAAAAATAATAACGTCTGCCAATCCTTTATCCTGAAATTGTCTATGCATATCCTTGGTTCTGAAAAAACCTAAGCGAGAAGTATAAAAGAATATCTCGGGTGTCTTTGCCAAAAAACTATCAATATTGTTTTCAGAAAAAATAAAAGACTCTTTAGACACTGCCTTTTCTAAACCCACTAAAATATAATTATCTGCATTGTCATAAAGTGTTCCTGCAAAAGCAATATCTGGACCACTAAAAGGATAAAAAACACTATAGTGCTCCTTATTCAAATAGGGCGCTACCTCAGATTTAACCCAGGTACTCATGGGGGCTAATGTTTTTTCGTAATGTCTATTCCAATCAGTATTTAAATTATTAAATATTGTTCTTTTTCTATCCGTCATATTGCTGGTATCCAATCCGGCTATTTTTGTGGCTCTGGTATCAAAAACATTGTCTT
Organism: Bacteroidota bacterium; assembly: GCA_947457075.1. Classification (GTDB taxonomy): domain Bacteria; phylum Bacteroidota; class Bacteroidia; order Chitinophagales; family Chitinophagaceae; genus Sediminibacterium. Next base: position 147,552 of record CANGUG010000001.1, read on the forward strand.
TAAACTTGGACACATGTGATAGCGTATCCGCTTGTTGCAAAGTGTCCGTTGTTGAATTATTGGTATTATTTTGGTTATTATTCCCCGCACAGGAGCCTAAAAGCACCATGATTCCTACTGCAATAAGTGTTGTGTTAATTTTATTTTTATTTGATTTTGCCATAAAGTAAATGATTGCGCCTAGGATTAAAAATATAAAACTATAAATAGCTTCGTTGGGTTTAGAAGTAACTACATGATACATAATCCAAATATTGAATACTGCATATAAAATGGGAGGAAGCGGATAAAAAGGCACTTTAATAGGACGTTCAATATTAGGGTGCTTGTACCTAAGTACCATTAAAGATACGGCAGTTAGGGTGGTGAAAAAGCAAAGAATTAACCCCATTGTAGAAATGATAAATTCAAAACTGCTGGTTGCTAAAATGACAATGGAAATAATGGCCTGGGTAATAATGGAACGGTAAGGCGCACCCTTGGTATTGCTTTTTGCAAAAAATGAAAAGAAGGGATAATCCTGTGAAATGGTATGAATGACCCTTGGCCCAACCATTATTAATGCACTAATGGAAGAAATTAAAAAGAAAGAAATTAAGGAGGAGATAAGTATAGCTCCATTTTTAGTAAATAAATTATGTGCTACGTTAAAAACAAAATCTTCTTTTCCTATCATTTCAGAAGGGGCGCTTGACAATACAAAAACCAAGTTAAGTAAGGTATAAATGACAATGACTGTTAAAACACCAAATAAAATAGACCTTGGAACAACTTTCTTGGGATTCTTAATATCATCAATAATATAGGAGGATGCGTTCCAACCTGAATAAGCATAGGAAACATAAATCAATCCCACCCAAAATGCAGGAGAAAGTATTTCCGTTTTAAAATCACCTAGTACTAAAAATTGGTTGCCAATAACAGTAGGAGGAACTCCTTTTTCAAAGAAATAAACCGAAATAAAACCAAAAACAATAAACAGTATCAACAATAAAATTTTAGAAAAGGAAGTGAATATTTGCAGCTTTGAACTATGCGATAAGCTGATACAATGAACTGTGGTAATGATTAATATTAATGGAATAGAGATATATAGTGGATTTATCGTAAGATGGCTTAGGTCGATAAAGTACTTTGAAAAAGCATGTGCTGCTGCTGCAATGGGAGCGGCAAAGCCAACAATGGAAGAAGTCCAACCAGATAAAAATCCCACTTGATTGCCAAATGCCTGCCTTAAAAAATTATACTCACCACCGGACTTTGGATAGGCCGCACTTAATTCGGCATAACAAAATGAGCCATTTAAAGCTAAAAATCCACCAAATAGCCAAAGTACAATTATAGTAATATAACTATGTAAATCTATTAATTGAAAACCAAGGGATGTAAATACACCCACGCCAATCATATTGGCCACGACCACCGAATAGGCAGTATTAAACCCAACCTTTACTCTCTCCATTATTTGTTATTGTATTATATATGAATTTGTAATATTATTAATTTAAAGCATTACTCGATAATGCTACTTATTAAATCGATGGTTATTTCATTACCGATATCCAAGTAATTGAATTTTTCAGGCGCTTCGTCAATTGTTCCACCAGAATAATAAATACCGCTTGCACCAATAGGCACTAGCTGTCCAGCTTGAACTTCATAATTCAAATTAATGACTAAACTTGGGCAACATCCCATATCCGTTTTTTTGTACCCATAGAATTTAACATCATATTGACCTTTACTATTTACTTGCCCTGTGAAATAGGGATTCGTAAATGAAGTCACTCCGTAGCGTTTCATTATTGCTTTACAAATTGTATTATTCGTATTTAAATCACTTGTTTCTCTATAGCCGTTTGATTTATAATCCCAAATAAACATTTTTGTAACAACGCTGTACTTGCTTTGGTAAGTCACTGCCAAAAAAGAATTGTTATCATCAAAAATTGATTCAAGAGTGATATTGGATACTGTTATATTAGTAAAAAAGATTTTTAGAAAGTCAGCTTTAGTGTAATTGCTGGTAGGATTTTCTTTTAATTTTTCAAATATTTCATCATTAGGTGTTTCATTGGTAATTAAAATTTTGCTTGCCAGCAATCTCGAAAAATTATCCAATCTTTCTCCTAAATCAGCATAAAAATCTTTACGTTCTATTATTTGCTTTACCATTTGAAACCTTAATGAATCAATCAATTTGGAAAGCCCTTGCTTAGAAGCCTCTATTGTTTTAGCAAAAACAGGATAATCCATTTCTTTAAACTCCTCTATAAAATTGACTAGCCCATTTTTTTCAGGCTTGGTTGCATCTTTGATTATATATTGCTCCCATACAGTAAATAGTTTTTTCCGAATTAATTCAACATTGGGTCTATTGGTATTTTTATAATTGGAGACAAACTGAATTAACACATTTAAATCATTCGTTGTGTTGGCTTCGGTGTATTCTAAATTGTAGATTTTATTATTACAAGAATCAATATATTCTGTGATAAGGGTGCTTGAGTGAAACTTCTGTAATTTACCCAAATAGTTGATTAATGCTGTTTTGTTATTTGATTGTAGTGTAGGTTCAAAATACATTTGAGCAATGGTATCCTCCAATCCATCTTTATGGACCGTTATTGGATATTTAGATAAAAACCATTCGTAACTGACTGCCTTATTGTTGGATTTAGCTACAAAGTAGTCACGATCCTCTGCGATTTGTTTTGCTTTTTTAACCTGATCGGCTTGAGGATATTTTAATACAAACTTTTCTAATAAATATACACCCGTGTCAGCAACTGCTTTGTCAAATTCTCTTTTTTCAATTTCTTTTTTTGCTTGGGTAGTATATTTTGTATTTGGGTACTTTAACGTAAAACTATTTAATTTTTCGATGCCTGATGAAGCAAGGGCAGCATTGAATTCAAGTAAAATAATTTTTACTTTAGCATCATTTATAAAAATTCCGTTCTTAAATTTATTTCTATAAAAATTATACGCATCAATTTCATTCACTTTTGAAACGGAATCAAAATAAAGCTTATCAAGTTTGTCTTCAACCATTGAGCTGGTAGTGCTGAGGTTTGGAACAAAATAATTAAACTTGAATAGTTCATACTTTGCAATGGAGCGTTCGTCTGTTATATAATCCTTCCACATTAGGTTGGTATAGCCCATCAATAAACTATCTAAGGTGTAAATAGTATTAATAGACAATTCATTTTTTAAAAAAATATTATCCTCCTCACTTAAATTTTCATAAACTGATTTAGACCTGGTTAAAAACGAAAAGCAGTTTTGTAATACTTCTAAGGGAATTGTATTCTTTTGAAATTCATTTTGTACTAATTGTGATTTTGCATATCCCACAAGTGCAGAAACACTGTTTGAATCCTTTTGTAACACTTCGCCAAATAATTCCAATGCTTTTTCGAATTTTGACTCCGATAAAGCTTTTGCCGCACGTCGTACTTTTTGGGCTGAGATTTCGGTTGATAGCAATATCGAGAAGAAAAGAATGTATAAAAATTTATGCATAAAGTAAAACGTTAGTTAAAATAAAATGAAAGGTTGTCCATACCTAAATAAATTTTGCAAGCACTACTATTATTATAAAATACATTATTGTTTGTTGTATTCCAGCCAGCTGTTAACAACTTTTGTTGTAGTTTATTTTTAAATATTGTTTTATCAATTTTACCTAAATCATATTTAATATTTACCTGGGTTAAACGCGCGTTAAGATTTAATGCAAAATCTACAATAGTGGTTTGATCGGTAAAAATTGGATCCTGGCCCATAATGGGGGTTTTTAAACCCTGATCAAAAGAGAAACTATAAGTATAAACTATGCCTCCCGTGTTTTTATAGGTAGTATATGTATTATTATATTCACTTAAAAAAGGATAATTATCAGTATAAGTAGGTTCCTCTGTATTATCATAGTAACCTTCCGCTTTGGGGGTAAAGCCCTCAAAGCCTTCATTGTCGATTTGTTCAATTGTTGAATTGCTTTTGTTGCTTTTATTTGAATATATATCGCTAGGCCTTTTTGTAGCTCCTACGTAAAATTCAAAATAATAATTATCGTGGGAAGAGGCATAATTTTCTTGCGATACATAGGGTAAATTAGGAAACTTAGCAATTACTTGTTGGATATTGCTATTACGATTCACTCCTAACAATTCTCTTGAAGTAATATAATTAAATCCATTTTGAAAAGCTTTGTCAAATTCAAAATATTTAGACTCAATGGTAAAGTTATTCATTACTATTTCCGGTGATTCATAAAAGCTATACACATCGGCATATCCATATACATTGAGAAAGTTATGATTATGTGCAATGATGTAGGAGTCTTTTGATATTTCATTTCCTTCCTCGTTGATAATATCAAATTTTGCATTGGACTTTATGGCCATAAATCTCTTAGAAGCCAATGGCAATAAAGCTTCATACTCATCAAAGCTTTTGATAAGTTCACCCTTATTATTATACAACTTGGCTTTCTTATCTATTTGAGCTGTGATGAATCCTGATTTAGAGATAACTGGTTCGCTTGTAAATTTAAACCTTAGATCACCAATAACTTCTTGTTTAGTATTAATGACGCCCCATTCGTTTTCCTCATTTTTCACAGCAATCATTTCCGCACTCATCATTGAAATGCCAGTGTATTTATTGTTCTTTATTATTTTTTCGTTTTTAAAATCGGTTAGGCCATAATATATTTTGTTGTCGGTGCCCTTTTTGCCAAATGCAATATTATTATTGGAGACAGGCAGATAAGAGGTTTCGGTTTCGCCCTTATACACCGTTTCCCCCTTTTTATTAATAACAAGCAGTTGATTATTGTCCGTAATCACTCTTGCCATATCATTGACGAAATTTTCACACTGGGTATAAATTGGTTTAATCACCAATTCCCCTTTGTTATTTAAATAGCCCCACTTTTCATTATCTGCCTTAAATCGTATCAAACCATCCGACATTACACCCACTCTTAATACTTCATACTCTTTTACTTTTGATAAATTAGGTATGATTTTTTCGCCCTTTTTATCAATTAAAGAAAGTTGGCCCTGTTCATCTCTCACCACCGCTACATTTTCATAAAAAGGAGTCCCGCCTGCAAATTCATTATCAATAAGCGGTTTCACTATTTTGTTGTCAACGGTCCAGTATTTTATTTTACCTTCTATGGTAATTTCAGTAATCACGCCATTGATCGGTAATATTTCGGAGGTAGCAGGAAAAGCTTCATCAGCAATGATATTTCCATCGTAATCAATTAAACTTACCCTTTTATCCTCTTTCTTATATTTTACAGGTAAAAAGTCAAAAAGTTGTTGTTTTGGCTTGTCTCCGCAGGACATTAAAAAAAAGGAGCACAACAAGAAAAACCCAAGGATGTGACGAGTGGATTTCATATCAATAAATATTAAATTTTATTGATATAAAGGTAGGACAATCCTAATTTATTTAGAAAAAATCTTAAGAGATCACCACCACTAAACAACCGTTTTTAGTCAAATTGATAATTTTACGGTTCGTTTCCTCTGGAGTGGCAAAACAGCCATGACTCCAAAGTAATTTCATGCAATTGGTGGAGTGAAATATAATTTCTCTTCGAGTAGCATTGTCGTTGACCCCCTCATTTAACCCCTTTAATTGCATTGAAAATCCGCACTTGGGAGATTGAATCTGGTTAAGGGTGATAAAATCTCCAACACTACTTTTTTTAGAATCTACAACATTGCTATAATTACTTGGGTATAAAACTCCCGTTTTAAATGCATGTGAAACCCTACTTTCAATCACATATTCACCTGTTTTCATATCAATTACATACAATCTTTTTTGAAGTATGTTTTTTCTATAATCAATAACGATGACATAATTTTTATTGTTAGGAGCGTATTGTGCAATTTTTTGTTTAGCGACTTCATAATAGTCGGTACCCCATCCACGTTGCATTACGTAGATACCGGCTAATAATAATAGGAGGAATATAATTTTTTTCATACTATTTGGTTATTGATGTTTTTTAGATGCCAATATTTTTTCTACAAGCAGGACATAAGTAAACCAACTCGTTATCGGTGGTTTGAATGGTTCCTTTTTCGTCATTCATCATACACTTGGGTGTTTTGTCACAGTGACTTAAACCTAGGTTATGGCCAATTTCATGCAGGGCTGTTTTTTCTAACCTTTCCATTACTTTTTGTTCAGATGCATTGCGTTTTAGTCTATGGGTAGAAACCACACAAACAGTGCCCGGTCTATTGCCAAGCCCTATGATGCCATATTCGTCAGATTTATGCGCAGTGTCTTTCCAAGCAATATCTTTTTCCATTAATAAAAAAATGTTTTCCTTGGAATTGAATTTTCTTAAAATCTTTGAAGCCTCATATCTTTTTTTACTGTTGGCCAAAATGTCTTTAGTAAGTGGAATGGCTTTTCTAATTTCACATTTAAAACCATAAAATTGCTCCACCGAGGCCTTTACTGTATTTATGTATTGTGATCTTACTACACCCAAGGGTTGAATATAAATAATGCGTGTAGCGGTTTTGGCCTCTTGCATTTGTTGGCGGGAACCGCTATTATTTTTGCAGCCAGCGATAAATAAAAGAAACAAGAGGTATTTCATATATAAAAATTATGATACCTGAAAATAGCCCAATATGTTTTAGAAAATTTTAAGGCTTTGTTAATTAACAAAGCTTTACTAATTTAACAATGCGCGCTGCTCAATTAACAAGGGTGTAAAAAGTATTCTTTCCCAATCCTCCCGTTTTCAATAATACTTTTTTATTCATTAAATCAGTTACGTCTCTTAATGCCATGTCTCTTCCATAAAATAGGCGATAAGAGATGGGGGCTGGGAGGTTAATAGGGCATTTTGGGATAAGGTATAAATTGGGCCTCAATTTTTACCAAGGCTGGTGCTAGCATGATGGCCAATGATATTAATATCACAGCATGCAATATGGCCAGTTCTATATTATTTTTAATAAGCTCATCATCTTCGTTTTCTGGAGTGATGAAACCTACTATCAAAAAGCTTAATCTGAATAATGCCAATGAAAAAATCCAAGAGATAGCAAAAAAGGAAATTGAAAAAAACAAAATATTCAAATAAGTACTAGATTTTAAAAAATAAGATATTGCATCAGAGGATAAGCCAGCTGCATATACCATATTGACCGAAGCCGCAATTAAAGATGAAAAATATAATATCATCACTGCTATGTTTTTTTTGGGCTGACTTAGGTGTTTTAAAAATCTATTTTGCACATTAGAGAAAGCGTACAAATAAGTAATCCCTAATAAAAGAAGGATAATTAAAGCGATAGTTTGTGAAATCATGATTTGAAATTTTTATATTTTTAATTTAATGCGACTCTCCAGTCGTCACCTACAACTGATTTTTGTCCAAGTAATGGGCCATAAACAGTTAATTCCCATAAGTAATATTGAGAGGCAAAATAACCGTTTCCTGTTCTATCACCACCTTCAGGGATGATTGGAACATTAACACCCAATACGGAGTGCGTTTGACTATTGCTCACCATTACCGATACATCATATCCCATTTGTTTTAAAATAGTATAAGCAAATAACGACCTAGTATCGCAGTCGCCTGTTGATTTTACAGCAAACTCAATAGGTGAATATACCCCAAATGGTAAAACAAAACCACAACAGCCTTTTCGACTTTCTAATACAGAACAGTTATTTGTATAATCATCTAAAGGACAAGCACCATCTACCACTAAAGTGTAAGGAATATTTTGAACGCTAGAAACAATTAAATTCATACTTTCAAAATAGTCTAGGTTTTCGGCGGCAATAATTTTTTTATACTGTTCTACAAGATCATCTAACCCGGCATAATCTCCAAGCGCTAATTCAGAATATAAATCACCTTCTCTATTTTTTGAACTAGCCCTTCTCTTCACTGCATTTACATAATCGGCTTTTAACACTTTAAAGGTAATATTATATTCTTTGCCATTAAACGAATTCCATGACCAGAACCTTGTTAAATAATCCTCCTCCTTCTTTACTGTATCTTCTTTTCTATTATTATCTGTAAGGTTTAGTTCTAGTTTTCTCAGCGAATCTTCCAATACAATTTTTCTTGCCAAATCCTTTTCATTAAAAATATTTGGATTAAGGTGTAGCAACGAAAAGGCGCCTACTAATATAATTAGAACCCAAAATAGCTTATTGACAATTGTAAAATATCTTTCTTTATTGCTCATTGTTACTAGTAGGCGCTTTTAAAAAATCATAGTTATACTCAATAGCAATTTTATTGGTGATTTCATTACATAATTTTTGAGTACGCAGATAATGCAAAAAAGTCGTTTCAATTTCAAATAAAGCAAGTTCTTGAACATACTCACTTTTTTTAAGCTCCATGCTTTTAAAAATAATAGCCAGGGGTATTAAGAAGATGATTATAAATATAATATCAATTACAAACTTCCAAACACCCAACCCCTTGATTAATACCTGTAATAAAAACAGGATAGAATTGGTTTTAAACATCAAACCTTCTCCGTTATTGGCAAAATAAACATTTAATGCCTCGGTGTTATTTTGATTTTGGTACAAAGTAATGACTTCTTGTATCGTATTATTAATTTGGTTTTTAAATAAAAAAAGTTCTATGCCTGATGCAAAAATGATTGCAATAGTCGATAAAATAAGAACCCTAAATACCATGGTTAATAAATGTTCGAAAGTTATTTTTGAATGGCCGGCGTCTAAGCTTGTTTTTTTTCTGAGTTTTACGATAGAGTCATTGGCTATTTTGATTAAATCCTGGTCTGTTAATTGACTATAATCTTGGTTAACATCGATATTGGCATCAAAATGCTTTTCATGATGTGTGTAATAGCTTTCTAATGCGGTTCCTGATACGTCTAAAGCTGTCATTACAAAAAGCCGGTATAAATTAAAAACAACTAATCCTAAAAAAAGTCCAATAAATATTCCCACTATCCAACTTTGAAAAATCGGAGCAGCTAGTACAATTGAAGATAAAAAGCAAATGAATGGAATAACAGTAATCATTATGCCAATCATGGACAAGATATAGGACTGGCGTTCGTTATGTTGTGGGTCAACATTAGCGAGCACCCTATCATCCACACCTATTAGTCTGTACCAGTTCATTCTTAATATTTAGTAATTTTTATATCCACCCTCATATTTGAATTATACTTAAATAATTTTCCATTCGTATCATAAGCAGAATCATATTTATCATTTCGATCCACATTAGAACTGCCCAGTCCAACTGCGGAAATTCTTGAAGGATCAATCCCTTTATCTAAAATCAAGTTTCTTATTACATTTGCCCTTGCCAAATCAATTCTATCTTTATTTATATTAGCATTTTGACGACCTTGAATTTCTAATTCAATGATGGGATATGCTTTCATGATTTTTACTATTTGCATAATTACAAATTCCGGATCGGTTCTTGGCTCTGTAGAATTTCCCTTAAAATAAATTGAATTTACTTGTCGATTGAGCTCTTCTTGAATGCTTTCCCTTTTCCATTTAATTCTATTTTCATTATTCTCTCTTTTATGTCGTACTCTTAAGCTATCAATGTTGGTTCTTAATTTATTATTTTCAATCAACAACCTTTCTCTATCATCACAACATTTGTTGTCAGCAATCCAATCGTTTAAATAATTACATTGTTTGAACAAGAAAATGATAAAAAATAAAATCATTAACCACAGTAAAATTTTCCAGAACCATTTCCAACAGCCTTCATCGGACCCGCCCGGTGCAGGAGGGGGCGTGGGAGGAGTGGGAGGAATTGGAATGGGCCTCGGGGTGGGTGTGGGTGGAACCGGGTTCACTGGCTTTACTGTTGTATTTCCAGGATCAATCGGGGGAGGAGGAGAATACGGTGCTGGATCATCTGGAATATCAACACTTGATATAGTTTGTAGTTTTCCCCTTAAAGTAGCTTTTAATAAACCATAGGTTTTATCGTTTAATTCCCATGAATTTTCAATTTTAATATTATCTAAAACGATATACTCAAAGCTTTCAATTTTTTTATCAAAAACAACTTTTTTATTCAAGCTATTGTGCAGTTGGATATTACCTATATTACTTAAATAGACATTATCTCTGCTAAGTACATTTTGGGGATCAAATTCACTTTCAATACCAATATTCTTTAGCTCTCCTTTATATAATACCATTTTATGCGCACCATCTGTTGGTAGATAATCGCTTTGACTAAGGGTGACTTTTTGATTGGTATAAAAATAACCTTCAAAATCTCCGGAAAGATATTGTACTTTTTTTTGCATGGATGCTTGTTTATTCTGCCGAATTTGCTTGTTCTACCCCTTCATTATTGTTTTTAATAAAAGCATCTGGATTTTCTTGAATTGCTTTTTTCTCTTTTTCAGCAAAAACAGTAATGGCCTGCTTAGCATTTTCTTCCTCCTTCGCATTTTGATGTTCTACAATTGCAATGATACGCTTAGGATTATAATTTTCTTTTAACTTATGTACTTGAGAATGCTCATCAGTCATATGGTGTAAGCTAATACCTTGTTTTGCTTCTAAAATTTGATGGACATTTTCGGTCATATAATCATAAGGTGATTTAACCAACATTAATTTTAATAGTACGGGAGCAATTTCAATAATCATAAACAACAAACGCACCAACCATACTGCCCAAAATGCTGGAGAAACAATTTCAATTTGCTCAACTGTTCCATTGGGAAGTGTTTTTGGTTTATGGGTTGTTGGGTCTATTTTTGGAATTTTCTTTCCCTCACTAGAAAGTCTTTCAAGCATCATTACTTTGTCTAAGAAACCAGCCGTATCTTTCATAATTTCTGCTTTTGCAGAATCTTCAGCCCTTGGTTTCATAGTACCCAACTTTTTATAATTCGCTTCAAGTGTGTCAATTTGTGCTTGTATCAATTTTGCATTTCCTTCAAAATCTTCAAGGGTTTTTAAGTTCTTTTGCCACATAACGCCTGTACCACTTTGTCTCTCTTTTGTTACAACTAATTGTTGATCAATAACGGCTTTAGCTGCTGCTGCGAGTTCTTTCTTTTTAATTTCGATATTTTTTTCTAATTCAGTTTGTCTAGACGCATATATTTCTCCAATATCATAAACACTTTTTTTAACCAATTGCACTTTGGTATCTGTCCACTCACGTTGTATTTCACTATTAAATATTACTGTCTCCAATGGAGCCGAAATAGTTAATCCCAATAAAATAGCCATTAATAAACGAGGCGTAGCATTGCCTAATTCCTTTAAACTAATGGTGGCTTCACCATCCCCCTTTCCGGTACTGGATACAATGAATCTGTCCAGATTAAATACAATTAAAGACCAAATAATTGCAATTGGTATTGAAATATAGTATTCGTGAAATATAGTTTGCATCGCAAAACCCATTGACAAAGCTGCCATAAAAGCAGTGGCTACAACAACTCCTCCAATTCCCACATATTTAACATGGTCGGAATAACTGCAGGACATTAATATTTTTTTATCTACCCCAGCACACCACCAAAAAAATTGGTTTGCTTTGCTTGGGTGTTTAGCTACATAGTCAACATGTTCGTTCATAAGAGTAGGTTTAAGTGTTTATGGTAAGTTTTGGTATTTAGCAGTAGAAAAAGTATATGATTTCATGATGCTTGAACTAGCTATTTTTTTGTAATGACTTCTTAAATTATCATTACAAATTAAAATTTCTAGCTTTTTACTATTGGTTGAAATAATATTATTAAGCTGGATAGATTTAGTATTAATCGTAGGTAAGTTTGTTTTTTTATAGCTTCTTAAGCTTAGTTTTTTGTTTTTAGTATATTGATGGGAATGAATAGCAGGAAGCGGCCTAATTTGACTTCTTGAAATAGCGGCTGTTTCAATGCTGTAAAAGTTTTCCTTAGATAAATTTATTTCAGCAGTAACTTTTTCGCCATCAAACCCTTCTGCTTCAATTGTATATTGTAAAACATTAAAATCTAGTAAAATTTCCGCGCTATTTCCTTTAATGTTTTCTTGCACCGGCAATAGGTTAACCCGCTTGGCGCCCTCTATGTTCCAAAATAAAATTGCTTTTGTATTTTGAATGAATACTTCTTCGGAATTCGTTCTTATATAAATGGGATTGTTTTGTTCATCTACACCCACAAAATGTTCTGTAATCGTTCTTAATTCAAAAAAGTTGATTTTAACTTCTTTCTTATATACAAAATGTTTTAAATATTTAGTGATGATTTGATAATAAGGAATTATGGCTAGTACAACCGCAATCAACAGAAAATACAACATTCCGTCAAGTAGTGGTAGGCCCCCAATCCATTCAAAAAATTCAATCATGCTTATATATTTATGCCAATCCTATTATTTCCTTTGCTTCAAATGATTTCCAGTTTGCTGCTCCAATTTGACAGGGTTGGGTCGTTTCAATTAAAACATATTTTTTGTTTTCAAATATAATATTTTCATTATGAATGCCCAAATTCGAAACTGCAGCCATACAGTGATTGCCTCCCTCTGAAGTTGAAGTCGCATCTACCACACAATTAACCAGTACCATATTTTCAGGCGGAATTAAATGAAGCAATATCGATACAAAAAACAATGATTTGGTATCACAATCACCATAGCCCATAATAAAACATTCGGGGGGCACTGCTAATTCATGATAATACCAACCGGGCGCATCATATTCGGGACGACCATAGGGTATAAATTGTACAAAATTTAATGTGGCTTGAACTCTATTGAAATACGAGTCTTTTCCTAAAGCATGGAGGTCATTGTAAATTTTTTGTGCAATAGGTTGCGTAAAACTTGAAAAACGATACGCCAATTCTCTATAGTTGACTCCAAAATCGGAATAACTTTTAAAATACCATCCATCGGTATTCATATTGGCCATATAATCCGATTTGCTTAAGTCGGATCTTAGAGAAAATCCATTTTCTGATTTATGAATTAAATGATCCTTCAATCCGTAATAGTCAACCTGCCTGGAAATATCTGTTGGCTGTAAAGTAGTTTCGAAAACGCCTCCATGTCCATCAATTAAAGGATATTCATATCTAAACGCTGCCCGATCATCAATTAATTTACCAGTTAATTTTTTATTGTATTGAGAAAAGCCTTTGGGGTATTTACTATAATCTTTCGCTTTGAATTTTTCTTTTGTTAAATATTCTATGAGCACAATATTATTTGTTTGGTCATATGAAAAATCTGCTTTTGCGTAATAATAAAAAAAGTCTGATAAGTATGCAATAGCCAATACGATAAACAATAGCAGTAAATACATTTTTTATTATTTGCACTTATTTAAAACCGAATACAGTGTTGAGGTGGAGGGGATGCCCTTGCTTTCGGCGATTTGTTTTATTTCGGCTATTTTTATTTTGTCACAATTTGTTTTTTCTGCTATCTGTATGAGTACTTTTTCTGAAAAATTTTTACTAAACATATAATAGATATTAAATAGTGAGGTGGGTTTAAATTGCATGGTATCGACCTTGTTGCCTTTTAATAATTCAGTAACCTGCTCTTCATTTAAATTTTCATTTTTAAATCTGTAGCGGACCATTTTACATAATGGGAAAAAATAATTACTACTAATTATATCTTTAACATATACCTCGGTTGAATTTCCAAATAAATTATTGTTCATTTTATCACTAGGATCCTCTGGACCGGGAATGTCAACCTTATCAACTACGTTCTTGATTTTTTCGGACCTGTCTTTTTTAACTGCCGCAAACTCGGGAGCTAGCTGTTTGCTTTTTTCAACAATCGTTAACGACTCTGTTGCAGGTTTCATCACTTTTATTTCTGACTCGGTCATTTTATAAATTGTGCTAAGCGATTTAGACTCCGCTGCCAAATTCTTTTCAATCGTAGCGCCTTCTTTTAAAAAAGCCTTGTCTGCATTTGCACAGGCTTTAAATAGACCGGCTTGTAGGAAAACAAATGAGCAATAAAAAAGCAGCTTAGACATAATATTTTTCTTTTTTGATTTTCAATGATATATTATAAATATATTAATTATCTAGTTAAAATCTCGTTAATGATATAATTTTTATGGGTAGTGGCTGGTGGATTATAATTAATAAATATATCCTAACTTTACATAACGAAAGGAATCATTATGTTACAAAACACTCTTATTGCCGTTTGGATTTTATCTGCTATATACTGTTTATATAAGCTATACAAACGTTCTAAAATGACTTCTCATGACGGCGTTATTGGATACTCACCAGGTTTAGAGGTTTTAATGGTTATAATGATTGGGCCTTTGTTGGCAATCATTGATATTTCCCTTACTTGGATCAGGGTTTACCGTGAAGCCGAAGAGGCGAGAAGAAGAGCTGATAACAAAAACTTATAGTTTCCGCTAATAGCTTGTTAAATTAAGGTTCTTGGGTTCCATTTAACAATTGGGATGATAATTTGCTAAAAATTGTACCCATGTTAAAGCTTTTGTTAACCCCCTTGTTTTTTGTACTTTTTAATATTCAACCCCTTGTGGTTCCCCCAACAATTGATCCAAGAAGGAGATTTGAGCTTACTATGGGGGGAAATATGGCAATGGAAATTTTGTATAAAAAAAATGCACATGAATTATTTAGCCACTTTAAAAATAATTTAGAGCATCAATTTCAATATGGAAGTGTTGATATAATTGTTTCTGGTGTGAATTGCTATAATTTTACTACGGTTAGAATGAATATTGATAAAGCGGGAACAGTTTATCAACTTAAATTTTACACCTATCATCAAAAAGAGCTTGAAAAACAAATTGAAGAATTATTAAGAGGGGGCAATTTTGCTTTTAAGACCACATTAAGCCAGGATAATTTCAATGAACTTAAAAGCCTGTTAACAATTGATACAACACATATGTCAACCCAATCCAATGGCATCACTTTTCAACAGGGTAATAGTTTTATTTATGATTATGACAGAAACCCTAGTCCTCCAATTTTTCCTTATATAGTTAAACTTGCCAAAGCAAATAATTGCTATAGGTTGTATTAAGTTGCAGCCAATTAAATTGTAGAAATTTATTTTTACGATTTACTATGTTAGCACCTTTCATATTTCCGGACCAATACCCCTTTTCGGCAATAAATTACAGGGCGTTCACCAACAAAATGTAATTCTTTATTATTTTAGATTTTTTATATAAATTATTTGTATTATATTTGATAACACATTAAAATAATTTTTATGAAAAAGAAGATGCAACTCTTGGTATTGGGCTTGTTCTGTGTTTTTGCACTTAATGCACAAAAAAACTACAGTTTAAAGGGCGGTTTGGGACTTGCGGGCGGTACTGCTAAATCTGGTGGATTCACTTTTACAGCAGATGCGGCTATTCAACCACAAATTGGTGTCATTACCAACCTTAGTGGATCAGATTTGTTCAATTGGCAAACCGGTGTATTAATCAATACTTATGGAGGAAAGTATTCTGATGGTGAAGGAACGGCTACTGGAAGTATTTATACATTATCTGTACCGTTTTTTGGTAAGTATAAGTTCAATGATAAATTTCATGGTTATGCTGGACCGCAGCTTTCACTTTCAGTATCGGCGTCTGTTAAAGGTGATGGAGGCTCAGAAGACATTAATGATGAAATTGCAAAACCCCTTTTATTTGGCGTTTTTGGTGGTGGTTATGAGGTAAACGATAAGGTTACTGCCTTTGCAGAATATCATATTGGTTTAAACAACGCAAATAAAAATTCTTCAGACGGAACAAAAAGTAAGTTTAACTTAATAAACTTTGGTGTAATTTATAGCTTAAGCAAATAAGCAATTTTATAGTATTTTTAAAATGCCACTTTTTGAGTGGCATTTTTTTTAAGTAGCAATATCTTTATGAAAAAAGGGCTTGTATTTAGTTTGTTTTTAATTGCTGCCCTGCTTGTGCCGCCCATTTCTTATGGGCAAACTGTTTTTAGTGTTAGCGGAAAAATAAAAGATAGGCTAAGTGGTCAATTTTTATTGGGCGCGCGCATTATTTTGGATCAAAATATAGATACTGCCTGTATTACCGACTCTAGTGGTTTTTATTCTATACAACTAAAACCGGGCTACTATACCATTAAAATAGTAATGTCGGGTTATATTGAAAAAGTCATTCAAGTTAATGTTGATCAAACAGTTCAACAAGATATAAAACTGGATCCTTTACCCATTTTAAAAGACGTGGTGGTGTTTTCAAAAACCAATAATATAAATACGCCTATTTCGGGAAGGGAATTAATTAGTATGAATGCAGTTGATAAAACGCCCCTATTTTTTGGAGAAAAGGATATTTTAAAAACCATTGTTTTATTGCCTGGTGTAACCAATGCGGGTGATGGCAATACCAATTTTTTTGTAAGAGGGGGCGCTGCCGATCAAAACTTAATCTTATATGATGGGGCACCCGTATATAATCCATCACATGTTTTTGGGTTTTTTAGTGTTTTCAATAACGATGTGATAAAGGATGCTACGCTTTATAAAGGAAATGAACCCGCTATGTTTGGCGGAAGACTTTCTTCGGTTTTAGATATAAAAACAAAAGACGGAGACCTAAATGAACAGAAGATTACTGCAGGTATTGGAAATATTACAAGTAGGGTATCTATTGAAGGCCCCCTCAGAACCGATCAATCCTCCTATTTTATTGCACTTAGAAAAACACATGTCAATTATCTATTAAGCTTATCGGATGAATTTAAAAAAAACAAGATCGACATTTATGACTTAAATTTTAAGTATAAAAATATAATTGATTCAGGTAGTCGTTTATATATTTCCGGTTACCTTGGAAAAGATAAAATAGCCATTGGAGAGAACGTTGGAGTAAGCTGGGGAAATAAATTATTAGCATTGCGTTGGGAAAAATATTTGTCAAAAAAAATTGTGTCTAATAGCACCGCATTTATGGGCAACTACTTTTATAATAATTTATTTAAAACAACTACTGCTGACTTGATTTTAAACTCAAGTATCGCCAACTATGGATTGAAACAAGATTTTTTATACCATAAAAACAACAATAATACCCTTGGTTTTGGATTGAACAGCATTTATTATGTCACCAATCCACAAATTCTTTTTCAAGATAATAAAAGTGGTTTTAAAAATAATGAAAAAGGAGGGTTGGAAAATGTCCTCTATTTTAATTGGGATAGTAAACTTAGTAGTGCTTTTTTTGTGGACCTTGGAGTACGTTTGTCTGGATTTACAGTTGCAAATACGGAAACTGAAAATTTGTTGGGGAATAATCAGCTTACTCAAAACACATCAAAAAATAAATCATTAACCTATTTTAATGTTGAGCCCAGAATCACGGGAAGCTACTTGCTTAATAAGCAAACTAGCATTAAACTAGCTTACGCAAGAAATGTTCAACACTTACACTTGCTTAATAATGCAAATATCAGTGATCAGTGGATTATCAATTCAAATAAAATAATGCCCGAAATATCGGATCAATTTAGTTTGGGTTGGGAAAGGTGGTTAAAAAATAAACTATATCAGGTAAATTTTGATATATACTATAAATTTTTACAAAATCAATTGGATTTTAAAGAAGGGATTGGATTAAATAGCATTGTTGATTATGAGTCTGTTTTAGCATCGGGTATTGGAAGGGCATACGGACTAGAGGTTAAATTATCAAAAAACTATGGGCTTTTTTCTGGTTGGATTAGCTACAGTTTATCAAAAAGTGAAAAAAAGATAGAGGGTATTAATGACAATAATTGGTACAACGCCATTCAAGATAGGACACATAATTTATCGGTGGTGGCATTATATAATTTAACGGAAAGGCTAGTATTATCTAGTGTTTTTGTTTATAATACGGGTAATGCAATTACCTATCCTGTAGGTAGGTATAATGTAGGGGGGCAATCTGTGTTTGAATATGGCACCAGAAACGCAAATAGAATGCCCGGATATAATAGACTAGATTTAAGTGTTACTTATGAAAACAAGTTAAAAAAACGAATGAGTGGTGCCTGGAACTTTTCACTCTTTAATGTGTATGGACAAGAAAACCCCTTTAGAATAACGTTTGAAGAAGACCCCAAAGACAATACAAAAACAAAGATTGTTCAAACTGCCCTATTTAAATGGGTGCCTTCCATTTCTTACACCCTTACTTTTTAGTTATGAAGTTTAAAATAGTATTTTTTATATCAATCATTTTTTCCTTTGGCTGTCTAAAGGTGTTAAATATTAATATTACCAACCCCAATGCTAAAATTGTTATTGATGCAGTGATCACTGACGGAGCGGGACCTTTTTATGTAAACATTTCACGCGCTACGAGTATTAATGAAACCATGGCGTACTCACCAAAAGACAGTGCTAGAATATATATTGGGGACAACCTTGGCCAAAGAGATACCTTAATAAAAGTAAAGGAAGGCGTTTATCAAACAAGAACACTGAGGGGCATAACAGGAAGAACTTATTTTATTGAAGTACATATTGATAATAACATTTATACTGCCAGCAACAAAATGCCTTCTAAAATTAATTTTGATAAAATAGATATAGACAGCCTTTCAATTAATGGCTTAGGTGTTTATACCATCATTCCTAGATTTACTGATCCGCCTACTAAAGGAAACTTTTATCGGTTTGTACAAAAGATAAATGACAGTTTAGACAACTCTTATTATTTGCTGAATGATAATTTAAACAATGGACTTGAAAACAACACACCCTTAATTTCCATTAATTCAGCCATAAGAGTTAAACGCAATGATAGTGTTCGGGTGGAAATGCAATGTATCAACAAAGAAGAATATGCCTATTTCTCCACCCTAAGCCAACAAACCAATTTTGGTATCAATGCCAACACGGCACCCTCTAACCCTAAAACTAATTTTAATGGTAACGTTTTGGGCTTTTTTTCCTGTCACAGTTCCGAATATAAGTCCATACGCATCTTGAAATAAAAAAGCCCCCAACCTAGGTTGAGGGCTTTTTCGTGGCACCACCCGGGCTCGAACCGGGGACACAAGGATTTTCAGTCCTTTGCTCTACCAACTGAGCTACAGCGCCATCGGATTTTCATCCATCCTGCAATATTGCTATTACCGGGCAGCAAATATAGGCCAGCCGGCCTTAAATTGCAAAAAAATAGGCTTGTTTATTGAAAATCAAGAAAATTTAGCGTCCTATAAGGTTTAGGTGGCTACCGCTACCACGAAAAAACTAATCATGATTAAAACAAGTCCAATCCATTGTTTCAAACTCAATCTTTCTTTGAAAAACATAAAACCAAGTAATACCGACAAAAGCTGGCTACTAATAATTAAAATATTAATCACCATGATAGGAAGGTACTGGTATGAAATATTTATGGCGAGTCCACCTGTTACCAATAATATTCCCTGCACAATATAGGTTTGTATATGAACCGCTTGTACATAATTAAACAACTTGCGCAGCAATCCGTCTCGCACTACTAATACCAATCCAAATAGCATGGCGGTGGTTTCAATGATAAAACTAAAGCCCAGTGGACCCCACCAACTAATTGGAAATTTATATAAGGCATAGGAGCTTCCCCAAAAAAAACTTGAAGCGAACCCAAATAGTACACCTAGCTTTTGTTCTTTAACAGTTGCGTTTTCAGCGCCTTGTAAATACAACAATAATAAACCCGCTGTAGATAAAACGAAGGCATATAAATAAGGCATTTTCCAAACCTCCCCAACAATAAACACAGCCGTTAAAATGGTAAACACTTTTAGCGCAGAAACGGGTACGACAAGGCTTACCGGCGCTTTTTGAATACCACGTAAAAAAAACATGAGTCCAAAAATATTAAAAACACAAATGGCGATGGTATATAGTAATTGTATGTCCGCTGCCAATGGTCTTACTGTCCATCCCGTAAATACTGGATGATTTCTACAACCAAAATATAAGATGGCAAAAAATGCGGAGGCAAAAACACCTCTAAAAAACATGCCTACCTGATAAGGTATGGTTTGCGTTACTTTTTTCCAATAAGCATTACTAATGGCAAAACAAAATGCACCAATTAATACAAAAAGTATTCCCATATTTAGTATTCACAATTATTGGGCGTTCTGGCAAAAGCAATTACGTCTCTGATATTGGTCATACCGGTGACAAACTGAACCATACGCTCAAAACCAAGTCCAAATCCAGCGTGGGGAACCGTTCCAAAACGGCGTGTATCTAAATAATAGCTCATTTCTTCCAACGGAATATGCATGGCATTCATTCTCGCTTCTAATAATTCCAAACGCTCTTCTCTTTGCGAGCCTCCCACTATCTCTCCAATTCCGGGTGCTAAAATATCCATGGCCGCCACCGTTTCTTTTCCAGCTTCACATCCATCATTCATGCGCATATAAAATGCTTTGATAGCCGCAGGGTAGTTGGTTACAATTACTGGTTTTTTAAAATGTTGCTCTACCAAGAATCTTTCATGCTCACTTTGTAAATCAATCCCCCACTTCACATCATATTGAAATTTCTTTTTCTTATAGTGGTTGCTATTTAATAAAATATCGATTGCTTCGGTATAAGTGATTCTTTCAAATCCATTTTCCAATACAAATTTTAATTTCTCTATTAATCCCAAACCACTTCGCTTTTCGGTGGGTAATTGTTTTTCTTCTTCGGCTAAGCGAGTATCTAAAAATTGTAAGTCATCTGCATTGTGTTGCATCACATATGCAATCAAGTGCTTAATAAAGTCTTCGGCCAAATTCATATTGTCTTCTAAATCATTGAACGCCACTTCGGGTTCAATCATCCAAAATTCAGCTAAATGTCTTGTGGTATTTGAATTCTCCGCACGGAAGGTTGGTCCAAAAGTATAAATGTCTGAAAAGGCCATTGCGCCTAACTCTCCTTCCAATTGACCACTCACGGTTAAGTTGGTACTCTTGCCAAAAAAGTCCTGTGTAAAATCTATTTCACCTGCTTCGTTTTTGGGTGCACCTTCTAAAGGAAGTGTGGTTACGCGAAACATTTCACCCGCACCCTCGGCATCACTACTCGTGATAATAGGTGTGTGTAAATATAAAAATCCTCTCTCATTAAAAAATTGATGCACTGCAAATGCTAAAGAGTGTCTAATACGAAACACCGATCCAAAGGTGTTGGTTCTAAAACGTAAATGCGCTTTTTCTCTTAAAAATTCGAGTGAGTGTTTTTTAGGTTGTAGTGGATATTTTTCTGCATCACTATCACCCAGTATTTCAATGCTTGTTGCTTTTACTTCTACCGTCTGGCCCTTTCCTTGACTTTCAACAACAACACCCTTTACTTTTAAAGAAGCACCTGTGGTTATACGCTTTAATAATGCGTCTTCAAATTCACCCAAGCTAGCCACCACTTGTACATTATGATTAGTACTGCCGTCATTCAATGCAATAAATTGATTGTTACGAAAAGTGCGCACCCATCCCATCACCACCACTTCGGATCCAACAGCACTTGCCTTGTCGGTTCCGCTTAATAATTGCTTGATTTTTACTCTTTGGTTGAACATATAACTAGTTTGAACGATTAGGAAGGCAAAGATAACCCATAAAAAATTGTTTTTTTATTGAAAAAGAGCTTAACATTGCAGTAGAAAGGGGTGAACATTCGTTTTATTTATTTCGCCCAAATGCCAAGCGGTCCTTCCATCTGGACCAAAAATTCAAAAAAGATTCTCAAAAAGCCCCCCGAATTCATTCGATTTTTAAATAAATTATAAGATTTACAGTGCAAGAAAAAGACGACAAACCAAAAAGGGGACGCAAGCCTGTTGCTGCGCCCGCTCCTAAGTCCACCAAGTCCGAAAAAACAGCCCCAGCAAAAGAAGCAGCTCCCACAAGGGCCCGCAAACCAATTGCAAAAAAGGCAGGACCTATTGAAAGCGACAATCAAGGGCAAAGCATTGATGACAAAGCTTCAAAAATAGCAGCTCAATTATTTGGGGACGAAAGCGCCGCTAGCGCACCAGCACCTGCTGCACCCACTGAAGGTTCAGCTAACCCCACCGAGGGAACCGATCCACAAACAGGAATGCCCACTGGACAAAATGCTGGTCAGCCAAATGGTGATTTTCGTGGACAAAGAGGACCTGGACAGGGACAGCACCAAAATCAAAATAGACACCAGCAGCCGAAAAAAGAGCCTGCTTTTAATATAGAATTTGATGGTGCCATCCCTTCGGAAGGCGTTTTAGAAATGATGCCTGATGGATATGGTTTTTTAAGAAGCTCGGACTATAATTATTTGTCTTCTCCCGATGACGTATATGTTTCTCCTTCGCAAATAAAATTGTTTGGATTAAAAACAGGGGATACCGTTCAAGGTTCTGTTCGTCCTCCTAAAGAAGGTGAAAAATATTTTGCCTTAACAAAAGTAGATTTTGTCAATGGCAAGAAACCTGACGAAATTAGAGATCGTATTCCTTTTGATTATTTAACTCCTTTGTTCCCTTTTGAAAAATTAAATTTATATACCAGCGCTAATAATTATAGCACACGTATCATGGATTTGTTTACACCAATTGGTAAAGGACAACGTGGATTGTTGGTAGCACAACCAAAAGTGGGTAAAACCATGTTGTTAAAAGAAGTGGCCAATGCGATTGCTGCCAACCATCCTGAATGTTATTTAATGGTGGTGTTGGTGGACGAGCGCCCCGAGGAGGTGACCGATGTAGAGCGTTCTGTAAAAGCAGAAGTGATTGCTTCTACTTTTGACGAGCCTGCAGAAAAACACGTGAAGGTTTCTACCATGGCTTTACAAAAAGCAAAACGCTTGGTAGAGTGTGGTCATGATGTAGTTATTTTATTAGATTCTATCACGCGTTTAGCGCGTGCACATAATACAGTAGCGCCAAGTTCTGGTAAAGTGTTATCCGGTGGTGTGGAAGCAAATGCAATGCAAAAACCAAAACAATTTTTTGGAGCAGCGCGTAAAATTGAAAACGGTGGTTCATTAACCATTATCGCTACAGCCCTTGTAGATACAGGCTCTAAGATGGACGAAGTTATTTTTGAAGAGTTCAAGGGAACGGGTAATATGGAATTAGTATTGGATCGTCGTTTAGCGAATAAGCGTATTTTCCCAGCCATAGATTTAACCGGATCAAGTACGCGTCGTGACGATTTATTATTATCTGCCGATGTGTTACAAAGAATGAATATTTTACGTTTATTCTTAAATGACATGAACACCGACGAAGCAATGAACGAATTATTAAAACGCATGCGCGGTACTAAAGATAATGAAGAGTTTTTAGCGAGTATGAATCGTTAGGAACCATTAAATATTAGGTAAAGAGTAAACCTAAATCAATACCACCCATAAACGGTAGCATTGAAAAAATCATTAGAGGAAAAATAAAAAGGCGCTATATAAAAATATAGCGCCTTTTTTTGCGGATCTATTCCTTGAAATAATTATTGTTTTCAATTTCTGCACGCACTTTATCGGGCACTAAATAACGTATAGTGATTCCTTCTTTGCGATTGTTGCGAATAAGTGTTGCAGACAATTCCAACATAGGGGCTTCTAAATAATTTACCTTGGCGCCATAAGTTTCTGTGATTTTAAATCCTGGTCTTCGATACACAATGAAACTATAGTTTTTGATAAGCGTTTCGAAATTTTTCCACTTAGGTAAATTTTGAAAACTATCTCCGCCCATAATCACAGAAAATTCATGCTGCGGATATTGTTCCGTTAAATAGGTAAGTGTGTCAATGGTATAAGATGGTTTCGGTAATTTAAATTCAATATCAGAAACACGTAATTGCGGATCGTCTTCAATGGCAATATTAGCCAGATGTAATCGATCGTATTCATTTAATAAAGTTCCTTGTGCTTTGTGTGGATTTTGAGGGGAAACCACCAACCACACCTGTTTAAGGTCCGAATGATTGGCAATATAACTTGCTACCATTAAGTGCCCATTATGGATGGGATTAAAGCTACCAAAAAACAAGCCTATTTTCATAATAATTTATTGATTATCAGCAACTTACGTTATTTTTATTGCGTAATGAGTATGCTTTTGGCCTCGTCCATTCTTAGGCTTAATTGATACCCAGCCACCGTAATACTAATTGGATCTCCTAGTGGTGCAATTTGTTCAACAGTAATCAACTCACCTGGAATACAACCCATCTCCATTAATTTTAAAAATATTTCATCATTTTCAAAAGAATGAATAGTGCCCGACTCACCAATTTGTAGCTCTGATAATTTCTTCATAATTGATTACAAATATAGTTTCATTTCTATGATAAATACTTACGAGATTTGGAGCAATAATTTTGTACTTTTTTCGTATAAATATTTGAAAGACATTCAACTATGAGCAGGAGCATCTACTTTAATAAGGCTGACAAATCCATTACCCTGGGTAATCGCGTTGCGCTGAAGAGCTTCATTGAAAAACAAATCAAAAAAGAGGGGCTTTCAATTGAATGCCTTCAATATGTTTTTTGTTCGGATAAATACCTATTAGGTATTAATAAGCAGTTTTTAAACCACGATTACTATACGGATATCATCAGTTTTGACCTCTCGGAAACCAGGGGTCAATTAATTGGTGACATTTATATAAGCGTAGATCGAGTAAAAGAGAATGCAAAAACAATGAAGACTACCCAGGGAAATGAGTTGTTAAGGGTGATTTTCCATGGTGCTTTGCATTTTTGTGGCTACAAGGACAAGAAACCGGGGGATGCCAAATTAATGAGGTCCATGGAAGACAAGTGGCTGAAGGCGTATTTGAAATTGAATGGATAATTGTTCGTTTTAAACAATGTTCCACAAGAAGAAGCTTCGCTTCTGATGAAAGCGGAAGATTCAATAAACGTTCCACGTGGAACGTTTTATTGAACGAAGTAACTAGTGATTAAAATATTTACTATTTAAGAAAGTGTTCCATGAGAACTCGCGCAGCGAGTGATAAAAATAAATACTAAATATTAAAACGTTCCACGTGGAACGTTTTAATATAAAATACCATCTTATCTTTGCAACCTTATGTTTCCAAAATACAATGTAATCGTAGTAGGGGCCGGTCATGCCGGATGTGAGGCAGCAGCGGCGGCGGCCAATATGGGTAGCAAGGTTTTGCTTGTAACCATGAATATGCAGACCATTGCTCAAATGAGTTGTAATCCAGCCATGGGTGGAATTGCCAAGGGCCAAATTATAAGAGAGATTGATGCACTAGGCGGCTACAGCGGAATTGTCTCCGATCTAAGTACCATTCAATTTAGAATGTTGAATAAAAGCAAGGGGCCGGCCATGTGGAGCCCAAGGACCCAAAACGATAGGCATTTATTTGCTTCCAAGTGGAGAGAACTATTAGAACAAACCCCCAATGTAGATTTTTACCAAGATTCCGTAAATGAATTAATCATTAAAAATGGTAAGGCTTCTGGTGTAAAAACAAGTCTAGGCCATTTAATTGAAGCCGATGCGGTGGTCATTACAAGTGGTACATTTTTAAATGGTATCATACATATTGGGGAAAAGCAAATTGGAGGGGGGCGTGTTGCAGAAAAAGCAGCAACAGGCATAACCGAACAATTGGTTTCCTTTGGAATGGAATCAGATAGACTGAAAACCGGAACCCCGCCAAGGGTGGATGGTCGAAGTTTAGATTATAGCAAAATGGAAGAGCAAAAAGGAGACGAGGAAGTGGTGGGTTTTTCTTATTTGAATACACCAAAGGTTAAACCCGAAAATCAACGCTCCTGCTGGATTACCTATACCGATACGATCGTGCATGATATTTTAAAAACAGGTTTTGATCGTAGCCCTATGTACGCTGGCCGAATTGAGGGGGTGGGTCCAAGGTATTGTCCAAGTATTGAAGACAAAATAAATAGATTCGCAGAAAGAGAAAGACATCAGCTATTTGTAGAACCAGAGGGATGGAATACCGTTGAAATATATGTAAACGGATTTAGTACCAGCTTACCAGAAGAGGTTCAGTACGAAGCCCTTCGTAAGGTTCCTGGCTTTGAGCATGCGCGCATGTTCCGCCCCGGTTATGCCATTGAATATGATTTTTTTCAACCTACCCAATTAAAATATACACTCGAAACCAAGGCCATTGAAAACCTTTATTTCGCAGGACAAATAAATGGTACCACAGGATATGAGGAAGCCGCTTGCCAAGGAATTATGGCTGGCATAAATGCACACTTAAAAATAACAGATCAAGCACCGTTTATTTTACACCGAAGTGATGCCTATATTGGCGTATTGATTGATGACCTTATTGGAAAAGGAACCAACGAGCCTTATAGAATGTTTACTTCAAGGGCTGAATTTAGAACACTCCTAAGACAGGATAATGCTGATATACGCTTAACAGAAATGAGTTACAAATTGGGTTTAGCAAAGGAGGAAAGAATGAAGCGTGTTGATTTTAAAAACAAAGAAGTGGCTGAGATTAAAAATATATTAAATACACAAGCGATAGAGCCAACCGAAATAAACGAATTTCTACAAAGTATTGATTCTGCCGCTTTGAATGAAAAACAAAAAGCGTCGAAATTGGTGCTGAGACCGAATATTAGCCTTTCTCAAATTATTCAACACTCCATTCCTTTAAAAGAAAAATTAGCAGACAAGGAAACAGAATGTTTGGAACAAGCCGAGATTCAAGTTAAATACGAGCGGTATATTGAAAAGGAAAAAGAAATTGTAGATCGTATGGCCTCTCTTGAAAATTTAATCATTCCCGAAAACTTTGATTACGATAAAGTAGCGGCGCTTTCCATTGAAGCACTACAAAAATTTAAGAAAGTACGCCCAGTAACCATTGGTCAAGCAAGTAGAATAAGTGGCGTGAACCCTAGTGACGTACAAATTTTAATGGTTTACATGGGCAGGTAACCATTTATCAAAAAATTAATACATCCCCTCCGTTGAATCGTTGTTTTTAGTAGCTTTAGAAAGACGTATCGTCTTTATTTTTTACTAAAACAAAATCAACCGCGTATGAGGAGGATTATTTTATCACTTCTTTTGCTAGTTATTGGAACAGCTGCTATCGCGCAGGAAACTTTTCCAATAAATGGTGTTAGAGATGTGAGAACCGGTGTGTATGCATTCACCAATGCCACCATTGTTCAAAACGAAAAAACAACCATTGAAAAAGGAACCCTTGTTATTAAACAAGGAAAAATAGTTGCGGTAGGCGCAGCGGTTGAAATTCCAAAAGAAGCAATTGTTGTAGATTGTAGTGGTAAGTTTATCTACCCTAGTTTTATCGATCCATTAACGGACTATGGTGCGAATACACCCAAGCGTGCTGCTACTGGATTTAACTTTGGTGCACCAACACAATTTTTATCAAATAAGGCGGGCGCTTATAACTGGAACCAAGCAATTAAACCAGAAGTAAATGCAGTAGAGTCTTTTAGCATTGACGAAACAGCTGCAGCAGGATTTAGAAATAATGGGTACGGTGTGGTATTTACGCATGTAAAAGATGGTATCGCAAGAGGAACAGGTGCGGTAGTTACACTAGCCGGCACAAACGAAAATAAAGCCGTTTTAAAAACAAAAGCAGCACAAGTATTTTCGTTTGATAAAGGAATATCAACACAATCTTATCCAAGTAGTTTAATGGGTAGCATTGCTTTATTGCGACAAACTTATTTAGATGCTAAATGGTATGCCAATAAGCCTGCTACCGAGGGGGTTAACCTTTCATTAGATGCTTTTAATGCCAATGCATCCTTGCCACAAATTTTTGTGGCCGACGACAAGTGGTCAACTTTAAGAGCTGATCGTATCGCTAAAGAATTTGGCACACAATATATTATTAGAGGGGGCGACAATGGCTACCAAAGAATTGACGAATTAGCAAAAACAAAAGCTTCTTATATATTAGGTATCGACTTCCCAGCAGCCTTGGATGTAGAAGATGCCAATGATGCAAGATTTTTAGCTTTATCTGAAATGAAACATTGGGAATTAGCGCCAACCAACCCGGCTGCATTTGAAAAAGCAGGTATCAATTTTAGTATCAGCGCTTCAGAGATGAGAGATGGTAAACAATTTTTAACCAACCTTAGAAAAGCGGTTCAATATGGTTTATCAGAATCAAAAGCATTAGAGGCTTTGACTAAAACACCTGCACAACAAATTGGTGTATATGACCAAGTGGGTTCTTTGGAGTCTGGCAAATTAGCCAACTTCTTAATTACAACTGAATCTCTATTTAACAACAACGCTAAAATTATTGAAAACTGGATTCAAGGAAATAAATATGATGTAAATACTGCAGAGTGGAACAACTATGCCGGTAAATACAAATTAACCATCAACAACGATGGAACAAAAACAGATTATACCGTTGAACTTAAAAAAGATTTGTCGGCAAATATTATTGCTGGAGATACCCTAGCGGGGAAAGTGAGTGTAAGCGAGTCTTTGGTGAAAATTAGTTTTCCTGAAAGAAAGGGCCGTGGGGCTGAAAGCATTCGTTTAAGTGGTGTAATCGCCGATGGAAGCATGAACGGATTTGGTACAGACGCAAAAGGAGCAAATATAACTTGGTCTGCTAGCTTGGTTACCCCGGCTACAGCAGCTACAGCAGAAAAGAAAACAACCGAACCCATTAAATTAATTTCAAAAGTTACCTATCCTTTTGTTGGATTGGGGAACGAAGCCATACCACAACAGGAAACCATTTTAATTAAAAATACTACCGTGTGGACCAACGAAAAAGAAGGGAACCTGGCAAATACAGATGTCTTGTTAAAAGGAGGTAAGATTGCAAAAATTGGAAAAGGTTTAACGGAAGCAAGCGCAAGAGTAATTGATGGTACGGGTAAATATTTGAGCGCAGGTATTATTGATGAGCACTCTCATATTGCAGCACTTTCTATTAACGAAGGCGCCGAGTCTGTTACAGCCGAAGTGCGCGTGGGTGACAACATGAATCCAGAGGACATTAATATATATCGTCAGCTAAGTGGTGGTGTTACTTCTTCTCATATTTTACATGGTAGTGCCAATACCGTAGGAGGACAAACTCAATTAATTAAATTAAGATGGGGTACCACCGATGAGGGATTGAAATTTGCGGGAGCAGATCCTTTTATCAAGTTTGCATTGGGTGAAAATGTAAAGCGCACCACTTCCACGAATAACAATCGTTTTCCAGATACCAGAATGGGTGTGGAAGAAGTGTTGACTGACGCCTTTGATAGAGCGGTAGATTATCAAAAGGCAATGAAAGCAAATCCTACTACTACCAGAAGAGATTTGGAGTTGGAGGCTTTAACCGAAATCATGAATAAAAAACGTTTTATCACTTGTCACTCATATGTTCAAACTGAAATCACTTATGCAATGCGCGTGATTGAAAAATTCAAAGCACAGGGTTATGATTTCAACGTGAACACCTTCACGCATATTTTAGATGGTTACAAAGTGGCAGATAAAATGAAAGCACACGGATCTAGTGCAGCCACTTTCTCTGACTGGTTTGCTTATAAAACCGAAGTAACAGACGCTATTGCATATAATGCAGCAATCATGCACAATGTGGGTGTAAATACCGTGATTAATTCTGATGATGCAGAAATGGCGCGCCGTTTGAATCAAGAAGCAGGAAAGGCGGTTAAATATGGTGGCGTACCCGAAGAGGAGGCTTTTAAAATGGTGACTTTAAATCCAGCAAAAGCACTTCATGTAGATCATAAGGTTGGAAGTATTAAAGTGGGTAAGGATGCGGATGTGGTTTTATGGAGCGATATTCCTTTAAGCATTTATGCAAAAGCCTTATACACTATTGTAGATGGTACAGTTTATTTTGATCGTGAAAAAGATGCTGAAAAAAGTAAGCAAATAAAGGCAGAACGGACCAAATTGATTCAAAAAATGCTTGGTGAAAAAAGAGCAGGCATGCCAACAAGACCCGCGATGCCAACAACACAAATTTTATTAGAGTGTGGAGACCATGATCATATGGAAGGGCTTAACACAATTTACGAAACTCAAAAAAACTAAACCATGCAAAAGAAATATTTAAGTATTATCGCTCTTGCATTGTTAGGTTTAACAGCAAGTGCTCAAGACAATGTCTATCCAGCAGCAAAACAAAAAGGGGTGACCGTAATCACACACGCGACTGTGCATGTGGGTAATGGAACAACCTTAACGGACGCGTCTGTATCCTTTGAAAATGGAAAAATTACCGGCGTCGGTAACATAGTTGCCCCCGCAGGTGCTACCCTTATTGACGGAACGGGTAAACACCTTTATCCAGGACTCATTTTGCCCAGTTCTGATTTGGGTTTAAGAGAAATTAGTTCGGGGGTTCGTGGTAGCAATGACTTTGCTGAAATTGGTGAAAACAATGCCAATATAAGATCAATTGTTGCGTACAACACGGATTCAAAAATAATTGGGGTATTGCGTGAGAACGGAATTTTATTGGCTGGCGTTGCACCGCAGGGTGAATTAATTGAAGGGCAAGCAAGTGTTGTACAACTTGATGCTTGGAACTATGAAGACGCTGCTTATAAAATGGACAACGGTCTCTATATTAATATGCCTAGCTTAATGCCGCGTCGTGGTGGTCGTATGGCCTTTATGCGCCCGGGTCCCGCAGGTGATCCTACAAAAGCGGCAATGGATAAAATTGAAACCATTAAAGCCTTCTTCCATGATGCTAAAGCATATTATCAAGAAAAAACACATACTGCTAATAATTTAAAACTAGAAGCGGTGCGCGGATTATTTGAGGGTAAACAAAAATTATTTGTACGTGCTAATGAGGTAAAACAAATGTTGCTTGCAATGGATCTTGCAAAAACTTTTGGATTTAAATTAGTGATTGTGGGCGGAACAGAAGCCTATCAAATTGCTGGTTTATTAGCCGAGCATAATGTTGCTATCATTTTGGATCGTCAACACAGTTTACCAAGTATGGAGGACGATGATGTGGATCAGCCTTACAAAACACCAGCGGCTTTACAAAAAGCAGGTGTATTATTTTGTTTGAATGACACCCACGATCAAAGTCGTTTTAGAAACCTAGCTTTCAATGCGGGAACTGCTGCTACTTATGGTTTAACCAAGGAGCAAGCGCTTTCTGCAGTAACACTAAATCCTGCTAAAATTTTGGGCATCGATGACAAAGCTGGCACATTAGAAAACGGAAAAGACGCCAACTTGTTGGTGGTTAATGGTGACTTATTAGACATGAAATCAAGCGTGATTACTCAAGCTTTTATTCAGGGCCGCACTGTTTCTTTGGATAATAAAGGCAAGCAATTGTATGAGCGTTTTAAACACAAATACCAATTGAAATAAACCAACAGGAATTCCTGTACAATGCGAAATGAATCTAGCATTGTATTGGTGGAAAAATAAGTTTCCTCCCAGCTCGGTAAAACTGAACTGGGAGGATTTTTTTTGGTTAACTTAGCAACATGTCTAAAAAACTATATTTACTTGACGCGCTGGCATTAATTTACAGGGCCTATTATGCACTTATTCGCACTCCAAGAATTACGAGTACTGGAATTAACACCAATGCGCAATTTGGATTTACCAACACTTTGTTGGAAATTATTAAAAAAGAAAATCCGTCTCATATTGCAGTGTGTTTTGATACACATGCGCCTACTGAACGTCATACCGATTTTACAGACTACAAAGCAAACCGCGAAGAAGCGCCAGAAGATTTATTAAGTTCACTACCACATATTAAAGCCATCATTGAGGGATTTAATATACCCGTGGTGGAATGTGATGGTTATGAGGCAGACGATGTAATAGGCACGCTAGCTTGGCAGGCAGCAGATATGGGTTATGAGGTTTATATGGTAACCCCCGACAAGGATTATGGACAATTGCTGGTTAAACCCAATGTATATATGTGGAAGCCGCCTGCATTTGGTAATGAAAGAGAAATTTTAGATGCAGAAAAAATTAAAGCAAAATGGGATATCGCGCGCGTAGATCAAGTCATTGATATGTTGGGATTAATGGGAGACGCAGCAGATAATATTCCGGGAATTCCTGGCGTGGGTGAAAAAACAGCAGCCAAGTTGTTGAAAGAATATGATACACTTGAGGGGGTGTTGGCAAATGCCGATAAAATAAAAGGGGCCATGGGAGAGAAAGTGAGAGCAGGTAAAGATTCTGCCATCATGAGTAAAAAATTAGCCACCATTATCACCAATGTGCCCGTACAGTTTCATGAAGAAGATTATCGCTTATCAGAAAAAAATATTCCTGCATTAACAGAAATATTTAATTTACTAGAATTCAAAACCCTAGGCAAGCGAATTTTAGGGAGCGACTTTGAGGTTGTCACAGATGCCGCAAAAGAGAAGCAGGTAGATCTTTTTGGTAATGAAGTAAAACAAGCCAAAGAAAAAATAATTAAAAACAAAAATGCGGGGGCGGCAGAACCATTAGCGCAAAATCAGGAGCAGGATGTCAATGATGTTGATGTTACTGCTATTGAGGAGGAAGAGGAAACCCCGCAGTTAATCGTCAATAAAAACATTAACAACACCGAACATAAATATATTGCGGTTGTTGGGGATGATGCGATTCAACAACTTGTTGCAACATTACAAAAAGAAAAAGAAATTTGTATTGATACCGAAACGACAGGAATTGATGCAAATAATGTAGCGTTGGTGGGTTTAAGTTTTTCTATCAAGGAGCACGAGGGTTATTATATTCCAGTAGCCAATGAGGGCGAGGGCGAAGATGGTGCTAAGCATATTTTGGGTTTGTTTAAACCGCTTTTTGAAAACACCGAAATTACCTGGATAGGACAAAACCTTAAATATGATTTCTTGGTGTTGAAGTGGTATGACATTTTAATAAAGGGAAAAACATTTGACACCATGTTGGCGCACTATGTTATTGAACCTGAGGGTAGGCGTAGCATGGATTTATTAAGTGCACAGTTTTTGGGTTATGAACCCGTTTCCATTGAAAGTTTAATTGGAAAGAAGGGGAAAAACCAAGGAACCATGCGGGATGTGGACCTAGCACAAATAACCGAATATGCGGCCGAGGATGCAGACATTACGCTTCAATTAAAAAATTGCTTTGCGCCCATGTTAACTAAAAAGGGCGTTACCCGTGTTTTTGAAGAAGTTGAAAATCCGCTTGTTCGCGTACTAGTAGATATGGAGTATGAGGGAGTAAAAGTAGATACAGCATTTTTAAATGAGTATAGTAAAGTATTAGAAGAAGACGCCAAGAAAGCAGAGGAAAGCGTTTTTAAGCAAGCGGGTGTAAGGTTTAATTTAGCCTCTCCTAAACAACTGGGGGAAGTGTTGTTTGATGTTTTAAAATTAGACCCGAAAGCTAAAAAAACAAAAACGGGTCAATATGCAACCGGAGAAGATGTGTTGTCTAAAATGGCTGGTAAACATAAAATAGTAGAGGATATTTTAAATTTTAGAGAACTAACAAAATTAAAATCTACCTATGTGGATGCCATACCTGCATTAATAAATCCTAAAACAGGAAGAATCCACACTAGTTATGCCCAGGCGGTAGCTGTAACTGGTAGACTAAGTAGCACTAATCCAAATTTGCAAAACATTCCAATTCGTTCTGAAAGGGGAAGAGAAATAAGAAAAGCATTTGTACCAAGGGATCCGAATAGAATTTTAGTGAGCGCCGATTATTCTCAAATAGAGTTAAGAATTGTAGCGGCAATCAGCGGAGATCCCAACATGTGTGATGCATTTAAACAAGGAAAGGACATTCACACGGCCACTGCAGCAAAAGTATATGGTATAGAGGAGGCGGATGTAACCAAGGAAATGCGCTACAAAGCAAAAAGCGTCAACTTTGGAATTATATATGGACAGGGTGCATTTGGGCTTGCTGAAAATTTAAATATTTCTAGAACTGAAGCAAAAGAAATTATTGATAATTATAAAAAGGAGTTTCCTAATATTCAAAAATATATGGATCAACAAATAAACAACGCTAAAGCGCTTGGTTTTGTTGAAACACTTATGGGGCGGAAGCGTTGGTTAAGAGATATCAATAGTTCAAACTTTACAGTAAGGGGGTTTGCGGAGCGAAACGCAATTAACTCTCCTATTCAGGGGTCTGCTGCCGATATGATTAAATTAGCAATGATTCGTGTACACGAGGAAATGAAAAAGAAACACTGGGAATCTAAAATGATATTACAGGTGCACGATGAATTGGTTTTTGATGCGGTAGAGGCTGAATTACCTGCGCTAAAAGAATTGATTTTAAACTGTATGACTTCTGCGATGGTCCTGCCTAATGAAGTACCCGTGGAAGCGGAGATTGGTATAGGAAAAAATTGGTTAGAAGCGCACTAGTTTTTCGCTAGTCTTTTCTTTTATAAACTGGCACCGTACTACATGGCTCGCCAAACATAATACTTTTTACAGAGGGCCTTAGCTTTTGTGTGATGGCTACGTAGGCACTTTCCTGTATGGGCGTTTCTCCACAACCTTTTATAACAACCCTTTGATCTTGATAAGTTGCGGGATCAATCTTGTTGATATTTTCTAAAATTAATTGTTCTCTTACTTTGTTGATATCTCCAAAATAGACAGAATGGGCATATGGTTGAAGATTTGAAACAATAAGCATATTGGCCCACATAGGAATGATGGCGTCTGTTGAACAAAAAACACCCACAATTTTATCTTTATAAATTGGCCAATCAATGGCGTTAAGTGCTGCGCGAAATTCTTTTTCTTTTAAAATTAACTCCATAAATAAATGGGGCTTAATATCAAAAACCACTATTTCGTTATTCGGTAAAAACGTAGCAAGGTCCACCGACATGATTCCGCTTTCAGCAACTTTATTATTGATTGGTAATGACATAACACAAAATTAGTACAATAAAGGGATAATAAAAAAGCCCCAGTAATTGGGGCTTCTTATTGATAGACTTTGTATTTTAAAACAGTTTTGCTCGATTATCAACAATCTTAGCCGACTTTTTTAATGCCGAACTTCCCCTAAACACAATGCTTCTTAATCTTGCTAATTGCTCTTCTTTAAATGTTAAAAGATCTTGTTGTGCTGGTTTTGCGGAGGATGCTCCCACAGACAACACAAAAACACCCACATTTCCTGCAATAGGTTGACTTACTTTATTAACCAGTGTTTTATTAAATGCAGCACCAATTAATTTTGGTTCATTTCCAATGCCAGGAATAAGGGCATTCGCAAATGTTAAGCTATCTGCTTTTTGAACAATGGTTTTTACGCTAGCGGCAATTGCTTCTAAGTTGTTGCCTTTTAATGTAGCTTTAATTTTTTCTGCTTTCTTTTGGTCTCTAATAATTCCTTCCACCTGTGGTCTTGCAGATTCTACGCTTGCTAAACCAGTTTTATCTTCCCCTGTAATCAAGGCTACTACAAATGCGTCACCGATTTCGAAAGGCTCAGAAACCGTGTTTACATCGTTGTCAAAAATCCAACGAACGGTTTGTCTTGTTTCACCCAATCCTTGTATTTCGTAATCTGTTGCTTTTATTTTATTAGCGGGTATAATTTGCTTATTTAATTTAACTGCATTCGCATTAAATGACTTAGCGTCTTTGCTACTAGAAGCAAATTTAGCTGCCTCCGTAGAAGCGGCAGTGGTTGTTTCAGTGCTAGGTATGATTGCTTTAGATAAATACGCTATGTTGTAGGCTGGTCCGCGGGGAGTTTGTTTGGTGATTTCTACATAATGATATCCATACTCTGTTTTCACCACTCCCTTTGTTCCTGCGTTATTCTCAAAAACAAAATTACTTAGGGCTTGAGGAAGATTTTGGGTTTGTGTTAAAGCACCTAAATTTCCACCTCTTGTTTTACTATCTGCGTCATCAGAATATTTTTCACATAAAGCCTCAAAAGAAGCACCTGATTTTACTGCACCACTAATACTATCAATTAGTTTTTTAGAGGTACTATCGTCTCTTAATATTCCAGCCTGAGGATTGTTAGATGCAATGAAAATATGTCTAACAGTAGAACTATCTGGTAATTGTTTAATTCCAATCACTTTAGCAATTGTATAATTTTTACCATCAATATACGGTCCATATATATTACCAACACCAACATTTAAAACAGAATCTTTTTGTGGTATTTGTAAAATCTTTTTGCTTAAATATCCATTATAGTATGGAATTTCTGTAGATACTTTATTCAAATAACCGGCTGCATCGGTGGTGGTTCTAAAACCTTCCTTTAATGAATTAATTTCATTTAATGCATTTAAAGAATCTGCTTTTACTGGCGCTGCGCTAAAACCAATATAACTAATGTTTCTGGAGTCCTCTTCCACTTGGTAAGCTGCGCTGTTTTCTTTTAAGTAAGCAGCGATCTCATCATTAGTTACTTTAATAGTGCTGTCTGCAATAGATGTATAAGGCACACCCACATAATTAATAGAAGTGATGGTGTTTGTTTCAGCATATTGTTTTTCAGCTAACCATTTTGGTAATTGTATTCCTCTATTAATTAAAACCTGGTATTTATTAAGAATTCTATTTTCAAATGCAGGTTCAATAAATTGTTTATCTACCTGTTCTTTGTTTTGAATCGCTTCTTTTGTTTTAAGTTTTTTTAATTCAGAAAGTGCATTTCTTGCAGCCGCCTCATTAAATAAACCAGTTGTTTTATCTGTAAACTGTTGTTTAAAAGGAGACTCTTCTCCAAATAAAACGTCGTCCACTTCTTTATTTGCAACAGTTATTCCTAATTTATCCGCTTCTGTTTTGATCAATAATTTTTCCACCTCCATATTCCACAAGTAAGGAACCAACTGCTCTTTACTCACTCCTTGATTAGCATATTGCTGTATTTGTTGTTCTAGTTTTTGTTCAAATTCTATTTTATTTATTATTTGACCATTTACTTCTCCTAATGTATTACTATCAGTAGCTCTTTGTTTTTGACCTACTCCATCTTGTAAAATAAATGCGATTAACGCAATAGTAATTAAACCTAAAATGATCCAGGTTCCTCTTTCTCTAATGTTCTGAATAATTGACATATCTAATAATATTATAAGAGGGCAAAAATAAAGTTTTATTTTAACTAAAACTAAGGATAGCACTAATTTTGAGGCAATTTTATTAGATTTTAGCAAAGAAAAAATTAACAAAGCATTAGTGGATAAATAAATTTTTAGTGGATATCTATGAAAAAGCCGTGTATAAACCTGAATAAGTAAAGAATAAAAAGATTTGCTGAAAAAAGAAACGATAATAATTCTAAAAAATAGGCGTTTTTATACCCGTTAATTAACAGTGTATAAACTGTTAATTGTAAAAGGAGTACTAAAAAAGAAGGTACTATAAATCTGTTATTATTGAATAAAATTCAATGGTATCAATACTTTGAAATATAATTAGAAAATATATACATAATAGATAGCTTGTGTATAAATAAGATATTAAGATATACACAGTCGTAATAGTATTAGTTTGTTTATATAAATGTATTATAGTTTAATACTACAATAGAAATACACATATTGAAATGGAGGAGGATTTGGGTGCGCTTCTGAAAAAAACTACATTTACGCTACTTACAGCAACAGCAACAATATAAGCCAGTAACCTTTATACAAACCAGTATTTATACTAAAAAAACAAAAACTAAAAAATACTAACTTTATTACTAAAATAATAATATATTGAAAATCAATTACTTAATAAAAAAATATAGTTAAATTATAAAAATAGCTAATCAAATTAGTAAAAAAATACTAAAAAATTTAGTTTATTAACAAATTATCCCTATCTTCACCTAAATATTCAAAGAAAAACATAAAACGATTAATTATGAGTACTGCAAACGCTGAAAAATTAAAAGCCCTTAAATTAACCATCGATAAAATCGATAAGGATTATGGTAAGGGTAGTGTGATGATGATGAATGAAAGAAGCCAAGAACCACAGGAAGTGATTTCTACTGGATCAATTGGATTAGATACAGCTTTAGGAATTGGCGGTTTACCCAAAGGAAGAATTATTGAAATATATGGACCAGAGTCTTCTGGTAAGACAACAGTAGCTATTCATGTAATTGCAGAGGCTCAGAAAAAAGGAGGAATGTGTGCAATTATTGATGCGGAACACGCTTTTGATAGTGCCTATGCAAAAAGATTAGGAGTTGATGTAGATAATTTATTAGTATCTCAACCAGATTATGGTGAGCAAGCATTAGAAATTGCAGACCGTTTAATTTTATCAGGAGCGATAGATGTAGTGGTGATTGACTCCGTAGCAGCCTTGGTTCCAAAAAGTGAATTAGAAGGTGAAATGGGAGATTCTAAAATGGGATTACATGCGCGTTTAATGTCTCAAGCATTAAGAAAATTAACAGCGACAATTAATAAAACAGGAACCGTATGTATTTTCATTAATCAATTACGTGAAAAAATTGGTGTGATGTTTGGAAATCCTGAAACAACAACAGGAGGAAATGCATTAAAGTTTTATGCTTCTGTTCGTTTAGATATTAGAAGAATGGCACAAATTAAAGATGGTGATGAAGCTGTAGGTAATAGAGTTAAAGTAAAAGTGGTAAAAAATAAAGTAGCACCACCTTTTAGAGCAGCAGAGTTTGAAATAATTTTTGGAGAAGGTATTAGTAAAATTGGAGAAATTATTGATATGGGTGTTGAATTAGAAATTATCAATAAGAGCGGATCTTGGTTTAGCTATGAAGGAAATAAATTAGGACAAGGACGCGATTCGGTAAAAACAATTTTACATGATAACCCAGAAATGGCAAATGAAATTGAAGCAAAAATCAGAGCAAAAATTGCAGCAAAAGTAGAAGAGGCTGCAAGTAAATAATATTTAGCTTGTTTTTTAAAGGTTAGTAGGTACGGACCGCATCATTTATGGTGCGGTTTTTTTATATTTATACAAAAAACAATTGATTTTTATTTTAAAAATATTTATTAGAGCAGCACTATGGTTATTTTGTAGTGATATTAATATTAATAATAAACACCTTTTAAAAACAAAAGGACCCTTATTAATTATTGCAAATCATCCCAATTCTTTTTTAGATGCAATAATAATAGGAGTTCAATATAAGCGAAGGGTACATTTTTTAGCAAGAGGTGACGCTTTTACAAAAAAACACCATCGTTTTTTATTAGGCTTATTAAATATGATCCCAGTTCATAGACAAAGGGAAGGAAAACAGTATTTACATTTAAATGATTTTACTTTTCAAGAAGCAGTAAGATTATTAAACAAGGGCGAAGCGGTTTTAATTTTTATAGAAGGAATTTGTTTAAATACCCATGAATTACAACCCTTTAAAAAAGGAACTACAAGAATTTTAGAAGAAGCGCATAAAAAAGGAATTAACCCTATTATTCATATTGCAGGAATAGCTTACAATCATTTTAGGGGAATTGGTAAAAAAGTAAATATTAGTATTGTAGATTTAATGTTAACCAGACCGATTATCTCTCCAAAAGATCGGGTAGAATTTAATAAAAACGCTTTTGCTATTTTAAATAAAAATATTTTTCCACCTTTACCAACACCCGTCATTAAAAAAACACCTTTTTATTACCTACACCTTCCATATTACAGACTCATTCAAAAGGTAACCCACAATAAAACCAATAAAACTGTTTTTTACGACTCTGTCTTGTTTAGTCTTTTACTTTTCACCTACCCCCTATTTATCATGGTATTATACCTTGCCCTGTATTTTATAGGGATACCCCAATCAATAATTTTTGGTACCTTGTTGTGTATTCCTATACTAAGTAAATACACAACAATTTAAATGATATAAAATGAAAAATAATTTTAGAAAACTTGAACGTAGAAAAAAAATAGCACTGATTGCGCACGATAATAAAAAAAGAGATCTTATTGAATGGGCGGTTCACAATAAGGTTGAATTATCTAAACACTCTTTGGTGGCTACGGGCACCACAGGAAAATTAATTGAAGAAGCCCTGGATCAACCCGTTGTAAAGCTTTTGAGCGGACCACTTGGAGGCGACCAACAAATAGGCGCCATGATAGCTACAGGAGACATTGATGTGGTGTTTTTCTTTTTTGATCCAATGGAAGCACAACCACACGACAGTGATGTAAAAGCATTATTAAGATTAGCGGTTGCCTGGAATTTACCAATGGCCTGCGATAGAAGTACAGCCGATTTTTTAATGACCTCAAGATTTATGCAAGAAGAATACGAATACGAACTTCCTAACTACACTCACTATCTTTCTAGACAAATTTAATTTCTAATCATTATTATGAAAAAACAAATTGCCCTCTTTTCTATCCTTGGATTATTAAGCATTAAAGCCAATGCACAAGAAAAAATTCTTGGATTTAAATCAAGCGAAACACAGCTTAAAAACGAAAAAGCCTTTGATGCACAATTAAGTGCAAAAAGGGTGGGAGATAATATTAAATTACTTTCATCGGTACCACACCATGTTGGCTCTGCTGGTGGAAAAATGGTAGCGAGTGAAATTGCAAAAGTTTTTACAGCAGCGGGCTGGGATACAAAAATTGAAACCTATCAAGTAATGTTTCCCACTCCAATTACTAGAAGCTTAGAAATGTCTGGTGCAACCAACTATAAAGCAAAACTAAAAGAAACGCCTCTAAAAGAAGACGCCACCAGTAATCAAGCCGATCAATTACCTACTTATAATTGTTGGAGTGCTGATGGTGATGTAACCGCGCAACTTGTTTTTGTGAATTATGGTTTACCAGAGGATTATGAAACCTTAGCAAAATATGGCATTGATGTAAAAGGAAAAATTGTGATTGCAAAATATGGCCGTAGCTGGAGAGGTATTAAACCAAAAGTGGCGCAAGAACACGGCGCCATTGGTTGTTTAATTTATTCAGACCCTATCGACGATGGATATAGCGCAGGAGATCCTTATCCAATTGGTGCTTTTAAAAACGACCAGACGGTTCAACGCGGTTCTATTATGGATATGGTTATTTATCCAGGCGACCCAACTACACCCAAGGGTGCTTCGGTAGAGGGTGCGACAAGGGTGGATCCCAATGACGCGGAGAATCTTTTAAAAATTCCAGTGCTTCCTATTAGTTATGGAGACGCAGCGCCTTTATTAAAAGATATGGGTGGTCCAGTAGCCCCCAAAAATTGGGTGGGCGCACTTCCCTTTACTTATCATATCGGTCCAAGTAAATCACTCGTTCATTTAAAATTAGCATTTGATTGGAAAATTAGACCCGCCCTTAATGTAATTGCTACCATTAAAGGAAGCGAGTTTCCAGATCAATGGATTATTAGAGGAAATCACCACGATGCCTGGGTAAATGGAGCGGCCGATCCAATTAGCGGAATGGCCGCTGAGTTAGAAGAAGCTATTGCAATTGGAGGTTTATTAAAACAAGGGTGGAAACCAAAAAGAACATTAGTGTATTGTGCTTGGGATGCGGAAGAGCCGGGTTTAATGGGTTCCACAGAATGGGTTGAACACCACGCAGCCGAACTACAATCCAAAGCGGTTGCTTATATTAATTCAGATGGCAATGGAAGAGGATTTTTGGGCGCACAGGGTTCACATGCATTTATGCCTTTAATGACAGAAATTAGCCAATCAGTTACAGACCCAGAAACAGGTGTTTCTATTTTTGAAAGAGCAAAAGCATCAAAGGCGGCTAACGCAAACAGCGTAGCCGCAAAAAAAGAAGCCTATGAGGCTGCTCAATATCCATTGGGTGCAATGGGCTCTGGATCGGATTATTCTTCCTTTATTCAACACCTAGGAGTGCCTTCTTTAAATATTGGATTTGGTGGGGAAGATGAAGGGGGTGAATATCATTCTATCTATGATTCTTATGATATGTATACGCGTTTTAAAGACCCTAGTTTTGTTTATGGAGTAACGCTTGCACAAACAGCGGGAAGGGCGGTGTTGAGGCTTTCAGATGCAGACGCCCTGCCTTTTGATTTTCAACATCTTCAAAAAACAGTGAAGGGTTATATCAACGAATTAATTAAAAACGTTGATCAAATGCGCGAAACCGCTAAGCTTGAAAACGAGCTGGTTAAAAACAAGGTATATGTTTATGCGGCCGACCCAATAGAAAAACTAAAAACCCAGGAAATGGTTGCAGAGGTTCCTTATGTTGACTTTGCCCCCATATTAAATGCACTAAGTCATTTTGAAAAAGCGGCTACAAGGGTGGAAGCGCTTAAAAGAACAGCCGACGCAACAAAACTAAAAGAACTAAATATAAAATTATACCAAGCCGAACAACAACTATTAACTAAAGAGGGATTGCCAAGACGTCCTTGGTATAAACATAGCCTTTATGCACCCGGTTTTTATACGGGCTATGGTGTAAAAACGGTACCAGGAGTAAGGGAGGCGATTGAACAAAAAAATTGGACAGAGGCGAAGGAACAAATAAACGAGGTATCAAAATCTATAGAGCGGCTTGCTGTTTATTTAGAACAATTATAGGATAGAACGTACCTTTGGCTATGCCCTTTCAAATTCAATCTAATTATACCCCCTCGGGTGATCAACCTGTTGCAATAGCGCAGTTGACCGAGGGGGTTTTAAATGGTGACCAATATCAAACACTATTAGGTGTAACAGGTAGTGGAAAAACATTTACGATTGCGAACCTTATTCAAAACGTACAGCGACCCACACTAGTGCTTACACACAATAAAACATTGGTGGCCCAACTATATGGCGAGTTTAAGCAATTTTTTCCCAATAACGCGGTGGGTTATTTTGTTTCTTATTATGATTATTATCAACCAGAAGCGTACCTACCCACATCGGGTGTGTATATCGAAAAGGATTTAAGCATCAACGAAGAGCTTGATAAATTAAGACTGCAGGCCACCGCACAATTGTTAAGTGGTCGTAGAGATATAATTATTGTGGCAAGTGTAAGCTGTATTTATGGTATGGGAAATCCAACAGCGTTGGAAAACGGCATTATTAGAATTCAAAAAGGACAAATCCTTGCAAGACAAGCTTTTTTACACGCACTGGTAAACGCGCTTTACCATCGTTCGGTTACCGAATTTGATAGAGGAGCGTTTCGTGTAAACGGAGACACGGTGGATATTCGACTTCCATATGTTGATTATGGTTATCGCATTACTTTTTTTGGAGACGAAATTGAAGAAATAGAAACCATAGAAATTGAAACCGGAAAAAGAATTGAGCGGATGGAAAACGCCGCCATTTTTCCTGCGAATTTATATTTGGCGCCCAAGGATATGGTGCAGCAAATTATTTATGAAATACAAGACGAAATGCGCGCACAGGTGGAGTATTTTAAAAAAGTAGGTAAACCGCTGGAAGCCACAAGAATAAAAGAGCGCGTCGAATATGATATTGAAATGATAAGAGAGTTGGGTTACTG
Organism: Bacteroidota bacterium; assembly: GCA_947457075.1. GTDB lineage: Bacteria > Bacteroidota > Bacteroidia > Chitinophagales > Chitinophagaceae > Sediminibacterium. Next base: position 191,042 of record CANGUG010000001.1, read on the forward strand.
TACGGGCATTGAAAACTATTCTCGTTTTTTTGATAGGCGCGTACCCGGTACAAGACCCTTTTGTTTATTAGATTATTTCCCAAAAGATTTTTTATGTGTGATAGATGAAAGTCATCAAACGATTCCACAAATTACTGGAATGTATGGAGGAGATCGTAGCAGAAAAATGAATTTGGTTGAATATGGATTTAGACTACCCAGTGCGATTGATAATCGCCCCCTTAACTTTAAGGAGTTTGAACAAATTATTGGACAAACTATTTTTGTAAGCGCAACCCCTGGTGAATATGAATTAGAAAAAACAGGAGGCTTAATTGTAGAGCAGGTGGTAAGGCCCACAGGCCTGTTGGATCCGCCTATAGAAGTGCGCCCTACTAAAAATCAAATTGATGATTTGTTGGAGGAAATTGCAATGCAGGTAGAAAAAGGCGACCGCGTTTTAGTAACCACCTTAACTAAAAAAATGGCGGAAGAGATGGATCGTTTTTTACAAAAAATACAAATCAAGTCGAAATACATTCACAGTGATATTGATGCTTTAGAACGAGTTGAAATATTAAGAGAACTTCGATTGGGTATTATAGATGTATTGGTGGGGGTTAATCTTTTGAGAGAGGGGTTAGACCTTCCCGAGGTTTCTTTGGTGGCGGTACTTGATGCAGATAAAGAAGGATTTTTAAGAAATGAAAAATCACTTACCCAAACCTCCGGACGCGCCGCGCGTAATGTGAACGGTCGCGTCATTTTTTATGGGGATAGTATTACCCAAAGCATGCAGCGCACCATAGACGAAACCAATCGCCGTCGCGAAAAACAAATAAAATACAATACCGAACACAATATAACCCCCACTACCGTGATAAAAAGCATCGAACAGGTGATGGCACAGGGCTCGGTATTAGATATAAGGGGCTATACGCTTAATAATATCAACGTACGCACAACCGATGAAATTAATGTACTAGCAGAGGGTGCAGAAAAGTATAGCGAATACAAAACAATACCCCAATTAGAAAAAGCCATTAAGGATACTAAAAAGCAAATGGATAAATTTGCAAAAGCAATGGACTTTATGGAAGCAGCCAAAACAAGAGATGAAATGTTTTTATTAGAAGCACAGTTAGAAAAAATGAAATCAACCGCTTAATTCAAAAATACCAATACAATAAACATGTTTTCCGTTTTGCAATCAATTTATAATGGCATTCTTCAAACTGGTTGGCTAGAGGCGATAGCGGTAATTGCGGGTGTTGTATCCGTTTGGTATAGTAGAAAAGAAAACGTGTTGGTGTTCCCCACAGGACTCATCAATACCACGTTATATATTTACTTAAGTTATAAAGGCAATCTTTTTGGAGAGGCTAGTGTAAATCTTTATTACACCCTAATGAGTGTGTATGGCTGGTATTTGTGGACAAGAAAAAAAGAAGATCACCAAACACCTGTTTTACAAATAACATCAAGCAATCAAAAAGAGTGGATTCAACAGCTACTTTTTTTTGGAGTGTTTTATCTTGTCATTTTTATTTCATTGTCTTTTGCCAAAAAAGCATTTGCGCCAGAAGCAATTCCATGGGCTGACGCATTTGCGAGTGCCACTGCTTATACCGGAATGTGGTTGATGGCAAAGAAAAAAGTGGAGAGTTGGATTTGGTGGATTTTAACCAATATCGCATCCATACCTTTATATTTTGTAAAAGGATATGCATTTACGAGTGTACAGTTTTTGATTTTACTTCTACTTGCCATTGCGGGTTTTCAGTCCTGGCGAAAAAAAGCAAAGACCCCAACATTGTAAAGCACCCCTATTGTGAAAATACACCACACATAAAATGAACAACATTAAAAAAATAGTGATCCTCGGTCCCGAATCAACGGGAAAATCAACGCTTTGCGCCGCGCTAGCAAAACATTACCAAACCGAGTGGTGCCCCGAATATGCAAGACAATACTTAACGGAAAACGGTACCGACTATACTTATGACAACTTATTAACGATTGCCAAGGGCCAATTAAGGGGCGAGGATGAATATGTGGAAAAGGCCAATAAGCTGTTAATTATTGACACCGATATGTATGTGATGAAGGTTTGGTGTGAATATGTGTTTAATAACTGCCACCCATTTATTTTAGAACAAATTAATGAAAGAAAATACGACGCCTACTTATTATGTGATATTGATCTACCCTGGACCGCCGACGAAATGCGTGAATATCCTACCGAAGAACCGCGTAAGGAATTATTTACCCTTTATAAGGAATTGTTGATGAATCAAAATACCCCCTGGGAAATTGTGCGTGGTACAGGAGATGCAAGAACTCAAAATGCAATTGCGTTTATAGAAAAGCATATTTTGTTATAGGATTACTTGCTTTTTAAAAGCGCAACAATATCCTCATCATCTTGAATATTATTCATCTCCCTTAAAATTTGAGGGTAACGCCAAGCAACGCGACCAGTCATGGGGACTGCGGTAAATTTTTTTGGATTGGGAAAACCAGCAACAATCATTGCCGCCTCAGATCGGGTTAAATTTTTAGCCGATTTATTAAAATAGTGTTGTGCTGCAGCCTCCACCCCAAAAAGGCCGGGACCCGTTTCAATTACATTTAAATACACTTCTAAAATTCTTTTCTTTCCCCAAACCAGCTCAATCAAAAACGTAAAATAAAACTCAGGAACTTTTCTGATGTACTTATCGTAACTCCCTCCCTGCCATAAAAAAACATTTTTCGCAACCTGTTGTGAAATAGTGCTTGCGCCTCCACCAAAAGGAATTTTAGATTTTTTATTTTTCTTTTTTGGACGCAAACTTTTTTCCATCGCATCCCAATCAAAACCACTGTGATCGGTAAAGGCCTGGTCCTCACTAGCCAGTGTGGCTAATTTAATATTATAACCCATCTCCTCCCAACCAATATAATCCCGCTTTAAACCCAAACCAAAAGCATTAGTAAGTTGAGTAATGGTAATAGGAGGGTTGATAAATTTTACAAAAAGTAAATAAACAATAGAGCTTATGAAAAGATAAAGAAAAACTTTTCTGATTGTTTTAAACAAGGGACAGGTAATTTAAAATTATAAAACTTCTACACTAAAACGTTTACCAATAGGACGATAATTGGGATTTAATTTTGATTGCCAAACACCCAATAACCAGGCCGCTAAACCACCTCCAATTTGTGATAAATTTTTATTGCTAAATACCTGGTCTTTTTTTATTAAGGAGTTGGCCATATTTAAACCCATATACAAAGGACCGCCAATCTTTAACAATGCACCGTTTGTAAAAACACTGGTATAGTGTCCCTTATCGTGTGCAAAGCCAGTAATTTCGTTGACATGAATTTTTAGGGTGCCCATTTTAAGTGTGTCCTGTGCCCAGGTTCCATAGGCGGTGGTGGAGGTTTGAAGCGCAAACTGACTTATTTGAATTGAATCGGTTTTGATCCAGTCAACATACCCTGTAATCCACTGATGATTAATAAATTTAAAATTAATATAACTACCAACGGTAAATGAGCGAACAATAATCCCACGATCCTTTAGCACCACCAACCCTCCCTTCTGCGCATTTGCAGAAAGAATTAGCTGCACCAAGAATAACAATAAAAAAAATATTTTTTTCACAATACAATTTACGAACTAATCTTTATAAAATAATTTATTATTTATAATTAAGTGCTCCATAAAAAAGGACCGCACTAAAAATTAAAATAATAATTCCGGCCACACGATTTACCCACAACATTGTTTTTTCGGTAAGTTTTGGCCTAAGTGTATTGGCCAATACCACCTTTAACAAATCAGCAAACAATACAAAACCCAAGCAAGTGCCAAAAACCAACACTTTGTATAATATTGGGTTGGTGGTTTCAGAAGCGTCGGCCCCTATGGCCGCCGTCCAAGCAAACCAAAATAAAAAAACATTTGGATTTAACGCGTTCATTAAATACCCCGTAATGAATACACCCACCAACTCGCGTGGTTGCATTTCTTTAACGTGATTCACCCCCACGTTTTCTAAATGAATCTTTTTAAAAAACAAAGTATATATCCCCATTATTAACAAAAAACCCGCCCCCACCATAGCGATGATTGACTTGTGAGCCAATACAACATTAAATAACGTTGTAAATACATTACATATAACCAGTAAAGAAATATCGCTAAAGGAAACACCGGCTACAAAAGCAAAACCAGCATTACGACCATTGGTTAAACTTTGTTTTAAAATGGCAAAAATAACGGGTCCAATAGAGATGCTTAAAATAAATCCTAGCAAAAGACCTTTTAAAATGGGGGCAATCATATTAGTTTTTTGAAATGAATTGCAACCAGTCATTTAATACATTGCCTTTTAATACCCTAGGAAACTTGTGTTGTCCTCCAATTTTCCCCTTGCTTTCTAAAAACAACATAAATGTTTTCTCAGAAAGCAGGGACAAGCGCACTTCTTTTAAGGCACTTTTTCTTTCAACAGCATAGTCGTCGTTCAGCTGCATCAATTTTTCGTCAATTTTTTGCATCAGCAAATTTTCGTCCACTAACTCATTACACGCTACAAACCAGTGGTGACCAAAAAAACTATCGGAAGGAAAACCCGCAACACAATATTCAGGAATAGAAATATTTAATTCCTCCCCCACCAACTGAATGGCCTTATTCATGTTGTCAACACTTAGATGCTCTCCCACCAAACTTAAAAAATGCTTTGTTCTGCCGGTAATGATGATCTCCGCATTTTCTTTATCCACAAAGCGAACGGTATCACCAATTAAATACCTCCAAGCGCCCGCTACGGTGCTAATTAATATAGCATAATCCTTACCCTCCTCCACTTCGTGAATCATAAGGGTTGTTGGTTGGTCAATAATTTCTCCGTTGGCATCAAAATTCTTTTCATCAAAAGGCACAAACTCAAAAAATATATGTTGGTTAAAGGAAAGGCGCATTCCTTTACTGTATTGTTTGTCCTGCCAGGCTAAAAACCCTTCGCTGGCCAAATAAGTTTCAACATAAGAGATGGGCTTTCCCAATAATTTTTCAAAACCATGTTTATAGGGTTCAAAACTCACCCCTCCGTGTACAAAAAATGCCAAATTGGGCCACATTTCGTGAATATTGTTCAACTGATAACGCTCTATCACCATTTCAATACACATTTGAATCCAAGCAGGAACGCCCACAATAAATCCAATATCCCATTGGGGTGCTTTTTCTACAATTTCCTTTAGTTTTTTATTCCAATCTTTTTCTTTCGCAATTTTTTTACCAGGCTTGTAAAAGGGCTGAAACCAAAAAGGTGCTTTTTTTGCGGTGATTCCGCTTAGGTCTCCCGCATAATAGCCCGGTCCTTTTTGTAAATCGGTGCTCCCTCCCAGGGTTAACCAACCTTTCCCAATGCTTGTAAGGGGAACTTCTTTATAATTAAACAAACTAATTAATTGCTTAATCATAATTACCTTATTGCCTTTTAATAAATCATTGGTAACAGGGATGTATTTGCTTGCCGATTCGCTTGTGCCGCTGCTTAGCGCAAAAAATTTAATTTTTCCAGGCCAACAAATATCTAATTCTCCCTCAAGGGATTTATGCCACCACTCGTTATAAATTTTATTGTAATTATAGACAGGCACCCTTTCTTGAAACTGCTTGCGCACTCGCTTGCTTTGTAAAATTTGTTCAAATCCAAATTTTTGGCCAAATGCAGTATAGCGCGCTCGACGCAATAGCTTTTTAAGCACACGCATCTGTGATCTAAACGGACTTCTTTGTGGAATACCCAAAGCCCGGTTTAAATTTTTTGGCAGGTTAATCTCGAATATCGGCATCTACAAAATCGTTTTTTCTTTTAAGATTATATGCAAAAATAGGAATGTTATTCCACCAAACGAAGTTACTTTTGTGGTATGATAAAAAACACGCTATTAAGTGCCATTGATGCAGGTGCGGCTCAGCTTAGACGCTATTTTAACGGCAGCTTTACTATTTCAAGCAAGAGCAGCATCAACGACTTGGTTACCGAGGCAGATCATGCAGCAGAAAAAGCAATATTTAAAATAATTCAAGATAAACACCCCTCCCATTTTATTTTAAGTGAGGAAACAGGCTCAATTCCATCTAGCTCTACTACTAAGTGGATCATTGACCCCATTGATGGTACTATTAATTTTGCCAACGGCATACCCATTTGTTGTGTAAGTATTGGGGTGGAAGAAAATGGTGAAATGATCATGGGCGCAGTGTATAATCCTTTTATGAATGAATTGTTTTTTGCAGAAAAGGGAAAAGGCGCAACCCTTAATGAAAAACCTATTAAAGTAAGTGATAAAGATAATTTGTTAACTAGCTGTTTGGTGACTGGTTTTCCCTATCAGTACCTGGATGCCGCCAATGGTCCACTTACAGTTTTCGAAAAATTAATTCGCAAATCTATTCCAGTTAGAAGGTTGGGCAGCGCCGCACTTGATTTGTGTTGGACTGCAGCAGGAAGGTTTGATGGATTTTATGAACACAAGTTACAGGCCTGGGATAGTGCTGCTGGATATTTAATTGTGCAAGAAGCGGGTGGAACGGTGACTGATTTAAATGGAGAAAAATACAATCCTTATCAACCCGGCATCATTGCAAGCAATGGAAAAATTCATGATCAATTATTGTCCTTAATGAAAGGAGGATCCTTATAAAATATTTTATGCAAGAAAGAACTGAAATAGAAAAATTAGGAGAGTTTGGTTTAATCAATCACCTAACTGAAAACTTTGAAACATTTAATGCGTCCACTACTTTGTCTATTGGTGATGATGCTGCAGTGATAGATCATTTCGGAAAGCAAACCGTCATTACTACCGACTTGTTGGTGGAAGGTGTTCATTTTGATTTAATGTACACACCCTTAAAACACCTGGGCTATAAGTCGGTGATAGTGAATTTGAGCGATATCTATGCAATGAATGCACATCCCACACAAATCACTATGAGCCTGGCTTTCAGCAATCGTTTTAGTTTGGAAGCGCTTGAAGAATTTTATTTAGGTGTTCAAATTGCTTGTGAAAAATACGGGGTTGATTTAATTGGAGGAGATACTTCTACTTCTCAAAAAGGCCTGGTTATTTCTGTGACCGCTATTGGCGAAGTGGCGCCAGATAAATATGTTAAAAGAAGCACTGCCGAGAGTGGTGATTTAATATGTGTGTCAGGAGACCTAGGCGCTGCTTTTTTAGGATTAACCTTAATGGAAAGAGAGAAAAAAATATTTCTTGAAAATCCACAGGTGCAACCAACCCTTGAAAACGAAGACTATATTGTGGGTAGGTTGCTTAAGCCGGAAGCAAGAAAAGACATTATTGATTATTTAGCGGAACAGGAAATTATTCCTACCTCCATGATGGATGTAAGTGATGGGCTGAGTAGTGATATTTTACATATTTGTAAACAAAGCAACCTGGGTTGTCGCTTGTACGAGGAAAAAATTCCATTAAATGAAGCCACAAAAGCAGCTGCGTTTAAATTTGGCTTAGATCCAACAGTATGCGCGTTAAATGGTGGCGAAGACTATGAACTTTTATTCACCATGAAACAAGCCGATTACGACAAAATAACTTTACAGGAAGAGATAAGCGTCATTGGCTATATGTGTGATCAAGAAGAGGGCACAAAAATTATAACAAAAGGAAACAATGTTTTTGACATTAATGCTCAGGGGTGGAATGCTTTTTCGAAATAGTTTTTTCAAAATAGATTAAAGTAATTTAAAGTCATCTGCATCTTTCCAAAACGGAAATTGCGCTCTAGTATTTTTTATTTCTTCTTTTTGTAATTGAATATGAAACACATCTTCTTCATAGGCACGGTGGTAAATAATTTCTCCTAGAGGGCCTACCACCATTGAGTCTCCGCTATGTGCAATATTATTTCCATCTACTCCAACTCGATTTACGCCAATCGTAAAACATTGATTTTCGATGGCGCGCGCGGTTAACAAGGTTTTCCAAGCATGGTTTCTTTTTTCTGGCCAATTCGCAACATATAATAAAACATCATACTCGGTATTGTTTTCTGCTTCGGTTGTTGAAGCAGTTACAGATTGTTGACGCGCCCAAACGGGAAAACGAAGGTCATAACAAATTTGTAAATTAATTTTCCATCCTTTTACACTTGCAATTAATCTTTTATGACCAGGGGTATAAAATTGATCCTCGCCCCCATAGGCAAATAAATGCCTTTTATCATAATAGCCTAATTGCCCATTGGGCAACATCCAAATAAGTCGATTATAATAATTTCCATTTTCTTCAATGATCAAGGAGCCCGTAATAATGGCTTTTTTTTCCACCGATAGCCTGCGCATCCAATCCACCGAGGGTCCATCCATGGTTTCAGCATATTTTGCAGGCTGCATGGTAAATCCGGTGGTAAACATTTCGGGCAAAACAATAATTTCGGTAGCCACATCTATATCCCTGATTTTCTGCCCCAACATAGCAAGGTTGGTGCCTTTGTCTTCCCAAAATAGGGCGGTTTGAATAAGTGAAAGTCGAATGGATGACAAAATAATTTGTTTTTTCTTTATGTAGTAAAGATACAAAAAGGCAACCACAACTATTTTATGAGCCTGGCTTGTTTAGTTTTTGTAAAATAGGTTGAATAAGCGCAGGTTCAAACCCCCGTTGGTGCAAAAAAGCATGTGTTTTAGCCATTCTGGATAAACCGCGCTCCCCCTTTAGGCTGGCCCACTTTTTAGTGGCAAGATCATAAAGTTTGGCCTGATAGTCGTCCTCATCAATGGATTTAAGGGCTTTTTTTATATTATAGGCACTTACGCGTTTTTGATAAAGCGCATGGTTGATTTTTAACTTTCCCCAACCCTTAATTCTAAAGTGCCCCCCCGCAAAACTAATCGCAAATCGCTCTTCGTTTAAAAAGTTTTCAGTGATTAAATCCGATAAAATTTCTTCGACTTCTGGGGTGGTCATCCCTAGCTCATATAACTTATCTCTCACTTCTTGTTGTGCCCTTTCTTGATAAGCACAAAAATGCCGAATGCTTAGTATAGCCTGCTCTTTACCTACTCTAACTTTTTTCATTGATGTCAATAAGTAGTGCTAAAATAGCTTTTTAATCTTAACAATTTACATTAGGTTTGCCTTAGTTATAAAACGTGATTTTTTCAAAAGCCAAACAACAAAAATTCTATGAAATTTATTGTTTCTTCTTCCTCTCTTTTAAAACACCTTCAACAAATTTCCGGTGTTATTAATACCAACACCGTGTTACCTATTTTGGAAGATTTTCTATTCGAGATCGAAGATAAAAAATTAAATATTGTAGCAACCGACTTAGAAACGGTAATGCGTGTACAAATGGAAGTGGAAAGCAAAGCCAATGGTCGCGTATGTATTCCTGCAAAAATTTTAATTGATTCTTTAAAAAATATTGCGGATCAGCCGCTCACCTTTAATATTGACAAAAATTACGCTGTAGAAATTACAAGTGATAATGGTAAGTATAAAGTGATGGGAGAGAACCCAGATAATTTTCCTAAAGAACCAACCGCCGACGACACTTCTGGTTTTAAAATGACTAGCACTGGCTTATTAACCGCTATCAATAAAACATTATTTGCCGTAAGCGGCGATGATTTACGTCCTGCAATGACGGGTGTTTATTTTGAACTCTCTAAGGAGAGTGTGCAGTTTGTGGCGACCGATGCACACCGCTTGGTAAGGTATAAAAGAACAGATGCAAAGGCAACTCAAAATGCCAGCTTTATTGTGCCTAAAAAACCATTGAATTTATTAAAGAACGCCCTACCTGATAACGACGATCCTATCACCATTAGTTATAATAGCAACCACTTATTTGTGGACCACGGTTCAACACAATTAATTTGTAGATTGATCGATGCGCGTTTCCCAGATTATAAAGTGGTTATTCCAGCTGATAACCCTTATCGCTTAACGGTGAACAAACATGATTTCCAAAACGCTTTACGTCGAGTTAATGTATTTAGTAACAAAAGTACCAATCAGGTAGCTTTGAATATTACAGGAAGCGAATTGCAAATGGCAGCGCAGGATATTGATTTTAGCTTTGAGGGTAATGAGCGCATGAGTTGTGAATACCAAGGCGAGGACATTCAAATTGCATTTAATGCTAAATTCTTAATTGAAATGTTAAACGCGGCCGATACCGATGAGGTTTATTTAGAACTATCAACCCCTAGCAAAGCAGGTTTAATTAAACCATCAGAGCAAGCCCCGGGTGAAGACCTTTTAATGCTAGTAATGCCATTAATGTTAAACAGTTAATTGGTTTCAAAATTATAAGTGTAATCCGTACCTATAAAAACAACCCAAGCCCGATGATTTCTGCATAAGAACATCGGGTTTTTTATTTACATTTATGTTCTAAAAAATTCCCCATGCTTGAAACGATACAAAATTATTTTTCAACCATCCCAAGCCTCCACCGCGCCTTATTGTTGGCGGGGGGAATCACATTTTTTTGGTTGATAGAATTAGCGCTGCCACTATTTAATTTTAAGTATAGCAAATTTAAACACGCCGGAATCAATTTGTTTTTCACTTTCACCACCATTGTTATCAATTTTGGATTTGCACTTATCATGGTTAAAGCAAGTGATTGGACGGTGGCAGAAAATTTTGGTTTGCTTCATTTGGTTCAACTTTCTCCTTGGGTGGAAGCGATAGTGGGTTTATTATTGTTAGATTTTATAGGCGCTTATTTAGTGCACTTAATTGAACATAAGGTTAAATTTTTGTGGAAGTTTCATATGGTGCATCACGCGGATACACATGTGGATACGACCACGGGCAATAGACACCATCCAGGGGAATCGGTGGTGCGCGCCATTTTTGCCATACTGGCTGTTTTTATTGTAGGTACTCCTATGTGGATGGTGATGTTATATCAAAGTTTAAGCGTCGTGTTAACTCAATTTAATCATGCGAATATTCGTATTCCAAAATGGTTTGATAAATCATTTGGATATATTATTGTTTCTCCCAACATGCATCGAGTACACCATCATATTACCCGTCCTCAAACTGATAGTAACTATGGAAATATATTTTCTTTCTGGGATCGTCTTTTAGGCACTTACAACGACACACCCATGGACCAAATCGTTTATGGACTTGATGTAATGGATAACACGAAGGATGGCTCTTTGTCTTATCAATTAAAAGCTCCATTTGATAAATCAATCAAATCAGATTATTAATCGCTGCGCAAAACACACTAAAAAAATGACTAAAATTGGTGCATTTATTCCAGCACGTTATGCTGCAACAAGGTTTCCAGCCAAACTAATGCAATTGTTGGGAGACAAAACAGTGATAAGACACACTTATGATAATACAGTTGCTACTGGTTTATTTGATGAAGTATATGTGGTAACGGACAGCGAAATTATATTTAATGAAATAGTGAATCATGGAGGGAAAGCAATAATGAGTCAACGTCCACATGAAAGTGGCTCAGATAGAATTGCCGAAGCCATAGAAAAAGTAGATATTGATATTGTAGTAAATGTACAAGGCGATGAACCCTTTGTAAAAAAAGAACCCTTACAAAAAGTGATTGAGGTTTTTGCGGATTCTTCGGTACAAGTTGCCTCCTTAATGCAGGTGCTTACTCAACCTCAATTAATAGTGGATCCCAACTATGTTAAGGTGGCGGTGGATAAAAATAACAACGCCTTGTTTTTTTCCCGCAGCGTGATTCCTTATCCAAGAGACAAGGAAGTCGCTTCAAAATATTATGAACATATAGGTGTGTATGCATTTAAAAAACAGGCCCTATTAAATTTTACCAATTGGCCCATGTCTCCACTAGAAGCTGCTGAAAAAATTGAATGTTTGCGTTATTTAGAAAATGGTGTTTCCATTCGCATGGTAGTTACTGAATACATGGGCGTTGAAATAGATACTCCCGAAGATTTGATAAAAGCGGCCAAGTTGTTAGCGTAATTGTATAATACTGCCGCAATAGTATTAATAATTTTAATTCTCCATAAAAGTTAAATACAAGAAATGAATAAGGGAAAATTGTTTCAATCAACAGTGGTGGCGGCATTGGCTGGATTTATATTTGGTTTTGACATGGTGGTAATATCGGGCGCTGACCTGCCGCTTCAAAAATTATGGGGCTATCATGAAATAAACAATCCTACGGGCTTATCTACAATACAACACGGCTTGTTTATTATGTCCATGGCTTTGTGGGGCACTGTTATTGGATCTGTTTTTGCGGGTGCTCCTACTGAAAAATATGGTCGCAAAAAAGTGTTAATCTGGTTGGGTATTATGTTTATTGCTTCTGCCATTGGTTCGGCTTTGGCACAGGACCCTTATACTTTTTCTTTCTTTAGATTAATTGGAGGTATCGCCATTGGTGTGTCTTCGGTAGCGGCCCCCACTTATATCTCAGAAATTTCCAACAAAAATAATCGAGGTAAATTGGTGGGCATGTATCAGTTTAATATCGTGTTTGGTATTTTAATTGCGTATCTCTCCAATTATTTTTTAGCAGGCTTTGATGGAAGTAATGACTGGAGATGGATGCTGGCTGTTTTATTAATTCCTTCGGTAATTTATACTATAATGACACTGGGATTGCCAGAGAGTCCAAGGTGGTTATTGTCGGTGAAAAAAGACGAAGACGCTGCAAGAAAAAATTTGCAATCAATAGGGGTAGAGGACATTGACGAAACCATCACTGAAATAAACACTTCCAACGAACAAGAAAAACTACAGGGCGGGGTTGAGTTATTTAAAATACAACATAGAAAAATAATTGCTATTGCTTTTTTCGTTGCTTTTTTTAATCAGGCTTCGGGAATTAATTTTCTTTTATATTACGCGCCCCGAATTTTAGAAGAAGCTGGATTTCCTAAAGACAATTCTCTATTAAGCTCCATTTCATTAGGAATGATGAATTTGATTTTTACTTTTGTGGGGCTGTGGTTAATTGATCGGATTGGTCGAAAAACATTATTGATCATAGGATCCTTTGGTTATATAATAAGTTTATCCATGGTGGCATATGGTTTCGTAGCACATGGATCACCCGCCTTTATGCTGTCTTTTTTATTATTGTTCATCGCCTCACATGCCATAGGACAGGGTGCCGTAATATGGGTTTTAATTTCTGAAATTTTTCCAACGCCTATTCGCGCAAAAGGCCAGGCTTTTGGTGCAAGTGTGCATTGGGTATTTGCAGCAGTAATCACGCTTATTACGCCTGTATTTTTAGATAAGGATCATGGAATATTCAAAGAAAATCCTTGGCCTATTTTTGCATTTTTTGCTGTGATGATGGCCATACAATTAGTTTGGATTATAGCAAAAGTGCCTGAAACAAAAGGCGTATCTTTGGAGGACTTACAAAAAAAATTAGTACAGTAATCATTAGAACAACAAATATATTTTATGCAGTTTCGCAATTTTAAAATGGTCGACTATGTAGTATATGGTCGTGGTGCGTTTAATCAATTAGATGAAATTTTAGCACCAAGAAGAAAAGGTGATTTTCCGATGATATTTTTCTTGGATCATTTTTTTATAGGAAAGCCATTGGCTTCTAGAATCCCATTAAGGGGAAAAGATAAAATTGTATATGTCGATGTTACCCATGAACCCAAAACAAAACAAGTGGATGCATTGGCCGCTGATTTAAAAGCGGAATTTGGCGAAGTAAGTGGAATTATTGGAATTGGTGGTGGTTCCACGATGGACTTAGCTAAAGCAGTTGCTTTAATGATGACCAATCCTGGATCCTCAGCCGATTATCAGGGATGGGATTTGGTAAAACAAGCGGGTGTCTATAAAGTAGGCATACCCACTTTAAGTGGAACCGGTGCCGAAGTAAGCCGTACCACCGTTTTAACAGGACCAGTGCGCAAGTTGGGCATGAACTCAGATTTTACGCCATTTGATCAAATTGTATTAGATCCGGAATTAACACAAAATGCGCCCGCGAATCAACGTTTTTATACAGGCATGGATTGTTATATACATTGTATTGAAAGCCTAGAGGGCACTTTTTTAAATGAGTTTAGTAAAAGCTATGGCGAAAAAGCATTGGAGCTTTGTCGTAAGGTTTTTGTTGAAAAAGACAAATGGGACGAAGCGTGTGATGACCAATTAATGATGGCTTCTTATGCCGGAGGTATGAGTATTGCTTATAGCCAGGTGGGTGTTGCGCATGCGGTGAGTTATGGCCTTAGTTTTTTATTAGGTACTAAACACGGCATTGGAAATTGTATTGTGATGAATCACTTGGAAGAATATTATCCAGCAGGCGTGAAGGAATTTAAATACATGGTGGAGAAAAACAATATTGATATCCCAACAGGTATCTGTGCCAATTTAACCGAAGAACAATTTGATGCGATGATCAATGTTTCTTTGGGAATGAAGCCATTATGGGAAAATGCACTAGGCAAGGATTGGGAAAAAATAATGACCCGCGAAAAACTACGTGCGCTTTACGGAAAGCTTTAGTATAGATTTTATATTTATGAAAAATAAATTTTTTATAGTTCTTTGCACATTGGTAATTTCAATAAACTTAAATGCTCAGAATAATGCCAATTCGCATAAAATAATACCAACTAATAATGTACCAGATTGGGCGCAAAATCTTAGTACAATTCATATTGGAAACTATTTTGACTATGTATCAGAAGGAATTTTAAATATAGTAGGTTTTATTGGTGATGAGTTTCAAAAGCCAGAAGGTAAAACACCACCATTTACTCAATTTTTATATACTAATATAGACGGAGAAAACGTTTTTTTAGAATTTAAAAATATTCAAAAATTAGGCAAACATTATATACACACGTATGAAAATAAAAATAAAAAAATTATTTTAGATTGGAATGGTATAAAACAAACAGAAAGTGGAAATGGGGACGGCGGTTTGTTAAAAGTATATTTGGATGGCAAGCTGGTAATAACTACAAGTTTTTTTTGGGTTAGGTAATTCTTATATACATTTTAATTTCATTTAGTTTTATATAATCATTGGTTTTAAATCCCACTTGTATAATAATATTTCTTATCTCACAATTGCATATAAATAAAAAGGCCTCACTGATATAGCGAGGCCTTTTTTGTATTTCTATTCCGTACCTAAGATGATACATTTGCTTAAAAACTATTCCGCTTCTGCAACTACTTCTTTTACTTCAGGAATCATGCGCTTCATCATACCTTCAATACCCGCTTTTAAAGTGACCATTGAGGAAGGACAACCACTGCAAGAACCTTGTAGCATTAAGTTTACAACACCGTCATTATAACTTTTAAATTGTATTGCTCCTCCGTCCATTTCAACAGCGGGCTTTACATAATTTTCTAATAATTCCTTCACACGCTTCACCACATCATCATCGTCCGCGTGTACCACGTTGGTTGCTTCTTGTTTCATTTTAGCAACTTCTTCTTCGTTGACTACCACACCGCCTTTTTCTAAATATTCTTTAAGAAAGGTTTTGATAGTAGGAATTACATCCTGCCAATCATCGGTATCAGCGCTTTTTGTTAAAGTGATGAAATTGCTAGCAATGAAAACACTTTTTATAAAAGGGAAACTAAACAATTCTTTAGCTAAGGGTGAAGGGCCAGCAAGGCTTTCTTCTGCCACATCAATACTTTTACCTGGATACAATAGTTTGTTGGCCACAAACTTCATTGTTTCTGGATTCGGAGTCATCTCGGTATAGATGCTTACAATTGTGTTTCCTGTTGTAATCATAAAATATCATTTAGTACTTGAATACAAAAATAATCAAAATAACTGCCCAATGGCATCATTGTAATACAGAAGGGCTTATTTTTCCGATATCGAAAGGCGTTTAAACCAAATGTAGGTTAGGGTATTATGCTCAGCTTGGCATAGTTCAGCATAATTTTCTTTTCACCATTCGTATCAAAAAGAATAAGTGCAATGGGATTATGTGCTGAGCCCTCGATTTCTTTAATCACGCCAAAGCCAAATTTTTGATGTTCAACTTTCATACCCGCTTCTAGCGCCGAAGGATCGGCTGCAGTAAAGTTGATCGAAGGGATATGATTTTTATTCAAAGTACTTGGTGGCACCACAGGCATATAGCTTGGTTTGCTAGGACTGCTTGATGGACTATTGCTGGTTTTTGTGCCAGTAGGCCTGCTAGGCTTTTGTTCCTGCCAGCCCCTATTGTTGCCTCCATGCATGCGATCGTAAGCCGATCCCCAACCAGCACCCTGGTTGCGCGCACCACCACCAGCACTCGATTTATCCAGCTGATCTTCTGGCATCTCTTCAATAAAGCGACTCGGTTCGTTTTGCACCAGCTGGCCAAACCGATACCTCGAATTTGCATAAGTCAACCACAAATGCTTTTTAGCTCTTGTAACCGCTACGTAAAATAACCTCCTTTCTTCTTCCAACTCTTCTCTTGTGTTTACACTCATTCCGCTTGGGAATAGGGTTTCTTCCAAACCTACTACAAACACACAATCAAACTCTAATCCTTTTGCAGCGTGCACCGTCATTAGTTTTACTGTATCCTCGTTGTTATTATCATTATCAGCGTCGGTGATTAAGGTAATTTGTTGCAAATAGGATCCCAAACTTTTATCTCCCAATTCTCCATCTTCATTACTTGGACTTTCGGTCCACTCTTTAATGGAGTTTAATAATTCTTGTACGTTTTCATACCGCGCCAGTCCTTCGGTACTTTTATCGTTAAACAATTCCTTCACCATATTGGTATGCTTGCCTACTTGTACTGCTACATCCGAAGTGTTGTGTTTTGTTAATTGATTTTGAAAATATTTTATCATGGTCACAAACTCTTCAATAGCAGTGAGTGTGCCTGCTTTAAATCCAAAGCCTTTCGCTTTTTCTAATACTTCAAAAAAAGTAATATTATTTTCACCGGCGATCACCAAACATTTTTCAACAGTTGTTTTTCCAATGCCTCGCACCGGATAATTGATAATTCTTTTTAGTGCTTCCTCGTCCTTGGTATTGGCAATTAGTCTTAGATAAGCAATAAAATCCTTTACCTCTTTTCTTTGGTAAAAGCTAAGCCCACCATAAATCTTATAAGCAATACCTGTGCGTCTTAAGCTTTCCTCAAAGGACCTTGACTGTGCATTGGTACGATACAATATGGCAAAATCCTTATTGTAAAAATGGTTCCTTAATTTATTTTCTTGTATCGCATCGGCAACGAACTTACCCTCTTCGTTGTCTGTCATGGTGCGGACTAATTTAATTTTATCCCCTTCATCGTTGTCGGTCCACAAATCTTTTGGAATTTGACCCTTGTTGTTTTTAATTACCTGATTGGCTACTTCAATAATGGATTTACTACTGCGATAATTTTGTTCCAGCTTCACCATCTTTACATCGTCGTAATCTTTTTGAAACTGTAAAATGTTTTCAATAGTTGCTCCACGAAAGCTATAAATACTTTGTGCATCATCACCTACCACGCATAAATTTTCGTGTACTGCGGCAAGTAACTTTGCAATTTGATATTGTACTGGATTGGTATCCTGATACTCATCAATTAAAATGTATTTAAACTTATGTTGGTATTTGTGTAAAACCTCGGGGAAGTCGCGTAAGAGTTCGTGCATTTTAAAAAGCAAGTCATCAAAATCCATCGCCCCACTTTTAAAACAACGCGCCACATAGCTTGCATAAATCTCTGCTATTTGTGGGCGGTTGCTTCTCGCGTCTTCCTGCTTTAAAAAATTATCCATTGCATATTCACCCGCACTTATTAAAGCGTTTTTTGCACTAGAAATTCTATTTAATACAATATTGGGTTTGTATAATTTATCATCCAAGCCCATATCATTAATTACCTGCTTTAACACCGATTTAGAATCGTCAGCATCATAAATGGTAAAGCTTTGGGGGTATCCAAGCTTGGACGCCTCGGCTCTCAATATGCGTGCAAAAACACTGTGGAAAGTGCCAATGTATAAATTTCTCGCTTCTGTATTCCCCAATGCTTTTTCAACACGCTCTTTCATTTCGGCGGCAGCCTTATTGGTAAAAGTAAGCGCTAATATATTAAATGCATCTACTCCACTATTCATTAAATGCGCAATACGCGAAGTCAACACTTTTGTTTTACCACTTCCTGCACCCGCAATAATCATAAGCGGCCCGTTAAGGTGTAATACCGCCTCTCTTTGTCTTTCATTCAATCCGTTCAAATACACTTGTTGCATGTAGCGAAGATAAGCTTAGTTAGTTCAAAAAAGGAAAAGGTGGAAAACTAAACTGTGTTATAAATAAATCAGGGCACCCGTTTATGGGGTGCCCTGAAAAATCAAAAATGGAAAATTTTGGAGTCTTTATCTTTTATAAAAAGACGACAAAAATTACTTCTTTTCTAATAAATTAAAGAATTGATCTAATTGAGGTAAGATAACGATTCTTGTGCGTCTGTTTCTTGCTCTGTTTTCAGCAGTATTATTTTCAACCAAAGGAAGGTATTCAGATCTACCTGCTGCAGTCATACGCTTAGGATCAATGCTGTAGGTTTCTTGTAAAATACGTACTACTGTTGTGGCACGCTTTACAGATAAATCCCAGTTGTCTTCAATGCCATTGCTGTTGCCAATTAATTGCTTAGAATCGGTATGACCTTCCACCATGAATTCAATTGATGGTTGAGCTGCCAATACTTTTGCCACCTTACCCAAAACGGTTTTAGCTTTTGGTGTTATTTCAAAGCTTCCGCTTTTGAATAATAATTTATCAGAGATATCTACATATACAACACCTTTGTCAATTTTAACATTGATGTCTCCGTCGCTTAAATCTCCAATGGCACCTTTTAAGTTCATCACCAAGTTCATGTTGATTGAATCTTTGCGCGCAATGGAATTTTGTAAACCTTGAATATAGGCATCCTTAGAACCAATATTGTCTAAAGATTTTTTTATGCTTTCTGCTTGAGAACCGCTTAATACAGATAAATCTTTCAATTGTCCCAATACAACATTGTTGTTGGCTCTTAAGTATTCCACCTGCTTATTTAAGTCCTCCACACTAGATTGTAAATTCTTTGCTTTTTCACTTGCCTTGTCTTCCTCAGATTTGCTTTTTCCAAGTGCATCTTCTGCATCGCGCAGTTTGCCTTGTAATTCAGCGTATGCACCGGTTAATTGTGCAATTTTATCTTCTTTTTCCTGTAATTTTTTAGGACTAACGCAAGAATAAGCACCCAAGCTAACAATTGCAAGCGCTAAAAAAATTTTACTTTTCATACTGTTTTTTTATTTAAATGAATAAAAGTAGCCAAAGGCCTAAACAAAAATACAAAATATAGATTTGTACAACAAAACAAAACCCATAAATAGCCCAATTATCCCTCAATATCCTCTAAAATACTATTAGCGGCGACATAACCCTTGATTCCTTTAAAAAAGGCCACAATTTTTTGTTTATCAGCGGTTTCGTCCGAGCCGGTATGAAAGGGATCTGCAAAAATCACCGTCTTTTCTTCCACATTGAGTGCCACCATGATAATGGGCACATTTGCATTTTTGGCAATATGATAAAATCCTGTTTTGAGCTTAGTCACTTTTTTTCGAGTTCCCTCGGGTGAGAGGGCAATGTGAAACGTTTCCTTGCTGTTATAAATAGACACCACTTTATCCACCTGATTCGTGCTTGTTGATCTTTCCACTGGATACCCTCCCAAATGCCTTAGTATCACACCGAAAATTCCGCGAAAAAGCTCTTTTTTACCTAAAAAATGTACAAACTCAAGGCGCATTTTTTTACGAATAGCCAAGCCCAAGAAAAAGTCACGCCAATGGGTATGGGGTGCTACCACTAAAATCGACTTGTTTAATTCATAAGGAAACTGTCCCTCTATTTTCCATCCCAACACCGAAAAATACCACCAAGCAAGTAACTGTTGCATAAAAATGTATAAGGTAAAAATAAAACATCCTTTTTAAATACCTAGCAAGAATTTTGCATTATTAATGGGATCCACTTTTTCAAAATCAATCCACTCAATATAATCAAGCAAATTGACTGTTTTATTATTTCTTTCTCCCTTCGAAAATTTATCATACCATTTGTCATAGTATTTTAATAAAATGGTAAAAGCAGCTTTTAAGTCACCGGCTTCAATAGCGGATAAAGTATTTTTTGTTTCAAGCCCACCCAGTCTTTTTTGAATTCGAAGGGTAGCAGCCATTAATGATTCCTTATTATAAATGCCATAATGGGTTACAATAAAATGTAGCCTTTCTTCAAAAGGAATGCGCATAAAATAACAGGTACTTTTTTTTATTTGATCAAAAAAAGCATTGGGAATCATCACTGTTCCAATTCTTTGACTTTCATCCTCCACCCAAATAACCTGGTTCAACTTTTCTTGTTGGGCCAGGGCTTGAGATAATAAGTTTTCAAACATCTCTTGACTGGGCTGCTGCGCTTGACCTAGTGCGCCAAATGAAGAGCCTTTGTGATTTGCCAAACCCTCTAAATCAACAAATGCCTTTCCGTTTTCAAAAATATTTTTTAGGGTTTCTGTTTTTCCCGAACCAGTATAACCTCCTAAAACTTTTAATGTATATGCTTGACTATATTTTTCGATCACCCAATTTCGATAAGCTTTATATCCCCCCTGTAATTGAATTACTTTAAAACCATATAAATCTAATAACCAAGCTACGGCTGCACTGCGCATGCCTCCTCTCCAGCAGTGTACCAATAGTAAAGGTTTTCGGCCCTTTGTTTTTTCAAATGCTAAACAGTATTGCTCTACTGTTTCTATCATTAATTTCATTTTATCGCCAAAAAAGGGGAGCGCCACTTTGATGGCTTCTTCTCTGCTTTGTTTTTTATAGGTCGTTCCTACAACGGCTCTTTGTGCATCGTCAAATAGTGGCAAGGATTGTGCACCAGGAATATGTGCATGATTAAATTCACCAGGGCTTCGTACATCAATTATTAAATAATCAGCCATTGCACTTATCACTTCGGCTATATCTTTTTTCTGAATCGCCATATTATAAAGATAATTGCTTTAGTTGAGTTAATAAGTGCGTTGTGTTTAAAGCAATAAATGGTGGCTGCTCAAAGGGAAACTTACTTGCTTTTGTTAAAGCATCATTTAAATTAAAATCAGCTTGATTAAAATAAATTGCCCATCTTTTTTCCTGCCAGTACCTAGCTAAATATTCTTGTTCGGTTTGTCCTGGCGTGGGAATAAAAATTAATTTTTTATGAAAAGGAATAAGTTCCATTAAACTCGTGTAACCACCACGGCAAATTATATATTCAGCTTTGTTTATTTCATTTTTTAATGCGCCTCCCTTTAGGTGGTGATATAAATAACCATTGGCAGACGCTTTATTATAAGTACTTTGATTGGGCAGTCCCGCAACTAATACAAAGGGCTGGTTTAATGCATTGCCCTGCTCCCATAACATGTTTTCAAGTATAGTTCTTTGTGGTGCGGGTCCCGAGACAATGCCTAAAAAAACGGTGCTTGTTTTTTGAGTAGTATCTAAGTTGTTGTCCCCTATTTCATCCTGTAATCTAGACAAACAATTCATATACCAAACAGGCGTAGAGGGTTTAAACTGGGGGGCTGATAAGGCACCTGCTAAATGATGAGGAGGTTGCATATCGGCTACCCAGCAGGTAGTAAAGTTTTTTATAAAACGGTAGGTAATCTTTTGAAATAATTTTGTACTCCAGCTAAAAGGTGTTTGCAACTCAAGCTGATGTGTAATGAAAACGCTTTTGATTTTTTTATGAAAAAAACCAAAACGATTGTCTGAAATAATTAAGTCAAAATGAATTTGCTGGCTTTTGCGTTTTAGCCAATAATACTCCTGCACAATTGCAGTGATGATTTTAGGTAGTTGAAAAAGAAGGGTGGGGATTAGTAAGGCTCTTTTTTTAGAATAGTGAACCCGATAGCCTTTCAATTTTAAAAAATGGGCATGGGGAAATGCTTCTTTCAAAATGGTTTCCTGATGCCCTTCTGCGGCTATGTAAATAGTATAATTTAGAGCGGTTAGTGCACGAATTAAAGCAATACACCTTGTGGCATGCCCTAATCCCCAGTCAATGGGTGCAATACAAACCGCTTTTTGTTCCATGAGCCACTAAGTTACTTATTTTGGCTTATCCTCCTTTTCAATACTTAATACTACTCCATTGATACAATACCTTAAGCCGGTGGGTGGTGGACCGTCTTCAAAAACATGCCCTAAGTGACCCTTACATTTTCCGCATTGCACTTCGGTTCGAACCATTCCATGTGAGCGATCTGGCGTATATATAATAGCAGATTTGCTAATGGGCTCAAAAAAACTTGGCCACCCACAACCACTTTCAAATTTAGCCGTACTCTTAAATAATGCATTCCCGCAGGCAGCACAATGAAAAGTGCCCACTTCTTTGCTATTTTCAAATGGACTGGTAAAAGGACGCTCGGTTCCTTTTTCTCTTGCAATTTGATATATTTCGGGGCTCAATACCGATTTCCATACCTCGTCCGAAATAGTTACGATCGAAGTATCCTTGGGATTATAATAAGGATTCTTTTTTTCCATAATGGTGGTGGTTTTGGGTTTATTCGGTTGTTGTGCACAGGCCGAAAAACTGATTAGGGTCATTAAAGAAAGCATTTTTAACATAAATAAGTTTCTGTTGTAAAAATACTAACAAGTATTCAGGTTTATTGTTCAGATTTTATCGCGTCTATTCTCTATAAATTTAAGCGAGTTCAGTATCTTTGAACCCAACTCCTCCCTATGTTTAATTTAATTTTATTTGGCCCTCCAGGAAGTGGCAAAGGAACTCAAAGTGAAAATATTATTGCAGCCAATGGCTTGCAACACTTGTCTACTGGCAATTTATTAAGAGCCGAAATTACCAATCAAACAACACTGGGATTAAAAGCGAAAGCTTTTATGGACGCCGGTCAGTTAGTACCTGATGAAGTGGTGATAGGCATGGTTGATAATTTTATGAGTGCACATCCTGAGGCAAAAGGTTTTCTGTTTGATGGTTTCCCGCGCACTACTGCACAATGTATTGCACTAGATGCATTGCTTCAACAAAAAGGAACCGAAATTAATGTGGTACTTGCTTTAGAAGTATCCGAGGAAGAATTGGTAAAAAGATTATTAGGCAGAGGCGCTACTTCGGGCAGAAGTGACGATACCAATGAAACCATTATTCGCGCGCGCATTCAAGAGTACCATGATAAAACAACTGCTGTAGCTACTTATTATGAACAGTTCAATAAAGTAATTTCTGTAAAAGGAGAGGGTACCGTAGAAAGTATTTATGCAGATTTGAAAACAGCAATTGACACAAGAATTTAATATCAACTAAAAAGGCTAAACTGTATAAAAGAAAAAGGATCAACATAGTTGATCCTTTTTTTATGAGTAGGGTGGAAGTTCAATTATTTATGAAGCATCCCCCACCAATTAAATATTTAATCCACCACAAGCACTAATTACTTGTCCTGTGATATAGCTACTTAAGTCACTTGCTAAAAACAAAGTAGTGTCGGCAATTTCTTCGGCCTTACCAAAACGGCCTAAAGGAATTTTATCCAAGAAGGCTTTTCCTGCTTCACCCTCATTTAAATAATGTGTCATATCGGTTTCAATAAATCCTGGAGCAATGGCATTGCAACGAATATTTCTACTGCCAATTTCAGCAGCAATGGATTTGGTAAAACCAATAATACCTGCTTTACTTGCAGCATAGCTACTTTGTCCTGCGTTTCCACGAATACCAATAATGGAACTCATATTAATAATACTTCCACTGCGGGCTTTCATCATTGGACGGATCACCTGCTTGGTCATATTAAACACACTTTTCAAATTAGTTTCCATTACTTCATCCCACTGCTCAGGCGTCATGCGCAATAATAAATTGTCTTTAGAAATGCCGGCGTTGTTAACACATATATCTACTGTTCCAAAATTTGACACTACCTCATTAACCAAAACCTCACAGGCAGCAAAGTCGCCCGCATTGGTTTTATATGCTTTAGCCTTTACCCCCATTTTTTCAATTTCGGCTACGAGTGCATTTGCTTTTTCTGCACTACTATCACTCACATAAGTAAACGCTATATTTGCGCCTTGTTCCGCTAATTTTAATGCAATGGCTGCGCCAATTCCTCTTGCAGCACCTGTTACAATAGCTACTTTTCCTGCTAATAATTTCATTTATTTCTGTTTTTAATAAACCAATAAGTATGCATTAAAGCAATACTGATATTTACAAATATAATAGGATTATCCTGTTTTAAAAAACCGTACACAATCCAAAGTAAACTTCCCATTGTGTTGGCAACTCTTAACCATTTAACATCCTGTATAGCAAAGGAGCCCACTACTACTGCTGTTGCTATATATCCAAGCGCATCTATCATTTTTTTTAATTTAATTGTATCTCTCTGCTGCTGCTATCGATACTATTTTTGTTTGTGAAATTGTTTTATTTCTTCAATAAATTTTCGCTCATTAGACAGTCTAGGAATTTTATGTTGTCCTCCTAATTTGCCTTTTTGTTTTAACCATTCTTGAAAGCAACCCCTGCTAACCGCTGTTATGATTGGCAATCCAAGTGCAATGTCCTTATGTCTTTTTGCTTCATAATCGCTATTCAAGGATTGTAAATTTTTATCCAAACAAATGGTAAAGGCATTCATATCATCAGGTGCTTTTTCAAATTCTATAAGCCATTCGTGTGCACCTGAATGCTTATCAGACATATAAACTGGTGCTGCTGTATAGTCAATAAGGCTTACGCCAAAAAGGGCACAAGCATCTGTGATGGCTTTATCGGTATTGTCTGCAATGACTTCTTCCCCAAATGCATTTATAAATTGTTTTAATCTTCCTGAAACTTTTATTCTATAAGGTGCAAGGGTAATAAACTGAATAGTGTCGCCCACTAAATATCGCCACAATCCTCCGTTGGTACTTACTACAATAGCATAATTTTTTCCGAGTGCTACTTTGTCTAATCCAATCGTGCGTGGATTTTCTTTTCCATATTCTTCGGTCGGCATAAATTCATAAAAAATGCCATGCTCTAAAAACAACAACATGCCCTCTTCATTCAATCGATCTTGTGCTGCAAAAAAACCTTCACTTGCGTTGTAAATTTCTACATAATTACAACCCTCCCCAATAATTTTTTTAAATTCATTTTTATAGGGTGTAAAGGAAACGCCTCCATGAATGTATAATTCAAAGTTGGGCCATACTTCTTTGATGTTTTGCTTTCCGGTAATTGCTAAAATTCTTTTTAACAATACCATGGTCCAAGTGGGTACGCCCGCGATGGAAGTTACATTTTCTAAAATAGTACTTTGTGCAAGGCTTTCAATTTTTGACTCCCACTCATCCATTAATGCAATAGACAGTTCGGGCGTTCTTATAAAAGAGGACCAAAAAGGAGAGTTTTGTAATAGTACCGCACTTAAATCCCCATATTGTATATTGTCTTTAATAGGATGTACCTGATGGCTACCTCCAATCACCAATCCCTTTCCAGTTAATAAATCACTTGCAGGAACGGCATTGTAATAAATAGTGAGCACATCTTTTGATGCTTGAAAATGATTGTCTTGAATACTTTCTTTAGTGATTGGAATAAACTTGCTTTTATCATTGGTGGTCCCACTACTTTTCGCAAACCACTCTACTGGCGTATTCCACAAAACGGCATCCGTGCCTTCCATAATGGGATCTATATACGGTTTGAGGTCCTCATATTCTTGGATGGGTACCGCCTCTTTGAACTTTCTAATGGTAAAAATTTCTGCAAATTGATATTTACGTCCAAACTGCGTGTATTGTCCGTGCGTAATTAGGTCCTGCAACACTTCGCGCTGAGCGGCAATAGGGTCATTAACCCAATGCTCTATTCGCCAATAGCGAAGGCGAGCCAGTCTTGACAATGCGGGACTAAAAATCTTCATAGGCGTTACACAATATACGCCATACCCTTAAATAAATTAGCTTTTTTGGCCCATTTCAATAATCCAATCCTTGCGCTTTAATTCAAAGTTGGTACCCAAGTATAATCTTCTCACTTGCTCATCCTCGGCGAGTTCTTCGGCAGTGCCGTGTTTAAATATTTTTCCTTCAATCAATAAATAAGCACGATCACAAATGGACAACGTTTCGTTTACATTGTGATCGGTAATTAAAATTCCAATGTCTTTTAATTTTAAACGCGCTACGACTGATTGTATATCTTCTACTGCGATAGGATCCACGCCAGCAAAGGGTTCATCTAATAAAATAAATTTAGGATCCACTGCTAAAGCACGCGCAATTTCGGTTCTTCTTCGCTCACCTCCACTTAAACTGTCTCCATTATTTTTTCGAACATGATGTAAATTAAATTCATCTAATAAGGACTCTAATTTTTTTTCACGCTCCTCTTTATTTAAATCGGTCATTTCTAAAACCGCCATGATATTGTCTTCAACTGATAATTTTCTAAATACACTTGCTTCCTGAGGAAGGTAGCCTAAACCCATTTGTGCTCTTTTATACATGGGTAGCTTGGTAATATCTTCTTCGTTTAAATAAACGCAACCCTCATCTGGGGCAATTAAGCCAACGACCATATAAAAGGTAGTGGTTTTACCTGCTCCATTCGGTCCCAATAAACCAACAATTTCACCCTGTTTTACAGATATGCTTACCTGGTCCACTACGCGTCGGTTCTTATACTGCTTTATGAGTTTTTTGGTATGTATTGTAAGTTGCACGCTGAATATTTATACAAAAATAAGGGTAAATGTATCTTTTGCACCTTTCGGTTGTCAATATTAACTATTTTTGCAAACTATTGTTTTAAAATTAAGCTATGCACGTTACAGCACATTTGGCCAGGGCAAAAGACACTTTAGTTTCATTTGAGGTATTGCCCCCATTAAAGGGACGCACTATCTCTTATATATATGAGCACTTGGATCCTTTAATGGAGTTCAAACCCTCATGGATTAATGTTACCTACCATCGTAGTGAAACCATTCTTCGAAAAAATGCAGAGGGCATTGAGGAAAAAGTGGATGTCCGTAAACGACCAGGTACGGTAGGTATTTGTGCAGCTATTATGAACCATTATAATGTGGATGCAGTGCCCCATATTATTTGTGGTGGTTTTTCAAAAAGAGAAACCGAAGACGCCCTCATTGATTTACAATTTTTAGGCATTGACAATGTGTTGGTGTTAAGAGGAGATGCCGAAAAAGGCCAAAAAACATTTGTGCCCGAACCTAATGGCAATAAGCAAGCCATTGAATTACTTCAACAAGTTGTGGGCCTAAATAATGGCGAATACCTTGACCAAGAAATTATCAACGGCAGTAAAACCAATTTTTGTATGGGTGTTTCGGGTTATCCTGAAAAACATTTTGAAGCGCCAAGCATGGATTTTGATTTACAAATTGCCAAAGCAAAAGTAGATGCAGGTGCACAATATATTATGACCCAAATGTTTTTTGACAACAAAAAATATTTTGAGTATGTGGATGCTTGTCGAAGCATTGGTATCAATGTGCCCATTATTCCAGGCCTAAAACCAATTACCAATAAAAAGCAGCTCACCGTTTTGCCCAACATTTTTTATGTTGACATTCCTGCAGACCTACGCAATGCAATGCAAGCTGCCACTACCGATGAAGCTTGTGAGCAGGTGGGTACAGAATGGCTTATTCAACAAAGCAAGGAACTTAAAGCTGCTGGGGTACCTGTACTACATTACTATACACTAGGAAAGCCAAAAGTGGTGAAGGACGTTGTTTCTGCTGTATTTTAAGCTTCCTATTTAATATTGGTAAACTTGGTTTGTAAAAAATCATTAAACTGTTCAATGGTTAAATCCTTTGCAATGATTTTTTTATCCTTATCTAATAAATAGTAAGTAGGTGTTTTTACAATTCCATACAATTGTCTGATTGTAGTAGGTCTTTTTTCGTTGATCTCTCTGTTGAGGTCTTCATCGGTTTGATAGCCATTTAACCATCCCTCTAAATGATGCTCACTAATAAAACTTTTCCAAGCAGTTAATTCTTTGTTATTGATATTTACAGCAAGCACTTTAATGTCTTGTTTTTTCCAACTGGCTTGGTAAATGGAATCAAGTTTAGGAATTTCTTCTTTACAATGTCCACAGGTAGGATCCCAAAAAGCAACAAAAGTATAGTTGGCTTTTACATTGTGTAATGCGAATCGATTGTTTTTTTCATCATTTAAAACCAATACAGGAGCGGCTTTGCCAAGTTGGTTGCTTAATAAACTATAGTAACGATCACGCAATGATTTTTTAGAGCTTTCATTCAACAAAACGGTATCTCCGGCTAAAAAGAATTTTTCATATAAATGAACAAACACTTTATCCTGCCCCATAAACTCAGGCGCAATGTATTTGTTGGTAAACTTAAACAACAAGAAGGGATAAATTTCTTTTCCGGTTTTGGCAAAAGTCAACATGTAGTCTAATTCATTAATGATTGAATCAGGCTCGCGAGAAATATAATTTCTAAAATACTCATCTACCTTGTTTTCAAAAAAAGGTGTTCTTACCAGACGGTTGTCATTAAACATAACCTTATCCCAATAGTGGCTTTTTACATAACGATAAGGATAAAGTGAATCGGCTTTCCCATTTACTACCGGAATACTAGGCGCTTCGGGCATATCCATAGTGTTTAACAAAAAACTCATCATAGAGTTAGGATTTGCTTCGACAAATAATTTCTTTTTTTGTTTTATTTGTTTATCCTTCGCAATATAAGCCTCTCTATAACTATTTGAATCTTTGGCTGTTTTTGCATTTTTATAATTTTGTTCAATTTCACCCAATTGTACATACATGCTATTTACACTCTTGGAATAGCTTTGGAACAATTCATTGTCTTTAGAACCCTCGATAACTATATTTTTTAGATCTAGGGTATCCGCTATTATTTTAAATTGTTGTTTATCATCCACCAACAAATCAAAAAGGATGCTCATTTTGGGTGACACAATAAAATATATACCCGGGGTTAGTTTTTCTTTTGATTGAAAAACACCCTCGCTTTTTTCATTTAATACACAGGAATCTGCAAATACTTTACTATTGCCATAATGGGTTCCTAAATAAATTTTAATATTTTGATAGGGCTTTAGGGTTATTTGAATTGAGTGGCCCGCAGAAGCCAAACTGCCTGTTGCAGTACTATTTTTTTTTGTTTGTGCAGCCAAGCATAAAGGAAATAACAAGGCGGTAATTAACATCTTTTTCATGTTGTAAAAATATAAATTAAAATGACAAGTTAAATTATAGGCGCATTTACTTTAAATATAGTTTGTGTTGAGTACCTTTGTTCCCGTGAGAAAAATCAAACAAAAACCTGTTTTAGAAAAAGTCCTTATTGAGGATTATGCGGCCGAGGGCAAGTCCCTGGCAAGGGTAGATGGAAAAGTAGTATTTGTGGAAGGTGCAGTGCCGGGTGATATAGTAGATATACAATTACAAAAAAACAAAGCCGACTGGGCAGAGGGTTTTGCCAAACATTTTCATAGTTATTCTGCAATACGGGTAAAACCATTTTGTAGCCACTTTGGTGTATGTGGCGGATGTCAATGGCAAATGTTGCCCTATGAACAACAATTACAATATAAGCACAAGCAGGTAGTGGATAATCTTACCAGAATTGCCAAAGTGCCTTTGCCCGAAATTCCAGCCATATTGGGCGCAAGTCCAACCGAAGGATACCGTAATAAGGTAGAATATACTTTTGCGACTGAAAAATTTATTCCTTTCGAAGAATTTAAAGCAATGAAAGCTGCCGGGGAATTTGCGAAGCCTTCACCAGGAGCAGGTGGTTTTCATGCACGTGGTTTTTTCGAGAAAGTCGTAGAGATAGACACTTGTCATTTACAAGTGGAGCCCACCAATTTAATGAGAAAGGCAGTGGTCAATTTTGCCATTGAAAATAAAATGCCTTTTTATAATATCAAACAACACCAGGGCTGGTTGCGTAATATGTTTGTACGCAATACCACCAATGGTCAATGGATGGTTAATTTAATATTGGGGTATGAGGATGTTGACAAAAGAGAAGCGCTTTTGAATTTATTATTACAACAGTTTCCCCAAATCACCACTTTGTTGTACACCATTAATACGAAGCGCAATGATAGTATGCAGGATTTGGTGCCTCAGGTGTTTTTTGGAAAAGGGTATATTACAGAAATGCTGGAAGACTTTGAATTTAAAATAAGCCCAAAATCATTTTTCCAAACCAATTCAAAACAAGCGGAACGTTTATACCAAGTAACCAGAGATTTTGCCGAACTAACGGGAAAAGAAGTAGTCTATGACTTGTATTGCGGCACAGGCAGTATTGGTATATTTTGTAGCAAGCAAGCTAAAAAAATTGTGGGAGTAGAATTTGTGGCAGATGCGATTGAAGACGCAAAGGAAAATGCACAAATGAATCAATTAAAGGATACTGCTTTTTTTGCGGGAGATGTAATTGATATTTGTTCTGATGCTTTTTTTGAAACCCACGGCAAGCCCGATGTAATTATTACCGACCCGCCTCGCGCAGGAATGCATGAAAAGTTGGTACGTAAATTATTAGAAATGGAAGCGCCCACTATTGTATATGTAAGTTGTAATCCTGCAACGCAAGCCAGAGATCTTGCTTTATTGGATGAAAAATATACGGTTACCAAAATTCAACCGGTGGACATGTTCCCCCATACATTACACATTGAAAATGTAGTTCAATTAAAAAGAAAATAAAATGAATCAATTTAGGCCTACTGGATTTAATGTATTGCCCTTGGTAATAAAAAATTTATTAATCATTAACGCGTTGTTTTTTTTAGCACAAAACACCCTTAATGGTCCAAGCATTGAATTCTCCTTTGAAAATACTTTTGCATTGCATGCATTTCAAAGTGATTTGTTTAAACCATGGCAGTTATTTACCCATATGTTTTTGCATGGCGATCTAGGACATATTTTTGGAAACATGTTAGCCCTGTGGATGTTTGGTGCAATTCTCGAAAATATGTGGGGACCCAAAATGTTTACTTTGTTTTATTTTTTATGTGGCATAGGTGCCGCTTTATTGCATTTAGGAATTGTAACCTATGAGTTATCCAATGGTTATATTCAAGCTTTAGCCAATATTAATGTTCCCATCCTAGGGGCAAGTGGTGCTGTTTTTGGTATTATCATTGCCTTTGTTTATTTATTTCCTAATACCTATATCTACATTTATTTTTTCTTTCCCATGAAAGCCAAGTGGTTGGGTATTATTTACTTTTCCTATGAATTATTTTTTGCATTAAGAAATTCACCATCCGACGGAATTGCTAGATGGGCGCATGTGGGTGGCGCGGTGGTTGGATTTATTTTGGTGTTTTTTTTAAAACGCAAATACAATCGATATTAAAACAAATTCAATGCAAGAAGAAAAAGATGAAAAACCATTATTGGGTGCAGACAACAATGCATTAATTGCTTTATTGGCCATTAATTTAGTGGGCTTTGTAATGTTGGGGTTAATTAAAGTGGTGTACTATTTAGAGAGTTTACCCCTGCCCCAATTTTATCAACAAATAATGAATCCATTTATTTTAGATCAAAATTGGTTACAGCACCCTTGGAGTTTATTTACTTATAATTGGGTACATGATGGATTCTGGATTTTATTTGCCAATATGATTTGGTTAACGGTATTTAGTAATGCGCTTCAATCTAAGGGCGCGAATAAGCACTTATTTCCCTTGTATTTTTACAGCGGATTATTGGGGGCCATTGTTTTTATTTTAATGGGTTCTCCTACACCAATAATGGGTGCAGGTGCAAGTGTCACTGGTATTGCAATTGCATGTATGGCCCTGATCCCCAATGATAAACTATTAACCAATTTAGCGGGTGGTATTCCAATTTGGTTATTGGGTGTTGTTTTTATTGCACTTCAGGGTTATTCATTATTGAATACAACCCTTGCGAATGGTTTGACTATTATAGCGGGTGGATTGGCTGGTTTAATTTATATTATGTTATTAAAAAAAGGGAAAGATTTGGGAAAATGGATGCATGAACTATTACATTTGGTGAACAATAGTTTAACCCCCAAAAGCTAATGGCCAAAAAAAAGAAAACATCTCGATCAAGATCGATAGGTAAAAAAATAATCATTGCCTTAAACATTCTTGTTTCTGTTTTAATTATATACCCCATTGTTTTTACTCCCCTAGGCTTTATTTGGGTAAATGGTTTTTTGGGTTTAATCATGCCCTACCTCTTGGTGATTGAATTATTATTTTTAATTTTTTGGTTAATTGCAAAACCAATATTGTCCTTAATATCAGTTATTAGTTTAATTGTTGGTTGGAGCTTTGTATTTACCATTATTGGCTTTCATCCAGGTTTAACTTTTCCTAAAAATAAAAAGGAAAATACTTTAAGAATTATTAGTTGGAATGTACGCGGCTTTAATGGTTTACAAAATAATTCTTCTTTAAAATTGCGCACCCAAGAAATTGCTTATTCCATGTTAAAGTGGAATCCCGATATCATTTGTATGCAGGAATATAATACCAATGAAAGAGCCGGTGATATTGCCAATCATGCACAATACTTTAAAGATAAATACCCTTATTCGTTTTTCTCTAAGGATTATCAAACCCAAGAAATGTCGTATTTCTCGGGCTGTATCATTTATTCAAAATATAAAATTATACAGGCGGAACGATTTGGTTTCAATAATAAAGAAAGTCTTATCGCTGCTACCCTCTTAAAAGGCGACGATACCATTCGGGTATTTACTACCCATTTGGCTTCCTTTAAATTTAAGCAACATGATTTTGCCGCTATTGATGATCCTACCAAAAATAAGTGGGGGGTGATCAGAAAAATGAAACATGCATTTGAAGAAAGAGCCAGTCAGGCGGAATTGGTTTATAATAAAATAAACGAAAGTCCTTATCCAAGTATTATAACGGGTGATTTTAATGATGTCCCTAGTTCCTATACTTATCGTAAAATTTCAGCGGGTGGCTGGAAGGATGCATTTTTAGAAAAAGGCTTTGGCATAGGCGCTACCTATTTAGGCCTAAATCCCACGCTAAGGATTGATTATATATTGGCCAATCCAAAATGGAAGATAAGGGCATGGGAGCAAACCGATGAAAATTTAAGTGACCACCAAATGATTATGGCGGATCTTTTGTTAATCAAGTAGGTTGGGTCATTTTTGAGGGTATTTTATTAGCAAGCTTACCGTAAAATAAAATATCTTTGTGTCCTATTATGGCACTTAAAATTTACAACTCCCTTACACGTCAAAAAGAAGTCTTTGAACCCATCAATGCACCCTATGTGGGCATGTATGTTTGTGGACCTACCGTAAGTGGAGAAAGCCATTTGGGTCATGCACGCCCTTTTATCACATTTGATGTAGTGTTTCGCTATTTATTACACAAGGGGTATAAAGTACGTTATGTACGTAACATTACCGATGCTGGTCATTTTGAAGAGGAAGGAAAACAAGCCGAAGATAAAATTGCTTCAAAAGCGATATTGGAAAAATTAGAACCCATGGAGCTAGTGCAAAAATATACGCACTTATATCATTGGGCAATGGAGCAGTTCAATAATTTGCCACCCAGTATTGAACCTACCGCAACAGGCCATATTGTAGAGCAAATTGAAATGATCAAAACCATCCTTCAAGATGGTTATGCTTATGAAAGCAATGGTTCGGTTTATTTTGATGTCGTGAAATATAATGAGGACTATTCTAAAAAGAATCAGCCTTATGGTATTTTAAGTGGTCGTAATTTAGAAGAGCAATTAGAAACTACCCGCGAATTAGAAAATCAGGAAGAGAAAAGAAATAAAGTGGATTTTGCTTTATGGAAAAAAGCGCCCATTGAGCATATCATGCGTTGGCAAAGCCCATGGGGAGAAGGTTTCCCGGGTTGGCATATTGAGTGTTCGGCGATGGCTACCAAATATTTAGGCAAACGTTTTGATATACACGGAGGAGGGATGGACTTACAATTTCCACACCACGAATGTGAAATTGCCCAAAGTAATGTTTGTAATCACGAAATTCCTGCGCGTTATTGGATGCATAATAATATGATTACCATTAACGGCCGTAAAATGGGTAAGAGCTATAACAATGTCATTAAGTTAAGCGAATTATTTACAGGCAATCACCATGAACTCACACAGGCCTATGCGCCGATGACTGTACGCTTTTTTATATTACAAAGTCAGTATCGCGGTACATTGGATTTTAGCAATGAAGCTTTACAGGCATCTGAAAAAGCATTAAAACGTTTAATGGAAGGGTATGAGTGGTTGAAGGCGCAAAGCTTTACTGCGGGTGCGTTGGCGACGGATGCGGCACTAGATACCCAGTTAAAAACATGGGCGACCGAACTAGAAACCTTCATGGATGACGATATGAATACGGCTAAAGTGGTAGCCAATATGTTTGAAATGCTTCCTAGCATCAACTCTTTAAAGGATAAGCATATTAGTGCAGATGCAGTAAGCGGAGCTACCTGGTTGTTTGTACAAAGTCAATTGACTTTATTTATAGAAAATATTTTAGGCATTAAAGTAGAAGCCGGTGCGAATTTGGAACAACTTAAGGGGGTGATTGATTTATTAATTGAAATTCGTAAGGATGCAAAAGCAAGAAAAGATTTTGCTACCAGTGATAAAATTAGAAATCAACTAACAGCCATGGGCATCCAATTGAAAGATGAAAAGGATGGTTCCATGTCTTACACCATTGCATAAAATTTATCGTAGAATTTTTTTTACAGAAAAAGCAGGAATACTTACCCAATAAGTTTTCCTAGTGGTCACAATCGTCCGCATGAGCATGGTTGTGCACCCTACAACGCATATGGTTGTTGATATGAGCAAATACAATCAAAAAAGCAGCTGGAAATAACAGGTACAATTCCACCGACCTAAAAGCCATTCTGCTAAACATTAATGCAATGCCAATGCTGAATAAAATAACAGGCTTAAATGAATGATGGTGTTTTTTATAACCATGGTATAGGGAGTAGGCACCAATAAAAAAGGAAAGGACAATCATTCCAAATTCAAACTGAAAATTGTGTAATATATTAATGCCCAATAAAGGTAAGCTGCTGAAAAATAAAGGCAATAAAGCGCAGTGTATTGCACAAGCCAATGAAGCACCAATGCCTATTGCATCCCAATTCCATTTTTTAAACATATTGCAAAGATAGGGCATCTAAAATAATATTACCTTTATACCCACAAAGGAACAACCCTTTTAAATTTTTTAATATGTCCAAGAAGCTGATTACTTACATTGTATTTTTCTCTGTTTTATTAATTGTCTTTTTTTTCTTTGTATTTCGGGGAACAGATAACTGGAAGGTTAAAATGCCCACTTTAAGCTATGTAAAGCCATTTCAATTTACCAATCAGGATGGTCAACCTGTT
The DNA here is from genome assembly GCA_947457075.1 of Bacteroidota bacterium. Classification (GTDB taxonomy): domain Bacteria; phylum Bacteroidota; class Bacteroidia; order Chitinophagales; family Chitinophagaceae; genus Sediminibacterium. The sequence continues at coordinate 226,620 of CANGUG010000001.1, forward strand.
ACCGATGCCAATTTATTGAATAAGATTACAGTAGTGGAATACTTTTTTACTACCTGCAAGGGTATTTGCCCCAAGCTTAATACCAATATGAAGGAAGTGTATATGCAATTTAAAGAGGATCCAGAATTTCAAATTTTATCGCATACCTGTAATCCTGAAATCGATTCAGTATCGGTATTAAAACACTATGCAGATTCTTTAAAAGTAGATACCAAAAAATGGATTTTTGTAACCGGTCGCAAGGATAGTTTATACCAAATGGCCAGGGGATCCTATTTATTAGATGATCCTAAAAACAATGTCGAAAAAATAGAAGATCAATTTATTCATACTCAATTTTTTGCCTTAGTGGATCGTAAAGGAAAAGTGCGTGGTAAAATTTATGATGGGCTAAAAACCATTGAGGTACAACAATTAAAAAGAGACATTGCTAGGTTGCTAAAAGATAAATAATAACGCTATGATTTTTGTAACAGGTGCAAGCGGCTTAGTGGGTTCGCATTTAATTCAATCCTTAATTGAAAAAGGCTTATCGGTGCGTGCCCTTTATCGCAAAAACATTCCTGTTTTTAAACATGCCGATAAAGTAGATTGGGTAAAAGGAGATATACTTGATGTAATTAGTTTGGATACATCACTGCAAGACGTTTCGCAGGTTTACCATTGCGCAGCCATTGTTTCATTTGCTCCAAAGCAGGCTGTCACTATGTTACAAGTCAATGTAGAGGGCACTGCCAATGTGGTGAATGCTTGTATCAACCATAAAATTGATAAGTTGGTTTATGTAAGTTCGGTGGCTGCACTTGGCCGAATTAGGGAGGATGCAGCAGTAAATGAAACCATGAATTGGACACCTGAAACAAGCAATAGTATTTATGGTAAGTCAAAATATTTAGCAGAGATGGAAGTGTGGAGAGGAATGGGCGAAGGATTAAATGTAGCTATTGTTAATCCGGTAATTATTTTAGGTGCGGGAGATTGGAATAAGGGCTCTTCAGAAATTTTTAAATCGGCATACGATGAATTTCCTTGGTACACTAATGGGGTAAGTGGATTTGTGGATGTATTAGATGTGGTTGACGCAATGCAATTATTAATGAATAGCGATATACAAGGACAACGTTATATTATTAGCGGCGCCAATAAAGCCTATCAAGAAATATTTACACAAATTGCTACTGCATTTCATAAGCGTCCTCCTTATAAAAAAGTAACGCCTTTATTAGCGGCTATAGTTTGGCGCTTAGAGGCATTCAAAGGGATGATTACCGGTAAAACACCTCTTTTAACTAAGGAAACCGCCGCAACGGCCCAGGCAGTGGTTCATTTTGATAATTCAAAGTTTTTAAATGCATTTCCAACATTTACCTATCGTACAATGGAGGAAACGATTCGCAGGGTGGCAGGAGAATTAAAGGAGCTGCATCAACTAAAATAAGTCGCTACTTTAAGAAAGGAGTTTCCATCCTTGATGGAACATTCCTATTTATTTATCTACCATCATCTTTTTCCATAGTTCAGGAATGCGTTTAATCCAAACATATTCCCTACGTTTTATGCTTGCCTCCTCGGCCGGGAATCCCATATACACTTTATTGCCTTTCAAGGAGCTAGGCACACCCGCTTGTGCTAAAACCACGGCATTTTCTCCAATAGTAAGTGTCTTACCAACGCCCACCTGTCCCCATAAAGTAACTCCGGCTTCTAATTTAACCCCACCTGCTATACCCACTTGGGCAGCAATTAAACAGTTTTCAGCAGTTTGGGTATCATGACCAATATGCACCATATTGTCAATTTTAGTGCCCATTCCAATTTTAGTATCTCCACTTACACCTCGGTCAATGGTGCAACCGCAACCAATTTCTACTTTATCTTCTAACACCACCCTTCCACAACTCAACATTTTTTTATACCAAGCTGGTCGATTCTTTTTGGTATTATAATAAAAGGCATCTCCACCAATAACGGTGTTGGCTTGAATAATTACTTCGTCGCCAATTAGGGTATCTGCTAAAATAGTTACCCCAGGATAGATGATACAATTTTTTCCTATACGCACATTATGACCGATAAATACATTGGGCATGATAACGGTCCCTTCACCTACAATTAAGTCTTTGCTAATAGCAGTTTCATTGACATGAAAGGGTTTAAAATGCTTTACAATGGTTAAATAGGCTTCAAAAGGATCAGTGCAATACAATAATGCTTTACCATTGGGTATGTCCACTTCTTTATTATTGATAATAATACAAGAAGCGGCACTATTTAAACAGGTATCATAATATTTTGGATGATCAACAAATACAAGATCTCCTTTTTCTACCTGATGAATTTCATTCACTCCAGTAATTTCTAATTGATCATTTCCTATAATTTCTGCTCCAATTAATTCGGATAACCATTTAATGGAAACGGGTGCGATAAGCTGCATATTGGTGTTTTTTGGCCTAAATCAAAGGTAATAAGGGTTTTTTGTAAAAAATTTTTTTTCCCGTTTTTCTCCTAAAAATTATGCTTTTATAATTATCATTTTAACAAACTGAACTATACTTAAAATTTTGTTTTACAAAAAAAGCATTAGCTTGAAACGCTTTGTATATAATAGTTTCAGCGAAATGAAAAAATCCATCACAACAAAATATTTTTTAAATAATCATTCAAAATAGCAGTAAAATAAAATTATTTTGAGTCCAATAAAACAGCTATTTGTGGATAACCCCAAAAAATTTGTTTAAAAAAATTTTTGAATTAGGATAAAGTATATTTAATATTGTGATGGGAATTCAATTCCCGTACTTACTAACCCATCTATATACGAGGTCCCACTTTAGTGGGACTTTGTTTTTTTAGACATTCACTTTCATGCAATACTACTTACTATATAAACCCTTTCAAGTGCTTTCTCAATTTAGTTCAGAAGGCGGAAAAAAATGTTTGAAAGACATAATTGAAGTAGAAAAAGATGTTTATCCGGTAGGCCGATTAGATTATGATAGCGAGGGTTTATTATTATTAACCAATGATACAAGCATTAATCATCAGCTACTGCATCCAAGTTTTGAACATAAAAGAACTTATTGGGTTCAGGTGGATGGTGCTATTACAGCCGATGCCGCTAGTCAATTGGCGAAAGGAGTGGCGATTAATATAGATGGCCAACAATACAAAACTAAGCCAGCTATAGTGCAACTATTGCCTGATGACATTAATGTACCCGATCGTAATCCCCCCATTCGATTTAGAAAAACGATTCCTGCTACCTGGGCCTCGATAACCTTAACGGAAGGAAAAAATAGACAGGTTCGAAAAATGTTTGCGGCTGTTGGATTTCCAGTACTAAGATTAATTCGTGCCCAATTGGGAAACTATACCATTGAAAAAATGCAGCCAGGTGATTTACTTTCTTTGACCGAACAAGAAGTAAAAGCCGGCTTCTTTCGCTAATTGCTCGTTAAGTTTTACTTTTGCGGTATTAATACCATATCAATGAGTCAAGATTTATCAGAACAAGAAATTATCAGAAGAGAAAAGCTACAAAATTTAGAAGCTGCGGGCATTAATCCCTATCCAGCTCCATTATACCCCGTTTCACACTATTCAGCCGAGATTAAGCAAAATTTCTCTGAAGAGACCAAGGATAACTATGCATCGGTATGTGTAGCAGGTCGAATTATGAGCGTAAATGACAAGGGTAAAGTGTTATTTGTAAAAATTCAGGACAACGAGGGAATTTTCCAGTTATATATTAAGAGAGACGAAATTTGTCCAGACGAGGATAAAACCTATTGGGACGTATTGACCAAAAACGGAATGGACCTAGGTGATATCATTGGGGCAACGGGCTATGTATTTATTACCAAGACAGGCGAAACCTCTTTACATGCAAGTACGGTGACTTTACTAGCAAAATCCTTGAAGCCTTTGCCGGTCGTAAAAAGAGACGAGGAGGGTAATACATTTGATGCAGTGACCGATCCAGAATTTAGGTACCGTCAGCGCTATGCGGACTTAATTATCAATCCCGATGTAAAAGAAACTTTTGCGAAGCGTACTATATTAATGAATACGATTCGTGAGTTTTTAAATACACGTGGTGCCTTGGAAGTGGATACACCAGTATTACAAGCTATTCCGGGTGGAGCGGCAGCAAGGCCCTTTATAACGCACCATAATGCCTTAGATGTTCCCTTTTATTTACGTATTGCCAATGAATTGTATTTGAAGCGTTTAATTGTAGGCGGATTTGATTGGGTATATGAGTTTAGCCGCAATTTCCGCAATGAAGGAATGGACCGAACACATAATCCAGAGTTCACCGTTTTAGAATGGTATACTGCTTACAAGGATTATTTCTGGATGATGGAAATTACCGAGCAGTTGTTTGAAAAAATTGCGTTGACCTTACACGGTACTACTAAATTAACAGTGGGTGACAAAACCATCGATTTTAAAGCACCATATCGTCGCGTGAGTATTATTGATGCGATTAAAGAAAACACAGGGATTGATATTACTGGAATGGATGAAGCCGGATTAAGAGAAGTATGTAAAACTTTAAAGATAGACGTAGCCCCTACCATTGGCAAAGGAAAATTGATTGATGAAATTTTCGGATCAACCAGTGAACATACTTATACGCAACCTACTTTCATTATTGACTATCCAGTGGAAATGAGTCCTTTGACTAAAAAACACCGAAGCAAGGAAGGTTTAGTGGAGCGTTTTGAATTAATGGTCAATGGAAAAGAATTAGCCAACGCTTATTCGGAATTAAATGATCCTATTGATCAACGCAAGCGCTTCGAGGATCAATTAGCATTAATGGAAAGAGGGGACGACGAAGCCATGTTTATTGACCACGACTTTTTAAGGGCATTGGAATATGGTATGCCACCTACTTCGGGTATTGGTATTGGAATAGATCGTTTATGTATGATGATGTTGAACCAACCTTCAATTCAGGATGTATTGTTCTTCCCGCAAATGAGACCAGAAGCCTTTGGGAAGGACTAGTCATCAAAGAAAAAATTAAAACATACAAATAATTAAAAAAGGCCACTCAATCGAGTGGCCTTTTTAGTATAAGTAAGAACTAAACTAAATCGATACACCCGTTTATGGGGTGCCTCGAAAAAATCATAAGAGGAATTATAGAGACTAATTATATTTTATTAATTAAGAACTAAACTAAATCGATGCACCCGTTTATGGGGTGCCTCGAAAAAATCATAAGAGGAATTATAGAGA
>CANGUG010000002.1 GCA_947457075.1 Bacteroidota bacterium
GAAAAAATCATAAGAGGAATTATAGAGACTAATTATATTTTATTAATTAAGAACTAAACTAAATCGATGCACCCGTTTATGGGGTGCCTCGAAAAAATCATAAGAGGAATTATAGAGACTAATTATATTTTATTAATTAGTCTCTATAATTTAGTGCGGGTTTAATATCGCCTAATAATGCTTTGTATTTATAATCACCAATACTGGCTTTAAATTCTTCGTTTGCTTTTTGAATTAACAGGGGATTGGTCATTAAATCAATCGCAGTCATGGCCATTGTTTTACTCGCCACCAACATTCCTTTTGTGCCAATTTCGGTACCTCCACTTGCAATAGCCTGCCAGCTATGTGCCGGGGTTCCTGGAACCCAAGTGGCACCACGTAAGCCAACCGTTGGCTTTGTATAACTAACGTCACCTACATCGGTGGATCCGGTGTTGCCTTCCGAAATAAAACTCAATGGTTTAACGGTAGCTGCGGTTTCCACTGCTACAGGGGCACCAATAAAAGTGGGTTGTAATTTTTTAGCAAAAGCTATTTCTTCTTCTGTATAAGTAACGCCACCTACTTTTTCTAAGTTAGCTTGCATTACTTCGGCAAGGGTACGATTAATTAATAAATCATGAGTTCCACCAATGATATCATATTTCATAGTTGTACCTGTTCCTAATGCAGCCCCTTCAGCAGCTTTCACTACTCTGTCAAATATCTCCACTACGTCCTTACGCTTTGGATGACGAACATAATAATATACTTCCGCAAAATCAGGAATAACATTGGGTGCTTTTCCTCCATTGGTAATCACATAATGTATTCTTGTTTCCTGAGGAATATGTTCACGCATCATATTCACCATATTGTCCATGGCTTCCACTGCATCTAAAGCAGAACGACCTTGTTCAGGCGCAGCTGCCGCATGTGCCGAAATACCATAAAATTTAAACTTAGCCGACTTGTTGGCTAGTGCACTTGTGGTTGACACCGCATTTACATCATCGGGATGCCAATGAATCACCGCATCTAAATCATTAAATAAACCAGCACGCACTAAAAATACTTTACCACTTCCACCTTCTTCGGCAGGACAACCATATACTTTAATGGTGCCTTTTAATTTACCCGTAGCGATTAATTCTTTAATGGCAATACCTGTGGACACGCTTGCTGTTCCAAATAAATGGTGACCGCATGCATGACCTGCATTTTTTCCAACAGCAGGTGATTTCTCAGCAACTGCATTTTGGGTAATACCTGGTAACGCATCGTATTCCGCTAAAATGCCAATAGTAGGTGAACCTGATCCATAAGTTGCTACAAATGCAGTAGGAATTCCCGCTACGCCTGTTTCAACAGTAAAGCCTGCTTCTTTCAAATGTTGCACATGCAATGCAGCACTTTTATTTTCCTTATAACCTACTTCAGCAAAATCCCAAATTTGCAAAGCTGTTTTTTTATCTGCCTCGTAACTTGCTGTTAAAGATTTAATAACCGTTTCTTTATTGGCATTAATGGCAGCTGCATTTGCATCAAGCTTGCCCTTTTTTTGCGCGTTGCTGCTTAAAGTAGTCAACAATAATCCTGCTATTAAAAAATGTTTCATTGAAATTGATTGTGGTTTGAATAAAATAAATTTATAAAAATAAGTCGGTGAAAAGTTCGGCTCCTGGTACTACCGAATAGCTTGACAAGTCGGTGATACCCTCTGCTGCCATTACTTCTTCGTCAATAAATGTTTTTCCTGTGTAGGCTAATTTTTCTTTTGACAAAATGTAAAACGCGGCGTCTGCAAGTATTGCTGGCGTACGACTCATTTTGGCCATCATTTCACCTCCTAACAAATTTCTTACTGCAGCGGTATCAATGGTTGTGCGCGGCCACAAAGCGTTGGAAGCAATTCCATCGTCTTTGAATTCATGTGCCCAACCAATGGCCATCATACTCATATCGTATTTGGTTAGGGTATAAGCAATATGGGGCCCAATCCATTTAGGATCTAAGTTAATGGGAGGGGATAAAGTAAGAATATGTGCATGCGTTGATTTTTTTAAATATGGCAATGCATGTTGTACTACTAAAAAAGTACCGCGTACATTAATGCTATGCATTAAATCAAATCGTTTGCTAGGAGTACCTTCGGTATCGGTTAATTGAATGGCCGATGCATTGTTAATGACAATATCAATGCCACCAAATTTATCAACGGTTTGTTTTATAGCATTGGCAATTTGTGCTTCGTCTCTGATATCTACTTGCACGGCTAATGCTTTAACGCCCAGTTCTTCTACTTCGGCAGCAGCAGAAAAAATGGTCCCTCCAAGTCGGGGGTCTTCTTGTACCGACTTAGCGGCAATGACAATATTAGCACCAGCACCTGCTAGTTTTAAAGCAATGGCCTTTCCTATACCTCTGCTTCCTCCGGTTATCAACACTGTTTTTCCTTGCAATGACATAGCGATTGTTTTTATTTTTTAAATTATTATTTCGTGAATTCGGGTCCTAAAAAATGAATGAGTAATTCAGCTGCTTCTTCACATGCAGTAGCTAAAACTTCGTTTTTAACAATCGCATTAAATTGATTGCTAAAACTTATTTCGTATGCTGCCTTGTCTATACGAGTTTGAATACTTTGAGCGGTTTCGGTTTGCCTATTCAACAAACGTTCTTTTAAAGTTTCAATGGAGGGAGGCATAATAAAAACGGAAAGACATTGATCTCCTAATTGCTGCTGAACATGAATGGCACCTTTTACATCAATATCCAATACAGGTACCTTCCCCAGGGCCCAAATGCGCGCCAGCTCCGACTTTAAAGTGCCATAATATACCCCTTCATACACTTGTTCGTATTCTAAAAAAGCATTGTCATATATAAGGCCTTCAAATTTTGCAAGGCTTAAAAAATGGTATTCAACACCGTCTTGCTCTGCACCCCTGGGTGCACGTGTAGTAGCAGAAATTGAAAAAGCTAAACGCGGAAATCGTTTTAATAAATATTGGGTAATGGTTGTTTTTCCAGCACCCGATGGAGCGGCCAAAATGATTACTTTTTCTAAACTAGTTGACATGCTCAAATTTAATTAAATTATGCCGTATATTTATCTATCATAATACATACTATTTAAATTCAGCCATATGCAAAAAAAATTATGGGTTTCCTTATTGATGATTGTAAGTTTATACGCTCAAGCACAAAAAACGGAAGATAAAAATCCAAGTTTTAAAAGAGAACTTTCCTTAGAAACCAAAACTGAAGCCAAGGGCGAAGTGACCATTAAAGGGCAAAAAGTGCCTTATAAAGTAGTTTCAGGTACCATACCCGTTTGGGATGAGGAAGGAAAGGCGATAGCTGGCTTATTTTATGTTTACTATGAGCGTACCGATGTGACTAATAAGGACGAGCGTCCATTGGTGGTTTCATTCAATGGTGGACCAGGAACTGCCAGTGTTTGGATGCATTTAGGATATACAAGCCCTAAAAAATTAAAAATAGACGACGAAGGTTATCCGGTGCAACCTTATGGAATAGAGGACAATCCACAATCCATTATTGATGTTGCTGACATTGTGTTTGTGGATCCTGTGAATACAGGCTTCTCTCGTATTTTAGACAAGTCGGTGCCTACTTCAAAATTCTTTGGTGTCAATGCCGATGTAAAATATTTAGCTGATTGGATTAATACTTTTGTAGGCAGAAATAAAAGATGGGCTTCTCCTAAATTTTTAATTGGAGAAAGTTATGGAACTACCCGTGTTTCTGGTTTGTCCTTAGAATTACAAAACAGACATTGGATGTTTTTAAATGGAGTCATTTTAGTGTCACCCACCGACTTAGGCATAAAGCGTGATGGTCCTGCTAGTGCAGCTTTGCGCGTACCTTATATGGCAGCTACTGCTTGGTACCATAAAAAACTACCTGCTGATTTACAAAGTAAGGACCTGACAAAATTTTTACCCGAAGTGGAAACATTTACAGTGAATGAATTGTTGCCTGCAATTATGCAAGGAGGAGCTTTACCTGTTGACAAGAAAAAAGAAGTAGTAAAAAAATTAGCAAAATATATTGGACTTAGTGAAACTGCCGTAACGCAACAAAATTTAGAAATTCCTTTTGACTTTTTTTGGAAAGAATTGTTGCGTGATCAGGGTAAAACAGTGGGCCGTTTAGATTCACGCTATATTGGTATTGATAAAAAAGATGCAGGCGTAGCGCCTGACTATAATGCGGAGTTAATAAGCTGGGAACACTCTTTTACGCCAGCCATTAATATTTATTTAAGAGATGTATTGGGTTATAAGACCGATTTAAACTATTATATATTTGGCCCTACTAATCCCTGGGACAATACCAATAACCGTACAGGAGAAGACTTACGTTTAGCAATGATGGAAAATCCTTACCTCCATTTATTGGTTCAATCAGGTTATTATGATGGGGCTTGTGATTATTTCAATGCTAAATTTAATATGTGGCAAATGGATCCTGCTGGAAAAATTCAAGACCGAATGTTTTGGGAAGGCTACCGCAGTGGACATATGATGTACCTGCGCAAAGAAGATTTAGAAACGAGTAATGATCATTTAAGAGCGTTTATAAAAAAGAGTATTCCGAAATTTGGCACCCCAGCCAAATTTCAATAATTTTTTTTAAATGGAGAAATCATAACTTTTCAATTTAGGATTTCTCCATTTAATACTTGGCACCCCTGCCAAATTTCAATAATTATTTTTTAAATAGAGAAATCATAACCTTTCAATTTAGGATTTCTCTATTTAATACTTGGCACCCCTGCAAAGTTTTAAGTCGCTATTTAAAATTTAGCTCCTTAAAACTTTTCGATAATGATTTTAAAGGCCGCAGTAATGCGGCCTTTTTGTTTAATAATTTTTTTAAAAAGAGAAAGCTTAAATTGAAAAGTTCGGATTCCCTTATCAGGCTTTTATACACTTAGCTATCATTTTTTTGATTGCCTATTTCGTATTCAATTTTATTGAAATATCAAATAAGTAACTTATTTTACATGTAAATTAATTATATGAGCTCTGAAATAGATAATCTTATTGACATGGCCCTTGCTGATGGCGAGGTGACAGAGAAAGAAAGAGCAATTGTACTTCGAAAAGCAGAAGCACTAGGATTAGATAAAGATGAAGTTGAAATGATCCTTGATGGAAGAATTGCCCTCCAAAAAAAACAAGATAACCTTAATCAACAAAAACCACTTTCTAATAAAGAGGGTGATTTAAAAAAATGTCCATCCTGTGGTTCTGGAGTCATTTCGTTTTCTACAAAATGTGAAGATTGTGGACATGAATTTAGAAACATCAGTTCTTCAAATACCATTCAAAAATTATTTACAATGTTAAATGATCTTGAGGGAAATAGAGATGATGATAAGCCTAATTTAATGGACGGTTTGGGTAATATTTTTGGACAAGCTTTTGGAATGAAGGATAAAATTGAATCACAAAAAAAAGAGTTTATCGCAAATTTTCCAGTACCAAATACAAAAGAAGATATCATAGAGTTTCTGGCATTAGCATTGCCTAAAACAAAAAAAATGGGATTTTTTACTAGTGATGGTTTTACTCGAAAAGCACATAATGAAATGGCTGCGATTTGGGAAGGCAAATGTCATCAAATTATAATGAAAGCTCGTTTCGCAATGAAAGAAGATAAATCAACATTAGCAGAAATAGAACAATACGCAAAACAATTAGGAATAAAGTAGTTATTAAAATATTTTAAAAATAAATTTTTTATTATGGGATTATTTAGCAGATCTAAAGAAGGCGGTATGATGGATGTAATTCGTTGTGATGAACCAGAATATTTAATTTGGAAATGGAGGCCAGCAGGTAATGATGCAAACACAACCAAAAAAGAAAATTCAATTAGGTATGGTAGTAGTTTACGTGTTAAAGATGGAGAAGTTGCTGTTTTTGTTTACAGTCAAAAAGACGGACCTGTTCAGGATTATATAGTTGGTCCTTATGACGAAACCATTAAAACTGCAAATTTCCCTGTACTTTCAAGTATTGTTGGTTTAGCATATGGGGGTGACACGCCATTTCAAGCAGAAGTCTATTTTATAAACTTAGCAGGAAATATTCAAATCAAATTTGGCATTCCTTATTTTGATGTGAGAGATTGGAATCCATCTTTAAAAATTAGCAGGCTAACTGCTCCTGTTGCAGTCAGGGGAACTTTAACCTTTAATATTACCGACTATAAGGCATTTATAAAATTAAATCGTTTAATCAACTTTGAGTTAGATACGTTTAAAAATCAGATGAAAGACGATTTAACAAAAGAAATTAAAAAGATAGTTACAAATGTTCCCAATCAACTGCAGGTTCCACTTATTGCTATAAATGAGAAGCTAGCAGAAATCGAATCATATACTGTTCCTTTAGTAAAAAATAATATTGAATCTCTTTATGGTATAACTATAAAAAGCCTAGCAATAGCAGATGTTGAAATAGACAAAGATTCTGAAGATTATAAAAAATTAGAAAAAGTAACGTCTCAACAAGATGAAAGATCATTAGATGCGCAATTTAATTCTAATCTTAAAATTTTAGAAGCACAAACGGATACCACTATTCAAAATATGGCTGATATGCAAGCCATTAATGCAGTAAATATGGAGGAATCGTTAAGAATTCAACGAGAAGAAATGCAAAGAGCACAGCAATTGCAAACAGAAACAAATTTCTTTGATACTCATAAGTTGAATATTCAAACAGACGCACAAAAAACAATTTTAACTTCTGCTGCAGACAGTTTAGGTGCAATGGGTAATATGAATTTGGGTAGTGGAGGCGGTGGAATGAATCCTGCAGGCATGATGACTGGAATGATGATGGGAGGGGCAATGGGTGGTCAAATGGCCAATATGATGAATAACATGGGAAATAATATGCAGCAAAATATGCAATCTGGTCCAGGGGCAATGCCTCCTAATACTGGTCAAGCTGGGGGTCCACCACCACCTCCACAAAGCGCTTTTCATATTTCAGTTAATGGACAACAAGCTGGACCATTTAATATGCAACAGTTACAGCAATTGGTTATGAATGGCCAATTAACACCGTCCACTTTTGTTTGGAAAACAGGAATGGCTGAATGGGCAGAGGCGAATAAATTAATTGAATTACAACAATTGTTTAATTCTGCTCCACCGCCACCACCACCACCGGTGGGTTAATTTTTATTAGGTTATGAGTGAAAGTCAGTTTAACGAATTAATTCAAAAAGAATATCAATTTAAAGGCGAGAAAAGCCCTATTGGAATAGCTATTTATGAAAATGCACCCGTTGACGGATTGGTAGTTTCAATGCCATTAAAAATGTTAAATAGACATGGTTTAATTGCTGGTGCAACGGGTACAGGTAAAACCAAGACGCTACAGGTAATTGCAGAACAGTTATCACTAAACGGAGTTCCGTCTTTGTTGATGGATTTAAAGGGAGATTTAGGTGGGCTTGCTATGCCGGGTCAAAAAAATGAAGTTGTAGAAACAAGAAGAAAATTATTTAACGGGACCTATGAATACCCCTATCAAGGATTTCCTTTAAATATTTTATCCATCGGAGAAGACGAAGGGGTCTCTATAAAGGCATCAATTCAAGAATTTGGTCCAGTATTACTTTCTAAAATATTAGGACTTAATAATGTTCAGTCTGGTATAATTAGTATTGCATTTAAGTATTGTGAAGACAATAAATTAACCCTGAATACAATTGCTGATTTAAAATTTTTTTTAACTAAAATTTGCGAAGCAAATAATGATATTAAAGAAAATTATGGAAATATAAGTGACGCCTCTGTAACAACGATATTAAGAAATATTGCAGAACTTGAACAACAAGGAGGCAACTATTTAATTGGTGCTCCTGGACTTGATGTAAATGATTTAATTATGTGCGACGACCAAAATAAGGGAGTGTTGTCAATTATTAGATTAACTCAGTTACAAGACAAGCCTACGTTGTTTTCTACATTTATCATTTATTTACTTTCAAAATTATATTCCAATTTACCAGAAGTGGGAGATTTAGAAAAGCCCAAATTGGTAATGTTTATTGATGAGGCACATCTTTTATTTAACGATACAAATAAAGTTATTCAAGAAAAAATTGAATCAATCATTAAGCTCATTAGATCAAAAGGGGTTGGCATCATATTTTGTACACAAACTCCAACGGATATTTCTGAAACTGTATTAGGACAGCTAGGCTTAAAAATACAGCACTCATTAAGGGCTTTTACTGCAAAAGATAGAAAGTCTGTAAAAATGATGGCTCAAAATTTTCCAGACACTTTATTTTATAATGTGGAAGAGGACTTAACTTCATTGGGAATAGGTGAGGCATTCATTACATTATTGAAAGAAGATGGAGCTCCTTCTGCACTCGTAAAATCTTTAATGGCACCGCCCTTATCAAGAATGGGCATTTTAGAAAGCAAGGAACTCAACAAAATAATCAATAACTCTCTGCTTAAATCAAAATATGGAAGTAAGAATACAGTTTTATTAAAGCCTTCGAAAGAATTAGAAGATTTTTATAAAAAATTGTTTTTAATTAAAGAAAAGGAAAAATTAGAAGCGGCTAAACAAAAAGAAGCGGCTAAACAAAATGCCAAAGGAAATACTACCCCCAACAAGATGGTAATACCCAAAAGACAATCTTATGCGAATATGATGTATGGAGCTATGTTGCCAATGGCGAATATGTTTTCAAACATGATGGGGGGCATTAATAATGGAACAAGCAATCAACAGCAAAATATTCAGTACTATTATGCTAAAAACGGGCAACAGTTTGGTCCGGTTTCAGATATTCAAATATCCCAATTCATTATGAATGGTGAAATTAATGCCTTTTCCTATTTATGGAAAACAGGAATGTCAGAATGGTCACTAGCAACAAATTTTTTAGAATTTCAAAATTTATTAAAATAAAAAAAAGATAATTATGAACCAGGATAACAATTTTTCGCCAATAGAGCGTTTAATGGAATTTGGCATGAGTATGGCAGTAGCCAATCAAATGATACAAACCATGAATGACGTTTTGTCCAAATCAAAAAATCCTGTAATGCCGGGAGTGCAGTTACCGACACCATCGACAAAAATGTACTTTGTTGTAATCAACGATATTACACAGGGCCCATTTACTGAAAATGAAATTTTGAAATATATTATATCTGAACAAATAACAGAATCAACATTTGTTTGGCATGAAGGCATGTCTCATTGGGAGCTTTCTAAAGATATTCCTGATGTAGCAAAATTATTTTTATTAAAACCACCTAAATTTTAATTTATGAAACCGAATTTTTTTTTATTAATCATTGCGTTTTTACTAACTTCTTTAATTTCATTTACTATTTATTCCTATAGTCTAGCCACTACTAGAAATATTAGTACTGTATTTTCTTTTTTAACATTTTTTAGTTATTTAGCAGCATTAATTGGTGTTAAGTTTGAGTATCAAAAAGCACAAGTATTAAAAAATACACTCTCAATAGTTTTTTTATTGGCTAACTGTATTTTAACTACCATTTTTCTAAAAATTGATTATTCTTTACCAATCTACTTTTTATTAAATGGTGGAATCTTATTAATTTATTATACAATTTTATATTTTTTTAATAAATCTAACATGTAATGAAAGTATTAAAGTGTAAGGCTTGTGGTGCATATTTAGAATATAAATTAGGTTCGCCTGTTTCTATTTGTAGCTATTGTGATATAGTAAATATCATTTCGGAAGATGTATTGACACCAGCATCCATTACACAAACAGAAAATAATGAGGTTGTAGGAGCGGCCATGCAAATTGAAGAGAAATATATGGCCAATTATTTTATTGCATTAGGCGTAAGTCAGGGCGGCAAATTATTAATATCAAATAAAGAAATTTTATTTAGACCTCATATAATAAATCTGGGCAATTTGTCTGATAAATATATTAAGCTACAAGACATCACATCCTTTGAAAAGCCATTCTTCCCTTTATTTTTAAAAATACATGCAACAGGTAATAGAGTCATGTTTCTATCCACTTGGAGTAGAAATAAGATTATACAATCAATATTAAATAGGCAATGATCTGAGTTCCGGTTTAATTTTGATTTAAGCAAAAGATAGGTGCTAATTTTCTTCTTTATCCATATTTACTAACCAGCCATACAATTCCATAAACTAAACCAATACCTATAATTATAAACCATATGTAATTAGCCTTCTTTTTGGCACTAGCTAATTTTTTTTCATATGCTTCAATAAGTGTCATAGATTTTAAGTCCTCTCTAAATAAAATTTTAGCTTTTAATAGTGCTTCGCTACCCTTGCTTTCCCATGCAGAAACAACATATCCCATTCCTCTACTTGTCCAACTTACATCTGCCTGAGAGATACATACTGTCAAGAATTCAAGTAAATCTTCCCTAGAATTAGGGATAGGTGTATTGTTAATTTGATCTGCCTTTCGTTGTTCAAAATCGTAATCTTCTTCTTCAGCTCCCTTTTTTAATGCATTTATTCTATTTAACAATTCAGAGATAGTTTTATTTGCACCAACATTGTTGAATTCATGTCCACAATCTTCACACGACATAGTCATTGTTTTTACAGGAGAACCGCAAGCGGGACAAGTTTTTATATTTCCCACTTTTTCTTTACTTGACTTCGTTTGTTGTTTAAATATTAATGCTTCAATAGTTATTTCAATTTCATCTTGGTCCACTCCAAGTTCAATGCCTTTTTTTATAATAACTGCTTTTTCTTTTTCAGAAATTTGTCCATCAACCATAGACAATTCAATTAGTTTTTCAATTTCAGAGTGCATATAAATTATTTTAATTTTATGAAGCCAATGCAATATATAATATTATTTATATAAATAAAAACTATTCTGCAACCTGACTATTTTAAAAGGTTGTTACTCACCTCTCATCTGAATAATCAATAATAAGATATAACCGAGTATTCTAATATATTAAATATTATTTATATTATATTTGGAGAATAAAATAATTTATATGCTAAACAAATTTTTGAAAATCTTACTTATTCTAGTAGTCACACAAACAGCTGTAACGAGCTATGGTCAAAGCAGTGCGCTTGATTCACTACTTGAGCCCATCAACAAAATAAAGTTTGAAGATGAAGACAGGCAAAAACTAGATCCTTATTTTATTGACACTTATTTTTCAAATGTGTATCAATATTTTGATTTAGAAGAAACCTATAATACGCCTCTTAAAAAAGAAGTATTTAAAAATTCTAAAGAATATAAAGCGCTTAGTGATTCTTTGGCTCAAATAAAAAAAGATTTACTAAAGCCATCATATATTGAAATGAAAATAATACCTATTAGTAGAAGTGAATATGGTGTTGAATATGATTTAAAAAGAAATGGCTTTAAAGTATTAATGAATGATTCTAGACATGTTTATGATAACACATCGACACAAGTGAAAAATGTTATTGATTATTTAAGTTTTACTAATCTTCCTTTTCAATCTACGCTTGCTGATCCTATTTTAGGCAAGCTTTCAGAAATTAAAGAATATCTATTCTTGCCAGTGAATAAAAATGTAGGCTTAGAAGTAGAGGACGAAAACAATGACACAAAATTAATAATCATTTTTACCCCAACAGCGGTAAGTAAAAAACTTACTTTTTATGATATAATGAATGCCGAACAAGGAAGTAGCAAGTTTGTTTTGTGTAATGTTAAAAAAGTACTTCTTGTTATCAACGATGAAATTAAATACAGTAAAAACTACTAAACAAGTTCTCCTCGCTCAATAATTTTTTAAGGTCACTTTTAGTGACCTTTTTTAATTCCTTGACCTACAATTCTTTATGTTATCGCCCCCTCAACTATAATTAACAATAAATATAATATGTATTCCAACTTCATTTGTACCTTTATCTATATTAAAAAGGGGCTTTTATGAAATCATTTTTTGTTAGGGCGTTATCATTCCTGTTCATATTCTTCTTGATGAGCTTTTCTTTGAAAGTGCATGCGCAAAGTTCAATCACTTTTAAAGTAACCAGTTTAAAGCCGGGGGACTCTTGTACCGTATATGTTCAAAAAAGCGCTGAAATACATTATTATAAAATAATTAAGTCGGGGGCGGATAGTATCGCCACCTATAAATTTGATAGTTTAATCAATGGCAAGTGGGAAGTGAAAATTGATGCTACTGGTTATTACTTTCCAAGTTCCAAGGTAGTGGAACTAAATTCGAATGATAAATTGGTAGAAGTGAAATTGTCGCCAATTGTATTAAATAGTTCCACCAACTATGTTTATCAATGGGTGGATGATAGTAGCTATATGGGTCATGCACAGCAAAGCTATATTAATACGCCCTATACTATTCAGGTATTAAATACGACGATTAAAATTCCTGATAACTTTTCAAGTGTTACTTTATTCAACAAATATGGTATTGTGCTTTCCGATACTTTGGCCAGGTGGACCAGTGAGGATGCGTATAGATTGTTTCAAACGGTGGAGAACAATACTTTGTTTCAAAAATTTGGGGAAGGCAGTCCGGTAAAAGTAACCTCCGTTTGGAAAATAGTGGACACGAATATCGTGAATGATATTAAGATTGATACAGTCAACAATATGCGGTTCGTGACCATCTCTAAAAAAGCATTTGTATATGCCAATCCATCAGTAGGCGTTTTGGATGGAATAAAAGGAAGATTTTATTCAAAAAGGTTAAACCATGCGGTGGTTGCATTTAGCACCAATTTTGGTTACGACAAGGACTTGATTAATAAACTAGCACAAGATAGATATGGGTTTCGCTTTTTAATTCCCAATGAAGAATTAAAACAAATCATGAACGAGGATTTCTCCAATTTCCAAGAGTTTTCTGCTTTTGAAAAATTGACAATCTTAAACATGATTGAAGAGTTGCCCACAGGAATGCATGCGCAGACTAATTTAAAATATCTAGTGCGTAGAATAGCGGGTCAAGTGAATCCAACCTACCCCAATGCTGCAGCCATTGCCTGGACTGGCAGAAAAACCATTGAATTCATGAATGCGGCATTTCAAGGCAATGATTATTTTAATATTCAACGTTTGGTATTGCATGAAAAAGCACATTTTTTATGGGAGGGCTTATTTGATCAGCAATTAAAAAAAGATTGGTCTGATTTAGGGGGTTGGTATGTGGATCCTACCGTTAGTTCTGGTTGGTCTACGACTAAAACAACTGAATTTGTAAGTGCATATGCGCACGCAAATAATCCCAATGAGGATATGGCGGAGTCCATTGCATTTTATGTAATGAATCCAGACATGCTTATGTCAAGATCTATTAGAAAGTTTGAATTCATTAGAGACAGAATTATGAATGGCACTAGATATGTTGCCATGATTAGAAAAGATTTAACTTTTATGGTGTATAATCTTTCACCAGATTATAATTATCCAGGTAAAATAAAAAGAGTAGATATTAAAGTGGAGGGAGGTTCCAACCAGGATAAAAAAATTATAATGGAGATAGAGTTAAATATGATTGACAGTGCAAGGGACGGTGCAGTTTCCGCTTATACCAGATTTACAAGTACCATTGGTACCATTTTTGATATTGGATTAACCGCAACAAATAGTTTGGGTAATATTTTAAGAGGCCAAGCTACCATCAGCAAATTCTTTAAAAACGGTTATTGGACAGCCAATCAAATTATGGTAGCGGATGCGGTTGGCAATAAACGCTTCGAGAACAACAACACTTATGGATTGAAGTTATACATGGACAATCCATTAGAGGACTTGGTACCGCCTAAATATATTGACAGCACATTAAAACTAGCCAAAGGAATTTCAAAATTTAGTGGAATGGGTCCAGATGAGGATAGCACTAATGGTAATGCTACTCAATATGTGGAAGCTAAATTTGACATAAGTGATAGAAACGAAGTTACCTATATTGGAATCAATTATGCCATTCCACAAATTAATGAAAAGGGAGTAAATAATGAACTGCAACTTGGGGTGTTGGGAAATAGTAATCCAAAATATTATAAAGTTGATTCTGTAAATCGTGATATAAAGCATATCACGTATAGGTATCCAATACCCGAATACTTTCCTAAAGGTTATTATGCATTAACTATGTTGTATTTAGTGGATGAGGGCGGAAATCCCAAAAGAGCATTTTTTATGAATGACACTGTTGCGTTTAATGTAAATGCGGTCAATTTAAATTTCTCCAATTCAAAACATGTTCGGGATAGTATATATATGGACACAAAATATCCTGACTACATTCCTCCTATTTTAGATTTAAATGCAATTTCCATTAAAGCCACTCCTACGCATCCACAAGCACCTGATGGGGAAACCTTATTTGAGATGGAATTTTTTGCAAAAGACTCTTCGGCCTATCCAGGAAATGAGTCTGGAATCAAAGTGGGTAGTTATATTTTAAGAGATCCTCAAGGAAAACAGCATTGGATTAGCATGCAAAATGACTTTGATAAAATCAAGGGTAATTTTTATTATTTAGTAACAGATCCAGAAGGCAAGCCGGGAGTATGGAGAAAATACAAAGTAAGTACTGTACTACCAAGAGGGTCCTCTCCAGGACTTTGGGGGGTTGAATCTATAGAATTAGTAGATAGAGCAAACAATATAAAACGATTTGGTTTTGTTGAATTAGTTCGTTTTGATATTGAGGAAACTGATAATGACCAAAAAGTAAATCCGAAAGTTGAAATTTTAGGTAAAAAAGTAAATTCCAAAAATGTGGACTCTGTTACCATGTCAATTGCTTGTCCTAATTGTGCGCAGAAAAATTACAGAGCAAGAATTTACAGTGATATGGGCGGAGAGTCGGTTTTATATGAAGGCAAAATGACTTCAGACTCCATTGTTGTTAATAATATAAAATTAGGCGGTGTAAATGATGGGGTATTATTTGCAACTGTATTTATTTTAGATACTTCAAAAGTATTATTAGGAATTGGCAAAGCACAATATACCAAGGATGTAGTGGCCCCTAAGTCTTCTATCTTAAAAACCAATTTATCCAATTTTGGAAAAAGCAATATTGATTCCTTGATCTATGAAATGAAGGTTTCTGAGTTGAAATGTGATTATAGTTTGGTGTTAACACAGGCTTCCATTGTTAAAACCAATTCAATAGGAACCTCTAATGGTTTTGTTACAACCATGTCTATGCAAAGCAATACCATTAAAGTAGGTGATTCTGTGGTATTGTCTGGTCGATTAACAGATTCGGTGTTTAAATTAAAGAATATTAACCTTTCTACTTTTGAAGACGGCATCATTGAGTTGAAAATGATATTGAAGGATTCATTAGGCAATGAAACAACTCCATTCAAAACCAATATTTATAAAGATACCAAGGACCCTATATTAACTATTAAAAAATCAACCGCGAATACTACTAAAACAGTATATACCATTAGTTCCAATGAATTCTTGGCGAATAATCTTATCAAAGACAGCTTAAGTATCAATATTGGAAAAATTGATTCACTCATTAAAATTTCCAATAAACAATATGACGCTTATATTACAAGAATTTGCTCAGAACAATTGCTAATGACCATCAAATCAAATTCAATACTTGATACGGTAGGTAATAAAAATAGCATCACTAATTATTATGTTGCGGGAACAGAGGTTCCAGTAATCACCAGAGATACAAGCAATGCTTTAGTATCTAGCTCAAGCATAGGAAATATTTGGTATAAGGACGGTGTAGCGCTTTCAGATACTACTCAAAAGTTTAAACCAACCACCCCTGGTGCTTATACAATTAGAAAATCATTAGATGGTTGCTTTAGTAATATGAGTAACGCTTATTATTATTTAGTAACAGATATCATCAACCTAAGTAAGAATGAATTTATTAAACTAGCACCTAATCCGTTTGTGAATAATATTAATTTTGATTTCACCATCCTTAATTATCCAAGCTTGAATGTGGAAATATTTGACTTAGGACAAGGAGCACTGGTTGCTGCAAAGCCTAATATTTATGCCGGCACTTCACTTTATGTAGGACAATTGGCAGGAGGTACGTATTTAATCAGAGTAAGCTCCCCGGATGGTAAAATTATCAAACAGTTTAAGATGATTAAATTATAGGCCAGTTAATTATTTAGTATTTATATTTATAAAGAATTACCAATAATTTAATTTTTTAGATTAAAATTTCTTCCAAATAAATTATATATTTTATGAAAATCAAGTTTATTCTTTTTGTTTTATTTGTTTTAAGTAGTTATCATTCTTTTTCACAAGATTGGCAGTATGCTGGTTCTTCTCAAGATGGAGATAAGTATTATATTAGAGATGCAGGGAATAGTGATGTTGGGTATAAAAAATATTGGATGAAAACAGTTGCTAAGAATTTAAGTTATTTCAAAAACTCAAAAAAAATTAAATTAACAAATGGGTATAGTATGGAATTGTTTGAATATAACTGCTCCTCTAAACAAGTTAAGCTATTAAGTATTTATCATTATTATGCAAGTGGCAAAGTAGCAAATAGCTTTACGATACCATTTTATAGAACAGAGTGGAGAGATGTCCTTCCAGATTCAGTAGGTGAAATGGTTTTAGATAGAGCATGTGCTTTGTTTTAAATCCTTTTTATATCCTCATTTAGTTCGTTGAAAATAGCAGCCCTGGATAATTTTGAATTTGCAAATAAATATTCTCTAAAATCATTTAGTATTGCTTTAATGTATGCGCATTTTTCATATTCTTCATGCATTAAAAAATAAATAAAAGCTTCATACACAATACAAATAGCTAATTGATTATTGTTGCGTTGTAAGTAGTCTAACCCTGTCAATTGCAACACTTCATAAGTGTCATTATGCATTTGCTTTCTATTCGCTTCTATTTCGTTTTCAATTTCATCAAAGTCCATATCTGGTTCATTTTCAAAAGAGTCCATAATACTTTAATAAATATGATTAAAAAATCCTTCTACAGAATTCAACATGGAAAGTAAAAGTGGATAGGAGAAATCGTTGTTTTCATCAGAAAGATTTCCTTTGAAAATAGTTTTATACTCAGTTCTTTGTTCATTCATGTTTGGATAATCTGGATTTTTAAATCGAACATTCAACACATCAATTTTTACAAATGAAGGAATTTTATCACTTTTAATACTAGAAGATGATATTCTAATGATGTTTCTTTTATTTCTTATTGCTGTGATAATTTCACAAAACACATAAGTTTCTCGATCATAAATATGGTTTTGCGAAGCAGTAGCCTGCCAATCAGGAATGATCATTGCATTTTTATTTGCAACAAAGTCCTTTTGAAGATTTTCAATAAGTTCGGCGTGTGTCATAATTTTATATTTTGAATTATTAATTTAATATCTATTTCTTGTTTTCTTTGGACCCATATATTTGTTGACAACCGTTGTATTGATCCGAGAATCTCCTTTTGCTGAAATTCCTGAACTCGTTGTTTTATTTAAGTTACCTCGTTTAGTAACTTTTGCAATTCTGTTTGCCATAGTTTGTATATTTTTTATTAATTAATTATGCAGCAATTTTTTGTAATAAGGGCTTGTATTCCACTAAATAACATGGTTTGGATTTGTCAAAACGACTTACTCTAATGGTGCCAGAAGCTCTAGGATAAACGAATTCTTTTTTTCTCTTTAGTCTAAAAGCATCATATTCAGGCATCGAAAACCTTAGATACCTAAATAGGGTCAGTGCAGCTGTTGGAATAAATTTATTTCTAGCAAGAAAGGCGCTATCCCATTCAGCGTTATCTAAAAGACCATCTGCGGGCTTGAATGGGTCAATTCTATATCCATCATAACCTGCGATATTTGAGTCAATTCTCCAAAAATCGTATTCGCTATAGACTGTATCATAATATAATTCGATATCTGAAAAACCGAAATTAGTATCCTTGGATGCTCTTTTTTTTGGTTGGTGCATATACCAACCGTCATCTCCAAGAATTGGCCATAAATGATGAGGTTTTTCAATTTGATTATTCACAAAAATCAAATTGGATTTTTGTCCAGGAAGAATACCTTTTTCAAAAATACTTTCTCTATTAGCGGCAGGCGACAAATGCCAAACATAACGATTCGGCTTAATTGGATTGCTAGCATTATAAAGAAGTTCACTACGTTTTTTAAATGCCCTATTTCTTGCATGCTCATTTTTGATTTTCAATATATCTTCATAACTATGTGCATGACCTTGTTGGTAAATATTTAATTTTTTAACATTAATTTCTTTGCTCATATTTTAAAATTTTTAGCGTTATATGTTTATTTGTACTTTATTATTAAGGGACTTAATAACAAATAAGGGTCACAAATTGTCAAAGAGCGATTTAAATTGGGAGGACAAAGCTAGCATATTTAACGCAGTAAATTGTATCCGAAATAACACGCACGACAAATTACATATACAATATAGAAAATAATATAATATATAATATTATGTAAATAAATATAAAAATTCATAAAATGCCATACATTAATGACAAATAAGAAAACATATATTGTCGTGCATATGTATTCTTTTCATTAGTTTTACCTGTAAATAATTATTTTTACATATGCAAAAGCGGGATACAAATAAGCAGTTATTGTTCAAGCTGTCTCAATTAGAACAGTTATTAAGAGGAACGGATTTTAAGTCATTTAAGTTTTTAGAAGATGCTTTAAAGCTCTCTCAACGAACCATTCAAAGAAGAATTGTTGAATTAAATAAACCAAAGGGAAAAGTTCAAGAAAGATTTAACCCTATCCATAAAAAAGACAAAGAATTTAGAATTTTTGATCCTGCAAATAATAGCATGCCCTTATTTAGTCAAGATGAAATTTTTGAGATATGGGATAAGATAGTACATAAGGCTCAAATTGATATTGATAAGAATGTATCAGATAAATTGCTAAAAATTATTTCAATGAGATCAAATGATACGGGTCCTTACAAGGATAAATATCATAAAATTGAAAAAGCCATTAGCAATAATAGGAAAATAGCATTTCAATATCAACCCCGTAATTCAACAATATTAAAATCTTATACTGTTACACCAGCGTATATAAATTATGATCATAATAAGTTATTTGTATATTACCCCAAGAAAGACGACTTTACCGAATTTTTTATTGATGGTATAAAAGATTTAAAAATTACCACACTAGAAACGGATGATTTTTCTAAATGGACGCCAAAACAAAATGATAATGATATTTTTGGATTTAGTATGAGAGACAAAAAAATCAATGTAGAAATTGAAATGGATTCTTTCGCTAAAAACCAACTGATTGGACAATTTAGAAATACAATTCAATTTATACAACCTATAGAAGCCAATGAGGAACAATTTAAGTTGAAAATGCCTGTAGGAGATATTGCACCCATTGGTAGATTCATATTTGGTCTAATTAGTAGAATAAAAATAGTAGGAGATCAAAAATTCAAAACTGAACTGAAAGACTATTATATAGAATATGTTAAAGAAGGGTTGACTGAAATAAAAAAGCAATGGGATTAGTGTATTCAAATTATATGGAAAATAAATATATATTTTGTAATAAATATATATTTTATTATATTTAAATAAAAAACTATGTTACCATACATTGATTATCAAAATAAATGGACTAATCCAGCACCTGCTGGTTTTGGCAGAATGCTCATGGACATGCCCTCCTATCATGATTACCTGATTAGGGAAATTTATCAACAAGATTATTTGGATTTATATCTTGGAGCAATGACTTTTAATAGAACTATTGTTGGAGGAATATATTACGTAAAAATTACAGGAAACCCAATTTTAAGTGTTTTGGGTATTCCATTGGATCCTTTATTTACGCTTACAATGGGAGGCAATGATTACATTAAGGTTGATTATGATTATCCATGGACCATAGCTCAACTAAATCAAAAACGATGTATAAAATATATTATGATTGGAGAAGCTGCACATCCAATCAATGATTCGTATTTTTATAAGCATACCTCAACAGTTTCAAGTCCATGGTTGTCTGCTCCTGTTGCAGCATTTACTCCATCTCCTAATGGTTCCGTTTTAACAGGACCGACCAAATTGGAAAAACTTTTATACTTAGCAGATAATGGATATATTTTAATTGATTTATTCCCATTTGCAACAAATTATACAGCTTTAAGAACAGTGTTAAATACAACTGGCGTATCTACTTTTTTCTTTAATAATGAAGTATTATTTAGAATAAATCAATTTGTTGTTAATGGACTCACTTGTCAAAATTCAAATGAGCAAAATTCAAATGGGAAAAACGCATATGAACCAATAATTGCTTTTAGCGGCCCTCCAACTATACATCATTATTTAGCTAATGAAATAGCTATGGGTGCAATATTGTTGCCTCCAACAATAGTTTGTAGGTGTTATATGAATGATACTATTCCAGCTACCATTCCGACACCCCCATTATATTGGAATAGGCCTTGGACTTCTATGACTGCTCTACATGGTGTAGTTATCCCATATGTAAAAGCTCCATATTACAGATGTTGTACTTGTCAAAATGCAATAGCAGGACCAAATAATTTATTTATTAGAGTAGCTTTTTTTTAAGGATCAACCTAAACCCTTTTTATATCCGCTCCTAGTTCTTGCAAGCGCTTGTCTATATATTGATAGCCGCGGTCAATTTGTTCAATGTTTTGAATGGTACTTTTTCCTTCGGCGCTTAAAGCAGCAATCAGTAAGGCTTGCCCTGCTCGAATATCCGGGCTGCTCATAGTAATACCACGTAATGCATACTTACGATCTAATCCAATTACGGTGGCGCGGTGTGGATCACACAAAATAATTTGTGCACCCATATCAATTAATTTATCGGTGAAAAACAATCTGCTCTCAAACATTTTTTGATGAATTAATACGCTACCTCTTGCTTGTGTGGCAGTCACTAATACAATACTCAATAAATCGGGTGTGAAACCTGGCCATGGATTGTCATAAATGGTAAGGATACCACCATCCATATAGGTTTGTATTTCGTAATCCTCTTGCGCTGGAATAAAAATATCGTCTCCTTGTATATCAAAATCAATCCCTAGTAATTTAAATTTCTCCGGAATAATACCTAAGTGTTGAACGCCTGCATCTTTAATGCGAATTTCACTTTTTGTCATGGCAGCCATTCCAATGAAAGAGCCAATCTCAATCATGTCCGGTAAAATACGGTGTGCTGTTCCTCCTAATTTTTGAACACCTTCAATGGTTAATAAATTACTTCCTACACCTGTAATTTTTGCACCCATTCTATTTAACATATTACATAGCTGTTGCAAGTAAGGTTCACAAGCAGCATTGTAAATAGTGGTGATACCTTCTGCTAAAACAGCAGCCATTAATATATTAGCAGTACCTGTTACGGAAGGTTCATCAAGCAACATATAACAACCTTTTAAACCATTCGTCTTAATGGTAAAACAAGCAAGGTCTTGATCATATGCATATTGTGCACCTAATTTTTCAAATCCAATAATATGTGTATCTAAACGACGACGTCCAATTTTATCTCCCCCTGGTTTAGGTAAGTAGGCGATATTAAAACGGGCAAGTATCGGACCAGCCAACATTACAGAGCCTCTTAATCGTCCACTCTTTTTTCTAAATTCTTCAGAAGCTAAATAATTAGGATCAATTTTATCGGCTTGAAAACGATAAACGCCTTCTTCCAATTTCTCAACAGATACGCCCATTTCATGTAAGAGCTCAATTAATAAATTAACATCTACAATATTGGGAATGTTTGAAATGGTAATGGGGTCGCTACTTAATACAACTGCCGATAAAATTTGTAAGGCTTCATTTTTTGCCCCCTGAGGAACAATTGTTCCCTTTAATGCCTTACCGCCTCTTACTTCAAATGAGCTCATGTGTTTGGTGTTAGAAAAACGAAATTAAACTTTTCTTGAAATAGACTCTATAAAATTTCAGGAACAAAAAACCCATCAGTGTATTTTGATGGGCTTTGATAGTAAGGTATATTAATGAATCGCTTATTAGTAGCGCTTTTTAAAGTTGCGGTTATTGTTATTTCTTCCGCCACCGCCGCCGCCTGGCCCACGTCCGCCACCGCCTCTATTGCGGTTGTTGTTTTGCCATCTTCCTCCTGCTGTACGGTATTCATCGCGTTCAAAATTTTGGTTGCGATGTTTAATGTAGGGAGTATTGCTAAATTCAAGACCACCACCCGTAATAGCATTTAACTCATTGCGGATTGCATCATCTTGTACTAATTCTTTATGCCAGTTGCTATAGGCCAATTTCATGTAGTGCGCAATGCTGTTCGCGAAACCAGCTTTCTTTTCTTCATCGGTTTCAGCCATTGCTTTATCAATGACCAATTCTAAATTCTTACCCAAATGCGCATATTTAATTTTGCGTTTAGGATAAGGTAAAGGATCTGGTTTTTGTTTATAGGTTTCCTTGGTTGGAATGGGGTAAGGACTTTCAACGTCTAATTTAAAATTGCTCATAAAAAACAGGTGATCCCATAATTTATGCTTGTAATCTTCAATATTCTTAAGCGAAGGATTTAAAAAACCCATCAACTCAATCACCACCTGCGCTTGTTCCTGGCGTTTGGCCTTGTCCTCAATGGTCATAAGATGGTCCACCATCCTTTGAACGTGACGGCCATACTCCCTCATCCCCATTATGCTTCTTGCTGTATTGTACTCCATGTATTAAATCTTCCGAGTAACAAATGTAAGGTTTTTATGGGTAATTTTCGCCACATCAAAAACCACTTTTGCGTATATTCGTGCTATGGAGCAATTGTTACAACAAATAGAAGCCATCAAGGCCGAAATCGCAGCTACGGTAGCCACCACCCCGGATGCGGTGGAGCAATACAGAATCAAATACTTAGGTACCAAGGGTTTGGTAAAACAAATCATGGGGGAGATGAAAAATGTGCCCAATGAGCAGAAAAAAGAGTTTGGTCAAATATTAAACGCTTTTAAAATTGTAGCTGAAGAAAAAATGCAACAATTGCAAGAAGCTTTGGGAGATAGTGGGGAGCAAAGTGGTGCCAATTTCGATTTCACTTTACCAGGTGATCCTATTGCTGTTGGAACAAGACACCCTTTGAATTTAGTGCGTAACCAAATGGTTTCTATTTTTAAACGTTTAGGTTTTGCGGTAGCGGAAGGTCCTGAAGTGGAAGATGACTGGCATAATTTTGGTGCCATGAATTTACCTGCCGATCATCCAGCACGTGATATGCAAGACACTTTTTATGTACAAGAAGCGAGTGAAAATAATGCAGCCTGGTTATTAAGAACACATACCAGTAGTGTACAAGCACGTGTGATGGAAACACAGAAGCCGCCTATTCGAGTAATATGTCCTGGTCGTGTGTATCGCAATGAAACAATTTCCGCGCGCGCGCATTGCTTTTTTCATCAGGTAGAAGGATTGTATATTGATGAAAATGTAAGCTTTGCGGATTTAAAACAAACCTTGTATTTCTTTGTACAAGAAATGTTTGGTAAGGATGTGAAAGTAAGATTCCGTCCAAGTTATTTCCCATTCACGGAGCCTAGTGCTGAGATGGATATTAGTTGTCAAATTTGTGCAGGCAAAGGATGTAATATTTGTAAACATACTGGATGGGTTGAAATTTTAGGTTCAGGAATGGTGCATCCCAAAGTGTTAGAAAATTTTGGCATAGACCCTGAAAAGTATACTGGATTTGCGTTTGGTATGGGTGTAGAAAGAATTGCCCAACTAAAATACCAAGTAAACGACTTGCGTTTATACTCTCAAAATGACCTGCGCTTTTTAGAACAGTTTAAGTCTGTTTGATAAACAATTATGCTACATAATACCAAGGGCATTGTACTACGTGTAACTAAGTATGGAGATACGAGTTTAATTATGACGGCGTACACCGAGCTTTTTGGATTACAACAATATATTTTAAAAGGAGTTAGAACTACTAGTAAAAAAGGGTCTAACAAAGCGGTATATTATCAACCTGCGGCCATTTTACAAATGGAAGTGTATCATAGTCCCATGAAAGGACTGCAAATGGTGAAGGAAGTAAATTGGGATACGATTTATCAAAATATTTATTCCGATGTGGTCCGTAATGCAGTGGCTACCTATATTGTAGAAGTATTGCAACAAACCTTACAGCCGGAACCGCATCCTGAATTATTTTATTTAATTGAAGATACTTTCAAGCAATTAGACAAAGGCAATGCAACTCTTGCTAGCAATCTTCCGATTTATTTTTTAATCCATTTAAGCGAAACCTTGGGTTTTGGTTTACAAGGCAATTTCGAAGAAACAACCCCTTACTTAGATGTTAAGGAGGGGCAGTTTGTAAAAGAAAAACCATTGCATCCTTATTTTTTAGAAGGGCAGGAAGCACAAACTGCAAGTACCTTTTTACAAGTTCAATTTTACAATGATTTAGAAAACATTGTTTTAAACGGTGGGCAAAGAAAAAAAATATTAGAATTATTCCAGCTTTCATTAAGCTGGCACTATAAAGGGTTTAAAGAAATTAAATCGCTCGAAATTTTACAAGCCGTGTTGCATTAAATCGAAAGTCCTCCTTAAACTAGTTTTGTTATCGATTATATTTAAAGTATCCTTCTTGATACTGCTGCGGCTATTTGATTGTCCGTTCCAACATTTTCTATCAACACCACTCCTGGTTTTTTTCCTTTTTCAAAACTGCCTAAATGTTTATCCATTTGTAATGCGCGTGCACCATTAAGGGTAGCCCAGCATAACATTTCTTCTAAAGGAATTTGTTGATGATGTTGTTGAATGGTTTTTAATTCATCTACTATATTTAAACTCCAGTTACTTGCATAGCTATCAGTGCCCACAATAATATTAGCCGCATTGGTTCTTAGCAATTCAACAGGGGGCATGGTTTGTTCAATGTATTGATTGGCGTTGGGACATAAGCACCAAAACGTATTAGGCATTTGTTTTTTCACAGCACTAATATCATTGGCACTCGTGAAACTATTGTGTACTAAAATACTAGTGTTCGCATTTTTAAAAATGGGTAATACCGATTGAAGAGAACTTAAACCAGTGGGTTCAAAAAAATCAAGTGACACTTTTGTTCTTTCATACATGCCTAAAAAACTTCCTGTTTTGTATTGAAAGAAATCATTTTCGTCGGGCGTTTCCTGATTGTGCATGCTAATGGTATGTGCACCAAAATGTGCACTTAGTAATTTCCATAAATGATTGGTCACCGAATAGGGTGCATGTGGTACTAGGGATGCGCGAATACAATTTTGTTCAAATGTTTTTTGTTTTTCTATCCCCTCAATTATTTTATCAGGCGCGCGGGTAGGATCTAAGTCGTACAACTCCACAAATGTATAATACGCTAAATTATGTTTTGTTTTTTGTGCAAGGGTATCTAAAGTGTTGCTAATATCTCCCACCGCTACAATTCCATTTGCATACATTTCATTTTCTGCAGCAACAATTGCATCTTGAATTCTTTCAGGTTCCACTTGACGCAAGGAAACAATTTGTTTTACAAATTCCTGTAATCCGGTATGTGCCGGAATCATTCCTTTCATATGCGATAATTCCAAATGACAATGTGCATTTACGAACCCAGGTGTGAGGACTCCTTCAAAGCTTTGAATATCATCTCCAGCATCTTCAATGCCCACAATCCCTTCTACGGTACCCTCCTTAGTGGTAATTAAAACCAATTGGTCCTGTAAAAATTCAGTGCCTGTAAAAAGCTGGGTCGCTTGGAATTTTTGATACATATATATAAGTAAGGGTAAAATTAAGGGTAAAATGGGGCAGATGGGCCATTAACTGCTTGTGCAATGCTATTTTTATGTAAGCAGCCATTTCCTAACCTATTGATTTTCAGCACCTATTTAGTATCATTTAAATTATGATACAAAAATATTATTGATAATCAATGTTTTATAAAGATGCGCCAAAAAATAGTCCTTAAAAACCGCCAATAACCTAAAATCCCGCCGTACCTTTGCCCTCCCTTCAAAAAGGGGAATTATTTACGGCTAGCGGGATAGCGCGGCCTCATTTAAACAAAGAATTATGAGTAAACTACATTTCACCACGAAGCACGCCAACGCGGCTACCGTTAAACATGGCTGGTACATTGTTGATGGTACTAATCAAACCGTAGGACGTATTGCTTCAAAAATTGCATCAGTTCTACGTGGTAAGAACAAAGCTTATTACACTCCTCATGTTGATTGTGGAGATTATGTAATCATCGTAAACGCAGAAAAAGTTGTTTTGACTGGAAACAAATTCCACGATAAGCAATACTTAAACTATTCTGGTTACCCAGGTGGTAAAAAAGAAGAAGCTGCTGAAGATTTAATCAAGCGTCGTCCAGAAGTAATTATGGAAAGAGCGGTTAAAGGTATGTTACCTAAAAATCGTTTAGGACGTAAGATGATCAAAAAGTTATTTGTGTATGCTGGTCCTAATCACCCACACACTGCACAACAACCAAAAGAATTTAAATTTTAATTAATTCCAAATCTATATAAATGGAAAAGCAAACAAATGCAGTAGGTCGTCGTAAGGAAGCCGTAACGCGTGTCTTCGTTAGCAAGGGTACTGGAAAAATTACCGTTAACGATAAAGATTACAAAGCGTACTTTCCTTTAGTGTACTTACAAAATCAAGTAGAAGCTCCTTTAAAAGCAGCGGGTGTTGAAGGTAAATACGATATCGTAATTAACGCAGCAGGCGGTGGTATGAAAGGACAAGCAGAAGCAGCCAAATTAGGTATTGCTCGTGTATTAGTTGAATTGAATCCTGAAGTTCGTCCAACATTAAAAGCTGCTGGACAATTGAAGCGTGATCCAAGAAGTGTTGAACGTAAGAAGTTCGGTCACAAGAAGGCGCGTAGAAGCTTCCAATTTAGCAAGCGTTAATCGAAAGATAAATTATACATTAATTCATTATTACAACTTATACAAATGGAAAATAATACTTCACTTCAACAGCAACTTTTGGAAGCTGGCGTACACTTTGGTCACCTTAAAAAGAAGTGGAATCCAAAGATGTTACCTTATATCTTCGCTGAGAAGAAAGGGATTCACATCATTGATTTAAATAAAACTGTAGATCATTTACAAGAAACTGCTGCTGCTTTAAAGCAAATTGCTAAGAGCGGTAAGAAAATTATGTTTGTTGCTACTAAGAAGCAAGCAAAAGAAATTGTAAGTGAGTGTGCAAAGAAAGTAAACATGCCTTATGCAACTGAGCGTTGGTTAGGTGGTATGTTAACTAACTTCAACACTGTTCGTAAGAGCGTTAAGAAAATGCAAAGCATTGAAAAAATGTTGAACGACGGTAGCGCAGACAGCTTAACTAAAAAAGAGCGTTTAACATTAGGTCGCGATAAAGACAAAATGGAAAAAGTATTAGGTGGTATCGCTCAATTGGGCCGTTTACCAGCTGCTTTATTCTTGGTGGATATCGGACATGAGCATATTGCATTAGCAGAAGCTAAGCGTTTAGGTATTCAAACTTTTGGTATGGTTGACACTAACTGTGATCCAAACAAAGTTGATTTTTCTATTCCTGCAAATGACGATGCTACAAAGTCAATTGCTATTATCACTAACTATATCACTGCAGCAATTGCTGAGGGATTAGCAGAGCGTCAAGCTTCTAAGGATGATGAAACAGAAGTAGAAGAAGGCAACAACGAAAACGAAGCGAAAGCAAAGCGTATGGAAGCTGAAGCAAATGCTGAAGGCGGAAGAGCTAAGCGTGGTGCGGGTGCAGGTACTTCTGCTCCAGGTGCGCCTAAGCGTCGTACTACTACTGGTACACGTCGTCCAGCTGGAAAATAATATATTATCCCAATTGGGTTGTTGGTTTCTATTTACTTAGACACTAATGACCCAATTGTATTTTTTTGATAGTATTTAAGCAAGTTAATTTTAAAGAACATTTTAAAAATATTTTTATGAGCGCTATAACAGCACAAGACATTAATAAGTTACGTCAAGCTACCGGTGCCGGTATGATGGATTGCCGTAAAGCATTGACTGAAACAAATGGTGATTTTGAAGGAGCAATTGATTGGTTACGTAAGCAAGGTCAAAAAGTGGCCGCTAAGCGTAGTGATCGTGAAGCAAAAGAGGGAGTAATTATTGCAAAAACATCTGCTGATAACAAAACAGGTTTTGTAGTATGTATTGCATGTGAAACCGATTTCGTTTCTAAGAATGCTGAGTTTGTTGCATTTGCGCAAAGCATTGCTGATGCTGCAGTTGCCAACAATGTAAAATCTGCTGAAGAATTAAATGCAGTATCTATTAATGGTACTACGGTTGCAGATATGATCAATGATAAATTAGCTGCGATCGGAGAAAAAATCTCTGTTGCTAAATTTGAAAGAATTGATGCACCTTATGTTGCTTCATATATTCACGGTGCATACCGTATGGGTGTATTGGTTGCTTTAACTGCAGAAGCTGCTGAATTGGGTAAGGACTTAGCAATGCAAATTGCTGCGATGAACCCTGTAGCGGTGGATGCTGATTCAGTATCTGCTGAAACAGTTGCACGTGAAAGAGCTATCATTATTGATACGATGAAAGAGGATCCAAAGATGGCAGGTAAGCCAGAAGAAATGATTGCAAAAATTGCCGAAGGTAAAATTGCCGCATTCTTTAAGGAGCAAACTTTATTAGCACAGTCTTTCGTGAAAGACGGTTCTAAAACAGTGGGCGACCACGTTAAGAGCGTAGGTGACATTAAGGTTACTGAGTTCAAGCGTGTGGCTTTAGGTTAAATTGCAAGCCATCACTGTTTAGTACAAAAAATACAACTGATTCAAATTCCAAGGAATTAGAAAGTATAATAAATTAACAAAAGGGGGTCCCAAAAGGCCCCCTTTTTTATGGGTACACCATGGCTAATCAGCCGTCCATATAAATACCTTAAAACCTTATTCAAAATTTGTATCTTGCAAGTATAAATTTTAACGATTATGCAGCCCAAATACAAACGCGTTTTATTAAAATTATCTGGCGAAGCTTTAATAGGAACAGAGAGAACGGGAGACCCGTTCAATCCAAAAATTATTGAGCAGTATGCCAATGAAATTAAAGAAGTAGTCGCGCTGGGTGTAGAAGTGGCTATTGTGATTGGAGGCGGTAATATTTATAGAGGGATGAACGAGGCGGATAGTGGTATTGAAAGAGCGCATGGTGATTATATGGGTATGTTGGCAACGGTGATTAATGCTATGGCGATTCAAGCAATGCTAGAAAAAATAGGCGTATATACGCGATTACAGTCCGCCATTAATATGGAACAGGTGGCCGAACCTTATATCCGCAGAAAAGCGTTAAGGCATTTGGAAAAAGGACGTGTTGTTATTTTTGGTGCGGGTACAGGTAATCCATACTTCACAACAGATACTGCGGGTTCCTTAAGGGCCATTGAAATGAAAGCAGATGTAATTTTAAAAGGCACAAGAGTGGATGGTGTGTATGATTCAGACCCAGAGAAAAATCCTACTGCAGTTAAGTTTAATGAAATAAGTTTCCAAGACTGCATTTCAAAAAACCTGAAAGTAATGGATATGACTGCCTTTACTTTATGTATGGAAAATAAATTACCCATTATTGTATTTGACATGAACAAACCAGGTAACCTAATGAAGTTGGTTAAAGGAGATGCAGTAGGAACCTTGGTTAAATAATGAATGGTTTAAAATGGCTTGGTTAAATTTATAATATGCGAAAACACAATTATATTTTTTTATTTTTTGCTACTCTTTTTTCAACTGAAAAATTAGCGGCACAAAATAATTTAAGTTTAAAGGAAGCCATAACTATTGCGATTCAAAATAGCTATGATATAAAATTAATGGAGAATAATGTTGCTATTGCAAAGAACAATAATAACTATGGAGTAGCAGGAGGCTTGCCCAGTGTAACAGCAACCACAACCAATAATAATACCCTTACTACTATTAATCAAACCTTTCCAGATCCTTCCAGAAATACTTCCAGGAATGGCGTTGACGGGGCTACTTTAAACGGCGGCTTAACTGCCACCATGATTTTATTTAATGGCTACAGGGTTGCTGCTACTAAAAGTCGTTTAGCAAGCATCGAAAAACAAACCATTGCAGCTTTGCAAACACAAATGTTGAATACCACTTCAACCGTGATGCAACAATATTATAATGTTGTAAGACAGGATGCATTTTTAAAGACGATTGTAAAATCAATTGATGCATCTGAACAACGTTTATCCATTGTAAAGGCAAGACAAGCAAATGGTACCGCTAATCAAGCAGACTTATTACAATCTAATTTGGATTTAAATGCATTGATACAAGCCAAACAAAATCAATTGTTAATACTTGAGCAAGTGAAAGCCGATTTATTCAATAGCATGGTAGTGCCCTCTAATTCAAATTATACTTTAACCGATAGCATTCAAGTGGATACAAAAATTAATTTGGCCGAAGTGGAGTCAAAAGTAAAAGACCATCCAATGTTACAATCGGCGCAGCAATTAATTAATGTGAATCAGTTTTTAGAAAAAGAAACAAAGGCATTAACGTATCCAACATTAAGAGCTAATGGAGGATATAATTATAATAGCAACAGATCGACAGCGGGTTTCATATTAGTTAATGAAAGCTATGGTCCATTTTTAGGATTGAATTTAAGTATTCCAATTTATGCAGGTAGTACAAGTAAACGCGCTTTTAAAAATGCACAAATTAATACAGTAAGTGCTAAGCTTCAATATGACAATACGGCGCAGGATATAGCAACCGAATTATATAAAACGTATCAAAATTATCAGAATAGTTTAAAGCAAACTCCTATTGAAACGCAGAACTATGAAATGTCTGAAGCGTTATTAAATTTGGTAATGGAGCGATTTAAGTTAGGCCAAGCTACTATTGTAGATGTAAAACAAGCGCAACAAAGTTTTGAAACAGCAGGATTTAGATTAACAAGTTTAAAATTTACTGCAAAAATTGCCGAAGTAGAATTAAAGCGTATGTCTAATCAACTGACGTTTTAATTTTTAATAAATGCAATCAATTACTGTTACCGCACCCGGCAGAATTAATTTAATTGGAGAACATACCGATTACAATAATGGATTTGTATTGCCTGCTGCCATACAAATGGCTGCTACTGCCACAATTACTAAGCGCGCCGACGATGAAATTCATTTAACCGCCAATGACCTAAACGATAGTTTAATTATTGACTCTATTGCCAACCTACGAATTAATGAAAAGCAATGGGCCAATTATATTATTGGTGTCATTGTTCAGTTTGTAAAAAAAAGAAAGTTTCCTACAGGTTTTGATATTCGTATTAGTAGCAATGTGCCCATTGGGGCAGGGTTATCAAGTTCTGCTGCCATTGAATGCGCCATCGCATTTGGACTTAACGAATTATTTGAATTTGGCATTGATAAAATGGAATTGGCCTTGATTGCGCAAAAAGCCGAGCATGATTTTGCAGGTGTACAATGTGGTATCATGGATCAGTTTGCAAGCATGTTTGGTAGGAAAAATAAAGTAATGCTTTTGGATTGTCAAAATAGGGAATACCGCTATTTCCCATTCGAAAGGGGGGACTACCAAATTGTATTATTAGATACAGGTATAAAACATTCATTAGCGATTAGCGAGTACAATGTTCGAAAAGCAGCCTGTGAAAAAGGAATTGAATTAATACAAGAAAAATATCCGGCAATAGAATCCTTAAGGAATGTAACCATTGCTATCCTCAACGAATGTGTTGATGATCATTTAGAGGAATACAATAAGTGTAAATATGTCATTGAGGAAATAGAGCGAACGCAGGCTGCTACAGCAGATCTGGAATCGAATAACCTTATTGCTTTTGGACAAAAAATGTTTGCAACACATGCAGGATTGTCAAAATTGTATGAAGTAAGTTGTCCAGAATTAGATTTTTTAGTGAGTGCAGTTGAGGGCAATGAAAATGTGATTGGCGCAAGAATGATGGGCGGCGGTTTTGGAGGTTGTACCATTAATTTAGTGAAATCCGATGCAGTCAATGAATTCATAGAACAGCTTACTGTCCATTATCACACCCACACAGGGAAACAGCTTACCCCTTATATAGTAAGCATTGAAGAAGGTGCACATATCTTATAAGCACCATTTGCTTTAAAAAAATTACTTGCAGTAAATTATTGATGCAATAAAAATGTTAGTGGAATATCAATTCTACTACTCCAAGAAGGTTCACTATGGTCCTGATTGATAAAATATTTTGTCATCCAATTTTTTTCAGTAAAACCTTTTATACGCATAACTGCATCTACTTTATTTTGTAAAGGTGGATATAGTGCATCCAGGGTTTGGTTACCACAATCAAAATATAATTTATGATTTTTGGGATTGGGTAAGTTTGTTTTTAGGTAATTAAAAAAAGCATCAGGAATGGGGTTGTTCTCCATTTCAAAAATACCTGGCCAATGAGTGGACATACAAATAGCCCCGCCAAATATGGCAGGATACTCGCATATCGCATACATTGAAATTAATCCACCCATACTACTGCCGCCGATAAATGTATTGTTAGCGTCGGTATAAGTTGAAAATTGCAAATCAATATAGGGCTTCAATTCC
Source organism: Bacteroidota bacterium (assembly GCA_947457075.1). Taxonomy (GTDB): domain Bacteria; phylum Bacteroidota; class Bacteroidia; order Chitinophagales; family Chitinophagaceae; genus Sediminibacterium. Next base: position 32,729 of record CANGUG010000002.1, read on the forward strand.
TGAACAATATATTTTAAATAATTATCTGAATAAATTGCCTGGTTATTAAATACAGAGGCGTTGTTCGTTCTAACAGCTTCAAATATTTTATTTTTTTGCACTGCTGATAAACTTTCAAAAGGTTTTTGTGGAAAGTATTCGGCATGCCTTTTTTTATCACCATTCCATATACCTACTACAATTACGTCCTTAATTTTATTTTCCGCAATTAGGTTGGCTATTTTGTAATTAATATTCCAAGCCTTTTTGTTCCAAGTAATTGTTGAATCGTATAACATTTGACCATCCTGCATATACAGTACAGCATATTTTTTATTTTTATTATACCCATCCGGAAGCCAAACATCCACAATTCTTTTATCAACATACTTTGATGATAAATGATCAATACGCACAATGGATCCTTTTGAAACCGTAGGAATACTTTGAGAAAATACCGTCATAGAAAGAAGCACTAGTGAAAAAATAAATAAAATTCTTTTTACTATTTTAAACATAAACTTTTGTAGTTGAATAATTGAATGAATGGTAATACTAAAAGTAAATAAATATTTTTATTGTATTCATTTCTAATTAACTTCATACTCCAAAAAATATTTTATGATTTCTATAAGCCGTTGGTACCATTGCTTTATTGTTGTAATCACTATTGTCGTACTTGCCTGCAAACCAACAGCGGAAGGACCGACGGTAGAACCAAAGCCACCAGTGGTTCCTACGGTGACGGACACTACCTTTATAAAAGGTGCTGATATTAGTTGGGTAACAGAAATGGAGTCGAAGGGTATTCAATTTTATAATAAAAATGGGGTTGCAACCGAATGTTTTGCCTTAATGAAAGAAATTGGGATGAATGCCATACGTATTCGAGTATGGGTAAACCCTACCAATAAATGGAATGGTATTGAGGACGTGATTGCAAAATGCGTAAGAGCTAAAAATTTAGGTTTAAAATTATTAATTGATTTTCATTACAGCGATAATTGGGCTGATCCTAGTAAACAAGTTAAGCCAGCTGCTTGGAGTGCGGCTTCTTTTCCTATTTTAAAAGACTCATTAAAAAATCATACCCTGTTTGTTTTAAATCAATTAAAAAATGCGGGTATTCAACCAAGCTGGGTACAAATAGGCAACGAAACAGATGATGGGATTTTATGGCCTGATGGAAAGGCAAGTGTAAACATGCAAAATTTTGCCCAACTCATAACAGTAGGGGCGGACGCATCTAAAACTGTTTTTCCAAATGCCAAAGTAATGGTGCATGTGTCCAATGGATGGAACAATTCATTGTTTCGCTGGATATTTGACGGTTTAAAAAACAATGGAGTGAAATGGGATATCATTGGAATGTCCTTATATCCCACTTGGGCGCCTGGAGGCTGGCAAAATGCCAATAATTTATGTTTACAAAATATGAATGATATGGTATCCAGGTATAATACACCAGTGATGGTGGTAGAAATTGGGATGCCCTGGGATAACCCTACGGAAGCCAAATTATTTATCGAAGACCTCATCAATAAGGTAAAATTGGTCAATGGTAAGAATGGCTTAGGCGTATTTTATTGGGAACCAGAGAGTTATAATAATTGGCAAGGGTATTCCTTAGGCGCTTTTAACAATAGCGGTAGGCCAACCATTGCTTTAGATCCTTTTTTGAAATAATTTGGTTATAGAATATTTTCCTTATCTTAGTAATGTGTAATTCATACACATTGCTAAAGCTTGCTAACTCGGTGAAAAAACTTTTATTTTCATTAATATTATTTTTGTCATTACATGTTAATGCACAACTGTTAGTAAGCAGTCCTGATTTTATTACTGAGGGTGCAACAAGCACTACCATTATTGCTAATGCAACTAAAGGCAACAAAGGTTTATTAGGCAACACCAATGATATTTATGTGCATATTGGTGCCATCACTAGTTTAAGTACAGGTGGTGGAGATTGGAAATATGTTTTATCAACATGGGGAACGACCAATGCCAATTTTAAATGCACCGCACTAGGTAATAACAAGTGGAGTTACACTATTAATAGGGACTTACGCGCTTATTTTGGTATTACGAATCCTGCAGAGCGAATCGTAAAAATTGCCATTTTATTTAGAGATGGCGCAGGCAATAATGTATTAAGAAATGCAGATGGATCTGATATGTATCTTAAAGTGTATGACAATAATTTTAATGTTAAGATAGACAGCCCTTATTTGCAACCTTACTTTAATCCAATTCCAGAACCCATCAATAAAAAAGTAGGTGATACGATTTTCATTAATGGAAAGTCAAATCAAAATGCGAACCTTTCTATATTTTATAATGATACGCTTTTAACTTCCGCCAATAATGCAAACGTTGTAGGTGGCTTTAAAATAATTAATACCATCGGCAATCAAAGAATTGTTGTGAGTGGAACCGCAAACTCAATGGTATCAAGCGATACAATACAGTTTTACGTTAATGGCAATCAAGTTATTGAGGATTTACCCGCAGGTATTGTGGATGGGATTAATTATTTACCAGGGGACACTTCAGCCACTTTGGTATTGTATGCACCGTTCAAAAAAAATATTAACGTCATTGGTGATTTTAATAATTGGAAAATTGGATTAAACAATGCAATGAAAATGACAAGGGACAGTAGTCGTTTTTGGCTTCAAATAAATGGATTAACTCCGGGAGTAGAATATGCTTATCAATATGTGATTGACGGAAATTTAAAAGTAGCAGATTATAATGCAGAAAAAATATTAGATCCTAATCATGATCGTTTTATACCAGCCACTACTTATCCTAATTTAAAACCTTATCCAACAGGAAGCACTAGCGGCATTGTAAGTGTATTACAAACAGCGAAGCCAACTTATAATTGGAAGACTAATAATTTTGTGAGACCTAATAAAAGTAATTTAATTATTTATGAATTACTTATTCGTGATTTTGCAAAGCAGCAAAATTTTAATGAGTTGCGTGATAGTTTAAATTATTTTAAAAAACTAGGTATCAACACTATTGAGTTAATGCCGGTTACAGAATTTGAAGGCAATAATAGTTGGGGATATAATACCAATTTTATTTTTGCATTAGATAAATTTTATGGAACAGAAATGGCGTTTAAAGAATTTATTGATTCAGCACATGCAAAAGGAATTGCCGTTGTTGTTGATATTGTAATGAACCATGTATTTGGTTCTTCGCCATTGGCACAAATGTATTGGGATGGAGCTAATAATATACCTGCTACCAACAATCCTTGGTTAAACCCCAATGCGACCCATCCATTTAATGTAGGCAATGACTTTAATCATGATTCTCCTGCCACCAAATTATTGGTATCCAGGGTTGTAAAACACTGGTTGAATAATTATCGAATAGATGGATTTAGATGGGATTTGTCAAAAGGCTTTACCCAAAAAAATAATCCTTCCAATGTGGGTGCTTGGGGTGCCTACGATGCAACAAGAGTCGCTACTTGGAAAACTATTTATGATACTATGCAAAAAGTATCAGCCAATAGTTATTGTATTTTAGAACATTTTGCAGACAACAATGAGGAGCAGGAGCTTTCTAATTATGGAATGTTATTATGGGGTAATGCAAATCACAGCTTTAGCCAATCTACCATGGGTTATGCACAAGATGCTAGTTTAAACAATGCATTTTCAAATGGACGCAATTGGTCTAAACAACATTTGGTGACTTATATGGAAAGCCATGATGAGGAGCGTACTATGTTTAGAAACATTAATTACGGAAATGTAAGTGGCACTTATAATGTAAAAGATACAGCAACCGCTTTGAAAAGAAATGAAATGGCTGCTGCATTTTGGGCATTGGTGCCTGGCCCCAAATTAATGTGGCAATTTGGTGAATTGGGATACACTTATTCTATTAATACCTGTACCGACCTAACTGTTTCTAATAACTGCCGATTATCTGATAAGCCATTAAGATGGGATTATTTGAATAGTCCCAATAGAAAAGCATTGTACGATGCCTATGCAAAATTTTTAAAACTAAGAGCTAATCCAAGTTATACGAATGACTTTATTTCCAATAAGTATGTATTAAATACATCCGGATTGTTTAAATCGTTCCAAGTAAATGGGGACTCAATAAAATTAGTAGTAGTAGGTAATTTTGATGTAACACCTCAAACAAGTAGTGTGGCATTTCCGTCCGATGGTATTTGGTATAGCGTGTTTACCAACAGGTATCAAAGTGTATTAAATCGCACAGCTTCTATCACACTTCAACCTGGCGAATACTTTGTATATGCCAACAAAAATATTTCTACGCAGGTGATCACAGACATTTTAGATTTAAAAATGCCTGTATTGGATATGAAAACTAATTTATATCCTAATCCAACGAACAATGTAAGTACCCTTGAATATAATTTGCCGGAAAGTGGTGTATTATCGATACACGCTTATAACATGGATGGTACAGACTTGGGAATTCTTTATTCTGGCTATCAAAATAAAGGCTTTCAAAAAGTGACTATCCGTAAAAACGGATTAATGAATACACCAGGAATTTATTTATTATCAATACAATTAAATCAAAAACAAAAAATTCAAAAACTTTTAATTACCAATTAACGATTCTTAAAACTTGAAATTGTAAATCTATGAACATGAAAAAAGCACTTGCGGCTTTACTGTTTGCTATTATCAGCATATCGGTTTATGCCCAAGAACGTACAGTTACTGGAAAAGTGACTGACGCTAAAGATGGAGCTCCATTGGCGGCTGCATCGGTGGTTGTAAAAGGTAGTAATAAAGGGGTAACTACCTCTGCAGACGGATCTTTTGCAATCAAAGTGCCAACAGGCGCAACAGCATTAGTTTTTTCTTATTTAAACTATGCTTCTCAGGAAGTGGTGCTGGATTCAAAAAATACAGTAAACGTATCTCTTGCTGCATCTACTGATCAATTATCAGAAGTAGTAGTTATTGGATATGGTACTAGTAGAAAAAAGGACTTAACAGGTTCGGTATCAACCGTGTCTGCTAAGGATTTTAATACAGGCGCTATTTCTACACCAGAACAATTAATAGCTGGTAAGGTTGCCGGTGTTTCTATTACTAGTAATAATGGTGCTCCAGGTTCTGGAAGTACAATTAGAATTAGAGGTGGAGCATCCTTAAACGCTAGTAACGATCCTTTAATCGTAATTGATGGTATGCCAATTGATGGCGGTGGAATTTCAGGTCAAGCAAATCCTTTGGCTTTGATTAACCCAAATGATATTGAATCATTCTCCGTATTAAAAGACGCCTCTGCTGCTGCTATCTATGGAGCTAGAGCCTCTAATGGTGTAATTTTAATTACTACTAAAAAAGGTAAAAAAGGTGCGATGAAAGTAGACTTCTCTAGTCAATTTAGTATGGCATCAGTTTCTAAAAAAGTAGATGTATTTAGTGCAAATGAAATTAGATCAATTGTAAATACAAATGGTACAAGTACTTTAAGGGCCTTATTAGGAAATGCAAATACCGATTGGCAGGACCAAATTTATCAAACTGCTATCAGCAATGATAATAATGTGAGCATGTCAGGTGTAGTTAAAAATATGCCTTACCGTTTATCTTTAGGTGCATTGAATCAAGTGGGTGTTTTAAAAACTGATGACTTAAAGCGTACAACAATTGGTGTAAACTTAAGCCCAACCTTCTTTGACAATCACTTATCACTTAATGTAAACTATAAGTTAGCAAATAGTGCAAGTCGTTTTGCTGATCAAGGTGCGATTGGTGCTGCAACAGCATTTGACCCAACTCAAAGAGTATTTAGCGGAAATAGTAATTTTGGCGGCTACTGGGAGTGGTTAGATCCAAATTCTTCTAATGGATTAAAATCTTTAACTCCTAAAAACCCATTGGGTTTATTAATGCAAAGACAAGACAACAGTAATGTTGTTAGACAAATTGCAAGTGCATTGATTGATTATAAGGTACATTTTTTACCTGATTTACACGTTATCGTGAATTCGGGTGTTGATATTGCTGAAGGAAAGGGTACAACAGTGATTGGTGAAAATGCTGCATCTACTTTTAAAAGATTTAAAGATGCTTCTAATGTGTTTCATAGTGGGGTGAACAATCAATATCGCCAAACAAGAAACAATAGTTACTTGAATGCTTATTTAAACTACACAAAAGATATCACAGCCATTAAATCTCGTTTAGAATTAGTAGCGGGTTATGAATATCAAGCATACAAAACAACCAACTACAACTTTAGTGATAGAACTTTTAATAGAACAGTGGTTAACTCACCGAATTTTGCATTTGATGTTCCAGAATATCGTTTAAGTTCTTATTTGGCTAGAGCTAATTTCAGCATAAACAATAAGTATATCTTAACTGCTTCTATTCGTCAGGACGGATCTTCTAAATTTAACAAAGACAATCGATTTGCATTGTTCCCATCAGCTGCAGTGGCTTGGAAGTTAAAAGAAGAAGATTTTTTAAAAACAAATTCGACTATTTCGGACTTGAAATTAAGAGCTAGTTATGGTGTAACCGGACAACAGGATGGAATTGGATACTATGATTATATCTCTTATTATAATTTAGGTTCTAATACAGCACAATATCAGTTTGGTAACACATTCACTCCAATATTTCGTCCAAATGGATATTATTTTAATAGAAAGTGGGAGCAAACAGCAACAGCTAACTTAGCTTTAGACTTTGGATTATTTGACAATAGAGTATCGGGTACTGTTGAATTATATAACAGAACAACTACCGACTTGTTAAATGAAATTAACCAACCAGCAGGTACTAACTTTAGTAATAAAATTGTTGCGAACGTTGGTAGTATGGAAAACAGAGGTGTGGAAGTAACATTAAATTTCCAACCTATTAGAAACAAAACAACCACTTGGGATGTTTCTTTGAATGCTACTTATAACAAAAACGAAATTACCAAGTTAACAATTTCTGATGATCCAAATTATGCAGGAGCAAGATACGGTGGTATCAGCGGTGGTACAGGTAATACTATTTTTATTCAATCAGTAGGTTACAAAAGAGGTTCTTACTTTGTATATAAGCAAGTTTATGATAATGCAGGCAAACCAATCGATGGTTTATTTGCTGACTTAAACAGAGACGGTGTAGTGAATGAAAGTGATTTATACCAATACAAAGGAAATGATCCTCAATTCTTTTTTGGTGCAAGTTCTAATGTAACGTATAAAAAATGGAATGCAGGATTTGTATTAAGAGCGAATGTTGGAAACTATATGTATAACAACGTAGCTTCTAGTTCTGGTACTTTAAGAAATATCTTAAATCCTATTGGTTATATTAATAATGGATCAAGAGATTATTTAAGATCTGGCTTTAGCGGTAATGGCGCTAACTACTATTTATCTGATTATTATGTTCAAAACGCATCTTTCTTACGTATGGATAACATTAATATTGGATACAATGTGGGTAAAGTATTTCATGATAAAGCAACTTTGAAAATTAATGCAAATATTCAAAATGCATTTATTATTACTAAATACACAGGCTTAGATCCAGAAGTTAATGGAGGTATAGATAATAATTTTTATCCTCGTCCTAGAACATTTGTCTTAGGCTTTAATCTTAGTTTCTAATTCATTCATTCGTATAAATAAAAGAAAATGAAAACAAATAATTTTAAAATAGTAGTAGCCGCAGTATTCTCGGTATTCATTTTGGCTTCATGCGCTAAGCAATTAGACTTGTTGCCAACGAATGATGTTACCTCGAACACGGTTTACAAAAATGCAACTGGCTATAGACAAGCCTTTGCAAAAGTATATGCAAGTTTTGCATTGACAGGAAATAATGGTCCTGCTGGTAATGGAGACATTCAAGGAATAGATGAAGGTACATCAGACTTTTTAAGATTGTACTGGAAGGCACAAGAGTTAAGTACTGATGAAGCAGTCGTTTCATGGGGTGATCCTGGTATTCAGGATTTTCACAACATGAATTGGTCGGCAAGTAATCCAATGTTAACTGGATTATATTACCGTTCATTTTATCAAATTACTTTAGCGAATGATTTCATTAGACAAGCTTCTGATGCAAATTTAGCTTCAAGAGGTATCACTGGTGCTGATGCAGATAACATTAAAAAATATCGCGCTGAAGCACGCTTTTTAAGAGCGTATCAATATTCGGTGTTAATGGACTTATTTGGAAGTGTTCCATTTGTTACAGATGCTGATTTATTGGGCGCATCATTACCAAAGCAAAGAACAAGAGCTGAATTGTTTACTTATATCGAGTCAGAATTAAAAGCAATTGATGCGGACTTAGTAAATGCAAGAGCAAATGAATATGGCCGCGCGGATAAAGCAGCAGCTTGGGCTTTACTTGCAAGACTTTATTTAAATGCGCAAGTATATACAGGTACTGCAAAAAATACAGAAGCCATTACTTTTGCTAAAAAAGTAATTGACGCTGGTTATTCATTAATACCGGATTATACTAGATTAATGAGAGCGGACAATAACTTACATACTTCAGAATTTATTTTAACCATTAATTTTGATGGTCTTAAAACACAAAACTGGGGTGGAACTACCTTCTTAACACACGCGCCAATTGGAGGTTCAATGAATGCTACTCAATTTGGTGTTGACGGTGGATGGAGTGGTTTAAGAACTACAAAAGCATTTAGTGATAAATTTACAGATATCACAGGTGCTACTGATAAGCGTGCACAAATTTATACAAGTGGTCAATCTGCAGACATTAATGACTTAACTAAGTTCACTGATGGTTATGCTATTACTAAGTTTAAAAATATCAAAGCGGACGGTTCGGCTGGTTCAAGTTTAGTTTGGACTGATATTGACTTCCCTATTTTCAGATTAAGTGAAATGTATTTAATTTATGCTGAAGCTGTTTTAAGAGGTGGTACAGGCGGTGACGCTACTACTGCTTTAGGTTATATTAACACTATTCGCCAAAGAGCTTATGGCAATAATAGTGGTAATATCACAGCAGGTCAATTAACTACTGACTTTATTTTAGACGAGCGTAGTAGAGAATTGTATTGGGAAGGATTTAGAAGAACAGATTTAATTAGATATGGTAGGTTTGTTGAATCTACTTATTTATGGCCTTGGAAAGGAGGCGTAAGAGGTGGAACGAGTGTGGAGTCATTTAGAAAATTGTATCCAATACCATCTGCTGATATTTCTTCTAATACCAATCTTAAACAAAACGCAGGGTATTAATACCATTGTTAAAAGTTAAATCGAAATATATGAAAAAAATTATTCAGTCATTATTATACTTAAGCATAGCGATAGTATTTTTTGCTGCCTGTCAAAAGGATGAAGCAAGAGATACTTATAAATCAGGAACTGCTCCGGTTTTAAGTGCTTCAGTAAAAGACAGTATCGGATTAAATTTCCTTACTGAAACGGATCCGGCCATTACTTTTAATTGGACCAATCCAAATTATCAATTTGCTTCTGGTGTAAGCTCTCAAAATGTGAGCTATACATTAGAAATGGATACTGCGGGTGCCAACTTTAATGGCCCTAACAAAAAATCAATTTCAATTAGCCAGGATTTATCTGCTGCTTATACACAAAAAGCATTTAATATTTTGATTGCTGATTTGAAAGTGACTACTGGTGCTGTGGTTAGAATTGAAGTAAGAATTAAAGCAAGTATTGGTGGAACAAGCGCAACAACACTTGTATCTAATGCTTTGTCATTTAAATTAGTGCCTTATGCACCACCGCCAAAAGTAAGAATTCCAGAAAACAATAATTTATTTATTGTAGGTAGTGCAACTGCTGGTGGCTGGAATAACCCAGTACCAACTCCTTCACAACAGTTCACTAGAATTTCTAACACAGTGTATGAAATTACTGTTCCATTAACCTCTGGTGGAGAATTCTTATTCTTACCAACCAATGGAGATTGGGGTAAAAAATATGCAGTAGTAGATAATTCTATCAATGGATTAGGTGTTGGACTAGATTTTGCTTATTACACTTCGGGTGGATCAAATATGCCTGGTCCTGCTGTAAGCGGTAATTACAAAATTCGTGTTGATTTCCAAACTGGAAAATATACAATTACAAAACTTTAATTAAATAATTAACAAATGAAATATTTAATCAAAACCTTACTGTTCACTACACTAATGGCCTTCGTGCTATTGGGATGTGAAAAAGTAGCACCCTTAATGGTGTACAAAAGCGGTACTTCTGCAACTTTAAGTACTTCAAGTACCAATATTGCACCACCAGTTGCAGACTCTTTAAAAAACGTAGTTACGTTTTCTTGGACCAATCCTAAATATGCTACCGATTCAAACACGGTGAAGTATATTTTACAAATTGACTCAAGCGGTAGAAACTTCTCCAAAGCTGTTTCTATTACTTTGTCTAAGAATTTATCATACACGATGGTGGCTAAAGACTTAAATGCTATTTTATTAAGTTTTGGTTTCAATTACAATACCTCTTATAAAATTGATGTAAGAATCATTTCTTCTTATGCAAATAACAATGATTTACTTACTTCTAATGTATTGACTATTAATGCAACACCTTATGTGGTGCCTCCAAAAGTAGTGCCTCCAAGTTCAAGAGCCTTGTTCCTAGTGGGCGATGCTACTGGAGGGGGTTGGAACAATCCAGTGCCTATTCCTACACAACAATTTACAAGAGTAGATTCTGTAACATATCGTGGTACTTTTTACTTAATTGGCGGAAAGGAATATTTAGCATTACCAGTTAACGGTGATTGGACAAATAAATATTCAGTAGCCGATGGTACAAAAGTTGGATTAAGCGCGGGTGGTGATTTTGGTTACAACCTTTCAAGTAATTTCCCTGGTCCTGCTGTAACTGGTTTTTACACCATTACAATGGACTTCCAAAGAGGTAAGTTTACAGTGGCATTGGTAAGAGCCTTTGGTCAATTATTTGTACCAGGTGGATACCAAGGTTGGGATCCAGGAACGGCACCTAGCTTAGGTTCTCCAAAGGCTGATGGTGATTTCAGTGGATTTATTAATTTCACTGCTGCTACCGCCTTTAAATTAACTAGCCAAAGAAATTGGAATGGTACCAATTATGGTAATGGCGGTGCTGGTTTGATAAGCACTAGTGGTGGTGATTTGAATATCGCTACACCTGGTGTTTATTTAATTAGAGCCAATACAGTAAACAATACTTTCTCTGCGGTTAGAACAACATGGGGTGTTGTGGGTGCATTTACCAATTGGGGTAATTCACCTGACATTGCTTTAACTTATAGCAATGGCAAATACACAGGTACGTTCACTTTAGCGTCAGCAAGTCCTGTTAAGTTCAGAGCCAATTCTGCTTGGACTATTGATTTAGGCGATACTGGAGGAGATGGTGTGTTAGAATTTGGAGGGGAAAATGTTGAATTGACTGCTGGTACTTATAATGTTACTTTAAATGTAAGTAACGCAGGGTATTATACTTATTCATTTATTAAGCAATAGTATAGTATACGTTTACGTATAAAAAAGCCCCTCCATTTGGAGGGGCTTTTTTTATGTGATCAAGTAATTGCGATCAAGTGATTGGAATCAGTGATTGCAATGATGGTATTATTAATACCATGATCCATTAATCACTTCATTTCCATTGGCATTATTCTTTGCTATACGACGCTTTACATTTTTCTTGTGAATGTACATGGTCACAAATACCAAAGGAATAAATAGGAAAGTTAAAGGAGGTATGCCTAACATGCTAATCCACTTTCCTCCAAAATGACGGCGCATTGGACGCTTTAATCTTTCAGCAATTAAATACATTCCTGGTACAATAAATAAGGTCATAAAGAAAGCAAATATTAAACCAAATATTAAAGTCCAGCTTAAAGGCTTCCAAAAGGCAACATTATCGCCTCCAAAAAAGATATGTGGATTTAACTCACTAAATAAAGTAACGAAGTTAATGTTGAATCCAATGGCAATAGGAATGAAACCTAATATAGCAGCTAATGCCGTTAACATTACTGGAATAATTCTAGTTTTACCTGCTTGAATAACTGCCTCTTTTGTTTTCATACCTCTGGCCCTTAACTCGTCGGCAAATTCAATTACTAGGATACCGTTTTTCACTACGATACCTGCAAGCCCTACAATACCCAATCCAGTCATTACGCCAGAAATTTTCATACCGAAAATGGAGAATCCTAAGAAAACACCAATGATACTAAATAAAATCTCCGTTAAAATAATCACCGATTTAGAAATAGAGTTAAACTGAAGCACTAAGGTGAATAAAATTAACATTAATGCAATGACCAATGCTTTTCCAAGGAATGCCACTGTTTCTAGTTGTTGTTCATTCTCACCGGTTTGTTTTACCGTTACCCCTTCTGCAATTCCTTTGAAATTAGAAATATATTGTGCAATCGCCGTGTTCACGGTAGTTGGACTATAGCCTTGATCTACAAGTACATTGGAGCTTAATTGAATTAATCTTTTTTGATTTTTTCTTTTAATACTACCAAAAGTACTTGTTGGTTCTACTTTTACTAAACTACTAATTGGAATATTCTTCACCATTCCACCAGCGGCCATATCCCTAAAGGACAAACGCATATTTAATAAATCTACTAAATTGTTTCTTTGCAATTCCTCGCTTCTAAGCTGAATTTTATATTCTTCCTTGCCCTCTTTAATCTTAGAAACTTCTTTACCAAATAAAGCGGTTCTAATGAGCATGCCTACTTGAGCGCTGCTTACACCTTCCATCAAAGCACGGTCTCTGTCAATGGTTAAGGTTAATTCTGGATTTTGCAAGTCCACATCCATTTTTAATGTATTGATCCCTGGAATTTGTGCAGCGTCTAAATAATTTTTTAAACCCACTGCTGTTTTCACCAATTTATCAAAGTCTTCACCTTGAATTTCAATATTTACTGGTGGTTCTGTTGGCGGACCACTAGATTCTTGGTCAATTGAAATTTCCGCACCAGGCACCCCTTGTAATTCTTGTCTTAAGCTTTCTAAATACGGAGCGGTTGATTTTCCTTCTCGCTTTTCAAACTCCACAAAATTCACTTGAATTCTACCTAGTTCTGCACGATTGCTTCGGTCACCACGCATGGGATCACCTGCCCCAACGGCTACATTGCTAATTATACTTTCTACCAAAGGGTTTTCCTTTTTATCGTTTCCTAACACCTTCCTTACCTTGGTTTCTAATACCTTGGTAATAGAATCGGTATAACGCACATTGGTACCAGAAGGCAATTTCAAATACACATACAACTGATTAGGATCTCCTTTTGGAAAAAATTCAATACCTACTCTTCCTGTTCCAATACTTACGGCCAATAGCAGAAAAGAAAATATCAATAAAATAAATGTACCAATTAATAATCTTACTGGTCTCCATCCACCCAATGATCTTCTTAATGCTTTTTCATACCAGTTCATTAAGTTTGGCAAAGTAGTCGTCTGAAACTTAACAATCATATCGTTGATGAAATATTTATTCGCAACAACGGTTATCATTATAAATATCAATAAATTTCCTAGGAAGGTAAAACCTGCAACGTCTAATAAAATACCTATTCCAACAGGAATCCAAAAATTTCTCTTTTTAAATATGGCCGACTTAGGTTCATTAGCAACCTTATCATCTTCATGATTCATAAAGTCCACAGCAAACACTGGGTTCATGATAAAGGCAACTACTAAGGATGCAGCCAAAGTAAAAATTAACATGGCGGGTAAATACACCATAAACTTACCAATGATACCAGGCCAAAATAATAAGGGGAAGAAGGGGGCTAAAGTGGTTATGGTACCTGCAAGTACTGGAATAAATACTTCACCTGCGGCCATTTTAGCCGAAGTGGTAGCCGTAAGCTTTCCTTTGCCTTGCACAAATATGCGGTGTGTATTTTCAATTACCACAATCGCATCATCCACAATAATACCTAGTCCAAATAGCAGGGCAAAAAGCACCATAAAGTTCAGGGTAATATGCGTGCCTACTACTAGATCGCCCGCTGGCAAAAACACAAAGGCAACAAACATACTTAGGGGTACCGATAAAGCCACGAAAAAGGCATTGGTAACCCCCATAAAAAACATTAATACAATCAATACCAATAAGAATCCAATTACAATAGAGTTAACTAGTTCAGTAAAGGAACTTTTCGTTCTAATACTTTGGTCGCCTGAAATCACCACATTTAAATCCTTAGGGAATACATTGGCTTTAGCGTCTTCCACAATTTTTTTCACTTCATCGGCTGTGGCAATTAAGTTTTCACCGTTACGTTTAATGATATTTAAGGTTAATACATTCTTTCCATTTAAACGCGCATAACTTTCAGAATTTTTGATAGTATCTACAATTCTAGCAACATCCTTTAAATAAATAGGGGCGCCATTAGTATTACGCACTATGATATTGGCAATATCATTGGCGTTTTTTAATTGACCTTTTAATTGAAGGTTTCTTTGCATATTGCCTACTTCCAGCAATCCACCTGATAAATCTAAATTCTCTCTTTGAATAGCGGCACTTATATCATCAAATGTGATACCGGCTGTTTGCATTCGGTAGTTGTCAACATTAATTTGAAATTCTCTTTCGGGTGCACCCGCTAAGTCAATTCTATTAATGAGTGCAATTCCCTCTAATCTGTCCTTTAAATCGTCGGCGTATTTTTTTAGCTGAATGGTACTATAGTTACCGCTAATGTTCACAAACATAATGGGCTGATCACTAATATTCAATTCCATTACCCTAGGCTCCTGGGTTAAATCGTTTGGCAATTCTCCCTTTGCTTTGTCAACGGCATCTTTTACTTTTTGTAAGGCTACGTCGGTTTTAACGTCGGTGCTAAACTCTACTGTAATTAATGAAAAATCCTGTTGAGAGGAGGAGGTGAATTTATTTATTTTAACACCACTAATACTTTTAATTTGTTTCTCTAGCGGGCGTGTTACTAAGTTTTCAATATCCTTGGGTGAATTACCTACATACACTGTTTGAACAAACATCGTAGGAATAATTACTTCCGGAAATTGTTCCTTAGGTAAGGTTAGGAATTGAAAAATACCTCCCAAGCTAATAAATAACATCAATAAGTATATAGATGTTTTATTAGTAATACTCCAAGAGGTAGGACCAAATTCCTTGAACTTCTCTTTTATTTTTTGAATTGTCGACATAAGGACAGTTTGTGCTTTAATGAATGATGATTGTTGCTAATTATTTCGTTGTAATGTTTTGACCGTCATAAAGTGACTGATATCCTTCGGTAATCATTTGTTCACCTGCATTTAATCCTGAAATAATTTCAATGTTATTGCCGTAAAATTCTCCGATTGTAATCATTTTTTTACGTGCAATTAAAATTCCTTTTTCTTTCACTGCTATATAAATAAACTTTCCTTTATCATCGTTTTGGATAAGGTTAATAGGAATGATAATAGCGTCTTTTTTAGAATAGTCTTTAATTTTAACTTGTACTAATTGATTAGGACGGAAATTCTTATCCAAAGGCAATTTAGCTTCTACAAAAAAGCTTCTACTTAAAGGATCAATCACCGAACCTACTACATTTAATTTTCCTTCTACAGTTTTTTGAATATCAGGGAATATAAAAGTAGCTTCTGTACCTACTTTCACTTTACCTGCATAGTTTTCAGGTACTGCACTAGTTAGTTTTAATTTATCGGTATTCACTATTTTAATTTGACCAGGACCTCCAAAAAGTTCACCAACTTTCACATTTACCTCTTCGGCAACGCCATCCACATCGCTGTAAACGCTTGTAAAAGATAATTGGTCTTTTGCCATACCCAATTGTTCGGTAGCTGCTTTTAATTGACTCGCACTTGCATCGGCATTGGTTTTAGCAGTCATTAATTGTATTTCACTGCCAATATTTTGTTCCCAAAGATTTTTTTGTTTCTCATAAACCGATTTTGCCAAAGCTGCTTGTGCTTTAACGGTTTCCAAGTTTTGTGCTGCTGCTGCTGCACTTTGCTTAATAAGCGTATTGTCTAATTGTAATATTAATTGACCTTTTCTTACACGGTCGCCTCTTTTAACATATAATGCTTTTACTTGACCACCACCCGCGCGAGGGGTAATATAAGAAACGCTTTCAGATTCTACCTTTCCTTGTAATTCAATAAAGTGATTAAACTCTTGATTGACAATTGGCGCCAATACCACTAAGGAAGCTTTAGCTTGCTCCTTACCACCTGCTTTTTCAATTTCTTTTTCAAGGTTGGCAATTTGGGCATTTAACTCTAAAGCCTGTTTTTTTAATTTTTCTAAATTACCTTTTTTTGCTTCAAGGCTATTGCCTCCACCGCATGCCACTGACAAAAATGCTAATCCAATGGTCATTAATTTTAAACTATGTTTCATTTGTATATATTTTGTATTTGAATGAATGGGATGATTATAATTTACCTGTTGCTTTTAATAAATCAACTTTAGCAATTAAGGCTGCATACAAGGCGTTCATAAAGTTATTTTGAGCGCTTACTAAGTCGGTTTGTGCAGCAGATATTTCGGTATTGGAACCAGTACCTGCTTCGTATTTCTTTTTAGTTTGTTGGAATACCTTTTCTGCCAACTCCATATTTTTCTTTTGGAATTGAACCGTTGCAACCGACGACATGTAGTTTAACTTAGCTTGGTTAATTTCATTGTCAATATTGTTTTTTAAACCCTCAATTTGGTTTTCAGTTTGCTTTAATTCTATTTTAGTTCTCTTTATACGCGCATCTGTTGCAAAACCATTAAAAATAGGCAGGCTAACGTTTAAGCTCACTAAGGAAGTGGTAAACCAGTCACCTCCCTGAAAAAAATCAAACTTGGTTCTTTGCGCATTTTTTGAATAGGAACCTGACATGGAAATAGTGGGTAAATTGCTTAATTGATAGCGTTTAATATTATACTCATTCATTTTTTTAATGGTACTTAAGTATTGAAAGTCCTTACGTACACTGTATTCAAAATTATTTTCTGACAATACATCGTTGGTTAAACTGTTTTCATTAATAACATCGGTTAATACCAAGCTATCTTTAACAGGCATACCCATTAACATTTTTAAACCCATAAAACCAATCGCTACGCTGTTATTTGCTTTTAATTTTTCTGTTTCTAAATTGTTTAATTGAACACTAATTTTGTCCACATCTAATTTTTCAGCAAATCCATTTTTAAACATTATCTCAGCATCACGGGATAAAGTACGGATACGATTAATGTTGGCATCTAAAATATTTAGCTGTGTTTTACTAGCAGCAAGTTGGTAATATATTTTATAAATATTTCCTTTAATTGCTTCCTGTGTAAGTGCCGCATTTTTTCTTTGCATGTCTAAGGAAGCAGCTCTTGCCTGAAGTGCAATAAATACCTGACCATCAAATAATAATTGTTGAATACTCGCTCCAAAATTGGCATTATACTTTGTACCAAATTGCACTGGTATAAAAGTTCCTGGCGCACCGCCAAATATTTGACCGGGCAATAAAGAAACTGGAATTTGAGTATAATTTACACCATTTAAATTAGTATTAATGGTAGGTAAAGCAGCTCCAGCAATTTCTCTATTAGTTTGCGTTTGCACATCAATAGCTAATAAAGCGTTTCTTACTTGTACATTGTTTTTTTGTGCATACTCGACACATTGTTCAAGTGAAAATGCATGTGTGGTTTTAGTTGAATCCTGCGCTATTGAAAAGCCAGTGATTGCAAAACCCATGATGAAGAAAAATAGTTTTTTCATTTTTATAGATTGCTTGTTTTTATTTTTTTATTTGTGTTGTTTCATCTTGCATTGCATTTGCAATTGTTGTTTCCTGATGTTTATATTTTTCCATTAATTCAATTCCTTTAATGGTCATCAAACCATAAACAAAGTTTTCTGTTATTTGCATGGTTACTTTGCCAATATCAAAACGACTAAATGGATACAGTTGTACATTGAAAGGAACAAAACTTGTTTCGAGACGGTAGATAGATAATATATCTGGATCAATATCCTTTCGGTAGAAACCCTCAGCGACTCCTTTCATTAAGTTGTCTCTTATGATTTGATGCATAAAAACGTCCTTGTGTTTTTGGATGCGTTCAAATGCGTCGGGAAAATATTTAGCCAATTCTTGCATGGTCAACGGATTCATGTTTTTGAACATTTGTTGGATGTCTTCTAAAAGCATGAACATTTCATGCACGGCATTGTCGGCAGTTTCCTGTGATGTTGTACATTTTAGGGATTGCTCTTCTAGTTCCAAGTTGACCACCGCCATCACCAAAGTGTCCTTGTCCTTGTAAAACTGGTAAATGGTTTTTTTGCTGATACCCAATTGGTTGGCAATATCATCCATGGTAACATGTTTCACCCCGTTGTGAAGCATTAAATCCCTGGCTTTCAATAATATCCTGTTTTCCATAGCTCAATTTGAGGCGCAAAACTATGGAAACTATTTTGGTTTTCAAAGTTTCCGAGCTTATTATTTGATTATTTGTGCTGAATGGTAAAAAAGGTGGAAATTTGCTAATCAAACCCAGCATTCATGCAATCAATTAGGGAGAAATTCCAAAATAAGAAAGTAATAGCTTCCCTTGCGCAGTTATTTTTCCAGGGGGTCGTGTTATTAGCACCCATTGGGGTGACAGTTTGGGTAATTGTAAGTTTGTTTAACTGGGTAGATAATTTTCTTCCCAATTTGTTGAACGTTTTGTTTCCGACCCAATTTGCCATGGTGGATGGTAGAATTCCAAAAGTTACCGGTTTAGGATTTATTGTAGCGATAGGGTTGGTATTACTAGTGGGTTGGTTATCCTCTTTGTTTTTTGTAGAAAGATTGGTTTCAGTCTTTGATAAAGTATTAGAAAAAACACCGGGCATAAAAATTATTTATTCATCGGTGAAAGATTTTTTAGAAGCTTTTGCAGGCAATAAGAAAAAATTTGATCAACCTGTTTTAGTGAATGTGGATGCGCCTGATGTATGGAGGGTTGGTTTTATTACACAGGAGTCCACCGATCATTTTGGATTAGCAGAACATTTTACAGTGTATGTTCCTCATTCTTATGCCATTTCAGGAATTACATATATCGTGCCTGCTTCCAAAATAAAAAAATTACCTAAGGGTGTTTCGGCGGGAGAAGCAATGAAATATGTGGTTTCAGGAGGCGTAACTACAGTGGACGATGAGGAAGTGAAAGATGCATAAGCATCTTTCGATGTGCGCAAGAGTAATTGCATATTTCGATGTGAAGAAAAATTGAATAAAGAAAAAATAATTTGAGCTTAATGCATCTACATAATTTTAATTCAGGCCCCGCCATTTTACCAAAGGAAGTGTTAGAGGAAGCGGCAGCGGCGATACATAATTTTAATAACACAGGATTATCCATTTTAGAAATAGGCCATCGTACCAGTTGGTTTGTGGAAGTAGTGGAAGAAGCGAAGGCTACGGTAAAAAAATTAATGAATCTAGGTGCAGACTACGAGGTACTTTTTTTACAAGGGGGCGCCACTATGCAGTTTATGCAAGTACCTTTAAATTTATTAGATGAAAATGGAATGGCTGCCATTTGTGACAATGGTGTATGGGGAAACAAAGCGGTTGCAGCAGCAAAATTATATGGACCAGTAACTGTGGTGGCAGACAGCGCTGATAAAAAACATACCTATTTAAAAAAGGATTTGACTTTACCAGCCGGTACTACTTATTTGCATATTACCACCAATAATACAGTGGAGGGAACCCAATGGCATCAATACCCTCAGGTGAATGTCCCATTAATTGGGGACATGAGTTCTGATATATTTTGTCGTCCTATACAGTTTGATCAGTTTGACTTAATTTATGCTGGAGCGCAAAAAAATATGGGCGCTGCAGGGGTCACTCTGGTGGTAATTAAAAAATCATTACTTGGAAAAGTAAACAGAAAAATTCCTGCCATCTTAGATTATCAAAAACATATTGATGCAGGCTCCCTTTTAAACACACCTCCTGTTTTTTCGATATATGTAAGTTTGCTTACTTTAAGGTGGATTGAAAAAGAAGGTGGTTTGGTGGAGATGGAAAAACGAAACAAGGAAAAAGCGGAATTATTATATTCAACCATCGATGCACATCCAGCATTTTATTGTCCTATCGAAAAAGAAGATCGAAGCATTATGAATGCAGTATTCTTTTTAACCGATCCAGCAAAAGAAGCAACTTTTTTAACATTGTGTAAACAACAAGGAATGATTGGTGTAAAGGGATATAGAACCGTGGGAGGAATAAGAGTTAGTATGTATAATGCATTGCCTTTGAGCAGTGTACAAGCCTTCTGTGATTTAATGAATACTTTTTCTTAAATATTTTTCTATAAAGCGTTTCAAAAAAATTTTTACTCCAAAAAAAGAACGATATTTGCGCCCATGGCAAAAATTAGACCCTTTGAAGCGCTTCGCCCACAGCCTCAGTTAGCGAAGCAAGTTGCAAGTAAACCATACGACGTTTTAAATAGTGCAGAAGCAAAAGTGGAGGCAGTAGGAAATGCTTATTCTTTTTTACATATCACCAAAAGTGAAATTGATTTACCAGAATCAGTGGACATACATAGTCAACAAGTTTATGATTTAGCATTAGAAAATTTAAATGCTTTTGTGCAAAGAGATGTGTTATTTAAAGAATCAAAACCTTGTTATTATATTTATCAATTAATAATGGATGGAAGAGCGCAAACAGGATTGGTTTGTGTGAGCAGTATTGATGATTATAATAATGACATTATTAAAAAGCACGAGTTTACTCGACCTGAGAAAGAGCAGGATAGAATTAACCATATTAAAACAACGGGTGCACAAACAGGCAATGTTTTTTTAGCCTACCGTAACCAAGCTAATATTGATACCTTAATTGAAAAGTGGAAGACGAATAAAAACCCGGTTTATGATTTTACAGCCGATGATGGTATTCAGCATACGGTTTGGGCGGTAAGTGATGAAACCATTATTGATCAAATCACAATGTTGTTTGAAACCGAAGTGCCTTGCACATACATTGCGGATGGACACCATCGGGCTGCTTCTGCTGCAAAAGTAAAATTAGCTTTAGGTGAAGCCAATGCGCAGCATTCGGATGCTTCAACAAATACATCAACCGGCCCCAACTATTTCCTGACCACTTTATTCCCTTCTAACCAATTACATATCATGGACTACAACCGTGTGGTAAAGGATTTGAATGGACATTCTGTTGAATCTTTTGTGGCTGCATTGGCCAATGAGTTTGACATAGTGGAACATGAAGGAGCGTATAAGCCTACTGAATTGCATAATTTTGGAATGTATATCGCTGGTCAATGGTATATGCTAAAAGCAAAACCGGGAACCTATAACGACGCGGACCCAATTGGCGTTTTAGATGTAACCATTTTATCCAATAATATTTTAGCTAAATTATTAGGCATTCAGGATCAAAGAACCGACAAACGTATTGATTTTGTGGGCGGTATCAGAGGGTTGGCCGAATTGGAAAAGCGAGTGGATAGCGGTGAAATGCAATTGGCGTTTAGCTTGTACCCGGTGACTATTCATCAATTGTTTAACATTGCTGATGCGGGCGAAGTAATGCCACCTAAAAGTACTTGGTTTGAACCCAAATTGAGAGACGGATTATTAACGCATTTAATTTACTAGTCCATTTATATACCTTATTTAAACCCGGCCAATAGCCGGGTTTTTTATGCGCATAATTCTTTTTTTTCTGCGTCTTTTTGAGTATTTTGTTATACAATTTTGCTTGACTATGGAATGTAAAAGACTATTCGATTGTATCGAACATCAATTAAACAATTTTCCCAAAGAGGATATGTTGTCTGCCAAAGAAAATGGCCAATGGAAATCCTATTCAACAAAGGAAATTGCTCAAAATGTAAATGAACTTAGTGCGGGCTTATTAAGCCTTGGTTTATCAGCTAATGATTTTACACCAGAGGGCAGTGATAAAATTGCGATCATTAGTGCGAACCGACCTGAATGGTTAATTGCTGATATGGCCGCACAGCAATTGGGTATTATTTGGGTACCGGTGTATCCTACCACTAATCCATTAGAACTTACTTTTATTCTTAATGATGCTTCGGTACAATATATGTTTGCAAGCAGTAAGGATTTATATGATAAAGTAATGTCTATTAAGGATCAAGTAGCCTGTTTAAAAGAAGTATATACTTTTGATAAAATAGATGGAGCAAAACATTGGACGGAATTAAAAAATAAGGATGCTAATAAATTAGCCGAAGTAGATGCTATTAAAAAATCGATTCCAGTTGATCAAGTAGCTACTTTTATTTATACCTCAGGTACGACAGGTACACCTAAGGGAGTAATGTTAACGCATCGCAATATTTATTTTAATTTACAAATGGGAAAAGAAAGTTTTCCGTTCCCAGATGCGCCAACACAAAAGGTATTAAGCTTTTTGCCATTGAATCATATTTTTGAAAAAGTGGCTTCCTATATTTATATGTTTAGCGGAATGAGTATTTATTACGCTGAAAACTTAGAAACCATTGCTGATAATTTAAGAGAAATAAAACCCGATGGATTCTCGACTGTGCCAAGATTATTGGAAAAAGTATTTGAAAAAATAATGTTGAAAGGCGAAGAGTTAACGGGCGTAAAAAGAAAATTATTTTTTTGGGCAGTGGCATTGGCTGAACAATATGACAATCAACATCATGGCTCTTGGTGGTACCAACAAAAATTAAAAATCGCCAATAAATTAATTTTTAGCAAATGGCGTGAGGCTTTAGGTGGCAATGTAAAATTCATTGTAACAGGTGGTGCTGCTTGTCAAGTAAAATTATTGCGCATCTTTAATGCTGCACAAATACCTGTTTATGAAGGATACGGCCCTACTGAAAACAGCCCTATCATTAGTATTAATTTTAGAACACCGGATGGTACTAAATACGGAACCGTAGGTCATGTTATAAAAGGAGTGGAATTAAAGTTAGAGGCCGATGGTGAAATATGTGTAGCGGGTCCAAGCGTGATGTTGGGCTATTATAAGCGCCCCGACTTAACTGCTGAAACCATTATTGATGGATGGTTGCACACCGGTGACATAGGTACTTTAGAAGACGGTAAATATTTAAAAATCACCGATCGTAAAAAAGAATTATTTAAAACCAGTGGCGGAAAGTATGTGGCACCGCAGCCCATTGAAAATAAAATGAAAGAAAGTCCTTTCATTGAGCAAATCGTATTAATAGGGGACAACAAAAGGTTTGTAAGTGCTTTGATTGTGCCAGGTTTTACAAAATTAATGGACTGGGCAAAGCAACATGGCATTGAATATACCAGCAATGAGGAAATCATTAAAAACAGTATGGTGTTAACCATGATTGGAGACATTGTTGATGAGTACAATCAATTATTTAATCAAGTAGAACAAGTAAAAAAGTTCACCTTAATACCAAGGGAGTTTACGATTGACAAAGGGGAGATGACACCTAAATTAAGTATCCGCAGAAAAGTGATATTAAATAATTTCGAAAAAGAAATTGAAGTCATGTATGCTTCTTAATTTAAACTGCATTTAAAACCCTTTGTTCGCAATGAAAAACATATTACTCGCTTTTTTGATTAATTGTGTATTTGTTTTTCCATTAAATGCCCAGACCAAGGTAGCGGGCTATGCTTTAAATGTAGCAGAAACTAATCCCTACTTTAACTATAAAGGAAAATTAATAATAGTTGGTGGCGGCTCAATGCCAGATTCTTTATTTGAATTTTTTGCAGCCCATTGCGGTGGCAAGAATGAACCCATTGTATATATACCTACTGCAACAAAAGACGAAAAGTATATCCAAGAAGGCGGACATCTTGTAAAATTTACATCTAGGGGATTTACCAATTTATCAACCATACATACTAGAGATAAAGCCAAAGCTGATGCACCAGAGTATATTGCATTAATGAGAAAGGCAAAGGGTATTTTTTTTGGTGGTGGTGACCAGGACCTGATTGCCGAAGCCTATGGGGGCACTCAATTGTATCAGGAAATGCTTGCTTTATTGGATAGAGGTGGTGTGATTATGGGAACTTCAGCAGGGGCAACCATTATGGGTGCATTATTGGTTGGGGGTGATGCAAGAAAAGACCTCACTAAATATTATTCATTTAAACCTGCTTTTTCCTTTATCCAAAAAGTAGATATTGACCAACATGTATTGGTACGTAATAGACAATTTGATTTAATTCCGGTGATTGAATCCAATCCTACTCATTTAGGCGTTGCCATCGATGAGTCAACTGCTATAATTGTGGAAGGCAATCAATTTAAAGTTTGGGGCAATTCCTATGTAATGGTTTATGACGCAAAAGATTGGGCCAATCAAAAAGCCAAGTGGGGTAAAGTGGTAAAGCCTTTTACCATGCTTTCTTCAGGACAAGTATTTGATTTAACTACGCAACAGGTAAAAAAGTAAAGACTATTTTAAAGCGCTTTTTTCCTTAATAATAGTTTGCACATCTTTGTTTTGAATTTTACTTTCTAACCAAGAAATAATATCCAAATACATAAAGGCACGGCTCTCTAATTTATTTTTTTCAAGTGGCTTGAGTTTAACAAGTAATTCTTGGAAGGAAGCCTTCTTCCCTGACTGAATAGTGCTACGTAAAAAGTTAAATAATATACTCTCTACTTCTCCTAAGTTTTTCATTTTTGACATAAAACGGAAAACCGATTTGGACAAGTAGGTTACTACTTCCATATTGCCTAATTCATAATGTGCAATTAAATGCAATAAGCGTGCATAACATTGTAAGTCATCACGCAGATTCAATTTCCAATTAATTATTCGGTTTAAATAATCAATTGTTTTTTCGGCATTACCTGCGCCAAAATACAAACAGGCTATTTTATAATAGAACACCAAAACGCGGTGACTATCCATGTACATTTCAATTTCCTTTAGCTTTTCTTCCATGGCTGGAACCATTGTCAAACCCTCACTAAAAGTACCTTCTAGAAAGTGCTGGTTAATTTTACCAATGTATAAATAAACAAAGGACTGGATTAAATTATTTTTATTATTAAGTACTATAGGTGTTTCGCTAAAGTTTTCTAATAGCGCAATGGTTTCTTTAAATTTATCAATGTTTTTTAAATCAAAGTGTGCACTAATTAAATTGTGTAAGCCTTTAATGTATTGCGCAGATTCAATCAACTGCATATTTTCATTCTGCTCAAAAAGGTCAACCCATTTTTGTGCGTATCTATAATGCATTAAAAAATCCTGTGTAATAAAACCAAACCAACATTGGCATTGGTATAAATAAAGTCTTTCATAAAATCCTTTTGCCTGCTTAACCCTTTCTAAAATCGGATCCTGCATAAGTGCGTCCAAAGTGATTCTATCTTCCTGATTACGCGCATGTCCATGTTGAATATACCAACCATACAATTGTAAACTAAGATTAGATGTTTTTGCAATTAGCTCCAAGCGCTCATTGGCCTCATCAATTTCATCACTTAACTGCTTCGCTCTGTCTTGCATACTTCTTGTGATATGCAAGGACTCAATTTTCTTTTCCAAAAACAATACCTGCAATAAAAAAGTAACCTGGTTATTTTGCTTAGTCAAGGATTTTATTTTATCCAGTAATCTTAAGCTTTGTAGGTAAAGTCCTTTATTGTATAAAATTTTGGCATGGTCTAATTGTTCGTGAATTTGTAAGTCGATGTTTTCACTTTGCTTAAGGATTCTTAAGCTGGATAAAATTTGATCGTATAAATGCGCCTTAAGGTTGGACAGCTGTTGTTTTTGAATGGATTCGTTTTTGCGCAGTAATTCCTCCTCATCATATTCCTTCATTTTGTCTAAAGCGTCAAAAAGCTGTACAATTTTCAAATCAGCGGACGCGGAGTTTCGGGCAGCATACAACTTAAAGTTGCGCTTTTCCCCTTTTTCAAGGGATTTGACCAAAATATATAGTGCGTCGGTGCTTAGGTTGGGCATCGTAGCTGATTTTAACTCAAGTTATTGAAAATCAATTAATTAATCTAAAAATAGTATGCTTATACATTGTAAAATAGGCATAAAAATGATGTGAATTACTTGTTAATATGGGGTATTTTTAAATAGTAAACGGGCTTTATGCCCGTTTTTCATCTATAAATGATTGTAAATCAATAATATGAGCCAAAAAGTTTTCATTTTTGATACCACTTTAAGAGATGGTGAGCAGGTGCCGGGTTGTAAACTCAACACCAAGGAAAAATTAGAATTAGCCGTCAAACTAGAGGAGCTGGGGGTGGACATTTTAGAAGCGGGTTTTCCTGTTTCTAGCCCAGGTGATTTTGAGTCGGTAAATCAAATTGCCAAGACCTTAAAAAATACAGTGGTCTGCGGATTGTCAAGAGCTGTTCAAAATGATATCGAAGTGGCTGCCGCCGCTTTAAAACCAGCAAAGCGTTTTAGAATTCATACGGGTATTGGTACTTCGGACTTGCACATTAAACATAAGTTCAATTCCAATAGAGAAGAAATTATTGAACGTGCCATTAAGGCGGTAAAAATGGCCAGAAATTTTACTGACGATGTTGAGTTTTATGCAGAAGATGCAGGCCGCACTGACAATGAATATTTAGCCCGTGTTATTGAAGCGGTGGTAAAAGCAGGCGCAACCACATTAAATATTCCTGACACAACTGGTTATTGTTTGCCACAACAGTATCAGGAAAAAATGAATTACTTGTACAATAATGTACCCAATATTGATAAAGCTATTTTATCCTGTCATTGTCACAACGATTTAGGATTGGCAACAGCCAATTCCATTGCCGGCGTGATTGGTGGTGCAAGACAAATTGAGTGTACCATTAATGGATTGGGGGAGCGTGCAGGCAATACTGCCTTAGAGGAAGTAGTGATGATTATTAATCAACACAAGGATTTGGGATTATATACAAGCATTAATCCAAAGTTGTTAAACGCAATAAGCCGTGAGGTTTCAGAGACCATGCGTATGATGGTGCAGCCCAATAAAGCCATAGTGGGTGCAAATGCCTTTTCGCATTCATCAGGTATTCATCAGGATGGATTTTTAAAGGAAGCGCAAACCTATGAAATTATCAATCCTGCCGAAGTGGGTGCAGAGGATAGTAAAATTGTATTAACAGCGCGAAGTGGACGTAGTGCATTAGCGCATCGATTACATAAACTAGGACATCAATTTACAAGAAATGATATTGATGAATTATATCCTAAATTTTTAGAAATAGCAGATAAGAAGAAAGAAGTATTAGAAGCCGACTTGCAAGCAATGGCATTTGCCTATCAAAAATAATAAACACTAAATTTTAAAAATACAATTCGCATTTTAAAAACAAACAAGGCGTAAAGAGAAAGCATAACAAATTACAAGACAATGGGAAAAACATTATTTGAAAAAATTTGGGACAAGCATGTAGTGAAACAAATTGAGGATGGTCCTTCGGTTGTTTATATCGATAAGCATTTTATACATGAAGTAACCAGTCCGCAAGCATTTAGTGGCATTGAAAAAAGAGGGGCTAAATTATTCCGACCTCAACAAATTGTAGCAACGGCCGATCATAACGTGCCTACCTTGCACCAGGAGTTACCTATTAAAGATGCTTTATCCAAATTTCAGGTTGACACTTTAATAGACAATTGTAAAAAGCATGGTGTTGAATTATACGGATTAGGACATCAATACCAAGGAATCGTTCACGTAATCGGACCAGAGTTAGGGATTACCCAGCCTGGTATGACTATTGTGTGTGGAGACAGTCACACTTCGACACATGGTGCTTTTGGATCCATTGCATTTGGTATTGGAACCAGTGAGGTGGAAATGGTTTTTGCTTCACAATGCATTATGCAAAGCAAACCAAAAGTAATGCGCATTAATATTGATGGCGAATTAAAAAATGGCGTGGTATCTAAGGATATTATTTTATACATCATTGCACAAATTTCTGCAAGTGGGGCAACAGGTTATTTTGTGGAGTATGCTGGATCAGCTATTCGTGCATTAAGCATGGAAGCAAGAATGACCATTTGTAATATGAGTATTGAAATGGGTGCAAGAGGTGGAATGATTGCACCAGACCAAACAACATTCGATTATATCAAAGGACGTTTGTTTGCACCGAAGGGTGCAGATTGGGATAGAAAATTAGCCGCTTGGAAGGAGCTATATACCGATGCTGATGCCAAATTTGATGTGGAGATAAATATTAAAGCCGAAGACATTGATCCAATGATTACTTATGGAACCAATCCTGGAATGGGATTATCTGTAAGAGGAACGCTTCCAACCATAGAGAGTTTTACCGATGCTACTGAAAAACAAAACTATGAAAAGGCCTTAGCTTATATGGGATTACAAGCTGGACAAACTTTGTTAGGCATGCCGGTACAAAATGTATTCATAGGTTCATGTACCAATTCAAGAATTGAAGATTTCCGTTTAGTAGCAAGTATTATTAAGGGTAAGCAAAAGGATCCAAACATAAAAACTTTAATCGTACCTGGTTCTCAAGAAGTAGCCAAACAAATTAAAGCGGAAGGTTTGGATAAAATATTTGCAGAGGCAGGTGTTGAAATAAGACAAGCAGGATGTAGTGCATGTTTAGGAATGAATGAAGATAAAATTCCAGCAGGTGAATATTGTATTAGTACTAGCAACAGAAACTTTGAAGGACGCCAGGGTGCAGGTGCAAGAACTTTACTCGCAAGTCCTTTAACTGCAGCTGCTGCATTGTTAACAGGAAAAATTACGGACATCAGAGATATTTTAAATTAAGAAGCTAATAAAATAGTAACACTTATTAAAAAAGTTCACGAGTTGCGAAAGCGCTCCTAGAAAATAAAGATTATGCAATCATTACAAAAAATAACAAGCAGGTTTATTCCTTTACGTATTGAAAACGTAGATACCGATCAAATTATTCCAGCACGTTTTTTGAAAGCAACGACAAAGGATGGTTTCGGGAAAAATTTATTTAGAGACTGGAGGTATGAGAACGATGATGAAACCAAACCCAAAGCCGACTTCGTATTAAACCAACAGCAATACAGTGGTGAAATACTAGTGGCTGCTAAAAACTTTGGATGTGGATCCTCCCGTGAGCATGCTGCTTGGAGTATTCAAGACTATGGATTTAAGGTAGTGGTGTCTAGTTTTTTTGCGGACATCTTTAAAAACAATGCTTTAAACAATGGCGTATTACCGGTAACGGTTACAGATGCCTTTTTGCAACAAATATTTGCACAGGGCGCAGAGGATACATTAACGGTGGACTTGGAAGCACAAACTATTACCATTGATGCAACAGGTGCACAAGCACAATTTGATATCAATTCATATAAGAAAACATGTATGCTTAATGGCTACGATGATATTGATTATTTATTAAACATGAAGCCTGAAATTGAAGCGTACGAAAAAGCAAATCAATGGTAACAAACTATATCAAAGAAAAGTAAAAATATATTATTACTCCACCCACCCTTATGAAAGGGAGGCTAGATGAAACGAAAAAACAGTATTATGCAAAAGAAAATAGCAGTCATATTAGGAGACGGAATTGGACCAGAAGTAACAGAGCAGTCTATTAAAGTATTAAATACCATTGCAAGGTATTACAATCACAGTTTTAGTTATGAACATGCTTTAATGGGTGCCTGTGCTATTGATGCAACCGGGAATCCATTGCCTGACGAGACCATAAAAATTTGCTTAAACAGTGATGCTATTTTATTTGGTGCCATTGGAGATCCTAAATATGACAATGATCCTACCGCAAAAGTAAGGCCAGAGCAAGGCTTGTTAAAACTAAGAAAAGAATTACAATTGTTTGCCAACATCCGTCCTGTAACAACTTATAAAGCTTTGCAACATTTAACGCCTTTAAAACCCAAGTTGTTAGAAAATGTAGATTTTGTAATTTATAGAGAGTTAACAGGAGGTATATATTTTGGAGCAAAAAGTTTAAGTGAGGATGGAACGGTAGCAAAAGACGATTGCTCTTATTCGGTAACAGAAATTGAACGCATAGCACACCTTGCATTTAAGCATGCACAAACTAGAAGAAAAAAATTAACACTAGTAGATAAAGCCAATGTTTTAGAAACCTCAAGACTTTGGAGAAAAGTAATACAAGCAATAGCACCTACTTATAGCGATGTGACCGTTGATTATTTATTTGTGGATAATGCAGCAATGCAAATCATTTTAAATCCAGCAGAATTTGATGTGATATTAACTGAAAATTTGTTTGGTGATATTATTAGTGATGAAGCATCGGTATTAGCGGGATCCTTAGGATTATTGCCTTCGGCGTCGGTGGGAAATACCGTGGCTTTATTCGAACCTATTCATGGATCTTATCCGCAAGCAAAAGGAAAAGACATTGCCAATCCTTTGGGATCTATTTTATCATCAGCCATGCTATTGGATCATTTTGGATTAACACAGGAAGCCACCATTATAAGAGAGGCAGTTGCTTGGTGTTTAAATAGTGGCTTTGTAACCAAGGACATCGATTCAATGAATAGTTATACGACAACGGCTATGGGCGATTTGATTTGTGAGTATATCGAAAGACATGCAAAAGGAGAAACACATCCAATTCATGAGCGATTGCATAAATCAACCATTATCTAGTAACTGCACATATTGCGCGCATTGTTCTAACAAACATTCGTCTTAAGGTTAGGCGAATAATAGGTTGTATTTTTATCATTAGCCTTTTAAGCAGTTAATAACATAAAAAGCGATTCTTCTAATTTTTTAAATATATAAAATGGAATTAAATAAATATTCAAAAACAATTACGCTAGATCCTACGCAACCAGCTGCGCAGGCTATGTTTTATGGTATTGGTTTAACCGACGCAGATTTGCATAAAGCACAAGTAGGGATAGTGAGCATGGGTTATGATGGCAATACATGTAATATGCATTTAAATGCATTGGCAGCCGAAGTTAAAACAAGTGTTTGGGAACAGAATTTAGTAGGTTTGATTTTTCATACTATTGGTGTAAGTGATGGAATGAGTAATGGTACACCAGGTATGCGTTATTCATTGGTGAGTCGTGATGTAATTGCAGATAGTATTGAAACAGTTTGTGGTGCACAATATTATGATGCAGTGATCACCGTTCCAGGTTGTGATAAAAATATGCCAGGTTCTTTAATTGCCATGGGGCGTTTAAACAGACCTTCTTTAATGTTATATGGTGGCACCATTGCACCAGGTCATTATAAAGGGCAGGACTTAAATATAGTTTCTGCATTTGAAGCCTTAGGACAAAAAATAGCAGGACAATTAGACGAAACCGATTTTAAAGGTATTGTACAACATGCATGTCCGGGCGCAGGCGCTTGTGGTGGTATGTACACTGCTAACACAATGGCATCGGCTATCGAGGCATTGGGTATGAGTTTGCCCTACTCGTCTAGCAATCCAGCACTAAGTGCCGAAAAGCAACAAGAGTGCAAGGATGCGGGTGCAGCTATTCGATTATTATTAGAACGCGATATTAAACCTCGCGATATTATGACACGCAAAGCATTTGAAAATGCAGTGTCTTTGATTATGGTTTTAGGAGGAAGTACCAATGCTGTGTTGCATATGATTGCGATGGCAAAAAGTGTAGGCGTTGAATTTACGATTGAAGATTTTCAAATCATTAGTGATAAAATTCCAGTATTGGCTGACTTTAAACCATCAGGCAAGTATTTAATGCAGGACTTGCATCAATATGGTGGAGTACCCGCAGTTATGAAATATATGTTGGCACAGGGTTGGTTGCATGGAGATTGTATGACGGTGACAGGAAAAACAGTAGCAGAAAATTTAGCCTTAGCGCCTGATTTAGATTTTGACCAACAAAAAATAATTCTACCCAAGGAAAATCCTATTAAAGCAACAGGACATTTACAAATTATGTATGGCAATTTAGCCACTGGTGGAAGTGTTGCAAAAATTTCTGGTAAGGAAGGTGATATGTTTGAAGGACCAGCCCGCGTATTTGATGGAGAGCATGCGTTAATTGAAGGCATCAATTCAAAAAAAATACAACCAGGCAATGTAGTAGTGATAAAAAATGTTGGACCAGTGGGCGCACCTGGTATGCCGGAGATGTTAAAACCAACTTCGGCTATTATTGGAGCCGGTTTAGGAAAATCGGTTGCTTTAATTACCGATGGACGTTTTAGTGGAGGTACTCATGGCTTTGTAATTGGACATATTACACCTGAAGCCTATAAAGGAGGATTAATTGGTTTGGTAGAAGATGGAGATATTATTGAATTGAATGTACCTAATCGTACCATGACTTTAAAAGTAGATGAGGCAACTATTGCCAAGCGCCGTGCAGCACAAAAAGCCCCGGTGTTAAAAGTAACTAATGGGATTTTGTTTAAATATGCAAAGTTGGTGAAGGATGCAAGTCAAGGATGTGTAACGGATGAGAACTAAAAAATTAATTAAGTATTAATTTTTTAGTGATGGTTTAATAAAGCCAGTGGCTTTAATTCGATGGGTGAAGCACAAAAAATGAGTATCATTTTTATTTGTGCAGAGCGCTGAAATGTAAAAAGTAATAAAATGGAGCAACAACAATTAACAGGATCGCAAGCAGTATTGGAAGCATGTATTGCGGAAGGGGTGGATACCATTTTTGGCTATCCGGGTGGCGCGATTATGCCTATTTATGATGCTTTGTATGATTATAAAGAAAAACTAAATCATATTTTGGTGCGCCATGAACAGGGTGGAATCCATGCCGGACAAGGTTATGCGCGTAGTTCAGGAAAAGTAGGGGTGGTATTTGCAACCAGTGGACCAGGTGCAACTAATTTAGTGACAGGCCTAGCCGACGCTATGATTGATAGTACACCGCTTGTTTGTATTACTGGACAAGTGTTTGCTCATTTATTAGGAACTGATGCATTTCAGGAAACGGATGTAATTAATATTACCATGCCGGTTACTAAATGGAATTTTCAAATTACCGATGCCGAAGAAATTCCAGCAGTATTAGCAAAAGCATTTTATTTAGCAAGAAGTGGAAGGCCAGGTCCAGTATTGATTGATATTTCTAAAAACGCACAATTACAAAAATTTAATTACCCTGGCTATACGCCATGTAATCATATAAGATCCTATCGGCCTAAACCAGTAATCAGAAAAGAATTTATTGACGAAGCCGTTGAGTTAATTAACAATGCAAAAAAACCATTGGTCATTTTTGGGCAGGGAGTGATATTAGGAAAAGCAGAAAAAGAGTTTAAAAAGTTTATTGAAAAATCGGGGATGCCTGCAGCATGGACCATATTGGGGTTAAGTGCTTTGCCAACCGATCACCCACAAAATGTAGGTATGCTGGGTATGCATGGAAACTATGGACCCAATGTGCTAACCAATGAGTGTGATGTATTAATTGCAGTGGGTATGCGATTTGATGATCGTGTTACTGGTCGACTAGATAAATATGCTAAGCAAGCAAAAATTATTCATTTAGATATTGATCCTTCAGAAATTGATAAAAATGTAAAGGCAACCGTGGGTGTGTGGGGTGATTGTAAAGAAACATTGCCTTTGCTTACTTTAGGGATTGAACAAAAGGACCGAAGTGAGTGGTTAGCGGTATTTGCAGAGTATGCTCAACAAGAATATGACCAGTGTATTCAACCTGAAATGTATCCAAGTAGTGATGAAATGAGTATGGCGGAAGTAATTAGGAATATCAATGAAATAACTAAGGGCAATGCCATTATGGTAACCGATGTGGGACAACACCAAATGGTAACATGTAGATACGCAAAATTCAATGATTCAAGAAGCAATATTACTTCAGGTGGTTTAGGTACTATGGGTTTTGGATTACCAGCAGCCATTGGTGCTAAATTCGGCGCGCAGGACAGAACAGTAATTGGAATTATTGGAGATGGTGGTTTTCAAATGACCTTACAAGAATTGGGTACCATTATGCAAACAGGAGTGGATGTTAAAATAGTTATTTTAAATAATCAGTTTTTAGGCATGGTGCGTCAGTGGCAGGATTTGTTTAATGAAAAGCGCTATTCATTTGTAGATATTCAAAGTCCGGATTACATTATGTTGGCAAAATCCTATGGTATTGACGGATGTAAAGTAGAAGATAGAAAAAATTTAGTGGGCGCAGTGCAAACCATGTTAGCACATAAGGGTTCGTATTTATTAGAAGTGATGGTGGGCAAAGAAAATAATGTATTTCCAATGGTACCACAGGGATGTTCAGTTTCTGAAATCAGATTAAAGTAGCGAAGCTTTTAAGTTTGATTCGACTGAGTCGTATGACGAGGTCAAATACAATATAGATGATTTAAAAACGAATTATATGAGTAACAATACAGAAAAACAAGAGTACACTATTACAGTGTACACCGAAAACCAAGTAGGGTTGTTGAATCGTATTGCCATTATTTTTTCAAGAAGAAAAATTAATGTCGAGAGTTTGAATACTTCTCCCTCGGAAGTGCCAGGTATTCATCGATTTACTATTGTAGTAATGGAATCACGTGAAGTGGTATTAAAAATAGTGCGTCAAATTGAAAAACAAGTAGAGGTTTTAAAAGCCTACTTTAATACCAATGATGAAATTGTTTGGCAGGAGTTGGCATTATATAAGGTATTAAGTGACGAGATCACCGAGAAAGTAAAAGTAGAAAGACTATTAAGAGAGTTTGGCGCAAGAGCCGTAGCCATTCGAAAAGATTTTATCGTTTTTGAAACAACAGGCCATAGAGAGGAAACCAATAAATTAATGGAAGCCTTAGCGCCATTTGGTTTGGTGGAGTTTGTGCGCAGTGCAAGAGTTGCCATTATTAAAGAAAGTGCAGGCTTCCACGAAAAGTTAAAAGATTTTGAAGAGCGTGAACCAGGGGAGGAGGTGATTGAAAACGAATATTTAGGAAAGCGTGAAGCAGTATTTACGATGTAATCAAATGGAAGTAAATACAATCTCTTCATACATTTCAAAAAAATAATAGTTGTAAATCAAGAAAACATAAATTTTAAATCTTAATTAAACATAAAATAAAATGGCAAAGTTAAATTTCGGAGGCACCGAAGAAAATGTAGTAACTCGTGAAGAGTTTCCATTAGCAAAAGCACAAGAAGTTTTAAAAAATGAAACAGTCGCAGTAATTGGTTACGGTGTACAAGGACCAGGTCAAGCATTGAACCAAAAAGAAAATGGCATTAATGTAATTGTAGGTCAAAGAAAAAATTCAAAGTCATGGGATAAAGCGGTAGCCGATGGATTTGTGCCAGGTGAAACTTTATTTGAAATAGAAGAAGCATTAGAAAAAGGAACCATTATCTGTTATTTATTAAGTGACGCAGCGCAGATTGCAATGTGGCCTACTGTGAAAAAACATTTAACGCCTGGTAAGGCATTGTATTTTTCTCATGGATTTGGTATTACCTATAAGGAGCAAACAGGTATTGTGCCTCCAGCCGATGTGGATGTAATTTTAGTGGCACCTAAAGGTTCGGGTACTTCCCTAAGAAGAATGTTTTTGCAAGGGCGTGGGTTAAACAGCAGTTTTGCTATTTTTCAAGACGCAACGGGTAAAGCGCATGACAGGGTTATTGCATTAGGTATTGCAGTTGGATCGGGTTATTTATTTGAAACTGATTTTAAAAAGGAGGTTTACTCTGATTTAACAGGGGAGCGTGGAACATTAATGGGGGCAATTCAGGGTATTTTTGCCGCACAATATGAAGTTTTACGTAAAAACGGCCATTCTCCATCAGAATCATTCAATGAAACTGTGGAAGAATTGACACAATCATTAATGCCATTGGTAGCAGAGAACGGAATGGACTGGATGTATGCCAATTGTTCAACAACTGCACAAAGAGGGGCATTAGATTGGTGGAAAAAGTTCCGTGACGTAACTTTACCCGTATTCTCTGATTTATACAATAGCGTAGCAACTGGTGCTGAAGCTGCTCGTTCCATTGATTTAAACAGTAAGGATGATTACCGTGAAAAGTTAGAAATAGAGTTAGCTGAATTACACAATAGTGAAATGTGGCAAGCAGGTCGTACGGTAAGAAGTTTACGTCCAGAGAATCAACCCGGCAAATAAAAAAGCGGAGTGATTTAAGAAACTGTGAAAGAAAAAGAAATGAGTGATGATCAATTAATGAGTAAGCCTGCACTTGATATTGAAGGAGCGGCCATTAGATTAAAAACGGTGGTGAAACATACCCCCTTGCAGTATAATGCCAATTTATCCCGAAAGTATCAGTGCAGGGTTTATTTAAAAAGAGAGGATTTACAAATTGTACGTTCCTATAAATTAAGAGGTGCGTATAATATGATGAGTCAACTCACACCTGATCAGTTGGCAAAAGGGGTAGTGTGTGCAAGCGCAGGTAACCATGCACAAGGTTTTGCGTACAGTTGTAAAAAATTAAATGTAAAGGGCGTCGTGTTTATGCCCATTCCCTCTCCTCAACAAAAAGTAAGTCAAACAAAAATGTTTGGAGAGGATTTTGTAGAAGTAATTTTAGTGGGAGACACATTTGATGACTGTGCTGTTGCTGCTAAAGAATATACGACAAAACATGGAATGACATTTATTCCTCCATTTGATCATGCCTCCATTATTTCAGGACAAGGAACGGTGGGTGTTGAAATTTTGAACGACTATAATGCAATCGCCAATGAAATTGGAAGTGAATTGGGTGGCGCACCTATTGATTATATATTTATTCCAGTAGGTGGCGGTGGTTTAAGTGCGGGAGTGGGCGCTTATTTTAAACAACATTCTCCTACCACACAAATAATTGGTCTAGAACCAGAGGGTGCACCGAGTATGCTTACTGCATTGAAGGAAGGCCATCCTGTGGAATTGGAAAAGATAGATAAGTTTGTAGATGGAGCAGCGGTAAAACGGATTGGTGATGTAACTTTTGCAGTATGTAAGGATGTATTAGATGATATGCATTTAGTACCCGAAGGAAAAATATGCTCCACCATTTTACAAATGTACAACGAGGAAGCGATTGTTGTAGAACCTGCAGGTGCATTGAGTATTGCAGCATTGGATGATTATGCTGCTCAAATAAAAGGAAAAACAATTGTGTGTATTGTGAGTGGAAGCAATAATGATATTGCGCGTATGCAAGAGATTAAGGAAAGGTCCTTGACATACGAAGGATTAAAGCATTATTTTTTAATCAAGTTTGCACAGCGTCCAGGTGCTTTAAAGGAATTTGTTAATAAAGTATTAGGCCCCGAAGACGATATTACTCGATTTGAGTACATACAAAAACATAATAAGGAATCGGGTCCGGCATTAGTAGGATTGGAATTAAAATCTAATAAAGATTATGAACTGCTAATTGAAAATATGAAGCGTTATCAAATCAATTACAACGAAATAAATAAGGAAGACAATTTATATGGCTATTTAATATAGTCGCAGGAATATAATAATGGGTGCAATAGAAGCGCGCGCTAGTAAAATTAATAATGGTATGCAAGTTTTAAAATTTGGAGGAAGTTCTGTTGGAAGCGCCGAAGCAATTGCTAAAGTGGTGGATATCGTTATCGAATCTATTCAAAAAGAACCGACTATTGTTGTCGTGTCAGCAATGAGTGGGGTAACCGACCAATTATTAATGTTGGCGCAAAGTGCATCACAGGGAAATGAAGCGTATAAAACCATTATACAAAATATTGAACAAAAACATTTGGATGCAGTGCGTGCCTTGTTGCCAATACAAGCACAGTCGGCTACCTTAAGTTTGGTAAAGCAAACTATTAATGAATTAGAGGCTAACTGTGAAGGACTTTTCATGTTAAAAGAATTGTCCAATCGCATGCAGGATAAAATTGTAAGTTTTGGTGAAATATTATCCTCTAAAATAATTGCTGCCACTTTTGCGTCTAAAGGAATTAAGCAACAATGGGTGGATTCCAGATTGTTAATTAAAACCAATTCAAATTACGCTAGTGCAGTATTGGATAAGGACTTAACAACAAAAACAATACAAACTTATTTTGCAAGCGAGGAGAATAATAAGTTTGATTTGTATATGGCTCCAGGATTTATAGCTTCTGATTCCGAAGGCAACACAACTACATTGGGTCGTGGTGGCTCCGATTATACAGGTGCTATTTATGCTGCAGCAGTAAAAGCAACGGCTTTAGAAATATGGACCGATGTAAGTGGCATGATGACTGCTGATCCAAGAATGGTAGTTAATGCAAAAGAAATTCCACAAATTTCTTATCAGGAAGCCATGGAGTTATCCCATTTTGGGGCCAAAGTTATTTATCCGCCAACCATACAACCGGTAATGCACCAAAATATACCAGTATGGATTAAAAATACTTTTGAACCAAGTCATCCTGGAACCTTAATTAAAAATGAATCACTGAGCGATACTAATTTTATCAGAGGCATTTCCAGTATCAAGGACATTTGTTTATTGAGTTTGGAAGGAAGTGGAATGGTGGGTATTCCAGGTTTTTCAAAACGACTATTTGATGCTTTAGCAAAAAAGCAAATCAATATAATTTTAATCACACAAAGTTCCTCTGAGCATTCTATATGTGTGGGGGTAAATGCCAACGACGCTTATCAAGCAAAGCTAGCAGTAGATGCCGAGTTTGAACCAGAAATTAATACACAAAAAGTAGATCCACTTATTGTAGAAAAAGAGGTAGCTATTTTAGCATTAGTGGGTGAGCAAATGAAAAATCACCCAGGGGTGAGCGGTAAAATGTTTGGTGTGTTAGGGCGCAATGGTATTAATGTGAGAGCCATTGCACAGGGTTCTTCCGAAAAAAATATCACTGCCGTTATTGCATCAACAGATGTTAAAAAAGCCATCAACGTATTACACGAAGAGTTTTTTGAAACCTCTTACAAGCAAGTAAATGTATATATAGCAGGCGCAGGAAATGTAGGCGGAAAATTATTGTCACAAATACAACAGCAGGTAGCGTTTTTAAAAAAATCAATGCGCTTACAAATTAATATTGTTGGTATAGCCAATAGCAAGAAGCAATTAATAAATATCGAGGGCATCGATTTATCCAATTGGAAGGATCAATTAGCGGCAGCCCCTACGGGCACTACTGCCGATTATATTGCTACGATTATAGAAAACAACTTACGTAATTCCATATTTGTGGACGTAACTGCCCATGAAACAGTTGCTAATGTATATGCGCAATTATTAGAAAAAGCAGTATCGGTAGTAGCTTGTAATAAAATTGCATGTTCTTCACCTTATGAAAATTATGCCAAATTAAAAAGCTTGGCACGCGCCTTTAATGCTTCCTTCCTATTTGAAACCAATGTAGGAGCAAGTTTGCC
This sequence comes from Bacteroidota bacterium, assembly GCA_947457075.1. Taxonomy (GTDB): domain Bacteria; phylum Bacteroidota; class Bacteroidia; order Chitinophagales; family Chitinophagaceae; genus Sediminibacterium. The sequence continues at coordinate 72,166 of CANGUG010000002.1, forward strand.
CATTATAGGTACTTTAAACGATTTAATTCGAAGTGGTGATCGCATACATACTATTGAAGCAGTGTTATCGGGTACATTAAACTTTGTATTTAATAATTATGCGGGCGGAACCGATGGAAAATCTTTTTCGGCGGTGGTAAGACAGGCACAATTGGAAGGCTATACCGAGCCAGATCCTAGATTAGATTTAGGGGGAACCGATGTAATGCGTAAAATAATGATATTGGCAAGAGAGGCGGGTACCAAATTAGAAATGAGTGATATTGTGAATGAAGGTTTTTTACCAGCAAGTTGTTTTGAAGGAACAGTAGAAGATTTTTATGCTGAAATGGAAAAGCAGGAAGCCCATTTTAAGCAATTATATGATGCTGCGGCAGCAGCGGGTTGCAAGTTAAAGTTTGTAGCCAAATATGAAAGCGATGAAAATGGAACCACAAAAGCAAAAGTAGGATTACAACATATACAACCGAGTTCCGACTTTTATCATTTATATGGCAAAGACAATTTAGTATTGTTTTATAGTATGCGTTATCCTGAATTGCCAATGGTGATTAAGGGAGCAGGTGCCGGTGCTGATGTAACTGCATCGGGGGTATTTGCAGATATTATCAGAGCAGCAAGGGTTTAATGAAAATTAATAAAAGTAAAAAGCGTATCAATAATGGTTCCTGTTCATCAATGGATTAAAATAAAAGCCCCTGCTACCGTAGCGAATATGGTATGTGGATTTGATATTTTGGGCTTTGCGGTGAACAATCCATATGATGAAATGGAAATGCGATTGGTGAATTTGACTCCGGGACAGGCCCCCATTACTATAATTAATATTGACGATTATCAATTGCCTACTGAACCGGAAAAGAATGTAGCGGGTGCAGCGCTCATTGCACTTATTGAAGAATATACCGCCAATAGTCTTATTGAAAAATCATTGTCTGCAGCATCAGATTCTGCTGCCAAAAATGATTTGATCGATTTTTCTGTTATTGGATTTGAAGTAAAAATAAATAAGCTAATCAAACCTGGTAGTGGTGTGGGTTCTAGCGCTGCAAGTAGCGCAGGGGCAGTGGTGGGTGCCAATTATTTATTGGGTAACCCTTTTTCAAAGGACGACTTAGTGCGTTTTGCCATGAATGGTGAAAAAGTAGCTTCTGGTGTAAAACATGCCGACAATATTGCCCCTTGTATTTATGGGGGTGTCACCTTGGTAAGGCAAATATATCCTTTGGAAATAATTACCCTTCCTTCACCTGATTTATATGCGACTATTGTACATCCTCAAATTGAAGTGCGCACTGCAGATGCAAGAAGTATCTTAAAGCAAAATGTACAATTAAAAGATGCCATTAAGCAATGGGGAAATATCGCTGGTTTGGTAGCGGGTTTAATGAAAGGTGATTATGATTTAATTGGAAGAAGTTTGGAAGATGTGATTATTGAGCCAGTGCGTTCTATTTTAATTCCTGGATTTGATGATTTAAAAAAAGCCTGTAAGTTGGTAGGGGCATTAGGTGGAGGCATTTCTGGATCTGGACCTTCTATCTTTTTTTTAAGTAAGGAAAAAGAAACTGCATTGGCTGTGGAACAAGAAATGATAAACTTATATACAGGCTTGGGTTTAGCGCATCATACTTATGTGACTACCATTCATCAAACGGGAGTAGAAATAACCGAATAATAAAATACAGATATACTCAACAAGTGATCATAAATAGTAGATTGAAAATAGACAGATGCAATATTATAGTTTAGGAAAACAATCCCCCGCCGTAGATTTTAAAACAGCTGCCATTACTGGTCAAGCGCCGGATAAAGGATTGTATTTTCCAACAAGCATCCCTAGGTTTACGGCTGAACAAATTGAAAGGTTCAAAACATTAGATAAAGCAAGTATAGCTTTCGAAGTAATGAAGCCCTATGTAGGTGGTACCATCGATGATGCTTCCTTACAACAAATTTGCGCAGAGACGATTAATTTTGATTTTCCTTTAGTTCCAATAACTAATACAATTGCTTCTTTAGAATTATTCCATGGCCCAACATTGGCCTTTAAGGATGTGGGTGCAAGGTTTATGAGTAGGTGTTTAGGTTATTTTTCAAAACAGGCGGCTGCGGAAAAAGTACAGAATACTGCGCAAATTAAAAGCGAACAAAAAGTTGACAATCCATTATTGCAAACTAAACCCTCTACGGTATTGGTAGCTACCAGTGGTGATACTGGTGGTGCGGTGGCGAATGGATTTTTAGGGGTGGAAGGTGTGGAAGTGATTATTTTATATCCCAAAGGAAAAGTAAGTCCTATCCAGGAATTACAATTAACTACTTGCGGACAAAATATTACTGCATTAGAAGTGGAAGGAAGTTTTGACGATTGTCAAGCTATGGTGAAAGATGCCTTTATGGATGGGGAATTAAATGCTGCTTATCATTTAACCTCAGCCAACTCCATTAATGTAGCACGATGGTTGCCACAACAATTGTATTATTTTTTTGCATGGCAACAGTGGGTTGCAAAAAATGGGGATGCTATTCCAATGAATATTGTGGTACCCAGTGGCAATTTTGGCAATATTTGTGCAGGTATGATGGCAAAAGCAAGTGGTTTACCATTAGGCCACTTTGTAGCAGCATGTAATGATAATAATGTAGTGACTAGGTATTTGTCAACGGGTAATTATGCAATTCAAAAATCAGTAGCCACGGTATCCAATGCAATGGATGTAGGTAATCCAAGCAATTTTGTACGCATTATGGAAATGATGCAAAACAATTTTGAGCAGTTAAAGAAGGGGTTAAGTAGCTATAGCTATAACGACATAAGTACGCAAGCAACTATTACGCGTGTGTACAAGGAATATGGATATACCTTAGATCCCCATGGTGCGGTGGCGTTTTTAGCTGCTGAAGCATTTAATCAACCAGCCATTATTGTAGAAACAGCACATCCTGTTAAATTCCCCGAGGTAGTGGAAACAGCAATAGGTCAAACAATTGCTATACCCCCATCAGTTCAATTTTTATTAGACAAAGAAAAAGTAGCTATTCCAATGGGTGCTAGTTTCGAAAAATTTAAAAATTGGATGTTATCAAAACTGTAGGTGTAATTGGTTTTTAATTCAAACTTTAATTATATACATTACGAAAGTATTTTACCATGAAAATATAAAGGGCGACTTGAAAGAGTCGCCCTTTTGTGTAGCATTGCTTGCTTGGGTACTAACCCAACTATAAAATCTTGTACCTATTTAAGTATCTACTAATTGGATACTTATTTTTTGATAATTAATTTGTCTGCAGTGCGTCTTACTTTTAATGCACCTGATAAATAATCATTTGCTGCGTCTCTGTAACCTAATGTTAAAGCAACGGTTGCATGTAAACCTTGTGCTGCTAATCCTAATTCAGCATCTACTGCAGCAGGGTTAAATCCTTCCATTGGTGTACCATCTACTTGCTCGCTAGCAGCAGCTACTAAAGCAAAACCTAAAGCGATATAAGTTTGTTTAGCTGCCCAAATTTGTAATTGCTCGGGAGTTTGATTTGCAATAGCCCCTTTTACATAACCAGCAAAATCTTTTAATGCATCTACAGTTACTCCTCTTTGTTCGGCAATTTCTTGCATGTATGCATCAACACTTGCTTCATTAATTGTTGTGTGTGCTGCAAAAATAACTACGGCACTTGACTCAACAATTTGAGGTTGATTGTAAAAATGAGGTTGTAATTTTTTTCTAGTTTCCTCGTCTTCAATTACCAAAATACTGTAAGGTGTTAAACCAAACGAGCTGGGTGCTAAACGGGTAGCTTCTAAAATGGTATCCAAGGTTTGAGCAGGGATTTTGGATCCGTTCATTCTTTTTACAGCGTAACGCCACTTTAATGCATCTAATAAATTCATATTGATTGTTTTATGTTAATTAATGTTTGAACATCAAAATTACAACATTCACTGCTTTTCACCAAGTATTGTTGTTGTTGACCATTCAAATACTATAACCCTATTTTCTCTAAATTGTTCAAAATCAATACCTTAAATTAAATATAGGATCCTGTCGCAAGGTATAAATACTTGATAATGGATGTTTTGGAACGGTAAATTCATGATTCATTAAAATCAAATGTTATGCAACCAAAACCCTTTTTCTCTTTATTTATCTTTTGCACTTTTCTGTCCTTTGGCTGTACAAAAACGCAAACCGTACCCGAACCAATGCTTCAAGTGCCCCTTTCACAGGATACCCATTTTATCCAACTGGTTCAATTGGAACAAAACTTTAGCCAATCTATTGAAGCATTAGCAGCGCGTAAGGGTTTGACTATTTTCGAATTCAAAAATAAAATCGAATCCCTAAATGATAATCAGCTACATTCAACTAAGGGAATGGATGCTTTTAACGAATTTATGGGGGCTGAAAATATTTTGTATGTAAAACAATACGCTAAAAATTATCAAATGCATTGGAAACAAATCAACACAAAATACAATGATGTTTCAATGCAAAGTATTCAAAAAGCTTGTGAACAATTGTATGCACAAAGTTATAATAGTGTTACCCCTACAGGCAGTTCCTTATTTTCGGTTGCAAGCAATTCCTTGAATGCTGTTAATAAAAATGATCATTGTGGTTGGAGATTTCCATTGTGTATGGCTGCAGCTACTTCGGGTGCTATACTTTGTCATGCAGCTTGTATTGGTGGTACTGCTGGTTTAGGAACACCCGCTTGTATTTTATTGTGCGGTACCTTACAAGCAGCAGGTGGCGTTGCTTGTATTGATAATTATTGTCCATTACCTTAAATCAATATTATGAATAAAACTTTCTCCCTTGCAATTATGGTGTATCTAATGATTTCAGTTTTGTTTTTTAAAAAAATCATTCAAACGGATGCTGGCCTAATTAGTTATTCTGTTATTAGTATAGGTATGCTATTATATTTATTTTACTCTGCGAGAAAAAAGAAAACTTTAGATTAATTCCACCCATATTTGCAAGTACTCATTGAATGTTTGTTATTTTTAAGGACAAAATTCAAATCCATGCTTTCATTTATGCATAAGTGGTTTACTTTAAGTGGTGTATTGCTTTTATTGGCTGTATATTCAATGAATACAGGGTTTGCGCAAGCAAATACCTCCTTGCAAAAGCAACCTGCCCCCAATGTTATTATCATCACCACCGATGGTTTTAGGTGGCAGGAGGTTTTTGGCGGAATGGATACTTCCTTGGCCAATCATCCAAAATTCAATCAAGGGGATAGTACCTATATTTATAATAAGTATGGCGCAAAGGACTTGAGCGCAAGACAAAAACAACTAATGCCTTTTTTCTGGAATCAAATTGCAAAGGAGGGCATGTTGTTTGGCAACAGGTATGTGGGCAACAAAGTGGATGTTGCGAACCCGCATTGGTTTTCTTATCCTGGTTACAATGAAATATTAACGGGCTATCCGGACTCGGCCATCAATTCCAATGACTATATGCCGAATCCCCATAACAATGTATTGGCTTTTTTAAATGCACAAGCAGCTTATAAAAATAAAGTGGCTGCCTTTGGCGCATGGGATGCTTTTGATCGAATTTTAAATGAGAAAGTTTCGGGATTCCCCGTGATTAATGGATTTGAATCCATCACGCAATTATTGCAAGACCCTGTAGCAAAAAGCATAAGTGAAGGCTTAAAGGATTCTTATAAACCATTTAAGGAAGTAGAATGTTTGGATGTATATACTCATCAACAAGCATTTCATTATTTGAAAAACAAACAACCCAAGGCTTTGTATATTAGTTATGGTGAAACCGATGAGTGGGCACATCATGCACATTACAGGGATTATTTAGACGCAGCACATCAGGTAGATGCATGGATTGCGCAAATTTGGAATTGGGTACAATCTACTCCTGGCTATAAGGACAACACTTTTTTATTGGTGACCACCGATCATGGGAGGGGATTTAAGGAGGCTTGGACCGATCATGGTGCCGATGTAAATGGTGCTTCCAGTATTTGGTTTGCTTTAATGGGCCCCAATTTACAACGCATCGGTGCCCTAGGCGCACAAACCAATCCGGGACAATGGTACCAAAAGCAATTGGCGGCTACCCTTACTAAATTAATGGGTAATCCTTTTATAGCCAATCATCCTATTGGCAGCCCCATTTATTAGCAGCTATGTATTTTTTATAATATTACCGTAACTTTGATTTCTACAAATGTTACAAAACAGGTACATACGATCCTTTTTAGCGAGCTTTATGCTTGTGGTATTTGCTTTTAGCATTACACCGCAAAAAAATATCCATGATTTTGTTGCCAAGCATATTGACCCGACCACCTGTTCGGTGCATGTTAATTTGCCTATTGAGCAATTAGAAAATACAAGCATCCATTGTTCTTTTGATCAATTGGTGGCTACCTCTCCTTTTGTACAGTATAATTTTGAAATAGTACTCAATGCCCCAGCAACTGCTATCATTAAAAATGATTCAGGCATTTGGCGTAAAGAAAGCAGTACCTTATCTCATTTTGATTCCCGCGGGCCACCCATTATATAATTGAATTTTGAAATGTGCCCTGTGCACATGGTTTTATTTTATCAATTTCAATATATAATTTATGTTTAAACATATCTCTATTTTGCTGTTTGTACTTTTTTGTGTTCACAGCGAAACAATTGGACAAAGCAAAAAACAAAACTTTATTTTAACAGGCAATGTCAAGGATGAAGCCACTGGCTTGCCTTTGCAAGGAGCAAGTATTTATTTTCCTGAATTTAAAAAAGGAGTCATCGCCAAAGAAAACGGAACTTTTGAAATTAGCATACCTAATGGGGAACATATCGTTGAAGTGAGTTTTATTGGTTATGCATTGTTGTCAAAAACAATAACGGTGAAAGAAAACAGGGTAGAAAATTTTGCACTAGGTCATGGCGCAGTAGAAAATGCAAATGTGACGGTGACTAGTTTTTTACGTGCTACGAGTTCGCGTAAAACACCTACGCCTATCTCTATCTTTAAAAAAGAGGATTTATTTAAATCCACCAGTACCAATTTTATTGATGCCTTGTCTAAAACACCTGGGGTTTCTCAATTAACTACTGGTCCAGCTATTTCCAAACCTATTATTAGAGGACTTGGATACAATAGGGTAATGGTGTTAAACGACGGGGTAAGACAGGAGGGTCAACAGTGGGGTGACGAGCATGGCATTGAAATTGATGAATACAATGTAACACGCACCGAAGTGTTAAAAGTGCCTGCATCCATTATATATGGTAGTGAAGCATTGAGTGGCGTGATTAATGTAGTATCCAATGTTCCAGTAGCAGAGGGCGCCATTCGAGGAAATATATTTAGTAATTACCAAAGCAATAATAATTTACAAGGAGTTCACTTTGATATTGCTGGCAACAATAAAGGGTTTGTATGGGGATTGAATGGAACTTCTAAAAAAGCGGGGGACTATCAAAATAAATATGATGGTAAAGTATTTAACTCCAAGTTCAATGAATTAAATGGTGGTGGATTTATAGGTATTGAAAAAGAGTGGGGTTATACGCATTTAATTGTCAATCAGTTTAACCAAAAACTAGGCATGATTGAAGGGGAACGTGATCCCAATGGATTGTTTATTAAACCCATTGCTGGCGGCGATTTTATTACGCCCACCCAACAGGATTTTAACAGTACCACACCCAATGTACCTTATCAAAATATTAAACACACTAAATATATTTTAGACAATAGCATTCGTTGGGGTACTGGAAAATTAAAGGCGAATATTGCGTACCAAAGAAACGAGCGTCAAGAGTTTGGTAATGTTGACGACCCAACTGAAAAAAGCTTATACTTTGATTTAGGAACACTCAATTACTCCTTTCAATATTTATTACCAGAAAAAAATAATTGGAAAAATACCATTGGAGTAAATGGTATGCAACAGCAAAACATCAACAAGGGTGTGGAAGTATTGATTCCTGAATATAAGTCAGTTGAGTTAGGCTTGTTTTTTTACACGCAAAAAAGAGCAGGTAAGTTAACCTTGAGTGGAGGTACACGTATTGATAAAAAAGGAATTGAATTTACCGATATAGTCAACAATCAAAAATTGAAAAAGGATTACGGTGCCATGGCGAGTTCTTTTGGTTTAACTTATGAGGCAAGCGAAAATTTAGTGTATAAATTTAATGTTGCACGTGGTTATAGAGCGCCCAACCTTGCTGAGCTAGGAAGCAATGGCGCACATGAAGGTACCAATCGTTATGAGTATGGAAACACCAATTTAAAATCAGAAAAAAGTTTACAATTGGATTTAGGTGCCGAGTGGAGTAATGAACATGTATCCTTTAATGGAAGTATCTTTTACAATCAAATCACTGATTATATTTTTTACCAAAAACTAATGGGCAATAATGGTGCTGATTCTATTATTGTAAACGAAGAAGGTGATGAGTTATTTGCATTTGAGTACAAGCAACAAAATGCAAATTTAATGGGCGCTGAATTTAATTTAGATATTCACCCGCATCCTATTGACGGATTGCATATTGAAAATACTTTTTCTTATGTAAGAGGTAGGTTTGAAACAGCGATAGATGGCAGCAAAAATTTACCAAATATTCCACCACTAAGATGGATTTCAGAATTGAGGTATGAATTTAAAAATACTAAAACGGTTTTACAAAATACCTACATGTCCTTGCAATTGGATAACGTATTTGCACAAAACAATCCATTCACAGGATACAATACCGAAACCGCTACCGCCGGGTATCATTTATTAAATGTTGGCTTCGGCACACAGTACACTCGAAAAGGAAAACAGTTATTTAATATTTCCTTTACTGCACAAAACTTAACGGACGTTGCTTATCAAAATCATTTGAGCAGGTTAAAATATACTTCGGAGAATTTGGCCACAGGTCGTATGGGTGTTTTTAATATGGGCCGCAACTTTAGTTTAAAATTAAATATTCCATTGCAGTTTGATTAAACATAATTTATTAATTTAACCTTATGAAAAAAAACCTAGGCACTGTCATTTTGTTAATGGCAACTTTATTGTTAATGCATACTGCAGTAAGTGCGCAGAAAAATAAAAAGGACACAAAGGTTTTAAATAAGGAAGAGCAAAAAATAATTGAATACATTGATGCAAATATGCCAAGGGCCATTGCGTTGTTAAAAGAGGCAGTGAATGTAAATAGCGGGACCTTAAATATAGAAGGTGTAAAAAAAGTTGGTGCGCTATTTGCCAAAGAATTAGAAGCTGCAGGTTTAACAACGCATTGGGTGGCAATGCCTGATTCTATTCAACGTGCAGGGCATTTGGTTGGAAGGACGCCCGCAGCAGTTGCAAATACCACCACCACTAAAAAACATAAGGGCAAAAAATTATTTTTGATAGGACATTTGGATACGGTGTTTGAACCGGATATGCCTGAGAATCCTTTCACCTTACTAAATGATAGCATTGCAACAGGACAGGGAGCGAATGATATGAAGGGCGGTGACGTCGTAATGATAATTGCATTGCAAGCATTGCATGCACAGGGATTGTTAAAAGAGGCGGCGATAACTGCATACTTAACGGGCGACGAGGAACAAGCCGGTTATCCAAGATCGGTGAGTAGGGGGGATTTTATTGAAACTGCCAAGCAATCCGAAATTGCCCTGGCTTTTGAAGGTGCCAACGGATTAAACTCGGTAGCCACTGCAAGGAGGGGTGCGAGCGGTTGGCAGTTGAAAGTGACTGGAAAAACAGGACATAGTAGTGGTGTTTTCACCGATTATGCAGGATATGGTGCTATTTATGAGGCGGCAAGAATTGTCAATTCATTTAGAGAGGAGCTCAGCCAGGAAAAATACCTCACATTTAACCCCGGGGTATTCATTGGGGGGTCCGATATGCAGTATGAGGAGGCAAAGGCAAGCGGTACGGCCATAGGTAAAACCAATATTATTTCTCCCAATGCGGTGGTGACAGGTGACCTTCGATTCCTCACTGAACAGCAAAAGCAGAACGCCCGAAATAAAATGCAAAGCATTGTAAATCAAAGTCTTAAGGGAACAAAAGCCACTATTCAGTTTGTGGATGGTATCCCAAGTATGGCACCCACGCCGGGCAATGATAGTGTAAGAGCGGTGATAAGCGAAGTGACCCAAAAAATGGGCATGGGGGCAACGGTAGCAGGGGATCCGGGATCCCGCGGCGCCGGTGATATTTCCTATGTGGCCCAATATATGGACTGTATTGATGGTTTGGGTGCTTCCGGAAAAGGAGCACATGCCCCTGGTGAAACAATAAACCTAAAAGAATTGCCGTTTTTAATAAAAAGAGCGGCCTTAACCATGTACCAATTAACTAGGTAAAGCTGCTTTAAACAGCCTCTTTTTTAACCACTCCCCCAACATAGAAATTTAGCAGTTTTTTAATGCTACTAATTACCTAATATTCTATAAATATTAAGTAAATGGCATATCTTTGTGAAGTCGTAGAATTAAGTCTGTAAAGTGCTATTTCTTAATTACTTATAGTCATTTTTGGGACTTAGAATGGCGAAGCCATGCGCCAAAAACAAACCACAAGTTTAGACCAATAATTTATTCAAAATATGAGACTCTTAAAAATTGTATTGTTAAGCATTTTTGTACTTGCATTAAGTCAAAATATTCAAGCCCAAAGTTTTTTAGCAGGCAAGGATATTAGTACGGTAAAAGTAGATGCATTAACCGATGCTGAAATTGCACAAATTCAACAGCAATTAAAAACCAATGGAATTACCATTGATCAAGTGGAGCAACAAATAATTGCGAAAGGAATGTCGCCCATTGAATTTGCAAAATTAAAAGCAAGGTTACAGTCTGTGAAAACGGGCAACAATGGTAACAAGTCTCCTTTGTCTAAACAAACAATGGGACAAAGAGGAAAAACTTCAACAAGTGATTCAACAAAGCAGCAATTCAATTTTGAACCAACTCATGTGAATCCATTAATTTATGGATCAGAATTATTTAATCCAAATACAACGGGCTTTGGAGAGAATCAAAATATAGCAACCCCTTTAAATTATGAAATAGGACCGAACGATGTGTTGAAATTAGTCGTGTATGGTGTGCAGGAATACAGTGCTGATTTAAAAGTAAGCAATGAAGGACGTATACAGGTGGACAATGTTGGACAAATTAAAGTAGCAGGTTTAACCATTGAAGCAGCTATTGAAAGAGTAAAACAACAAATGTCTAGATCGGCTTATCCAACACTGGGAAGAGGTGAATCAAAATTGGCATTGACTTTAGGAGATATTAGAACCATACAAGTAACGGTGATTGGTGCATACAAAAGCGCCAACTACAGTGTATCTTCTTTATCAACGGTGTTAAGTGTATTGACCTTAGCGGGTGGTCCAAGTGATATAGGTAGTTACAGAGAAATTGAATTAATCAGAGACAATAAAGTATTTAAGAAAATTGACTTGTACCATTTTATGCAAAGTGGTGATCAGTCACAGAACATAGGATTAAAGGATCATGATGTGGTAAGGGTACCACCATATAAAAATAGAATTGAAATTAAAGGACAGGTAAAGCGTCCAGGTATTTTTGAATTAGTAGGTGGAGAAACCTTTGATCAATTTATTAAATACGCAGGCAACTTTGACGACACGGCTTATACTGCATGGGTAAAAGTGATTCAAAAAAATGACAAGGAAAAAGCTATCAAGGATTTAGCCGCAGCCGACTTTGGTAAGTACGAACCACAGGGCGGTGATGTTATACAGGTATCTAAAATTTTAGATCGTTTTCAAAACAGGGTAAAATTAACCGGTGCTGTATTTCGTCCAGATGTATATGAATTATCACAGGGTATGCGTATTGCCGACTTAGTAAAACGTGCCGACGGATTAAAGGAGGACGCTTATACAGGACGTGCACAATTAATACGCTTAAAGCCTAACTTATTAAAAGAGTTGGTGAGTATTAATTTATCCAAAGCATTACAAGGTGATCAAAGTCAAAACGTATTATTGCAACGTGAGGACGAATTGTATATTAATTCAGTATTAGAATTACGTGATTCTTTAAGCATTGATTTATTAGGTGAGGTAAGAACACAGGGCCGTTTTAACTACATTGATAGTATGACGGTGAAGGATTTAATTTTAATGGCTGGAGGCTTTACACAAGCAGCCAATAAACAAGTGGAAGTTGCTAGAAGAGTACAGTTTGAAGATAAAGTAAACTCCGACCAAACCGCTACTATTTTAAGAACTGAAATAAATGGGGACCTTAGTTTTAATGCAGGACAAGAAAATTTTGTTTTACAACCTATGGACGTAGTGACCATTACTAAAAAAGCAGGATTCACGAATCCCGAAGTAGTTACTATTAGCGGACAGGTGCAAAATACAGGAAGGTACACTTTAAGCAAAAGAGTAGAAAGAGTAAGTGATATTGTGCAAAGAGCAGGAGGCTTAATTGGAGATGCATATGGCGAGGGGGCTTTTATTAAAAGAAGTAGGTATCAAATTGATACTTTAAGGTCCGATGAAAATAAAACAAGTATTGAGCAAGCTTATTTGAAAAAACAAAAAGCACAGCAACAAGCCGAGCAACAGGATTTAACTAAAACATTAAATGACCCCAATGGAATCAATGCGGCAGATGTTGCTGCTCAAAACAAATTAAAGAAAAATATTAAAGACACTTTAGAAATTTTATATAAGGAATTAGAAGGTGATTATTATCAAATTGCCATTGACATAAATGCCATTATGAAAAAGCCAGGCAGTCAATTGGACTTGGTATTAAGAGACAAGGATGAGATAGTAATTCCTAAAATGGACAACCGTGTAAAAATTAGTGGCGGGGTATTAAGGCCAACCAATATTGTATATCGAGACGGATTAAGTATTGGCGAATGTATCAGTGCTGCGGGTGGTATAAGTGAGTATGCAAGACGCGGTAGAGCTTATGTAGTGTATGCCAATGGAAAAAGTAAAAGAACAAAACATTTTGGATTGTTCAGAATTAATCCAAGAATAAAACCAGGCAGTGAAGTAGTATTACCAGAGACGAATGAGAAAAAGGATAAGCCATTAACCACTATTACTGCCATGGTAGCCACCATTGCACAAGTGGTTGCAGCTTTGGCAACAATATCATTGTTAAACAAGTAATTATACAAATGAGCGAACAACATCAACCTTCCAACCATCCTAACCATTCCATTGAATCGGATGAAATTTCCTTAAAGGAATTGATTCAAAAAATTAAAGAGTGGAACGCTTACTTAAAAACAAAGTGGAAATTAATTATTGCCATTAGTATGTTTGGCGGTATTGGCGGATTTGTATTTGCCTATTTCCAAAAACCAAATTACAAAGCCGTGATGACTTTTGTGTTGGAGGAGGATAAGGGCGGGGGCATGGGAAGTGCCATGGGATTGGCCAGCAGTTTTGGTATTGACCTAGGTGGCGGCGGTGGAGGTGGAATGTTTACGAGCAGCAACATTTTAGAATTAATGAAAAGTAGGTTTGTGGTTGAAAAAACCTTGTTAAACACAGTGCCTTATGTAGCCAATGGGAAAAATGAAAATATCAGTTTGGCAGAATATTATATTCGCAGCTATGATTTAAGAAAAGCTTGGGAAAAGAAACCTGAACTTAAAAACATACAGTTTTTACCTAGCACAGACAGGTCACAATTTAGCCTGCAACAGGATTCAATACTTGAGACCATTTCCGCTGGTATTGTAAAAAACAACTTAACCATTGCGCAAAAGGATAAAAAAGTAAGTATTATTAGTGTTGAAGTAAAAACCGAAAACCAATTGTTTTCAAAATTATTTTGTGAGCAATTGGCCAAAGAAACTTCAAAATTTTATATTGAAACAAAAAGTAAAAAAGCAAGGCTTAATGTAGAAGTATTACAAAAGCAAGCCGATAGTATAAGAGGGCAATTGAATGGTGCCATTGTTAGTGTGGCAGTTGCAACAGATAATGTATTTAATTTAAACCCAGCATTTAATGTAAAGCGTACACCCGCTACAAGGAGTCAGGTGGACGTGCAAGCCAATACGGCTATATTAACACAGCTAGTTGCACAATTGGAACTGGCTAAAGTAAGTTTAAGAAAAGAAACTCCTTTGATACAGGTAATTGATTTACCTATCCTCCCTTTAGAAAAGGAAAAGTTTGGCAAATTAAAGTCCTTGGTATTGGGTGGATTTTTAGCAGGTTTTTTAACCGTATTGTATTTAGTATTTAGCAGGTTGTATAAAAATATGATTGAATAATTTTAAATTATTATCACATGTCACCATCAAATAATTTTAACCGGTTAAAAAAAATAAACATTGTACCAAGGTGGATTATTTTTTTATTGGATATTGGGGTAACTTGTTTTTCATTTTTCTTGGCTTTTATTATTAAGAAAAATTTGGAGCTTAGTGGCTTGCTTTGGCCACCCCTTATTAATACGTTTATATTATTAATCATTGCTAATATATTAATTTTTGCCAGTGTTAAAACCTATACCGGTATTGTACGATATACTGGTTTTCAGGACGCTGTTAGAATATCGGTAGCTATATTTTTATCCTCCTCCTTATTGTTGTTGGTATCCAAGGCATCGGAGCAGTCCACCAATGCGTTTGTGCTAGACAATGTATTAATTATTTTATATGCAAGTTTTAGTTTTTTAAGTTTAATTAGTTATCGTATTGGCATTAAGTTTTTATTTTCCTATGCCAAGAATTATAAAATGAAGAAAAAAACGGTGGTGATATTTGGTGCTGGGGAAACGGGCGTTGCTACCAAACGTGTATTAGAACATGATACACAAAACAATATTCATCTATTGGCTTTTATTGACGATGACCGAAAAAAAAATAATAAGGCATTGGATGGAGTACCTATTGTGAGTTTTGTGGAGTTTACTGAAATGTTACAAGTAAATGAAGTGGATGAATTGGTGATCGCCAGCTTTACATTGCCTGCTAAACGCAAAAATGACATTGTTGACTTTTGTTTGAATCATGATATTTTGGTGTTAAATGTACCCCCTTATAATAAATGGAGTGAGGGTAAGTTTAATAGTAAGCAATTACAAAATATTAAAATTGAGGATTTGTTGGAGCGTGATCCTATTGTTATTAATAACAATCAAATACGTTCTCAAGTAAAAGGAAAACGCGTGTTGGTAACAGGTGCAGCAGGTTCTATTGGAAGTGAAATTGTGCGTCAGTTATTGCCTTATCAACCTGAACTTATTATTTTATGCGATCAGGCGGAGACACCCTTGCATACTTTAGAACTTGAATTACAAGAACGTAAAACACGGGTAAACTGTATTCCCTTCCTTGCGGATATTACCAATGAGCAAAGAATGGAGGATATGTTTATGCAGTTTCAGCCACAGTATGTGTATCATGCAGCTGCTTATAAACATGTTCCCATGATGGAATTATGTCCTAGTGAAGCCGTTAAAAATAATGTGTTGGGTACAAAACTCATGGCCGACTTAGCTGTGAAACATTATGTGGAACGCTTTGTAATGGTGAGTACCGACAAGGCGGTAAACCCAACCAATGTTATGGGAGCAAGCAAGCGTCTTGCTGAAATTTATGTGCAAGGACTTTCTAAGGAAACAGCTAATAGCACCAAGTTTATTACTACCCGTTTTGGTAATGTATTGGGAAGTAATGGATCGGTTATTAATAGGTTTAGGGATCAAATTTTAAAAGGAGGTCCGGTAACAGTTACCCATCCCAATATTACAAGGTACTTTATGACCATTCCTGAAGCCTGCCAATTGGTATTGGAAGCAGGTAGCATGGGCAATGGAGGCGAGATATTTATTTTTGATATGGGTGAACCGGTGACCATTTCTGATTTGGCTAAAAAAATGATCCGCTTATTTGGCTATATACCCAATATTGATATTGACATTACTTATAGCGGATTAAGGCCAGGTGAAAAATTATACGAGGAGTTATTAAGCGATGCGGAAAACACGTTAAAAACTTACCATGAAAAAATCATGATTGCGAAAGTGCGTGAAGTGGCTTTACAAGATATTGAAGCAAAATTCAATGAATTTAGAAGGTTGGTGAATAGTGCTGAAAACGAAAACGAATTGGTAGCCTTAATGAAGGCCCTAGTGCCAGAGTTTATTAGCAACAATAGTGTTTATGAGCAATTGGATAGCACTAATGGGGTGGCAAAAGTGGTTGGAATTGGTATTTAATTCTAAAATAAATCTGTGAATATTTTAAATCTAATTGGAAGAGAAAAGCCATTGTTTGAGGTAGACATAATTAGCAATACTAATAAAATTAATAGTATTGTTGAAACGTCTTCATTTCTAGTTATAGGTGGAGCTGGTTCAATTGGACAAGCTGTGGTAAAAGAAATTTTCAAAAGAAACCCGCTAAAACTTCATGTTGTTGACATAAGTGAAAATAACATGGTTGAATTGGTAAGGGATATAAGAAGCTCGTATGGATATATAAATGGTGATTTTAGAACTTTTTCTTTAGATATTGGTTCATTGGAATATGATGCATTCATAAAAAGTGATGGAAAATATGATTATGTTTTAAATCTTTCTGCATTAAAGCATGTAAGAAGTGAAAAAGATCCTTTTACATTAATGAGGATGATTGATGTAAATATTTTTAATACGCTTAAAACAATTAGGCAATCTATAGAGAATGGAACAAAAAAATATTTTTGTGTTTCTACAGATAAAGCAGCCAATCCTGTAAATATGATGGGAGCGTCTAAGCGGATTATGGAGTTGTTTTTAATGAGTGAAAGCGAGAATATTTCAATTTCAACTGCAAGATTTGCGAATGTGGCTTTTTCAGACGGCTCTTTATTGCATGGATTTAATCAAAGAATACAAAAGAAACAACCCATAGTTGCACCTAATGATATTAAACGTTATTTTGTAACACCACAAGAGTCTGGTGAGCTTTGTTTAATGTCATGTTTATTAGGTGAAAATAGAGATATCTTTTTTCCTAAACTGAGTGACAATTTACATTTAATTACATTTGCAGAAATTGCAAAAAAATATTTAAAAAATTTAGGTTACGAACCGTTTGAATGTATAACAGAGGATGAAGCTAGAGTTATAATTAAAACGTTGCCAATAGAAAAAAAATGGCCCTGTTTATTTTCTATAAGCGATACAACAGGTGAAAAAGATTTTGAAGAATTTTATATGGATGGAGAAGTACTAGACTTAAATCGTTTTCCTAATTTAGGCATTGTAAAAAGCAATTTAAGTTTTGATAAAATTCAACTTGACACTTTTATAAACAATATCAATTCAATTAAGAAAAGTTTGACTTGGAATAAGGCCTCCTTATTAAATGAGTTTAATAGGATACTGCCAAGTTTCGAACATAAAGAAACTGGAAAATACCTAGACTCGAAAATGTAATGAGCAAAATTAATAATACAATAGATTTTATAAGGTCCCAATTTCCAAAACAAGATTTTATTCCACTGCATGCTCCTGTATTTAATGGAAATGAAAAATTATATGTTTTCGATACTATTGATTCTACTTTTGTATCATCGGTAGGTGCTTATGTTGATAAATTTGAAATCTTAATGGCTGAGTTGACAAAAACAAATAAAGCTGTTGCTTTAGTAAATGGAACTTCGGCACTTCATGTAGCATTGAGGTTGTCAGGTGTTCAAAATGGAGATGAGGTATTAACGCAAGCATTAACCTTCATAGCTACCGTTAATGCTATTATTTATAATGGTGCTTCTCCAGTATTTTTGGATGTTGATTTAGATACAATGGGATTATCACCAAATGCTGTTCAAGCTTTTTTAGAAGAATATGGTGAACTAAGAGATGGAGTATGCTTTAATAAGAGAACAAATAAAAAAATATCGGCTTGTTTGCCAATGCATACATTTGGTTTTCCGGTAAATTTGGATGAATTAATAACTGTTTGCAATAAATGGAATATCCCTTTAGTTGAAGATGCTGCTGAGTCCATAGGGAGTGAATATAAAAACAAACCTACAGGAGGTTTTGGCAAACTAGGAGTTTTCTCATTTAATGGAAATAAAATTGTGACTAGTGGTGGAGGTGGAGCAATTGTTACAAATGATATAGAACTTGGTATACGGGCCAAACATTTAACAACTACAGCTAAGGTTCCACATGCATATGAATATGTGCATGACGATATTGGTTACAATTATAGAATGCCAAATTTAAATGCAGCCTTAGCTTGTGCTCAATTAGAACAACTTAATTCATTTATTCAAAATAAAAGAGACTTGGCTCAGGATTATCAATCCTATTTTAATTCAATAGGAATAAAATTTAGAACAGAATCAGCATATACAAAAGCAAATTATTGGTTGATGTGTGTAGAGTTGGAAAATAAAAAAGAAAGAGATAATTTCTTAAAATTAACCAATGATAATAGAATAATGACAAGGCCTATTTGGCAATTAATTTTTAAGTCAACATTGTATTCTGCATTTCAACGAGATGAGCAGAAAAATGCAATATTTTTAGAAGAAAGAATTGTAAATATTCCAAGTAGTGTTAGAAAATAAAAGTGTTATTATTGGTTATAGTGGTCATGCATATGTTGTTGCAGAATCATACCTGTCAAAAAGTAAATCACTAGATTACTATACAAATTTAATTAAAGTTGATTACAATCCATTTAATCTAGAATATTTAGGGTGCGAGACCGATCCAAATTTTAGAGGATGGAATATGAGATTAGAATTTATATTAGGCATAGGAAATAATGAATTAAGATATAAAATAGCGCAATTAATTTTAAGTAAATCTCATAAATTAAAATCGGTAATCGACCCTCTTTCCATGATTTCTAATAGTGCAGATATTGGAGCTGGGTCATTTGTTTCTAAAGGCGTGCTTGTGAATGCGTTTGCAAAAATTGGTGATTTTTCAATTTTAAATACCGGTTGTATTATTGAACATGAATGTGAGATAAGTGCTGCTGCACATATTGCTCCTGGTGCTGTCCTTGCCGGAAATGTAAAAATAGGGAAAAGGTCATTTATTGGCGCAAATTCAGTAATTAAACAAGGTGTAGAAATAGGTGACGATGTTATAATTGGAGCCGGCTCGGTAATTATTAAAAATATAAGAAGTAATACTAAGGTTGTAGGAAACCCAGGTAGAAATATATAATGAATAATAGAGTGATAATAATCGCAGAGGCTGGTGTGAATCATAATGGTAGTTATGAAAACGCAAAAAAATTAATTTTAGCAGGAGCAAAAGCTGGTGTGGATTATGTAAAGTTTCAAACGTTTAAAACTAACAAATTAGTTTCAAAAAGTGCTGCAATGGCAGAATATCAAAAGTTAAATACTAATGATAAAAAAATATCTCAGTTTGAAATGTTAAAAAAATTAGAGATGCCGGAAGCATGGCATTATGATTTAATCAATTATGCTGAAACACTTGGAGTGAAATTTTTATCAACTGGATTTGATGAAGAAAGTATAGACTTTTTAGATTCTATTAATATTGATTTATTTAAAATTCCTTCAGGAGAAATCACTAACAAGCCTTTTTTAGAACATATTGCAACAAAGAGAAAGCCAATAATTATTTCTACTGGAATGGCTAATTTAGAAGAAGTTCGTGCAGCAATAAATGTTTTGCAAAGTAATGGTTCTCAGAATACATCAATTACAATATTACATTGTAATACAGAATATCCAACACCAATAAATGATGTAAATCTAAAAGCTATGCTTACTTTAAAGGAAGAATTTGAAGTTAATATTGGATATTCTGATCATACCCTTGGCATTGAGGTGCCAATAGCTGCAGTTGCCTTGGGGGCAAAAGTTATTGAAAAGCATTTTACCCTTGATAAAAATATGGAAGGGCCTGATCATAAAGCTTCACTTGACCCTTTGGAATTAATACAAATGGTAAAATCAATCCGTAATATAGAACAAGCTATTGGTGGAAGTGGAACTAAAGAACCAACAAACTCAGAAATAAAGAATATTACTATTGCTAGAAAAAGTATACACACAAATAAGTCCTTAGAAAAAGGACATAAATTAGTAAAAGAGGATTTAATAATGATTAGACCTGGTGATGGAATTTCGCCAATGGACATGGATTTGTATATTGGCAAGGAAATTAAAATCAATTTACCAGAGTGGCACAAAATATCAAAAAATGATTTTATAGAATGAGAGTTGGAATATTAACAAGTTCTAGGGCTGATTTTGGTATATATCGCCCTTTATTAAAACAATTATTAGCTAATTCTAATTTTGACCTAAAAATAATTGCATTTGGAACCCATTTATCTATTTTCCATGGTAACACTATTGATGAAATTCTAAAAGAGGGATTTGAAGTAAATTATACAGTCGATTCATTATTAGTTTCTGATACAAATGAGTCAATATCATCGACAATAGGGCTAACTATAATCAAGTTTTCATCATTTTGGGAATACAATCATAGCCAATTTGACATTGTTTTTTGTTTAGGAGACAGATTTGAAATGTTAGCGGCAGTGATTTCAGGAGTTCCTTTTGGAATTAAATTTGCTCATATTCATGGTGGAGAAAAAACATTAGGAGCTATTGACAATGTTTTTAGACATACTATAACGCATTCTTCTTTCATACATTTTGCTTCTACAGAAGTTTATAAAAATAGAATTGTTCAAATTTTAGACGAACCAAAGAGAGTTTACAATACTGGAGCTTTAAGTTTAGAAAATATTAATTTAATACAATTGCTTAGTGTAGATGAATTTAAATTAAAATGGAAAATTGATCTCAGTAAACCTACCATTTTATTTACTTTTCATCCAGAAACGGTTAATTCAGAAAAAAATAATTTTTACATAAAGGAAATAATTGATACAGTTTTATCATTAAATAAGTTTCAATTTTTAATCACAATGCCAAATGCGGATACGTATGGCAATAGAATTAGGCAACAATTTTTAAACACATTTAAAGATTGTGATAATATTTATTTATTTGAAAATCTTGGAACTCAAAGTTATTTTACTGCTATGAAGTTTTCAAAATTATTGCTTGGCAATACTTCAAGCGGCATTATCGAGGCGGCATCATTTAATAAACGTGTAATTAATATTGGAGATAGGCAAGCTGGGCGAGCTATCAACTCAAATGTAATTACTACAGAAATTAATAAAGATAAAATTATTAAAGCGGTAAATAAAGCAATTTCATTAGGTGATTATAATGGAGAAAATATTTATTTTAATGATAGTAAAGCTGCATCATCAATTATTATAAAAGCCCTAATAGACAATGAATTATATATTTGACGAACATCTTGTTGATCTAAATATTCCTATAAAAATTTGTTTGCAAAAATTAAATCAATTATCTGCAGATGCAATCTTGTTTGTTATTGATGAAAATAAAAAACTTGTAGGTTCTTTAACTGATGGTGATGTGAGGCGTGGCATTCTTAAGGGACTTAGCTTAGATGACGAAGTTAAGATGTTTATTCAACCCAATCCGAAATCTATACAAAGAGGAAGTTATAACTTACATGAAATTATTGAATTCAGAAATGAAGGATATAAAATTATTCCAGTAATTGATCAAGATGGTAAAATTGTTAAAGTAGTAAATTTCAGGTTTTTAAAATCTTATTTGCCAATTGATGTTGTAATTATGGCAGGTGGAAGGGGCGAACGTTTAAAACCTTTAACTGATATAACTCCAAAACCATTATTGAAGGTAGGCGAAAAGTCCATAATTAAACATAACTTAGATAGATTAATAAGCTTTGGAATTGATGATTTTTGGATTTGTATCAGATATCTAGGAGAACAAATAAAAAACACAATAGGAGATGGTCAATTCGATAATGTTAAAATTAATTATATTCATGAAGATATTCCCTTAGGAACAATCGGGGCAGTTTCAAACATTTCGAATTTTGAACATGAATATGTACTAATTACCAATTCTGACATTTTAACTAATTTAGATTACGAACAATTTTTTCTCGATTTTTTAGATTCAAATGCTGATTTTTCTGTTGCCACAATTCCATACAATGTAAATGTTCCTTATGCAATATTAGAAACAAGCGATAAAGTCATCAAAAGTTTTAAGGAAAAACCTACTTATACTTTTTTTGCAAATGCAGGCATTTATATAATGAAGAAAATGATAATTAATCAAATACCGTCAAATCAACCATTTAATGCAACTGATTTACTTGATTATTTAATTAAACATAAATACAATGTTAGATCATTTCCTTTAAGAGGCTATTGGCTAGATATTGGGAAGCACGATGATTATAATAAGGCGCAAGAAGATATAAATTATATTAAATTCTAAATATTTTAAGATGAGTATTTTTTTAGTAATAGGTTTAGGTTCAATGGGTAAAAGAAGAATTAGAAATTTAAAATCTTTAGGATTTAATAACATAATAGGATTTGATAAAAGAGACGATAGAAGAAGTGAAGCAAAAGAGCAATATGCAATCGAAATTTATGATGATATTAATGAAATAATACAAAATATTAAAATAGATGCATTAATTATTTCAGTACCGCCAGATGTGCATCATATTTATATGAAATTAGCACTACAACTTAAAATCCCAGCTTTTATTGAGGCTAGTGTTGTGGATACAGATTTGGATAACATCATATCTGAGTCTAAATTAAAAGAAATATTATTAGCACCATCTTGTACGCTTTCTTTTCATCCAGCAATTAAGAAAATAAAAGAAATTCTTGAATCAAAAGAACTCGGTCAAATATCAAATTATTTATATCATTCTGGACAATATTTACCTGATTGGCACAATTATGAAAAAGTTTCTGAATATTATGTTTCAAATAAAGATACAGGAGGGGGTAGAGAAATTGTACCATTCGAATTGACTTGGATTACATTATTATTAGGAATGCCTAAAAGGGTAGTAGGTTTTTTTAAAAAAACCATAGAGATCGAAGGAGCAAAAAATATAGATGATACTTATAATCTATTGATGGATTATGGAAACAATATTTTTAATTTATCAGTAGATGTCGTTTCAAGACATGCTACTAGAAGATTAGTAATAAATGGAGATAAAAAACAACTTTACTGGGATTGGGATGAAAATGTAATTAAAATTTTTGACCCTAAAAATTCTGAATGGAGTTCTTGTAGTTATGAAATTATTGCAGCTCAAAATGGCTACAATAAAAATATTACAGAACAAATGTATATTGACGAAATTGCTTCATTTGTCTCTGCAATGAATAAAGAAATCAAATTTCCAAACACCTTAGAACACGATAGAGCAGTTTTGAATTTACTATATTCTGTTGAATATTCTGATACCAATAATAAAATAGTTACTTTATAATGATAGGAATTTTTATTACAGCAAGACTTGCTTCAACAAGATTAAAACAAAAGCACTTGATAGAAATAGATGGGAAGCCAATGATAAAATGGCTAGTTGATAGATTTATTGCGGGTTTTGAAAATGAAATAAAAAATCAAAAAATTCAATTATTTATCACAACATCTAAAAACGAAGAAAACAATTTATTTAATGAAATTTTTCAAAATTCTAATATAAAAATATTTTTTGGATCTGATTCAAATATTCCTCTGAGACATTTAGAATGTGCAAAAGCTAATAATATTGAATATATACTTTCGATTGATGGCGATGATATTTTGTGTTCTGTTGAAGCATCTAAAGTAGTACTAAATAAATTATTAGATACGGGAAACCTTGTGAAAACTATCGGTTTGCCACTAGGAATGAATGTTATGGGATATACTACTTTATACTTAGAGAAAGCATTAATGAATAATACATATGATAAATTAGAAACAGGATGGGGTAAGATATTTATGGAGAAAAATATTGTTACAATTAAAATTGATAATCAATTAAATTGTGAAAAAATTAGAATGACATTAGATTATGAAGAAGATGTAATTTTTTTTAATGATGTTATTATGGGAATAGGTAAAGAAATTAATTCTATTTCAGATAGAAATTTAATTGATAATATCATTAAAAATGATTGGAGTAAATCAAATGAATTTTTAAATGATCAATATTGGAATAATTTTAACGAACAAAAAGAGGCTGAAAAATAGTTACATATGAAAGATGCATATTCAAAAAAATTACACAATTTAATTCCAGGTGGAGCTCATACTTATTCAAGAGGTGATGATCAATTTCCGTCAAATACCCCATCAATTTTTGTAAGAGGAGAGGGTGCATATATTTTTGATACTAATGATACAGCTTTTTTAGATTATGGAATGGGTTTGCGTTCAGTAAATATAGGTTATGGTAATCGTGAAATTGCCGATGCTGCCTATCATGAAATTATTAATGGAAATAATTTGACCAGGGCTTCTATGACTGAATTAGAAGCCGCAGAATTATTTGTAGATTTAATACCTTCTGTTGACATGGTTAAGTTCGCTAAACATGGTTCAACGGTAACTACTGCCGCCATTAAACTTGCAAGAGCTTATACGGGAAGAAAATACATTGCGGTTCCTGTTGAACAACCTTTTTTTTCATTTGATGACTGGTTTATTGGTTCTACGGTAATAAAACTTGGAACTCTTGAAGAAGCAAGTAATTATACATTAAAGTTTAATTTCAATAACATAGAGTCATTAAAGAAACTCTTTTTTGAATATCCTGATCAAATTGCCGCAGTAATGCTAGAGCCAGCAACTGTTCAGTCACCATGTGCGAAAAATTGTAGTAATGAAAACACTACATGTATAGGTTGTTCTAATATAGAAAATAATTTTTTACATCAAGTACGTGAATTGACTAAATCAACTGGCACATTAATGATTTTGGACGAAATGATTACTGGATTTAGATGGAATCTTAAAGGAGCACAGGCCCACTTTAACATAGTGCCAGATCTTTGTACTTTTGGAAAAGCTATGGCCAATGGTTTTGCTGTTGCTGCTTTGGGTGGGAAAAGAGAAGTAATGAAACTAGGTGGTATTGAGGAACTAGGAGCAGAGAGAATATTTTTAACTTCAACTACGCATGGGGCAGAAATGTCAGCTTTAGGGGCATTTATTAAAACAGTTGAAATTATAAAAAGAGACAATGTAATTGAACATTATTGGAATTTTGGAAAAGCCTTAATTAAAGGGATGAATCAAATAGCTAAAGACTTAGACATCAACGAATATTTTTATGTAGAAGGTTATCCTTGTTCACCTGCTTATGTAACTAAAGATAGAACAGGCAATATTTCAATGTCATTTAGAACTTTATTTGCTCAAGAAATGGTTAAAAATAGAATTCTTATGCCATATATAGCAATTTCATTTGCACATAAAGAGAAAGAGCTTGCAATAACATTAGAAGCTGTTTCTAAAGCTTTAGTTGTGTATAAAAATGCTTTGGAAAATGGAATTGAAAAATTATTGGAATCAGATATTATAAAACCTGTTTTTAGACAATTTAATTAATAAAAAATGTTTTCCATTAAAAATAAAGTAATTGTTGTTACTGGTGGTAATGGATTGTTAGGAAAACAAATGATTAAGACTTTCAGAGAAAATGGAGCAATTGCTATTTCTGTTGATATTCGATTCGAACAACAAGCTGTTGACGATTATGTTATGGATATTACTTGTGAAAATTCAGTAAAAAGTGTTGTAGAAGCTATAATACAGAAATATAAAAGAATAGATGGATGGGTAAATAATGCATATCCAAGGACAAACGACTGGGGTAACAAATTTGAAAATATTGAATTTGAATCATGGCGTTCAAATGTAGATATGCATTTAAATGGTTATTTTTTATGTTGTCAAGTTGTTTTGAATCAAATGAAAGCACAAGGCTCTGGTTCGCTCATAAATATGTCTTCCATTTATGGACTAATTGGCCCAGATTTCACAATTTATGATGGTACTGAAATGACAATGCCTGCTGCTTATTCAGCAATAAAAGGTGGATTAAATAACCTTACCCGATACTTAGCTTCTTATTTTGGCAAATATCAAATTCGAATAAATACAATATCCCCAGGGGGAATATTTGATCAACAACCCGAATCTTTTGTGAATAATTACAATAATAAGGTTCCATTGAAAAGAATGGGAACACCTCAGGACATTGTTTCTGCAGTATACTATCTTCTTACTGATGAATCATCTTATGTAACGGGACATAATCTAGTAGTAGATGGCGGTTGGACAATAATATAAAATCAATTAAAATATGTTAACTATTGTTGGAGAAAGAGTAATTCTTAGAGAATTTACCAAAGAAAATCTATATGATAAAGAGTATTATAACTGGCTTAGGGATATTGAAGTAATAAATGAATTGTATAAAATAGATTATCTTTTGTCCATTGATTTTGAGATAATCGAGTCTTATATTTTGAATTTATTAAAATCAAAAAATGATTGTTTCTTTGCAATCTATAGTAAACAATCAGATCAATTTATTGGAACTGTAAAGCTCGGACATATTGATTGGAGAGCAAGTCATTGTGATATTGGTATTATGATTGGAGATAAAGATTTTAGAGGAATTGGCTTAAGTAGTGAAGTTGTAAAGCTGGCAGTAAATTATGCCTTTGATATATTGTCCATTAGAAAGATTACTGCAGGAACAAGTCAAAAAAATTTACCAATGCAAAAATGTTTTGAAGGAATGGGTTTTAATAAAGATGGACAGTTAAGAAAACATTTACTTATCAATGGTGAATTTTATGATCATCTATTATATAGTTTGTTTAAATCAGAATTAAAAAAATAAAAGAAATAAGTATGCAATATTGTAAAAATTGTTTAATGCCTGAGACTAGACCTAGAATTCAATTTGATGAGAAAGGGTTTTGTAATGCTTGCGGCTGGTCCGAAGAAAAAAAAGTTGATATAGATTGGGGTTCAAGACAAGATGAACTTCACGAACTTGTGAACTTCGCAAAAAATAGAAACAAAGAATCTTTTGATGTTATAGCACCATCAAGTGGTGGTAAAGACAGTAGTTATGTAGCATATAAATTAAAAGAATTAGGCCTAAATCCGCTTACAATAACCCTAAAACCGCCATTACCTTTTGAAATTGGCGAGAAAAATTTAGAAAATTTTATAAATAGTGGATTCGATCACATACATATTACCCCAAATTATGAGCTTGGTTCCCAAATTGCTAAAAAAGCATTTATTGAACAAGGACAACCAATGTTTGCATGGATTATGAGTGTTCAAACTGCTATTTTTAGATGCGCTGTCTTATTTGATATACCTTTAGTAATGTTTGGAGAAGAAGGAGAAGTTGAATATGGAGGAAGTAGCAAATTAAAGAACAAAGCTACATATAATTTGGAGGATAGTATTAAACTATACTTAAGTGGCCAAGATCCAAGAGTGTTTACCAACAATCAGTTTTCCGATAAACAATTATATTGGTGGAGATATCCAAGCACTGAGGATTTTAAAAAATTAAATCCATCAATAGCACATTGGTCTTATTTCGAAAACTGGGATCCATATCGCAACTACATGATTGCAAAAGAAAAATATGGATTAGAAGAGTCATCTGAAAGATCTATTGGCACATATACAAATTTTGCGCAAACAGATACTAAATTATATGACTTACATGCATATTTAATGTTTTTGAAATTCGGGTTTGGAAGATGTACACAAGACGTTGGAATTGATATAAGAAGAGGAGCTCTTACAAGAAAACAAGGGCTGGAGTTGGTGAAATTGTACGATGGAGAATACCCAGAACCATATATTGATGATTATTTAAATTATTTTAAAATGAGCATTGATGAATTCAATAATGTCTTAGATAATTTTGCCAATAAAAACGTTTTGCATAAAGTAAATGGAAGATGGAAATTAATTAACAAGCCAGAGTAGTAATTAAAAATGAAAGTAGGAATAATAAACTATGGAATGGGAAACCTTTTCTCTGTAAAATCTGCATTGAATTTTCTTAAATATGATAATGAATATGTAAATAAGCCTAAAGATTTAATTAAATATTCAAAAATAATTTTACCGGGGGTTGGTTCATTTAATCAAGCCATTAATAATTTAAATAATCTGGGTTGGTCTAATGAAATTAAAGAGATGACAGAGGTCAAACAAATTCCAATTTTAGGTATTTGTTTGGGGATGCAATTAATGGCAGAAATCGGCAAGGAAGATGGAGAGGCTAATGGTTTAGGTTTAATTAAAGGATTAATTGATAAGTTTTCAATTGAAGATAAAAGTTTAAAAATACCTCACATTGGATTTAATAGAGTTAATTTTAAAGAAAATGATATACTCTTTAAAAATCTAAACAATAGTCATGCAGATTTTTATTTTGTACATTCTTTTCGTTTAAAAAAAGTAGATAACGACATTATAACCTCTGAATGTTTTTATGGTGAACAATTTGTATCAAGTTTCAACAAAGGAAATGTATTTGGAACTCAATTTCATCCAGAAAAAAGCCAAGGTAACGGGCTAGTGGTATTAAAAAATTTCATAAATTTTTAAAAATTGTGCTTAAGAAAAGATTAATTTTTACAATTTTATTACAAAATAAAAAAATTGTTTTAAGTAGAAACTTTAAGTTACAAAGTGTTGGCTATATTGATTGGGTTATTGAAAATTTTAATATAGATTCACTTTTCAACTCAATTGATGAACTTGTTATTTTAAATATGAATAGGTCTGACGACGATTTTTCAATATTTTGCCAACAAGTAGCAAATTTTTCAAAAAACTGTTTCATGCCAATTTCTGCTGGTGGTGGTATAACATCTGAGTCACATGCAACTGAAATATTGAATTCTGGTGCTGATAAAATAGTTGTTAATTCAATTCTTTTTGAAAATCCTCAGTTAGTAAAAGCTTTGGTTAGAAAATATGGAAGTCAGTGTATTGTCGCATCAATAGATTATAAAATTATTAATAATGAAAGAAAAGTTTTTACAAAAAATGGAACTTTAAATACAGAATTAGATCTTATAAAAGTTGTAGAAGGTATTTTAACTTTAGGCGTTGGTGAAATTTATCTAACTTCTATTGATAAAGACGGTACAGGTTTAGGATATGATATAGAAGGAATAGAAAAAGTAGTAAATATGTCAACTATTCCTGTAATTGCATCAGGAGGAATCGGTAAGATAGAGCAATTTTCCGAGGGCATTATAGCCACAAACGTTGATGGAGTATCAACTGCGAACCTATTTAACTTTGTTGGTGATGCCTTGTTTGATGCACGTGAACATTTAATTGAAAAAGGGATTGATATTGCAATTTGGAAAAAAATTCACAACTCGAATTCAAATGCTTGATTTACTATTGAATTACGAACATAAAGTAAGAGAAATTGAGTCTTTATGCTTGATTAAAATTGAGATGGAAAATCGAGGTTATAAGGTTGCCTTTTCTTGCACATACGATGAAGACAGAGTGCGTTTTAAATATTTTAAAAAAGCCAAGGTAGTTGTAGCATCAACATTATATAATGATGCTTGTTTATTCGAATTTGTTTATAGAATATCTGGTTATACTAAAAAAGTTGTAAATCTTCAATGGGAACAATCACTCACTAACTTTGATGAGTCAAACAAAGATTTTTATCAAAATCCAAAAGGTTTTGCAAAAGAAGCAGTTCACTTATGTTGGGGTGAGGCATCTAAAAATAGATTACTAAAGAATGGTGTGCCGGAAGATCGTGCAATCGTAGTAGGACCTATCCAAATGGATTTACTAAATCCATTTTTTTTAAATTATTATGAAACTAAAAGCCAATTAGCAAAAAAATTCAATTTAGACGATAGTAAAGAGTGGATCTTATTTATTTCAAGTTTCACTTATACTAATATGACAAAAGAAACTTATGAAGAAGAACTTAAGTGTTACGGCGAAAGATTAAATGAGTTTAAGGAGCTTTCAATTAAATCTAAAGCCGAAATTTTAAAATGGATAGAAGATGCTTTAAAATTGTACCCTAATAAATTATTTATATATAGACCACATCCAAGTGAAAAAGAAGATCAAAGGTTGAATTATTTATTGAGCAATTATCCAAACTTTAGAGTTATAAATGATTTGTCTGTAAAACAATGGATAAAAACATCTGAAAAAATATTTACCTGGTATAGTACAGCTGCAGCTGAAGTTTATTTTTCCAATAAGAATTTTCAAATATTAAGGCCATTTGAAATACCATTCGATTGGGAAGTAACTATCTATAATAATAGTAAGAAATTAACATGCTACGAAGATTATATTTTTTCTATTGAAAACAATACCAATGCTTTTCCTTTAGATCTTAGAATATTAAATTCATATTATAATATAAATAAAGAGCTCACCTCTACAATAAGAATATGTGATATTTTAGAACAAATGATTTTGACTGATAATTTTGATATGAGAAAACATAGGTCAAATTTAAAAATTTACATAACATATCAAAGAGTAAGACATCGACTTTTTTTTATAATCAAAGAGTTTCTAACTAACTTCAATAAGTCAATTTTTATTTTTAAAAATATAAATGACAAGTTAGTTAAGCATGTTTCAATAATGAATCGAATGCAAAACGATAGAATAAAAAATCAAGTCAGTAAGAAAGAATTAGAAAAAATTGTATCAAAAATAAAATTTTGTTTCAATGATTGATATTGAAACAAAGAATGAGAATAAAAATATAATTAATAAAATAGTTAAATTTTCTATTCCTTCTATTGTAAGCTTTTTTATTAATATATTTTCAGCTATAATTGTCACTAGATATTACTCACCCTCTGATTATGGCCTGATTAATACCTTTAATGCTACATCTATATTCTTAATGTCGATCATTTCTTTAGGATTAGATAGTGGTTTTATTAGATATTATTTTGATTTACCACAAGGTTTTAGTAAGAAAGAACTATTTATAACTAGCATATTTGTTCCATTAATAACCCTGATTTTTTTCTCACTAATAATTTATATTTTCTTTTCAAAAAATTTATCAATTTTAATTTTTGGTTTTGATAATTGGTATTTATTGTTTTTATTATTTCTAAATATATTCTCATCATTATTCATAAGATTTTTTTCAATTCTTTTTAGAATGGATGGTGACACATTTACATATACAGTTATAATTATTGGTGCTCAATTAGCGCTAAAAGGAGCTTTAATTTTTGCTGCATTAATAAAACCAAGTTTAATATTTTCATTAAATAGTATTGTCATTTCAACACTGTTTGTAATCTTTGGTTTTATTATATCATATTATAAAAAATTCATACCAAATCAAATTCAGTTTTTAAATAATTTAAAAAATTTGTTTGATTTTTTTAAATATTCTTTATACTCTTGGCCAGTACCAACTTTGTTATATTTTAATTCTTTAGCAACATTACTTATTATTAGAAATAAAATAGGGATAGATGCAGTTGGTGTATTCTCATCCGTGAGTGTATTCATAGGTTTGATTGGAGTTTTACAAGCGGGTTTTTCTACTTTTTGGTCAGGTTATATGTACGAAAATTTTGATAAAAAACAAAAACAAATTAAAAAAATAAATGATATAGTATTATTATTAACTGTTTTATTGATAGTTGGTTTTGTTATTTTTAGAGATTTAGTTTATTTTTTAATTGGTAAAAATTATCATGAAACAAAATCTTATTTTGCAATTCTTTTGATTTATCCTGTAATGCTTATTTTAACAGAAACTACCTCTTATGGTATCAGTATAGCGAAAAAATCTGGATTATTGCTAATCATTACATTTTTAACAATATTATTTAATTTAATATTAACATTGGTATTAGTTTCTAAGTTTGAAATCTTAGGTGCTTCTTTAGCTTCAGCCTTATCTGGTTTATTCTTCTTTTCACTACAAACCTATTATGGACAAAAATATTACAGAAGCGTCGAAAATATAAATAAAGTATTTCTGACCATATTTTATATTTTCATAATCGCTTTCGGTAATTTGTTTTTAAATCACTCAACACTTTTACTTACTATATTTTGTATTATTATATTAGCTGTTATATTATATACTTATAAATCTGTTGTAGGCATTCTTATTAAACTTTTAATTAACAAGTTAAAATTAGTTAATGTTAGTTAAAAATAATTATTCCAGTATTATATTAGTAGTTGCAATTATTCTTTTTCCGTTACAAAAAATTGCCATTTTGTTAATGGGATCTAGATATGATTTAACTGCTTTTATTTTATTGTTTTTAAGTTTATATTCATTTATTTTTTTTAAAAAAACTACAATCGCCAAAATAATATTTCTTGCATTTTTTTCAATACAAATTCTAATAACACTATTTTTTCAAATATCCCCTTATTATAGATTTGTTTCAGGTATAGTATGGTTAGGTGGATTATTGTTATTAATATTAGGATCTAGAAATATTGAATACAATCAAAAAACAATCGCTAAGACAATAATAGGAGTTTTACTTATAACTTCTATTTATATTTGTTTTGAAGGTTTTATTTTACAGATTGATAGACCGCAAGCATGGTTTTATGAACCATCATTTGCAGGTTTATGTTTATACGGTGGATCATCTGGTGTCCTAATTTCATTAATTATGGGAAAACAAAATAAAAAAATTAGATTTATTTTAATACTATGTTTCATTTTATTAATAACAGCTGCTATATTGACATTTTCAATGCATTTTATTACATTTGTTGTTTCATTAATTGTTTTTTTTCTTTTTCTTTTGCCAACCCTTATTTCAATTGATTTTAAAAAAGTACTTTTGTTCTTAAGTTTTGGTTTATTAATATTCATAATTGGTGCAAATTTATTCCTATCAAGTCATTTTCAGTCAAGAACAGATATTGCAGATCCAAGTAATTTATCATTACTAGCATGGCTTCAAGGTTATGATCAAATGATAGCAGCTATTGGTAAATCACCATTTTTTGGTCTTGGATTGGGATCTACCGGCAACTTTAATTTCAAATCAGAATATTCGGATATATTACAATCGGTAGGAAAGTCAGATTTAACATTAAATGACGCATTTTCTTTAGCTTTTCGATTAATAATAGAAATTGGATTGCTTTTTTTTATTCTACTACTAATTTTCTTGAAAAAAAAGTTGCGAAAGTTCAAAGTATTATTTTCATACTATAAAAAAAATGGAATGAATATTCCAACGCCAATAATTTTTAATTTTGTTTTCTCAATTACAGTTATATTAGGTTGTTTTTTAAAAGAACCGTTATACCCTCAATCCTTTTTATATTTAAGTATATTTTTAGTATCATCTATACCCTTATATCGTAAAGAATATAAAACAACAAATTGAGTACACTTTTTATCGGGACATATGCAGATAGAAAATTAATTGAAAAAATTAACAAGGTTTCAAGTAATTCTGCACAAATTTCAATAGCCGCAATCAAATATTCTAAATTAATATCAGAGGGGCTAGATTATAATATATCAAACAATACTAGTTTATTTTTAGTTCCAATCGGAATGTATCCTAGTTCTTCAATTCTTTTTTTTAATAAAAAAAATGTAGGTAGTAACAATTTTATACCATTTATAAATGTACTTTTTCTAAAACAAATTTGTATTGCCATTTACACTTTATATTTTATTTTTCTATGGCAAATTAATAATAAAGGGAAAAAGAAAGTAATTATATTTGGTTTTTTGTATTTACCATTTTTATTATCATGTATTCCTTTTAGAAATCTAAAAAACACCAAAATAGTATCTTTTGTACCAGACTTGCCGAAATTTGAATTTACATATAGTACAAATAAATTTTCCTTTAAAAAGTATCTTATACCAACATACATATCACTAACAAATTCAATAATTAATATTAATGATTATTTCGTATTTATAACAAAATTTATGAAAGATCATCTACCTCAAAAACCACATTTAATTATTGAAGGTTTTGTAGATTCAAATTTAATTAATATAACAGAATTGAATTGTGTAAAAAATAAAAAGTCTATAATGTATGCGGGAGCTTTATTTGAAAAATTTGGAGTTAAAATGTTAATTGATGCTTTTATTGAAATAGATGGTGATTATGAATTATGGCTTTTTGGTTATGGAGATTTAGATTATTATATTGTTGAAAAATCTAAATTAGACAAAAGAATCAAGTATTTTGGAAATGTTAATAATGAAACAGTATTTGAATTTGAAAAAAAAGCAAGAATATTATTAAATCCAAGACCTGTTAAACATGAATTTACAAAATATTCTTTTCCGTCTAAAATTTTGGAATATATGAGTTCAGGTACTCCTGTACTTACAACTAAACTCCCTGGAATTACAGAAGATTATAACGATAAATTATTCTTTTTTAACAATGATAATTTTCTTGATTTCAAGAATACAATAATTAAATATTTAAATTATTCAGATACTAAATTAAGTGCATTTGGATTATCAGCTCGAAATTTTGTAATCAAAGAAAAAAATAATAAAAAACAAATTTCAAAATTAGTTAAAGAATTGAGAAATTTAAATTATTTAAATTAATGGTTACTATTTTACAAATATGTGTGTCAGGAAATACTGGTTCTATTGGTAGATTTGCGGAGTTAATTGGCGAGAGAGCAATTAGTTTAGGGTGGGGAAGCTATATTGCATTTGCAAGAAATAAGAGAGAAAGTAGTTCAAAACTTATAAAAATTGGGAATGTTATTGATATATTATTTCATGGATTGTTAACTAGATTTTTCGATCTCCATGGATTAGGTTCAAAAAGAGCAACCATTAATTTAGTAAAAAAAATAAAAAGAATTGATCCTGATATTATCCATCTTCACAATTTACATGGTTATTACATCAATTATCCAGAATTATTTAAATTTTTATCAAACTATAATAAACCAGTTGTATGGACATTGCATGACTGCTGGTCAATGACAGGTCATTGTGCACATTTTGATAATGCTGGTTGTTACAAATGGACTAGCATATGCAATAATTGTCCACAATTAAAATCTTACCCTAAATCATTATTTATAGATCAATCATGCAATAATTTTATATTAAAAAAACAGTACTTTACTTCACTAAATAATTTACATATCATAACAGTTTCTAAATGGCTTGATAATATTGTAAAAAAATCATTTTTGTCTAATATAAACCATTATTGTATTTATAATGGAATAAATCTCAATACTTTTAAACCAAAAAATACCGTTAAATATTTTAATAATAAGAATTTAACAAATAAATTCATAATTCTTGGTGTTGCAAGTCCATGGAGTCCTAATAAAGGTTATAATGATTTTATAAAACTCAGCACATTATTACCATTAGACACAATAATTATATTAGTGGGATTAAATAAAAAACAAATTAAATATTTACCATCAAATATTTTGGGAATAGATAAAACAGAAAATCAAGAAGATCTAATAAATTTATACAGGATGGTGGATTTATTCATAAATTTTTCATTAGAAGAGTCATTTGGTCTTACAACTGCTGAAGCTTTAGCATGCGGAACACCGGCATTAGTATATAATTCTACAGCGAGTCCAGAACTGGTTGACAACGAGACTGGTTTCGTAGTTGAAAAAAAAGATTTTAATAATGTTTTAAATTGCATTGAAATAGTTAAAAAGTTAGGCAAAGACTTTTATACAGAAAAATGTAGAGAAAAAGCTATAAAATATTTTGATTTAGATGACACATTGAATAAATATTTCAAACTTTATAATAATCAATTAAATAAGTAATTAGCTAAAAAATATATAATGAAAGAAAGTAAAACTTTATTAATAACAGGAGGTACTGGTTCTTTTGGAAATGCAGTATTAAATCGATTTCTTAATACTAATACTTTTTCGGAAATAAGAATATTTAGTAGAGATGAAAAAAAGCAAGATGATCTAAGAAAAAGAGTAAATAACAACAAAGTTAAATTTTATATTGGAGATGTGCGTGATCGTGATAGTTTGATTCCAGCAATAAAAGGAGTAAATTATATTTTTCATGCTGCCGCTTTAAAACAAGTACCATCATGTGAATTTTTCCCTCTGGAAGCTGTAAAGACTAATATAATTGGAACAGACAATGTATTAACAGTAGCTCAAGAATTTGAAGTTAAAAAAGTTGTAGTTCTAAGTACCGATAAAGCTGCTTATCCTATTAATGCAATGGGCATGTCGAAAGCTTTAATGGAAAAAGTAATGGTAGCAAAATCAAGAGTCTTAGATAATGATAAAACAATTTTTTGTGGAACTAGATATGGAAATGTTATGGCTTCAAGAGGCTCAGTAATACCTTTATTTATAGAGCAAATAAAAGAAAATAAGTCATTAACAATTACAGATCCTAACATGACTCGCTTTATGATGACATTAGAAGATGCTGTTGATTTAGTACTTTATGCATTTGAAAATGCTAATCAAGGCGATTTATTTGTTCAAAAAGCACCTTCTGCAACTGTTGGTACTTTAGCGAAGGCGTTAATTGAATTATACAAATCTTCCAGTGAAATTAAAGTAATCGGAACGAGACATGGTGAAAAACTATACGAAACGCTAGTTAACAGAGAAGATATGATTAAAGCAGAAGATCTTGGAGAGTATTATAGAATACCAGCAGATAATAGGGACTTAAACTATGAACAGTATTTTTCAGAAGGGATGCCTGATATTGACAATTTGAATGAGTACCACTCACATAATACTGCTATATTAGATATAGAAGGAATGAAAAATTTATTATTAAAACTTCCAATCGTTCGAAAAGACATTTTAGGTGATATTGATGCAATACAATATCCATATTAATTATGATTAAAGTTGGTGTAACAGGATCAAATGGATTTATAGGATGGCATTTATGCCGTACGTTAGAATTGAATACAAATGATTTTCAAGTAGTTGAATTCAAAAGAGATTGGTTTGATGATAGAACACAACTTGATTTATTTGTTTCAAAATGTGACATAATTGTACATCTAGCTGGGCTTAATCGTCATAGTGAAGATAGCTTCATTTATGAAACAAATGTTGGCTTGGCAGTTAAACTAGTTGAATCTTTTAATAGAACCGGATTTAAGGGTCAAATAATTTTTTCTTCATCAATACAGGAGGAGAGAAATAACACATTTGGCAATTCGAAAAAAGTAGCAAGGGAATTATTTTCTAATTGGGCTAGCATTTGTAATGCCACTTTTCATGGAGTTATTATACCAAATGTATTTGGTGCTTTTGGCGTGCCATTTTACAATTCTGTTATATCAACCTTTTGCCATCAGTTAGTTATTGGTGAAAATCCGAAAATAGAAACTGATGCAGCCCTTAATCTTATATATATTGATGATCTTGTAAAAAAAATTATTGCCTTATTCAATAATGAAACGAATGAAAATGAGATAATTACTCACACGGATACATATAAGGTTTCTGAAATACTTGAATTATTGATTAGATATATAGAAAAGTATTTCAAAAATGGACAAATTCCAAATTTCAAAAATAAGTTTGAAATTAATCTTTTTAATACTTTCAGGTCTTACTTCAATTTGAATAATTATTATCCAATTAAGTATAAGAATAATATTGATGAAAGAGGGAATTTCGTAGAAATTATAAGATTGGAAATGGGAGGCCAGGTTTCATTTTCTACTACACAAAAAGAAGTAACAAGAGGAAATCATTTCCACACAAGAAAAATAGAAAGGTTTTCAGTGATTAAAGGAAAGGCACAAATTCAATTAAGAAAAATTGGAACTAGTGAAATTTTTAATTATCATTTGACAGGAGAAGAGCCTTCATATGTAGATATGCCTATTTGGTATACTCATAATATTAAAAACATAGGAGAAGAAGAGTTATATACCATATTTTGGATCAATGAATTTTATGATGCAAATGATCCAGACACTTACTTTGAACAAGTATAAATAAATTAAACAATGAATCAGCGCTTAAAAGTAATGACAGTAGTAGGCACTAGGCCTGAAATTATACGATTAGCAAGGGTGATGAGTGCCTTAGATAATTCAAAAGCTATTGAGCATATTATTGTTCATACAGGTCAAAATTACGACTACGAATTAAATCAAATATTTTTTGACGATTTGCAAATTCGCAAACCCGACTACTTCTTAAATGCTGCAGGAGAAACTGCAACAGAAACTATTGGTAAAATATTAATTAATATTGATCCATTGCTAGAACAGGTTAAGCCAGATGCCTTCTTAGTATTAGGAGACACCAATAGTTGTTTATGCGCAATTCCAGCTAAAAAAAGACATATACCTATTTTCCACATGGAAGCTGGTAATAGGTGTTTTGATCAACGTGTACCTGAGGAAACCAATCGGAAAATTGTTGACCATATTTCCGACATAAACTTGACATATAGTGACATTGCAAGAGAGTACTTACTACGCGAAGGCTTATCTGCCGATAGGATTATCAAGACAGGTTCTCCTATGTTTGAGGTTTTAAATCACTATTTAGGGTCTATTACAAATTCTGATGTTTTAAGTAGATTAGGTCTTGAGCAGTATAAATATTTTGTTGTTTCCGCACACAGGGAGGAAAATATAAATAATCCCTCAAATTTCAACGGTCTTATTTCTAGTTTGAATTTGATAGCTGAAAAATACAACAACCCTATTATTGTCAGTACGCATCCTAGAACTAGAAAAATGATTGATGCGAAAGGAATTACGTTACATAAGAATATACAACTTCTAAAACCCTTGGGATTTAATGATTACAATGCTTTACAATTAAATGCTAAGGCAGTATTGTCAGATAGTGGAACAATATCTGAAGAATCATCTATATTAAATTTTCCTGCATTGAATATCAGACAGGCACACGAAAGGCCAGAGGCAATGGAAGAGGCCTCTGTAATGATGGTAGGATTAAATCCAGAAAGAATATTACAAGGTCTAATTGAGTTAGAAAATCAACATAGAGGTGAAGCTAGATCATTCAGAAAAGTAGCTGATTATTCTATGCCTAATGTATCTGATAAAGTTGTTAGAATAATCATTAGCTATGTAGATTATATTAAAAGGACTGTTTGGAGCGAATGACCAGAAAAAAGATTTTAATACACTCCATTGTATTTAGTCCGGATGGAGTTTCCACCGCTTATTTGTATAATGATATAGCATTGGGTTTTAAAAATGCTGGATATGAGGTTGTAGTATTAACAACTACCCCCCATTATAATTTAATTACAAATGCTTTAAATAAGCAACCCTTAATCAGAAAATTATTAGGAATTTACTATGAAAGTGATTTTAACGGAATACGTGTAATACATGTTCCTCTGAAGAAATATAAAAGCACCATCATTAGAATTTTGTCTTTTATATACTGGCATTTTTTGTCGCTGATTATTGGACTTTCAATTAAAAAGGTAAATTTCATTTTAAGTCCTTCTCCGCCTTTAAGTATTGGTTTCATTTCAATTTTAATTGCGAAAAAGAACAGAGCTAAGTTTATTTATAATGTTCAAGAAATTTACCCAGACTTATTAATAAAAAATGGAGGGTTAAAATCTAGCATAATTATCAAATCATTAAAATGGTTAGAAAAATATGTTTACAATAATGCTGCTGCTGTAATTACGATTGATCAAAAATTTTATGACCAGATTGTAAACAGATTTATTGACAAAAATAAGCTTAAAATTATACCCAATTTTGTAGATACTTCCTTGTATAGGCCATTAAGTAGTGAACTAGAGATGCCAGATCCTTTTAAAAAAGATTCTCAAAAATTTAGATTATTATATGCAGGTAATATTGGATTTTATCAGGATTGGGAACCCATTTTATATGCTGCTAAGAATCTTATTGACACAAATATTGAATTTTGGATAATTGGAGAAGGGGTCAAAAAAAATTATCTAATCAATGAAGTAGAAAAAAATAGTTTACATAATATAAAAATATTACCATACCAAGATAGAGATTTAATGCCTTATATAAATTCTTTTGCAGACCTGCATTTTATATCCATAAGTAAAGAAATGGAACAAGAAGGTTTTCCATCTAAGGTTTATACTATAATGGCTTGCAAGAAGCCAATGGTTGTAATTACGGGCGAAAACACGCCACTTTATAATTTCTTAGAACCATTGAATTGTTCAATTTTAATTTCAAATAACCGGGATGAAGAATTTGTGCGTGCAATAAAAGAATTGGCAAATAATGAAAATAAAAAATTTGAATTAGGCCAAAAAGGATTTAAAATAATTGATCAATACTATACAAAAGAAAAAGTTGTAGGTCAATATTTAAATTTACTAGAAACCTTACAATGAAAAGCCTTTTCATTACAGGATCAACGGGATTTGTTGGAAAAAACATAGTAAACTATTTTAATTCAAAATTTGAAATTTATACATACTCAAAATTTGAAAAAATTAATGTAATTCAAGATATAGTTATTCACCTAGCTGGCAAAGCCCACGACCTTAAAAATACTTCCAATTCAAATGAATACTATCAGGTTAATACGGAATTAACAAAATCACTTTTTGATTCATTTCTAAATTCAAATGCACAAGTTTTTATCACTATGAGTTCTGTAAAAGCTGTAGCTGATGAGATTGATGGTGAATTGACTGAAGAACAAATCCCGAATCCTATTACACATTATGGAAAGAGCAAATTACTTGCTGAACAATATATTTTAAGCAAAACAATTCCAGAAGGCAAAAGAGTTTATATATTAAGACCCTGTATGATACATGGCCCAGGTAATAAGGGCAATCTAAATCTTTTATATAAGATAGTGAAAAAGGGAATTCCATGGCCTTTAGGTGCATTTAAAAATAAACGCTCTTTTTGTAGTATTGATAATCTAATGTTTATTATAAATGAATTGATTGAACGGGATGATATACCTTCTGGGGTGTATAATATTGCAGATGACGAAGCTGTTTCTACTAATGATCTCATTAAATTAATTGCTGAAAGCCAAAATTCTAAATATAGAATTTGGAATATCTCTCCAATTTTAATTAATTTTCTTGCCAAAATTGGAGATATATTTAAACTCCCACTTAATACAGAAAGGTTAAATAAACTTACCGAAAACTATATTGTATCCAATACAAAAATTAAGAATGCAATTAACAAACCACTGCCTGTAAGTTCAAGAAATGGTTTAATAAATACATTGCATTCATTCAATACAAATGCTTAATCGCTTTCTGGCTTTACTACTATTAATCCTTTTTGCACCTATTTTTTTTATAGTTGCTGTAGCTATCCTCATAGAGGACGGCTTCCCAATTTTCTTTACTCAAAATCGTGTCGGCATTAACTACTCATTCTTCAATATTTACAAGTTTCGTAGTATGAAGAAGAATACACCTAACGTAGCAACACACTTATTAACCAACCCAGCACAATACCTACTTAAAATTGGTAAGTTTATACGTAAAACTAGCCTGGATGAACTACCTAACTTAATTAATATAGTAAAAGGGGAAATGGTTTTTGTGGGCCCACGTCCTGCATTATACAATCAGGATGATTTAATGGCTTTGAGAGTAGCAACAGGGGTTTCAAAATTAAAACCGGGTATTACGGGTTGGGCTCAAATTAATGGCAGAGATGAAATTTCCATACAAGAAAAAGTAAAATTAGAGCAGGAATATCTTCAAAGGAAATCATTCTTATTTGATATTGAAATACTCATTAAAACCTTTACCAATGTCTTGTTTAGTAAGGGGGTAACGCACTAGCATAATCATTTATTAAAATCTTTTAAAGGCTGTCCAATGACAGCCTTTTTTATTTTCCTCCCTTCACCAATTCTCCAGGGCTCAACAGCCTGGTATGATCGAGTAGTTCAATCAAGGCCATTGTTTTTTGTGTTTTCATATCATTCAACCCTTTCACAATGGTATAAGAGTCCTTTAATAAATAAAATACATTGGTGGTGAGGTTTAGGGTTTTGGGATGGCTGTAATTATTCACCAATACATGGGTATGATATAGGGCGTCAATCTCGGCCAGCATATTGCTATATAATTGTATCCTGGCTTTAGGATGGA
Organism: Bacteroidota bacterium; assembly: GCA_947457075.1. Classification (GTDB taxonomy): domain Bacteria; phylum Bacteroidota; class Bacteroidia; order Chitinophagales; family Chitinophagaceae; genus Sediminibacterium. The sequence continues at coordinate 114,255 of CANGUG010000002.1, forward strand.
CGGCTAACCCTTCCTTATCATACAAATTTTCGGGTTGTTGTACACACCATTCATTCAATAAGCGCATTTGGCGCGGGCTATTACGTGCAATCATATCGGCACTTAGGGTATATACCAGTGCATCTATTTTCCACCGCAGGGTATTGTATATCCCTAAGGCGCTGTCCTTGCTTTTATTCATCTGTATTGTAATATTGGGCTCACTTCCTTTTTTTAGTTCACTACTTAAAAATAATTCGGTCGTGTATTTTATTTCAAGTAAGCGGCCAATCAATCCTGCACTCGGTAATAGTGTTACGGGTTTTGTTTGTGCTGTTAGCATCCCTGTGCATAATATACAGGCTACTACTATTACATTGATTTGTAAATAGCGAATCATGTTTTTCCTTTTCATTAGGTGGAATTTATTTTTATAAAAAGAATTTCTTTTTTTCCATCAGGCCCTCGCTTTGTGGACTTTGATCATACCCATTATGTTGTAAGTCAATATTGGTTAATTGTACAATTAGCTCCATTGGTTTATGTGCTCCATACTCCAGTAAGTTTTTGAGCAAGTAAAAGGTGAATGCGCCATTATACCTGTTTTCGATAAATGCGTCGGCACTTAATTCATGGGAAGCACAAGCGCTTAATAATGCACCATTAAGTGGGCTCATAATAGGGGCTAAGTTGCCTAGGGTTTCCAAATGGCTTTGTTCCTGGTTTATGGGATATTGATTGGCCCCTACAAAATTGCGGTACTGCGTTTGGCCACCCATAATAGGGTCCCTTGAAAGGTCCTCGGCATGGCAGGAGTCGGATATCCATACAAAATGCACCCCCTTGGGGATTTTGGCAAACAATAAGGCAAACTCTTTGTCCCTTAATGTAGTGGCATTGCTGCCGTCATAGTCATACGGACAGATAATCTCATCCAATCCATCCTTTTCAATGGCTTCAAATAGGGTAGGTGCCTGAGCACCATGTCCACTATAATGAAATAATAACTGATCCCCTTCCTGTGCTCCTTCAATCAACCAATTAATTTGTGTGACTATTCCTTTTTTAGTGGCATTTTCATTGGTTAATTTTTTGATATTTTCTCGCTCATATACTTTGTGTGTTTCTGAAATAAAATGTTGCATATCTATGATATCATTTACACATCCTCTTAACTCGTTGCTTGGATTGGGGTATTTATTAATACCTACAAGTAGTGCTTTGTTTTTCATGTTAATTTGTTTTGTTTTATTGAATGTAGAATTAAAATAGTTGGTTCCAAATTTTATTTTTACTTTCATTAGAACATCCGAAATGCTTTACTAGAAAGGATTCTAGGCCACATTGTGCAAACTAAATAGGGAGTAGCGTATTGCTATTTTCTATCTAGCTTTTTTCCTAAAAAATATTTTATGAATAAAAAACCATCCGTACATTTATTTAAGAGTTTCTTGCTTTTTTGCATTGCCGCCTGCTTATTAATCACCACTGCTCCTTTTGGTTTTTTGTATGCATTGCTGCGTCAAATTATTTTTCAAAAAGTAAAAACATTGAATTTGTTTTTTATGGAAGTGGCCCTTGTGTTGGATCAGGCGGGTAATGTTATTATGCAGTATTTACTCAACGACCTTTTATTACAAAAGCACCCCACCACTTATTTTTTTGGCAACAAAAAAGAAACCATTAGCAGTGTGATTGGTAAAAACTACCTCACCCTTACCTTAACCCCCCTGGGCATGGCCCTCAATAGCTTCTTAAACTTCATTGACAAAGGCCACTCCCTTAACTCCATCCTGTATGATGTAAAAGTTTGGATGAAAAACTAGGCCACAGCCCTGGTTTGGGAAAGGCCCCCAAAAATGTTAATATTTGACATTATTTAATTCCAGAAAGGCAAATTTGCCCTGAAATGCACTGATAGCTGAGTTATTTTCATAACATTGAATCACCCTAATATTAGAGGCCTCTGGGTTAGTTCTGTATCCAATGCCATTTGAATAGGAGGAAGTGCAATTAGTAAAGTTAACATTTGAAGCGCCACCTACAACATCAAATGTTGCCCTAATTGGGTTGTCGCCCGCTTTGTAACCGTAACAATTTGATATTTCTATACTATCAACTTTTCCTTTTATTTGTTCAATATTTATCAATCCAACGCCGCCATATTTGCTGGTAACTTTTTTAATATTAATTTTTTTTGTTACACAATTATCATCAAATGATTGTACCAATATTGTTCCTCCTCTTTCAAAAACATTTAAGGAATCACCCATAATTGTTACGTTATTGATATTTATATTTTGCACCCTTTCATTTCCACCACCAGCTGATTTTACTACGATTGAAGTAAATCCGCAATTATCTGCAATTACATTTTCAATTGAAACATTACTGGTTCTAATGGCTATTCCATGAAAAAACTTTTTCACTTTTATATTGCTAATAATTATATCAGAACCAGACTGGCAAAGGATTCCGTGGTGATATCCAAAAAAGCCATCTCCAAAAATACTAATATTTGAATAGGTTTGAAATAGGGGTAAACTACCTAATCCATCTCCGCTAACAATAGCATCGTTGTTAGTTTGTATTCCTATATTAGAAAATTTTATGTGCTTTTTATTTTTGGCATTTATGGTCCCCAATACAATCGCTCCATTGTATAAACTATCACTCCCCATTTCAGGTTGTTTTTGTCCTATGAATTGTAGGCTATCATAAAGCACAGTAATATTTGTTTTGTATTTACCACTAGGGATAAAAATTGCCACTTTATTTTTATAGGCAAAATGCTGCGCTTTTTCAAAGGCCATTGTTTCATCCGCCACGCCATTTCCAATTGCGCCAAATTCCAAAATTGAAATACTTGGAATAGAATTGTCTTTACCTCCTTGTACAGGACCGTCATTTTTCTTACAACCAAGTGCAAGGGTAAGGATGAGCAAAAAAGGCCAATTCATCAAATGTTTCATAGGTCAATATATTAGCAAATATATTAATGAACCTTTGGAAGATCGATAATCTATCCGAATTCCATTTTTTTATCATTTAAGGCGCCTAAAACATTACCTTTAAGGCCTAATTTCCCCCCAATTTTAATATCTTTATAGTGTAGTAAAACAGAGGCGTTTTTCGAGCTAACTTATTCATTTACTGTGACTAAGAAAGGCATTGCCTTGTAAAAATTTGTATATGTTTAAATTCAATTTGGGTTTATTTGCTATTTGCCTTGTTTTTACTGGCTGCATTAAGTCTGGATACAAGGAAATAGTGGTGTACAATAATAATTTTAAAAGCGGTGACACCAGTTATTTAAAGGGGGCAAAAATTTGGAATTGGAATGGGCAATCCATTATTGGTAGATATAACAATGGAGGGTTTGATGTAGAACTTACTAATTTACCCAATCATGCTGCTTTGTCAATTACGGTGGTTCCCTTTTTTCATGATAGCTGGGATGGAAGTACAAATGTAGGAGGAATAGATGGTCCTGATATTTGGGTAATGTCCGTAGATGGAAATACTTTAGTGAATTCCACTTTTTCTAATTCTCCATGTAATAGTATGTATTGTTTACAACAATCGTATCCGTTACCATATAGCAACGTAAATAATCCACCTTTAACCAATGCAGTGCGAACCCTACCAAGTGTGGGAAATTGTAGCGGCATTGATATTACCTCGGTGTATAAAATTGTAAAAACCATTTCACATACTGGTAGCAGTGCTAAAATAAGTTTTAGAGATGCATTAGTGCAAACCAATGTGCCGGATAAACTTTGTGATGAGTCCTGGTCTATGAGTGAAATAATTGTCAAAATCATTAACACGCCTTAATTCATTTTTTTGAAATTTAATATTCCTGCCATTGGGCAGTTTACGGCTATATTAATTTTAAATATCACCAACGCGTTGTTTCAACTCATGGTGATTCCATTGTTGGTTCACAATACCAATACCACATTGGTGGGCACTTACTTTTTAGTGCTTTCTTTTGGAGTATTAGCTAGTATATTTATCAATTTTGGTACTAGTCAAACGGCTGTAGTAGAAATTAGACAAGAACAAAATAAGGAAAACTATCCTACTATTGCAGCGCAAGTATTGAGTTTGCGCTTTTGGGCTTTGCTGTTTGCTTTGCTTGTTTGTAGCTTACTTCCATTTGTTGTGAACAATGGCATATATTATTTGTGCGCAATTCCATTACTACTTTCTGAATTTATCAATCCGCAATATTTTTTGATTGCAACTTACAATGTGCGAAATTATAGTTTACTAAATGTAGCCATACGCGTTGCGGTATTTATAGCCATTTATATTTTCAGAACCCATGAACATATTGTAGCAATTGCATTATTGGTTTCAGGAACTGGTGTGTTTTTATTGCATTTAAAATATGTACAAGCCACTTTTTATATAAAAAATATTTTTAGTAACCTTCCTAGCTTTGATAAAATAAAACAACTAGTTAAAGCACAAAGTTTGGTATTAGGCAATGGGCTTACAGTGCATTTACAACAGTCCTTGTTTTTATTTGCACTTCCTAATTTTGTTACGCCTGTTTTTTTATCCGCCTACGGTTTAATTGATAAACTTATTTCAAGTGGCAGGATGATGGTGAATGCATATAGTGTAGCGGTTATGCCTCATGCTGTAGGAACGCATCAACAAGGTTTTGATCATTGGGCGCAATTAAAAAAACAACAAAATAAAATATTAGCAGTGCTTTGTTTATGTGCAGGAGCAGTGCTGTATTTTTTCCCAGAACAAATTTTAATTATTTTATTGTGGGGCAAAGAAGCTTCTAATGCCGATTTCTTTAACCAAGCAACGGTACTGTTAAAATTAATTGCACCAGTACCTTTACTAATTTCCTTGAACGTTTTAAATGTGGCGGAGTTGTTATTAGAAAAAAAGTATTTCTCTTATTTTATCGCTGGAATTTTAGTTTTGTTAGTGGCTATTTTATTTGTGGTATTTATGTATTTAGGCTTGCCTATCCAGGTTGCAGGTTATTATCCCATTATTATAGAAGGAAGTTGTTTGCTTATTTACTTTTTAATTTTAAAAGGCCTGAATAATGGGAAGCAATAAATTCCTACAATCATTGATGGCCTCATTCCTGCTGCTGATGTTTGCAGCAAATAGCAATGCACAAATTGACTCGTTGATTAATAGAAAATTGAAAGACTCGCTTGTAGTAAAAGTACTTCCATTTAAAACCACCATTCAATGGGTAGGGGATCATCCCTATGATTGGAACGAAGGTTCCATGATCCTAGCTAAGGGCTATCAACAATATTTAAATGGGGGAGTAAACTTTAAATGGAAAAATGTAGAATTGCAATTGGCTCCCGAAATTGTATTGGCGCAAAATTTGCAATATGATGGTTTTAATGAAGTACAGGACAAAGTACATTGGAGAGATTATTACCGCTTCTATAATTTTATTGAGTTGCCTGAACGTATGGGTAATACGCAGTACACAAAATTATTTGGCGGTCAATCTTTCTTAAAATATTCTTTCAAAAATACTTCTGTACAATTTTCTACTGCGAATAAATGGTGGGGACCTGGTTTTAGAAATGCTTTAATTCTTTCCAATAATGCTGCTGGATTTCCACATATTAGTTTGTCTAATAAAAAACCCATTCAAACAAAAATTGGAAGCTTTCAATATGAATTTATTTGGGGTCAATTAATCAACAATGGTCATGCTCCCCCCGCTTCGTATTTAAAATATAATGGACAACAATTGTATGCTCCTAAGGAAAATCGCAGTCGTTCTTTTCAGGCCATGCACGTTCAATATACTCCCAAATGGTTTAAAAATTTAACACTAGGTGTGGAACAATCCTTTGTACAATATGAGGATCAGCTGTATGGTATTGCGCAATATATTCCAATCAAAAATATTATTTATCGTTTACCTAACGAACAACTGAATCAACCCATTACCTTAACTGCCTTTTATTTTAATTATGAACTACCTGCAGTGCAAGCTAAAATTTATGGTGAGTGGGGTTGGAATTTAAATAGAACCAGTTTGCGCAATTGGTTAATACAACCCGATAAAGGAATGGGCAATGTGTTGGGATTAAGTAAAATATTTACGAGTCAACAAAAACATTTTTGGGAATTTAAAGCCGAAATGGCCAACCTACAATTGCTAACAGTGGCCGAACAGTTCACTACGGGAGCACCACCTAGTTGGTACCTGGGTTCCTATGTACGTCAGGGCTATACCAATAATGGAAAACTAATTGGCGCCGGCATTGGACCAGGGGGCACTTCACAAACTATTGAGCTGAATTGGCGTAGAGGCAATAACCGTATTGGTATGAGTGGGGAGCGTCGCTTGCACAATAATGATTTTTATGTGTACTCCTTTACCAACTCAGGTGATTTTAGGCGATTTTATGTGGACTTTGCGACCAGTTTAAAAATAGATTGGACTATTGGTAAATGGGATTTGGGTCCACGTATTACTTATGTTCAAACCAATAATTACAATTGGGAGTTGTTTCAACCAGCTACTACTTATTTTGTACCTGGTAGAGACAAACAACAATTTATTGGTAAACTTAATTTAATCTATCATTTTAATTAGTGCCTAAACAATTAGCCATCGTACTTGTGAACTGGAATAGTTTTGATTTAACCAGGGATACTATTCACTCATTGCAAAAAACGAGTTTTCAAAATTATGATTGCATTGTTGTGGACAATGGCTCGGCCGACGACTCGGCGCAACAATTGGAAAATACTTTTCCAGAAATTATTTTGTTAAAATCAGGAATCAATAAAGGTTTTACGGGAGGCAATAATTTAGGAATGCAATATGCATTAGACAAGGGCTATGAATTTATTATGATGCTGAACAATGATGTGGAAGTGGCACCCGATTTTTTAGCACCTTTAATTGGGAAGATGCAAAGCAACGAGCATATTGGTGCAGTGCAGCCCCTTATTTATTTTCACCATGATAAAAATTTAATTTGGAACGCTGGTACCAAATACAATCCTTGGTTGGGTATTTGTTCCACCATCGATTACAATAAGCGCGACGACACCCATTCGGCCACTCATCAACCAAAACGCATTGACTGGATTACGGGTTGTGCTTTTATGATTCGCGCAAGTGTTTTACAAAAGATAGGTTTGTTGAAAGAAGATTTTTTTATTTACTACGAGGATGTAGATTTATCTTTTCGCATAAAAAAAGCGGGGTATCAATTGGCCTATGAACCTAGTTCGGTCATTTATCATATTGCTGGCATGTCCCACAAAACAAAAGAAAAAGGGAAGGAAGGGTTTGTGAGTCCAAAAGTACATTTTTTGAATGCGCGCAACCGGATTTGGTGCTTAAAAGAGCATACCCCCTGGTGGGCGATACCTACGGTGGTGTTGTTTCATGCTTTTTATTTTTTTAGCATAGGATTCTATTTTATTTTTAGGGCGCGATGGCAAAAATGGCTGGCATGGAATAAAGGGATTTTGGAAGGATTAACACAGGGGCTTTCGTAATTTTGATTTAACAAAACAAGCATGAGTAAAATAATTATAACAGGGGTAGCAGGTTTATTGGGGTCTAGAATGGCAGAATGGATTATTGAAAATCACCCAGAGTACACCATTATTGGAATTGATGATTTATCGGGAGGGTACAAGGAATATGTGCCTAGTAAAGTACAGTTTCATCCAATGGATTTAAGCAAGGATACGATTGCACCTTTGTTTGAAGGAGTAAGTATCGTGTATCATTTTGCGGCCTATGCTGCCGAAGGCTTAAGCCCCTTTATTCGTAAATACAATTACAATAGTAATTTAATTGCTACTGCCAATGTGGTGAATGCATGTATTGAACATGGTATTGGTCGTTTGGTATTTACTTCCAGCATGGCGGTATATGGTCATGGCCAACCTCCGTTTAAAGAAACGGATCAGCCTAGTCCTATTGATCCTTATGGAGTGGCAAAGTATGCCTGTGAAATGGATATTCAAATTGCTGCCGAACAACATGGTTTAGAGTTTTGTATTATTCGCCCACACAATGTGTATGGACGTAATCAAAATATTTGGGATCGCTACCGAAATGTTTTAGGCATTTGGATGTACCAACATATTAATGGTTTGCCTTTTACCATTTTTGGCGACGGTGCACAACAACGTGCTTTTTCTTGCATCGACGATTGTTTGCTGCCTTTATGGAAAGCAGGCAATGATGCACGTGCTAAAAACAAAATTATCAATATCGGTAGCTGGAAATATTGGAGCATTAAAGACGCTGCTGAAACTTTAAAGCTAGTAATTGGTAACGGTGAAATTAAACATGAGCAAGCACGCCATGAAGTGAAAGACGCACTTCCTTCTCATGAGCTTAGCGTTACTTTACTAGACTACGAAGACAAAACTACTTTGGAACAAGGATTAACCGATATGTGGCATTGGGCAAAGCAACAACCTTTGCGTCCTCAAAAATCTTGGGACAGCTATGAATTGGAAAAAGGCATTTATGGCTTTTGGAAAAATAAGTAATCCTGTTATTGAACGTATTTTTACATTGACTACAGTTTTAAACTGTTGGTTTTTCAAACAATGATCAATTTTATTTTTTGAATTTATTTTTATTAAAGGAGCTGCGTTTGCTTAAGCCTTCCTTTAATTACAAATTGGGTGTATTGCTTTTGTTGGCGCTTTGCGTAACTAAAGTAACTATGTCACAAACTATTTCCTTAGACCAGGAATTTAGAAATGACCAAACACGTCGTTTACAATTGTTGGGACAAAAGGATTCACTAGGTAAACCCTTAGTGGATTCGAATTATAGTTTTATGGTGCAGCCCATTCAAATGCAAAAAGGAACCTATCCTTTAAAGTTCACCAAATCTTTTTTAGGCAAAAAAAATCCATTCATACAATTGGCTTTATTGCCGGTACAAATCAATCAACAATGGGTTTCCAGTATTCCATTCCAGGAATTAGATGGGCCCATGCTTGCTAGTAGCGGTTATCAGGTAATGGCTTCGGCAGGAGTGTTTACCAAAATAGGACCGCTCACTATTCAATTGCAACCTCAATGGGTGAGCGCAGCAAATAAAGACTTTGCCAATACTACCGGTACACCCAATTTTCAAAAAATGTATTGGGGCAATTCAAGTGTTCGTTTAAATGCAGGCCCCGCTTCCTTAGGGATTAGCTCCGAGAATATTACATGGGGTCCTTCGGTATTTAATCCTTTTATGATGAGCGCGCATGCGCCTGGCTTTATTCATGCAACATTTAATAGCAGGCGTCCACTTAAAACGCCCATTGGTAATTTTGAATGGCAAATTATTGGCGCTTTCTTAGATCCTATGGATCCGGCCTATCAAAATTTAGCAGAAGTTTCTTCTGCTACTGCTCCTGGCAGAAGGTATTACAATGGGGCATCCATTGTATATAGTCCCAAATGGATTAAAGGCTTAAGTATTGGTGTAGTGAGGGTGGTGCAGGAACCGGAAAGGGTATTGCAATTAAACAATCAGTATTTTCCTTTGTTCAATAATGTGTCACGTGCTGCCGATGCGAATTATGATATTGAACAAGACAGGGATCAGTATGGTGATTTTTTTATGCGTTACTTAATGCAACCCGCACATGCTGAATTTTATGTGGAGTGGGGACGCAACGACGCCTATTATAATTTAAGAGATGCCATTCAAAGATTAGATCATTCGCGCGCTTATACTTTAGGATTTAGAAAATTATTTAAATTGAGTGCCAACCAAAAAAAGTATTGGCAAATCATTTCCGAATATACCCGTATGCAACAACCTCCTTCCTGGCCTTTGTTAAGTGCAGGTAGTTGGTATGTGCACAGCAGGGCCATTCAGGGCTATACCAATGAAGGACAAATAATGGGTGCTACTTTGGGCTTAGGAGGTAATGGAAAAATAGTACGCATTAGTAAAATTGACGGCCTCAAAATATATAGTCTTCAATTAAACACAGTGACACATGATGGGGTGTTTTTTGAATCTGCTTTAGCATACAGCAATCCCAGTGTAAGTAAATGGGTGGATTATGGGTTTCGCTTTATGGCAGATATGCCATATAAAGGTTTTATCCTTTCTGGTACCCTTGGTATGAAACGCTCTTTTAATTATCAATATACCCAGCCTAGTAACGCTACGGGATTGGGATTGAGCAACCCCAATGATTTGGATAGTTTTATTTTTAAATTAGGAATTACTTTTTAAGAATTCAAGCATTGATGAAAGTAGGGATTGACATACGTGATTTACAAATTGCACAAACAGGAGCAAAAACCTATTTGGTTGAACTTATTAAAGCTTGGCAAAATTTGCCTAATGCAAATATTGTTTTATTGGATACCCAGCGTAAAGTGTATAGAGGCAGCAATAAATTTTTAAAAGCATTGGAGCATATTCGTTTTTTTTGGTGGAAACAAATTACCCTTCCTCGCTTAGCGCTTAAAAATAATTGCACACACCTTTTTTGTACCGACTTTTTTTTACCGTATAAAAAAAGATGGAATAGCGGCTCGCTTAAAACCATTGCTGTTTTACATGATGCTTTTTTTTGGGAGAGCCCCGAACATTATAATGCCATTTGGCTTAAACTATTTCATTTAATTGGCGTGCCGGCTGCAAAAAAGGCCGACCTGCTCATTGTGCCAACAGAATACGCCAAACAACGTATTTTACATTTTGAAAACTTTGCCCCACATAAAATTTTGGTTGTACATGAAGCAGCTAAAACGCTTCCTATATTATCCGATCCTCAAACAAAATTGGCTTCCCTTGTTCCACAATTGGTTGGACAAAAATATTTTTTACATGTAGGGGTATTGGAGAAGCGAAAAAATATCACCACTTTATTAGCCGCTTTTGCGCAAGTGTATAAAAATAATCCAGCGCTTAAATTGGTATTGGTGGGCAATACCCCGGTGAAAGAAAAATTAAATGACGCTCCCTATATCAATGCCTGCATAAAGCAATTACAATTGGAAGATGCAATTGTGCGCTTGGGCTATTTGGAGGCCGAAGAATTAGCCAGCGTTTATCAATGTGCTTTTGCTTATGTATTTCCTTCCATGAATGAAGGGTTTGGTTTACCCGTATTAGAAGCATTCAATGCGGGCCTTGCTGTTATTTGTGCCAATAACTCAGCCCTGCCCGAAGTTGCAGGGAATGCCGCTTTGTATTTTGCTCCCCATGATGTGCAAGCACTTTTCAATGGTATGCAAAGTATCCTTACAGATGCTTCCTTACAAAAGGACTTGGTTCAAAAAGGGAAAGAAAGATTGGCATTATTTTCTTGGACCAAGGCAGCTAAGGAAATTGAAACTGCCTTGTCAAAATTATAATTTAAACTGTATTTTTATATTCAATGAAACCTAACACCAAACGTTTTGCTGGTAATTGGTCGGTACAAAACAAGTTGCTTACCTATTTTTATCTAGTCCCCTTTTTTTTAAGAGGAACTTGGAAGCGTATTGTTATGGGTGCAGCTAAAGGAAAATTATTGATTGGTGAAAATGTGGTTATTCGTTATCCCCGCAATTTGTTTGTTGGTAGAGATACCATTATTGAAGACGGTGCTGAACTCAATTGTTTAGCCACGGCAGGTATCCAATTAGGTAATCGAGTAACCATTGGCAAGTATGCAATTATTCGTCCTGCTAATATTTATGGTGGTCCCATTGGGGATGGGTTGGTAGTAGGAGATCATTCAAATATTGGCCCTTACAATTATATTGGTTGCTCAGGAAAAATTACCATTGGCAATAATGTGATGATGGGCCCTCGCGTAAGTATTTATGCCGAGAACCATGTATTTGACAATCCTTCCCTTACTATTAAGGAGCAGGGTGTTGAAAAATTAGCAGTGGTTATCGAGGATGATTGTTGGATTGCTTCCAATGCAGTGATTACTGCAGGAGTAACCATTGGTAAAGGTTCGGTAGTGGCCGCAGGTGCGGTAGTTACAGCGTCGGTCCCTCCTTATTCGGTAGTAGGCGGTGTTCCGGCTAAACTGATCAAGTCACGTAAGTAAATGATGATTCACAAGTATTAATGCGCATTTTATTATTACATAGCTCCTCGGATATTTATGGAGCGAGTAAAATATTTTTACAAACTGTTAAGCTGTTACAACAGCAGGGCCATACTACTGTTGTGGCTTTGTCAAGTGAAGGTCCTTTGTCTGTTGAATTGGAAAAGCTGGGCGTTGAAGTACAAATTATTAACTTGGCTATTCTTAGGCGCAAGTACTTTAATGTGTCGGGCGTATTGAATAGGTATCAAAAATGGGGTACTGCTGTTAAGGCGTTGAGTGCCTTCATTGACAGTCATCAAATTGATACTGTTTATTCCAATACGGCTGCGGTATTAGTAGGTGGATATATTGCTAGGAAAAAAAACCTACAACATATTTGGCATGTACATGAGATTATTGAAAAGCCCGTTTTCTTGCATACGTTTTTAGCAAGTCGTTTACGCAACTGGGCCGATAAAATTATTGTTGTATCTAAAGCAGTTGAAGCGCATTGGCAGGACGCTTTACCCAAGGGCCGCAATGCTACACCCACCATGCATCAAATTTACAATGGCCTCCCTGCCATCAACGACGATCATTTAGGAAGTTCAACTATCAACGATACACATAGTTCCACACCAAGCGACACAGTTAACACTAATTCTAATAATAATTCTAACGCTACTTTCAACGATACACTTAGTTTACGCACCAAGCTTTCTATTCCTAGCGACGCAATCGTGGTTGGTATGGCGGCAAGAATTCATTTTTGGAAAGGGCAAACTTATTTCATTGATATTGCGAAGGCGCTTTTGCATCGTGCACAACAAAATAAAAATAACGAACACCAGCCTCCCTTGTATTTTATTATTGCGGGGGATCCTTTTCCGGGCTATGAACATTTGCAAGTTGAAATGGAAAAAGCCATCCTTGACAATGCGTTAAGCGATCGTGTTTTTTATGTTGGATTGGTGGAGGACATGGCATTGTTTTATCGATCCATTCAATTGTTAATTTTACCTAGTCAACAACCCGATCCTTTGCCTACCGTTGTTTTAGAAGCCATGCAATATGGCTTGCCCGTTGCTGCGACTGCGCAAGGGGGTGCCTTGGAAATGGTGATTGGCGAATTAAACGAAGCAGAAAATTTACTCAATAATAAAGTGCATCCGGCTACTGGTATTTTTATTCCTTTAAATGACAGTAGGGTGGCTGCCGAAAAAATCGAAAGCATTTTACCAATTGAAAAATTACAATCCTTAGGGGAGGCAGGTAAAAAAAGAGTGGAACATTATTTTAGTGCTGCCGCTTTCGAAAAAAATATTGTAGCTGTTTTTGAACAACCCATCAGTAAAACTTAGTTTTCTTTAATGTCTTCTGTAAAAAATACTTCTTCTATACCTAATGCACCATTAAGGGTGGCCATCATTGGTTCACGCGGTTATCCTTTTGTGTATAGTGGATATGAAACTTTAGTGAAGGCTTTGGCGGAAAGATGGCCTGCCCAAAATGTGGAGTTGACAGTGTATTGCCATGCCTACCTATTTAAGGATAAACCCAAAATGGTGAATGGTGTTCGCTTGGTGTACATTCCCACCATTGCTTCTAAAATTTTGGCGCAGCCCTTACATTCTTTTCTTGCCTTTTGGCATGTGGTATTTTCCAAAAACAATGTTGTATTGGTGCTGAATGTAAGCAATGGTCCTTTTGGTATAATTACCCGTTTGTTTGGTAAACCCACTATGATGAATGTAGATGGACTTGAATGGCTCAGACCCAAGTGGAAAGGGTTCGGTGCTACCTATTTTAAATGGGCTGCAAAAATGAGTGTACGTTTTAATGACTTGCTCATTACAGATGCCGATGCAATGCAAGCTATTTATTTGAAAGAATTTGGCGCTCAATCCGAAGTGATTACCTATGGCGCAGAAACAAGTGTGGGTGCCAATGCTCAATTATTGCAGGAATGGAATTTAGTAGGCAGCGATTATTATTTAATTGTTGGCAGAATGATTCCAGACAACAATGCCGATATAATTATAGAAGGTTTTATCAATTCAGACAGCACTAAAAAATTAGTGATTGTGGGAGATGTGCCTTACGCCGATGCGTATGCCAATAAAATTAGATCCTATCAGGACCCGCGTTTGGTATTTACGGGTTATGTGCGTAGTCCTGAAATTTTAGCGAGCTTATATAAATATTGTTATGCTTATATGCATGGCCATGAATTTGGGGGCACCAATCCAACCTTATTAAAAGCCATGGCCAATGGTTGTGCCATTGCTGCTTTGGATACCGTATTTAGTAGAGAAGTGTTACAATCTGAAAAATTTGGATTCTATTTTCAAAAATCACCCGATTCTAGTAAAGCCTGGTTTAATTGGGCCGATGATAACGCTGCCTTATTACAAACCAGACGCAACGAAATTCACTTGGGAATTAATGAAAAATATACTTGGGAAACGGTTTCCAGTTTATACCTTTATCACCTAAAAACCTTGGCGAACAAAAATTAGGCGCATGCATTGGAAACAACGTTTTTATAAAAAGAATCAAATAGGCATTGATGCAATTAGTTTGCTCCTTTCCTTATTTGCTGCAATTTATACGAAACACCAAAACTTTTTGTTTCCTAAATCCTTCACCGATTTTTTATTTACCTGTTTAATACTAGGATTTTGGTTTATCGCTGCACACCAGTGTCGTCTTTACCGAAATCGTATTTACAAAAAGTTTTCTGAAGAAATTTTATTCAACTTATACGCTAGTGTACTTTTTGTAATTTTATTAAGTGCCTTTTTATTTTTAACTAAATCGGATTATGCCAACCTATTTCATTTTGGCATATTTGTAGGCATCCACTTTTTTCTATCTACGCTCCTCAAATATTATATTCGAAAAAAACAACACTCTGCGTTTTACGAAGGGGATCTTTATGACTCCGTTATTATTGTGGGTTACAACAAGTCGTCCATTGATTTTAATAAAACACTTTCTGAGCATGTTTATTATGGCTATAAGTGCATTGGCTTTATTCATGATACACCTATCCAAGAGGAAGGCATTCATTATTTAGGGAAGCTAGATACACTTCAGCAACAATTGCAAAGCCAACATGTGGACGAAGTAATTATTGCTTTACCAAGTAGTCAACCAGAAGCCATTCATTATTGTGTTGATATTTGTGATGCCCTGCACATTAAAGTACGTTTAATGCCAGTGCTTTTTGACCTTACTGTCAAGTCCGAGGAAATGGATAACCTGGGTATGTTGTCGGTGATTAATTTAAATGAACTTCCCTTAGACAAATGGGAGAACAAAATTTTCAAAAGCATTTTCGATAAAATATTTGCAAGCTTATTTTTTATTATTATCGGCTGGTGGCTTTTTCCTATTATTGCCCTACTGGTTAAATTAGATTCTAGCGGTCCTGTATTTTATAAACAAGAACGTTGGGGGGTGAACAATACACCCATTATGTGTTATAAATTTAGAACCATGCATACCGCTCATGGCTATAATGGAAAGGACCAGGAGGACTTTGAGCAAACCTCGCGCAATGACCCTAGGGTGACTAAGCTGGGTAAACTATTGCGCAAGTTTAGCTTAGACGAACTTCCCCAGTTTTGGAATGTACTCAACGGTGAAATGTCGGTGGTGGGCCCAAGACCGCATCCTACCCCTATGAACCTCGAGTCCATGAACAGCGTTGCCAATTATTTAAAACGCCATATGGTGAAGCCGGGTATTACAGGTTGGGCACAAATTAATGGTTGCCGTGGGGAAGTGCGCACGCATGAGGAAATGGAACAGCGTGTTAATTTTGATCTTTATTTTATTCATAGATGGTCCTTTACTTTAGACCTTCAAATTATATTACAAACCATTATTAAAATGTTGCGCGATAAAAGCGCTTACTAATGAAAAAAACATTTTTACAAAAAGGGCTTTCCTTCATTATTGCTTTTTGTTTTATTTGTAACCTGCATTCCCTAAAGGCACAAACAGTTACGCATCAACAATACTTAATTTCTTATTTAGAAATTATGGCCCAAAAAGGATATGTTGACTTTAATGATTTACTAAAGCCCATTGATCGTAAGCAAGTATTTACTTTATTACAATCTTTAAAAAATAATCCACAATTAAATAATGTTGAAAAGCAAGAGTTGGCTTTTTTCTTAAATGGATTTAAATTAGAGGACAGTAGTTTCATGCCTAATAACAAAGTGGCTCCTTCCTTTAATCATTTTTTTAAAAAGCCAAAAGACGAACAATATCTTTTTTTATACAAGGACAAGGATTTTGGTTTGATCCTAGATCCAATGCTTCAGGTAACCGAACAAGTAGTAAATGGAAATTCAATTAGTGCACAAGCATTAGGTATTCAATTAATGGGTTACGCAGGCAATCGTATTGGTTTTCAAATGAGTTATCAGGACATTAATGAACGCGGCCGATATGACGCAGTGCGCATGGACAATGACTTACCAGGCCTGGTGCGTAAACAAACAACCGATCCTCGTTTATTGAATTATAGCCAAATGAATGCGACCATTAGCTATCGTTTTAACAAAGGAAATATTATCGCAGGGCAGGATCAAAATATTTATGGCTACGGCAAGTCGGGTAATATTGTATTGTCGGATAAAGCGCCCGCTTATCCTTTTTTTGCTTTAAACTACCAACCTACAAAATGGTTTAAGTTTAATTATATGCATGCTTGGTTGCAGAGTGGGGTGATTGATTCCGCTGCCTCCTATGGTACAGGCAATTCAGTATATGGCGGTATGCGTGAAAAATTTATTCCTAAATTTTATGCCATGCATTCGGTGGAGTTTACAGTGATGCCGGGACTTAAAATTAATGTTGGAGAATCTATTGTTTACAGTGATAAATTAGAGTTGGCTTATTTAATGCCCATTACTTTTTTTAAAGCTTTTGACAATCAAAAATTTAATGACAATATTTTATCAGGTTCCAATGGTCAACTATTTATGGGCTTTAGCAGTCGTAATCAAGTACCACGCACCCATTTATATGGACAATTATTTATTGATGAAATAAGAATTGGTACCCTATTTAATACGGGTAAATCACGTAACCAAATAGGGTTTCAAACGGGGGTAAGTATTGCTGATTTTCTTTTGCCCAATTTAACTGCTGCAGCCGAATATTCCAGAATCAACCCTTTTGTGTATAGAAATTTTATACCTGCTCAAAATTATACCAACAGCAATTATGCATTAGGCGATTGGATGGGGAACAATGCCGACCGAATTTGGTTGAGTGCAAAATACCGCCCCAAACCTAGTTGGGTGCTTACGGGGTATATGATGCTCATGAGCAAGGGTGGGGCCGGTACGGTTGAACAACAATATTTTGCCCAACCTCAGCCCAACTTTGGCTTTGATCCTCAATACAAAAGAAGCAAATTAGGCTTGGAAGCAAGCTATTTTTTATGGAACAATGTGCAGTTTAGGATGGCTGTGGCCAATACCTATCAAAAGCCCCATAATGGAGCGATGAAAACGCTTCCTGAAGCCAGCTTAGGCGTTTACTGGAATAAATTTTAGTACTTTTACATATATAAGATCACAATAATGAATAGAATGTTCAATAAGGGGATTGCTGTATTGGCGATAAGCTTTTTGGCTTTTGCGAGCACCCTTCAAGCCCAGGATTTAAAAAACGTAAAAATCAGCCAGTTATCTGATCAACAAATGATGCAGGTTTGGCAACAATTTAGTGCTAAAGGCATGTCGGAGTCCGAGGCGGTAAAAACAATGATCCAAAAAGGACTGAACCCTACTGAAGTGGGTGTTTTTAAAAAGCGTTTATTAGGGATACAAACAGCACAAAAAGCAAAATTTGGTGCCAAGCCTTTTATTAAGGATTCCTCCATGTTTATGAACGATTCAAGTTGGATAAACGAAGTGCCCTTTGTGCGTTCTAATTCAAAATATTATGGGTATGATTTTTTTAGCAATCCCAATACCGACTTTCAACCTAATTTCAATGTCACTACCCCTCAAAGCTATGTGTTAGGTACGGGCGATGAATTAGTGATTTCCTTATACGGCATGAATGAAACAGAGATAGAGGCGAAAGTAAACAAGGATGGGAATATTAAAGTAGAGCATGTTGGTTTGATTGCAGTGAATGGCTTGACCATTGAACAAGCAACACAAAAAATTGCCAATAAAATGGCGTCGTCTTATCCTGCATTATCTATGGGTCGCACTAAATTAAATATTAGTTTAGGCAATGTGCGTAGCATTCGTGTTACTGTGGTGGGTGAAGTGGAGCGTCCTGGTGGATACCAAGTGTCTGCTTTGGCTACGGTTTTTAATGTATTGTATTTAACAGGGGGTCCTACCGAGCGCGGTAGTTTAAGAGCCATTAATTTAGTAAGAGACAATAAAGTAATTCATACTGTTGACTTGTATCCTTTTTTACAAAAAGGAATTATGCCTGAAAACATTCGTTTACAGGACCAGGATGTGTTGGTGTTTGTGCCTAATTTAAAAAGAGTGGCCTTGGGCGGCCAAGTAAAACGTCCAATGATTTATGAATTATTACCTACCGATAATTTACAACAAGCCATTGATTATGCCGGTGGATTTAATGAACTGGCATTCACCGACCGCATTAAAATTGTTCAACAAAATAGCCGCGAAAAAGTATATAAGGATATTGAGGCAAGTAGCTTTGCGAATTATATTCCGCAACAAAACGATTCTATTTACGCCGATAAAATGGAGCCTAGCTTTGAGAACAAAGTAACCATTACGGGTGCAGTGGTTAGGCCTGGTCAGTATGGCTATACACCTAACTTAAGTTTAAAAGCCTTGCTAACTAAAGCGGACGGTTTAAGAGCGGATGCTTTTTTATCTAGAGCGGTGATTAAAAGAGTATCTCCCAATAAAGAAAGAAGCATGCTGTCGGTAGATTTAAATAAATTAAATGCAGGCACACAATCAGATATTAATTTACAAACCGAGGATTCTGTGATTGTTTTTGCGAAGCAGGATTTAATGGATCAACAATATGTAACCATTGAAGGTAATGTGCGCAATCCAGGAAAGCAATTGTATAGAAAAGGAATGACCATTGAGGATTTAGTTGCTTTGTCAGGTGGTTTTGCCAATGATGCTGCTTTTCATAGAGTGGAGCTTTCTCGTTTGCAAATTGACAAAACCGATGTGCTAAGTAATAAATTAGTTGAAATTAGCAAGTTAAGTATTGACAGTGCTTTAAATAATCCAGATGCTAAATTTGAATTATTGGCACAGGATTATATTTATGTACCAAAGTTGTTAAACAATAAATTTTTAGGAGATGTAAAAGTGCGTGGTGAAGTTTTGTTCCCAGGCAATTTTGCATTAGAGCGTCGTGACGAAACCATTAAAGATATAATTGACCGTGCAGGAGGCCTTACACAATATGGCTCTTTACAGGATTTAAGAGTTTTCCGCAATGGCACGCGTATTGGTGTAAACCTTCATAAGAATGCCGAAAAAGACATGGCTTTATTAATGTTGCCAGGAGACAGTTTATTTATTTCTCGTAACGATCCATTTGTTGAAATTACCGGAGCGGTATATAATCCTCAATTGGTAAGATACAATTCAAGTAGCTTCAAATCCTATATCTCTGCAGCGGGCGGCGTGAAAAACAAAGCTTCTTTGGCAAAGGCGTATGTTCAATACGGGAATGGTATTAATCGTAAAAGCAGTAGATTCTTGTTTATGAGATTTTATCCTTCTGTAAAACCAGGAAGTAAAATATTTATTCCAGAAGTGCCTGAAAAAGAAAGTACATTTTCAGTAGCACAGCTTGGGGCCATCACTACCATTGTTTCTGGCTTAGTAACCATTGCAGCCATTCTAAAACAATAGTAAGTTTAAAAAATAGAACTTTACCAATTATGCAAACTGATTCTAAAAACAATTCGGCTCAAAATATAATAGGCGGTATATTTAATAAGATAGTAGTGACCCTAAAGGAGCGCTATAAATTATTATTTCTTATTGGATGTATTGGGGGCCTTATAGGCATTGCATACACTGTTATAAAACACACTAAGTATCATTCTGAAATTACTTTTTTGGTTGAAGAAAGTAAAGCGGGAGGTGGTTTGCTTTCCTCCTTGGGTAGTCAAATAGGGATAGACATTTCTAGTATGGCGGGTGCTTCTAACTCGGTAATTTCTGGAGACAATATGTTGGAGTTGTTAAAAAGCAAATCCATGATGCAGGAGGTTTTGTTAACGCCATTTGAAAAAGACAGCAATTATGTTTTAGCAGATAGATATGCCGATGTGTATCAATTACGCACCAAGTGGGCTTCGGATAGCAAAGTAGGCAAAGTGGTCCTATTTAAGGATACTAAAATTCCAGTACGCTTAAGAGATAGTTTATTATCAGATATTATTAAGCGTGTTTATAAAAAAGAATTTAGCGTGAGTAAGCCGGATAAAAAATTAGGCTTCTTTAAAGTAAGTGTTAGTTCCAATGATGAAAAGTTCAGCCAATACTTATCAGAGCGCATCATTAAAAATGCCACTGATTTTTATGTGAACAATAAAGTAAGCAGGTTAAAAAATAATATTTTAAGATTAGAGCATCGTACCGATAGCATTGGTCGTTTATTAAACAAAAAAACGTATGCTTCGATGAGTGATATGCAGTTGTTGTTAAATTTAAATCCAGCCGACGTTTCTGCACAGGGTAGTGCTGAAATATCTCAAAGAGATAAAATGGTTTTATCAACTGTATATGCCGAGCTAGTAAAGAATTTAGAAATTTCAAAAACAGCGTTAGTGCAAGAAACGCCTACTATACAAATTACCGATAAGCCTATATTACCTTTAGAGAACGATGAATTAAAATGGTATGAAGGTTTGTTGATTGGATTTTTTGCGCCAATCATTTTCTTATTTGTGATTCTGGTAATTTAATTGTGCAGCGTCCTGCTCACTTATTAAATTCATCATTAGTCCTGCTAAAAACCAGGTGATATAACTAATATAGATAAAGGATTCTGTATTGGAAGTAAACATGGGAATTAGGATACCTATTTTAAATAAAAATAAGGTTAAGGACAGTCGCTTTATTTTTCCCACTTTAGATTTTAGGTTCTTAAAGGCAGTCACCATTAAACTTAGGTGAATACCCATATACAATAATAGCATGGGTACGCCCACTTGTACGCCCGTAATAATAAACTGGTTTTCTCCGCCTGTATTATCTTTTGAAAACATGGAAACTCTTCCTGATTCTCCCAATCCCAAACCCAAAGGTTTTTCTGCCATGGCCGTTATTCCATTGATCCATTCTAATACGTGTCCTACGCTAGAGGCGTTGGTAAACGTAATAGTTTCTACTACGAAATTGTAAATATCTTTTTGTGAAATAAAATAGATAAAATAGAATACTGCAAAAGTGAAGGATATGTATAAAAATTTAATGAGCCATTTATTTTTAATCACAAAGGCATACACGACAATCATGACAAAGTAGCCCAAAAAAGAGGCCCTGGATAAAGCAAAAAAGATACATGCCAAGCTTGCAAGTAGTACCAGCGATCCAAACTTATTTAATTGTAATCGATTGTCTTTGTTGGTGAAATAAGCCAGGACAAAGGATAAACTTAATAAGATACTAGCACCCATTTCTAATGGATTGCCAAAAATACTACCGAATCTTTTTAAGCCTGTTTCTGTTTCAAAGGTCCAGGTTAAACCGTAGTTCCCTGAAGTTTCGTCTTCGAAAAAATGAATTAAAAAATCCATATACCCCGTTTGGGTATGTATATGTCTGTCACTTGCATATTCAAACAATACAAGTGCGCCTGCCGCCATGGTCACATAACCAATTAATTTTAAAGGCGAGGAGAGTAATACTTGCTTTGCATTAATGAGTCTTCCTGAAAAATACAATAAACAAAAAAAGGAGAGACTCTTAAAGGCCAATAGCTTTGATATGAAATTGTAGGAGCCAACAGGTAGGATAACAAAAACGAAGCTATACACAAAAAAAGAAGCCACCAGCCAGTCGGTGGTTTTAAACCTAGGCTGTTTATTTAACTGCCATACGGCTAAACCTAGTGAAATAAGCACCACCACTTCTTTAAGGGATTGCATGACGCCGATGGCTTTATCAAAACCATACATATGGGTTACCGATAAGGCATTAATATAAATAGGCAGTCCAATGCAAATAAAAATAATGAGTGCGGATGCATGTTTTCCCCCGAAATCCTTTAAGGTTTTTAAAAAAGCAACAAGGTATATAAATGGGAATAAAAACATAAAGTGATACTAATAATATAAATGCGAAAGTTTAATTAAATGTTGAAATATAATAATGAGAAAAATTTAATGAATTTAAAATTTATAAAAAACAAAATAATTAGCTACCCTATATTCCACTAATTTGGCTAGTCAAATATAATTGAATTTAATCAACTATGCTTTCACTACTTTATAATTATTGTAAAATCCTAAACCCTTTAATGATGTCATTTAAATTTTTATTGAAAAATTTTGTATAGCTTTTGTCATACTCTATTTCATAAGTGTACCCATAACCGTCTTTTTCGTAACAAAACGTATAAAGGATATTGCCGTTGAGTAAATTACCTGATACGAAATATTTGTTTGGAAATAGCCTTTTATACTCCACTTTTAGCTCCTTATTTTTTAGCAGGCTTAAATAAGTTTGATTTAGTTTAAAAATATATTTATAGCTAAAATTGATCAACACAAAAATTTTTACTTTTTTGTCATCAGATTCGAAGTCAAATCTTTTATAATGAGGAGTCATATAAATGTCATAGTCAGTAATTTCATTCATGAATTTGGGTACCACGTATTCAATCAAATTGGAGTCGGTTACTGTTTTTAACTCGGCGTTTTGTGCGAACAAGTTAGTGGCGCCCAAGATGAGCACAAGTAATAGAATGCAGCTTTTTCCTCGAGCCATATTGTAAATTTTGATAAAAGTAAGCTTTGTTGATTGTTCAGCACCTGATATACCCCAAAAATATAATTATTAAAATATATTACTTGTAAGTAAATAGAAGGAGTGTAGCCAGGATTTTGTAGTTGTATTTTTTATTGTTAAAAATGGTATTCCCAAAATGGTTGGCTTCTGCATGAATTACTATTCAGGATAAAGTTTAATTTTTCCAAGTTTTATACCCTTCTCTGACTGCCAGTAAGAAACTATAATTTTAGCAACTTAAATTGATAACGATTTTTATTATCGGGCGTTGTAAAAATAAATAAGTAATATCCATTGCTGATATGACCTAACTGAATATTGCTTTCAGAATATAAATTGGGTTTACTTAGTATTCTATTGCCAGTGCTTATCTGGAAAATCTCTAGTTGTAAAGTATTATAACCATTTAATACAAACCTTAAAATGGCATGATCATTAAATGGATTTGGGTCTATTTTTATGTATTGCTTGTTATCTAAAATTAATACATCAGTTACTACATAATAGTAGGCATTGCTTATGTTACTTGAACATGTATTTTGAGTGGTACTAACTGTATATGAACCGTTAGTTGTTGGCTTTATTATTTTTGTGGTGTCAGGCATAACTACATTCTCTTTATACCATTTATTTCCATAAGGTGCCGATGATACGAGATTGTTATTGACGTCACGAGTAATTATTGGAGTCATTGGGTTTACACAAAAACTTTGTTTAACCGTATCTGACATACTAAATATGCCACCTCCTTCGTCGAAGCAGCCAATAGTTATAGCCCCCGCACCATTAATAATAACGGTATCTTTTGAAATGCTTGCATTACTACCAGATACAATAAAGTATTTGACTGGATTATTGGAACTACTCGTAGCTAGTAATTTATTATATATTGTAGTTCCTGTCCAATTTATATTATTAATACTTGCAAAAGTAACAACCGGCTTTGTGCGTGCATCACTTGGTTTTATGGAAAATATACCTTTACTCATGCCAACTATTTCATTGCCTGCTTTTACGTCTAATACTCTTATCAAACATTTATCGGAGTTGATAACGCTTGCTGCAAAACTTGTTTTTCTAAATTCATAATTTTCCACAAAACCATTCTTTGCAGTGTTGGTTACAGGAATTACCCACTCATATGTGCCAACTAATGCAGACACCCTTTCGATATTAATCCAGGTTGCTCCGCTATCAATGCTATACTGCAATAGAACAGTATCACTTAAATTTAAATAATCCCAATTAACGGTATATGGTTTGCCGCTAACCAACACTTCATTTGCAAGTGGTTTGTTGATGATTATTTTATTAATATTACTTTTAAAACTATGACCATCAAATTTCCCTCCTTTGTATTTGAAATTGCTATTTGAACCAATATTATTGTTGGGCATGAATGTTACAGTGTCTTGTGCAAAAAGAACACTATCACTATGGTCTGAAATTTTAACAATCACTTGATTAGAGGCAATATTAGGAGTATACCAATTATAAAGTTCGGCTTTGGTAGAAATATTTAATGGTAAAGCTTTCCACTTTGCACTATCTATTTCCTTGAAAGCAATACTTAAGCTATCCACTCCTAAGCTTTTCCAGCTAATTTGATTCACCTTATTTTTGCTCCAATTTGTTTTATCTATTTCTATCGAAAGTTCTTTATCTATAATTTTAAATGAATTTTTTGAAATAGCTTGTACACTGCTATCGCTTGTATATACTAACTTGGCAATTACATTATTTGATATTGTGTTAGGCAATTTCCATCCGTAAGTGCCTAAATTGGCTACGATATTACTATCAGCTAATATCCAGCTATTTCCTCCATTTACACTGTAGTATAAATTTAGGTAGTCAATTTCAGAGGAAGTCCATTTTAAATTTATTCTAGCGGACTTTGGAATACTTTCCCCGCCATTGGGGTATGTAATACTTACAGCCCCTTTTATATTGGACTTATAGCTATGACCGTCATAATAACCCCCTTTGTTTTTAAAGTTGGAGCCCCTTGGTAAATCTAAAACATTGTTTACCTGTACTGAATCTATTAAAGTTGAATCAGCAACGTCTACAATTTTTATATACACACTATTGGGTAAATTGGCAGGCACTGCCCAATTGTAAATTTCATTTAGTGCATTTATTGAATCTGCTAGCAAAGTAGTGCCTATATAAATTTTAACTTTATCAATTCCTAGACCATTCCAATAAATAGGAAGCACTCCTTTTTTATATACCGGATCTACAATTGCTCTTAGCGTTAATATTTTTTTCCGAATAGTAAAACAAGTATCGCTTAGGTCATTTAATGTATTGTCCTTGGTATCCCTTATCATGATTTTACCATAACCTGTTGGTATGTTTGGAACTTTCCAATCATAACCCAAAGCTTGGGCACTTATATTTGAATCAATAATTTTCCATGTCCTTAAAGTGTCTATTGAGTATAATAAGTCTATATTTTCTAAATTATTACCACTCCACTTAATAGTAAGCTTTTGTCCTCCAATTAAAGAGTCGTATTTATTAGGACTAGTTAATTGAATGCTTTGAGGCAAATTATTTTTATAAGAGTGTCCATCAAAACTACCTCCTTTGTATTTTGAAGTTCTTCCAATAATGGCGTTTGATATGCTAAAAGCATTCCTACTCGTATCACCCACATTGCTGTTTGCAGAATCTACTATTGCAACAAAGCAGTTTCCTGCAATGGTATCTTTTAAAATATGATTGTAACTAAATGCATTTGCTGAAACATTACTTCCTATTTTTATAAAACTTACTTTATTATCATAGGATAAAAAAATATTTACTTTTTTAATTCCAGTACTAGTCCATATAACCGGCAACTGTTGTTTTGCAACATAATTGGTTTCAAAACTTTCTAAACCAATTGTTGGCGCAGGAATTTTAAATGGGTTGTTTTTAAAATTTGTGCTGGATGAATTTGGATTTTGAACGTCGGACACTCTTATATAACAACTATCAGATACTTTATTGGGGACTTCCCATTCATAGAAGCCTGCAGAAGCTGGATAACTATCTAATATCGTTACCCAATTACGACCACTGTCCAAAGAAGCTTCAATTTTTATATTTTCAATATTGGCTGCATTCCATACAATTTTTTGAATGGAATAAGCAGGCCACACGGATGTCTTTGTTGGCTTTTCCAACACAATAGCTTGCCCCATTGAGGCTTTATGCCCCAAAAGGAAACTAACAATGAATAATATAAGACGTAACTGCTTCAATGAAATGTTTAATTGTCTTGTGGGGTTGCGCTTCTAACTGATCTAAATCCAATAGCGCCTTGTTGTCCATAGTTATTTCGCTCCGAAATAGCACCATTTTTTTGCAACCATCTTAATTCACTACCCATAGTCAACATTCCATTGTTGGATGGAGTAAAATCAGTTGAACGTCCATAAACATTTAACATACCGTCTCCGTGCACCAATGAGGAAAAATTTCTGGACCCTGTTGATCCTAAGGATATCACATACTCCATTACATTTTTACTCATATCCATTATGCCATAGTAACTCGCACCTGAGGAAATCCTACTA
Source organism: Bacteroidota bacterium (assembly GCA_947457075.1). Lineage (GTDB taxonomy): Bacteria > Bacteroidota > Bacteroidia > Chitinophagales > Chitinophagaceae > Sediminibacterium. The sequence continues at coordinate 140,857 of CANGUG010000002.1, forward strand.
GAAGTATCATTGGCAAAAATTCCCACCCTTAAAGGCCCGGAACCTCCATCACCTCCTTCCATTATAAATTGATTCATTCCATTGTTATTAATTGGGTTGATATACCTTCTTAATATATTGTAGTTGGAAAAATATTCTGTTCCATTTTCTAAATTAGAGAAAATGAATTTTGTTTGTGACCAATTATTCCCAACCCTTGCAACGGTGGTATCGTTACCCCATGCAAAATCCCCTCCGATCCATCTGGTAGTGGTATCTCCATAGTAATTGTTATTATTATTGGATCTATAATAAGGGGGAAGTGGTCCACGTGCAGCTTTTTCAAATTCAAGTTCACTCATAGGCCTTAGTCCTGCCCAATCACAAAATGCCAATACTTGATCCTGGTAAACAGTTCCTAAAGCTCTATCAGGTCTTGACACCGTATATTTATTATTTAAGCTATCGAAGACAATAGTATGTCTGTATTTTTCTATAGGACTCCAATTAAAATAAGGATCCAAATTTTGATAGGCTAATTTTAGTCTTGTGTTTAACCCTTTGAGTTTATTAGTATCTGTGTAATTATTAATATTTGAATCTCTTAAACAAAGGGTGTTTAAAAAATCAGCATACTGCCCCTGCGTTACCTCGTATTTCATGGAATAAAAGGCCTTATATCCAACCGGGTAATTAGCATTGTCCGCGATTTTGTCATTATTCACGTCAATGCCACTGGTGCCTGAAATTCTAATACCATCCTTATATACCGTTACATCATCACTACCAAATGTATTGTTGTTTACAAAAGTAGTAATGAGGGGAGACCAGTTTCTTGAAATAGTTACATAATTATTTTCAGCAAATTTATTTTGAAATGAATTGGAACTTTTTTCTTTTCCATTTCCATCACCTATTGAAAAATTTCCTTCGGGAACGTAAACCATTTCTGTTGCAAAAAATCTTAACTCAACACTATCGATACTTGTAAATCCATCATTACCATAGTTCCATGTAAAGCACACACTATCCGATTTAATATTTCCCTCTCCATTGCCACTCCTATATAAAAATGCACCCTTTGTATCGGGAGGCACTACTATTTTTAATGGCGCATTTGAAATCCCTGCGTAATTTCCAGTAGTTGAAAAATTACCAGGCCTCCATTTCCAAGCACTATCACTTATTTTTTTAAATTTAAAATACAACCAGGCAGCATCCCAGTTAATGCTGTCTCGCCAAGAATTATCCCAGCTAATATTAATTTTAATAACTACTGTTTTAGCAACCCTGTTCGTGTCCCTCAGGGATACACGTTGGATATTAATGTTATTTGCTTTAGCACTGCTAAATACGCAAATAGATAACAACAGTAGGAATAGATACCTCTTCATGATAAAGGGTTTATATTATTGGATGCATTGATTACATTACGAACTTACGTAATATATACCAAATAAAGCATGAAATTCAGCTTGTTTCGCGACTTCGTATTAAAAAAGCCTATCAACAACATTGATAGGCTTTGTGGTCTCGCCAAGAATCGAACTTGGATCTAGTGTTTAGGAAACACCTATTCTATCCATTGAACTACGGGACCCCCTTTGCTAGTGGTTGCTTTATTGAGATTGACTCGACCAAACACCCCCTAGTTCTTATTAAGGAGGGCAAAAATAACTACTTCTTTTTAAGTGACCGTATATTTTGGTATCTTTGACTGGCTAAAAATAATAGTAGCCTCGGTTAGCTTCATTTTCGAACTCAATGACTAGAAAGGGAGGGCCGAAAAACATATAAATTGTTCGTATTTATGAAGTTGTATAATATCATTATTAAGTATCGTATTTGGTTGAGTTTAGTGGCTATTTTCGCGGGTTTAGGCCTTCAATTTAGTGGAACGAGCAACTTTTGGCCTGTTTTTCCCTTGTATTTCCTTGGGTTAATCGGCATTTTAAGTCATTTTTTTATTGGGCCACTTAGATTGGTTCAAGCGCCAATGGAAGCAGGGGATATGGACGAAGTGGAGCGCATTTTAGCGACTATTTGGTGGCCTCAATTATTATATAAGCCTGTTCGCAGCACTTACTATACGATTAAGGGGAATATTGCCATGGTGAAACAGGACTTTGATACAGCGGAACAGCACTTAAAAAAAAGCAATGATTTAGGATCTGCCATGCCAGAAGCAGAAGGGGCTAATAAATTACAGTTAGGGATGATGGCTATGCAAAAAGGCGACCTTAAACAAGGAGAAGCTTATATCCGCGCGGCCATCAGAGCCGGTATTCAAGACAAAGAATCAGAAGCAGTTGCTTTTTTAAGCATGTGTCAAATTTTTATGAATAAGCGTGAATTCCGTGCAGCCAAAGATTACTTTAGAAAAGCAAAATCCTGTAAGCCAACCACTAAACAAGTAGTGGATCAAATTAAAGATATCGAGAAATATATTTCTCGAATGCCAGGATAATAATTACTTCAATAATTTTTCAATAGTAGGTGCAAAATGTGCATGTTCTAATGCATGAATTTTTTGCGCTAAGCTTGTTGGTGTTTCTCCTTCTTCTATCGAACAATTTGCTTGAAAAATTATAGCACCATCATCATACTGTTCATTCACCCAATGAATGGTAATACCCGATTGCTTTTCTCCCGCAGCCATTACAGCTTCATGTACTTTCGCACCATACATTCCTTTACCTCCATAGTTGGGTAATAGCGCTGGATGTATATTGATAATGCCTTTGGCATTGCCCACAGTTTTTTCAAATGCTTTCACTAATACGGGCGGTAGCTTCCATAAAAATCCTGCAAGTACAATGAAATGAATACCTGCATTGCGTAAACTTTCTACATATCCGTTGGATGCAAATTCTGTCTTATTAATTATAAGGGTAGGGATGCCATTTTCTTTGGCAATATCTAAAACACCTGCGCCAGGTACATTACAAACAATAAGCGAAATTTTGATTCGATTATGGTGATGAAAATATTCGATTATTTTTTTAGCATTTGTTCCCGCTCCTGAAGCAAAAATGGCTACATGAATCGGCCCATTTGCATTAGCAGTATTGGACCCCATTATTTCTCCTTCACTTACCCTGCCCAATAATTTAGAACCCATTCTGCTTAAATAGCCCTTAAAAAACGAAAATTGACCTGTTAAAAAACTTACGAAAATCACCGAAAAAGGCCAAATTATGGTCAAAAACACCGGATATGCCACCCAAAATGCCCAATTTTTCTCCAAAAACACCAATTTTAATAAAAAACTAGTGAGTCGCCCACTTAGGCTACCCCCTAATGCAAAAGTGAGTATGATGAACCAAAATTGAACTGGGCCCACCCCCCATTTTGCCTGTAATTTGTTAATTCCCTTCATTTTTTAGCGTTTTCGAAGCCAAATACCTCGTTTGAGGTCCAAAGGTGGTCTTTTTTTTCAAAAATTGGGCCTCGAAGTTCAACATTTTTACTTCTGTTTAACCAAAGCTTACAATTTCATGACAAAGGTCAACTTCTGGACACCGAGTTGCTTGAGCCTCAATATTTCACGTCGAAAAAATTGCGAAAAAAAACAGACAATTCTTAGTTTGGAAAGTGTTTCTTAGCTAAATTTGCACCCGTTCAAGGATATTTTTCCACACTAGACACTGTTTGTGTATTATGACAATTTTAAGAAGCCTAGCTAAGATCGTTTCGATCTTCCTATTTATCACCCTTAGTTCATCTATCGGTAATCAGTTGAATGCGCAAGATGGGAAAGCATTGTTCTCCCAAAACTGTGCATCATGTCACGCGGTTAACAAGAAATTAACTGGTCCTGCATTAGCAGGCGTTGAGGATCGTTGGCCTGATAAAAAGAATTTATATGCGTGGATTAAAAACTCTGCTGCATTCTTAAAAACGGGTGACCCTTATGCAAATAAATTATACGAAGAGTATAATAAAACTGCGATGAACAGTTTTCCTGGTTTATCAGAAAAAGACATTGATGCTATCTTAGTTTATATCAAATCAGTACCAGCAGCAGGTGCAGCACCCGCAGGAGGCGCAGCAACAGCAGGCGCTCCAGCCGCTGAAGATTCAGATAGTACTTTAGTATTTGGTATCTTAACTTTAATATTAGCAGTTGTTGCTTTAATTTTATTACAGGTTAATAGCAACTTGAAAAAATTATCTGATGACAAATCAGGTATCCCTGCAACAGAGCCTGTTCCTTTTTATCGTAACAAAGCATACATTGCTTTTGTAGCAATTATATTTTTTATAGCAGGTGGTTACATGACTACTGTTGGTGCGATCAACTTAGGTCGTTCCAAAGATTATCAACCTGAACAACCTATTTATTATTCTCATAAAGTACACGCTGGCGTTAATCAAATTAACTGTCAATACTGTCATACTGGAACTTATCAAGGTAAGCAAGCTACTTTCCCAAGTGTGAATGTGTGTATGAACTGTCACGCTGCGATTAATGAATACAAGGGTGAACCATTGGTAAGAGAAAATGGAGATATCGTAGATGGTACAGCCGAAATTAAAAAATTATATAAGTACGCAGGCTTTACAGAAGGTCAACCTTGGGATGCCTCAAAAGCTAAGCCAATTGAGTGGGTGCGTATTCACAATTTACCAGATCATGTTTACTTTAACCACGCACAACACGTGAACGCTGGACAGGTTGCTTGTCAACAATGTCATGGTGAAATTCAAAACATGGGTGAAGTAAAACAATTCTCTGACTTAAGTATGGGATGGTGCGTTAACTGTCACCGTGAAACTAAAGTTCAATTCAAAGACAATGGCTTCTATAGTATTTATGAAAAATTCCATGAAGATCTAAAATCTGGAAAAATTGATAGCACTAAAGGAATCACTGTTGAAAAAATTGGAGGTACTGAGTGTCAAAAATGTCACTACTAATAATTAAAAAAGAAGCGTAATATTTTATATACATTATTATGGAGCAAAATAAGAACTGGCAAAGCTTTGGTGAGTTAAACAAATCTGAAGCCTATAACAAAGAGGTGAACAATGAGTTCAATGAAGAACTTCCTGTTGTCGAGGACCACAGTGGATTGTTACAAACAAAAGCACCTCGTCGTGACTTCTTAAAATATTTAGGTTTTAGTACTGCAGCTGCTGCTGTAGCTGCGAGCTGTGAAATGCCTATTAAAAAAGCAATTCCTTTCGCGAACAAACCAGAGGATATCGTTCCGGGTATCGCTGATTATTATGCAACTACTTATGTGCAGGATGGTGATGTGGTGAGTGTGATTGCAAAAGTGCGTGATGGTCGTCCCATTAAATTAGAAGGTAATAGTTTAAGTCCAATCACTGCAGGTGGAACCTCAGCAAGAGTGCAAGCTTCTGTGTTGGATTTATATGATACTGCTCGTTTACGTTTCCCAACCATTGGTGGTAAGGAAGCAACATTCGAAGCAATTGATAAAGCCATTGCTGCTGAATTATCTGGCAATGCAGTGATTGTAACTAGCTCGATCACTTCTCCTTCTACAAAAGAAGTGATTGCAAAATTCTTAGCTAAATATCCTGGAAGCAAGCATGTAACTTATGATGCTGATTCTTTCAGCGGCATGTTATTAGCGAATGAAGCAAGCTATGGTAAAAAAGTGATTCCTTCTTATCAGTTTGATAAAGCAAAAGCAATTGTTTCTTTAAGTGCAGACTTTTTAGGAACATGGTTAAGCCCTGTTGAATTTGCTAGACAATACGCAACTGGTAAAAAAATAGATGAGAAAAATCCTGCGATGAGCAAGCATATCCACTTTGAAACAGTGGCTAGCTTAACGGGTTCTAACGCAGATGAAAAATATTTATGTCGTCCTTCTGAAATAGGCGCTATCGCTGTTGCTTTATTAAGTGCAGTGAAAGGTGGTGAAATTGCAGGGGTGGACGCTAAGTTAAAAGCAGGTATCCAAGCAGCTGCCAAAGCATTGACTGCTAATAAAAGTGCTGCATTAGTGGTTGCCGGTAGCAATGACAAGGATGTGCAAGTGGTAGTGAACGCAATTAATGACGCGATTGGTGCAAATGGCACGACCATTAATTTTGGTACTACTTTAAATTATCGTCAAGGTATTGATAGTGACTTTGCTGCATTAGTGGATGATATGAATGCAGGAAAAGTAAACGCAGTTTTAATTCACGGTGCAAACCCTGTGTACACATGGCCTGCAGCGGATAAAGTAAAAGCTGGTTTAGCAAAAGTGAAAACAACTATTTCATTTAACGGCAAGGTAGATGAAACTGCTGCAGTTTGTAAATATGTAATTCCTGATCATCATTTCTTAGAAAGTTGGGGAGATGCTGAACCAGTTACTGGCCACATTTCTTTTATTCAACCAACAATCGCTCCTTTATTTAAAACACGCGCTTTCCAAGATTCTTTATTAAAATGGTCTGGTGATGCTGCTGATTATACCAGTTTCGTTAAAAATTACTGGTCAACTAAATTAGGCGGAGAGAATGGTTGGAATAAAACATTGCAAGAAGGTGTAATTAATCCTGCAGCTCCAGTAGTGAGTGGTGCAAGTATTAATGCAGCTGCAGTTGCTACTTCTTTAATCGCAGTAAACGCAGCGAAGCCTTCTACAAAAATTGAATTAGCCTTATACCAAAAAGTAGCAATTGGTGCAGGTCAAGGTGCAAGTAACCCATGGTTACAAGAATTACCAGATCCTGTTACACGTGCTACTTGGGATAACTATATTATTGTTTCTCCAGTAATGGCGAAAACATTATTAAACATTGACTTAAACAACGGTGGTCAAGCCGATGCTTACGAGGTACAACCTCCTAAGAAAGTGGTTAAGTTAACTGTGGATGGAAAATCAATTGAATTGCCTGTATTAATTATACCTGGTACGCATCCACAAACAGTGGGTATCGCGGTAGGGTATGGTCGTGCAGAATCAATTGGTAAAGCAGTGGTAGGTACAGGTAAAAATGCTTATCCTTTAGCTTGCATTAAAAATGGTACAGTGAACTTAAGCTGTGCAGATGTGAAGTTGGAAGTAACTGGTGCAACTTATCCTGTTGCTTTAACACAAACGCATTTCCGTTACGATACTACACAAGGTAATCGTACCGAGGTAATGAAGGAATTAACTTTAGCAGCTTACAAGCATAATCCAAAAGAAATTATCGAAGAGCGCGCGCGTGAATACCGTGGTCAAATGGTAGGGGGTGATAAAATGACCGACGAGCAAGTGCTTGAAAACTTTGCAAAAGATGCTACAATTTATCCTGTGTACGATCGTCCAGGTATTAAATGGGGTATGAGCGTTGACTTAAATGCTTGTAATGGTTGTGGTGCTTGTGTGGTGGCATGTAATGCAGAGAACAACGTTGCTATTGTAGGTAAGCCTGAAGTTTTACGCGGTCATGAAATGCATTGGTTGCGTATCGATAAATACTTTAGTGGAGATATGGATAATCCAAAAGTGGTTTTCCAACCATTAATGTGTCAGCATTGTGACAACGCTCCTTGTGAAAACGTTTGTCCAGTAGCGGCGACCAACCATAGCTCTGAAGGTTTAAACCAAATGACTTATAACAGATGTATTGGTACACGTTATTGCGCGAACAACTGTCCTTTCAAAGTACGTCGCTTTAACTGGGCTGATTACACTGGCGCTGATAGCTTCCCTGATAACCAAGAAGGAGAAGTGAACGATGTAGTAATGAACATGAATGATGATTTAACAAGAATGGTATTAAACCCAGACGTTACTGTTAGATCTCGTGGTGTGATTGAAAAATGTTCTTTCTGTGTACAAAGATTACAAGCAGCTAAATTAGAAGCGAAAAAAGATTCACGTCCAATGGTGGATAGTGATATTAAAGTAGCTTGTCAACAATCTTGTCCTACCAACGCAATTACTTTTGGTAACGCCAATGACAAACATAGCGCTATCACTAAAGTACGTGTAGAGAATCCTAATCGTCAGTTTTATGTGTTAGAGCAATTACACGTTTTACCTAACGTTACTTACTTAGCAAAAGTGAGAAACGCCGAGGAGGGTGAAGGACACACTGAAAAAGCAGCGCATACTGAAAAGGCGGAAGGTGCTCATGCTGATAAAGCGGAACACACTGAAAAGCACTAATCATTAGCGAAAAAAAATCAAGCAAAAACTTGATTTGAATAAAGTAAAATGAGTTTTAAAAAATAAGTTGAATAGTAATTAATTAGAAAAGAAAATCAAGCAATGCTTGATTTGATGTAGAGAAAAAGTAAAAAATTGAACTAGAATTTAGATTAAAAAATTTAAGAAATAGTAGATATGCATATTAAGTACGAATCACAACTGCGCGAACCCTTAGTATATGGTAATAAAACCTATGCTCAAGTAACTGAAGACATCGTGCGACCTATCGAAGCCAAGCCATCTCGTTTATGGTACATTGGTTTTTTCATTGCTGTTACCTTACTTATGTTTGGTGCTTACAGTGTATATCGTGAGGTAACTTACGGAATTGGTCAGTGGAACTTGAACAAAACCATTGGATGGGGTTGGGATATTACCAACTTCGTATGGTGGGTAGGTATCGGTCACGCAGGTACATTGATTTCTGCTGTATTGTTATTATTCCGTCAAGGATGGAGAACTGGGGTGAATCGTGCTGCAGAGGCGATGACCATTTTTGCCGTTATGTGTGCGGGTCAATTTCCTATCTTCCACATGGGTCGTGTATGGATGGCTTTCTTTGTAATGCCTTACCCTAACTCTCGTGGTCCATTATGGGTGAACTTTAACTCGCCCTTATTATGGGACGTATTCGCGATTTCTACTTACTTCACCGTATCCTTATTATTTTGGTACTCTGGTTTATTGCCTGACTTCGCAACAGTGCGTGATAGAGCATTCACCAAATTGAGAAAAAAATTATATGGTATTGCTTCTTTTGGTTGGACTGGTTCTACGAAGCATTGGCAAAGACATGAGAGTTTATCTTTAGTATTAGCAGGTTTATCTACACCGCTTGTATTATCGGTACACACGATTGTATCTTTTGACTTTGCGACTTCAGTTATTCCAGGATGGCATACTACTATCTTCCCTCCTTACTTCGTTGCCGGTGCGATTTTCTCTGGCTTCGCGATGGTACAAACCTTATTATTAATTGTAAGAAAAGTATTTGGGTTAACCGACTATATCACTATTGGACACATTGACTTAATGAATAAAGTAATTGTACTTACAGGTAGTATTGTAGGTATTGCTTACTTAACTGAATTGTTCATGGGTTGGTATTCTCAAAATAAATATGAAGGATATACTTTCTGGTATAGCCGTGCTTATTTATTTAGCCCTTATGGCTGGAGCTATTGGGGTATGATGGCTTGTAACGTAATTTCTCCGCAAATTTTCTGGTCTAAGAAAATGAGAAGAAATGTATTTGTTACTTTCTTCATGAGTATCATCGTTAACATTGGTATGTGGTTTGAGCGTTTTGTAATTATCGTTACCTCATTATATCGTGATTACTTACCTTCTAGCTGGTCTGTATATTACAGCCCTAGCATTTGGGAGATTGGTTTTTACGCTGGAACATTTGGTTTATTCTTCACTTGCTTCTTCCTATTCGCTAAATACTTCCCAGTAATTGCGGTGGCAGAAATTAAGTATGTATTAAAACGCAGCGGTGAATCGTATAAACCAGAATTTGACGCTATCGAAAAACAGCAGCTTGATTCATTCGTTCACGATCATGCGCATGCTCATTAATTATTAGTTTAAGAAATATACTATGGCACAAAAGAAATTTGTAGTTGGTTGTTTTGATGATGAAAAAGTTTTGTTTCCTGCAGTTAAGCAAGTACGTACTGCTGGGTATAAAATAAAAGACGTGTACACGCCCTTCCCGGTGCATGGTTTAGACCACGCTTTGGGTATGCGTGAAACTAGTTTGCATACAGCCGGCTTTATTTATGGTATCACTGGTACCACTACTGCAATTAGTTGTATTAGCTGGATTTTCACAAAGGACTGGCCTTTAAACATTGGTGGTAAACCACACTTTGCTTTGCCAGCATGGATCCCTATTATTTTTGAGTTGACAGTATTGTTTGCAGCAGTAGGTATGGTACTTACTTTCTTATACCTATGTCAGTTGGCTCCAGGGGTGAAAAAACACCATTTCCATAAAAGAGCAACGGATGATTTATTTGTTATGGTGCTTGAGTGTACTGACAAAACAAATGCCGACGACTTAAAAGCATTGTTAACTTCTAATGGTGCAGTTGAAACAGACATTCAAGTGGCTGAAGAAGACTGGTGGTTTGGCACTTATGATAACGACAACGAAAACTTATATAAGCAAGTATCTCATTAATTGAATTAAGAATAACAAGATGAATAAATTTTTAGCAATAACATTTTTAGCCGCAGTAGTTGGATTAACTAGTTGTAGCGATGTGAAGCGTACCCCAGGTTCTATCTATATGCCCGATATGGCCTATAGTCGTGCAATTGAATCCTACTCTGATCATAGTAATTTAACTGCAAAAGGAATTAACTACACTGCAAAACCAGTTGATGGTACTATTGCTCGTGGTCATGACATGCCGTTTACCATTGCGATTGATAAGCCAGGTGACACTGTTAATTATAATGCATCAAAAGCAATCCCGAATCCAATTGATTCTATGTCGGTTAAAGAAACGGCTGAAGCAGAGCGTTTATATTTAATTAACTGTGGTATTTGTCACGGTACTAAATTAGATGGAAACGGTCCTTTGTATAAAGACGGTAATGGTCCTTATCCAGCAAAGCCTGCAACTTTAATTGGGGATGTAAAGTATGAGAGCATGCCTGCTGGTCAAATGTTTTATTCTGTAGCGTATGGTAAAAACTTAATGGGTTCTTATGCTTCTCAATTAAGCAGACATCAACGCTGGATGATTATCAAGTACATTAAGGATAAACAAGCAGCTGCTAAAAAAGGATAATAAAGCTAAATAATAAGTATAGAAATCAACGAGCACAAAGATTTTAAAAAGATTATAAATAAGAAACGATGGCATCTATTAAAGAGCAATTTGAAATTCCTGGTAAATTAAAAACATGGGCTTATGCTTTGATTGGCATTGGCGGTGTTGCCTTATTGTATGGTATGTTTACCAAAGGATTTAGCAATGACGAACATGAGCAAGTGCACTTTTGGGGTACTTTAATGTACAACACAATTTTTTGGACTTTAGTGACCAATGCAGCCATGTTCTTTTTATGTTTTAGCACTATGGCACAAGCTGCTTGGATGCAGTCGTTCCGTAGAATTGCTGAAGCTATTTCTACTTTAGTGCCTGTGTTTGGTGCCATTACTTTTGCAGTATTAATTTATGTAGTAGTTGGACATAAGCATCATATTTACCATTGGTTGGATGCAGAGGCTGTAGCAAAAGATCCTATCTTAAAAGGAAAGGTTGGTTTCTTGAATCCTACTTTCTTTATTATTTGGACAACATTAGCAATTGGATTATGGTCTTATTTTGGTTATAGAATGCGTCAAATTTCTCGCGAAGCGGACGAAAATCCAATGGACTTAGAAACAGCTACTAAATTTAATATTCGTAGCATGACACGTTCAGGATTTTTCTTAGTGTGGTTTGGTTTAACAGTGGCTTCTACTATTCCTTGGTTATGGTTAATGAGTATCGATGCACATTGGTATTCTACTATGTATAGCTGGTACACTTTTGCTAGTTCATTTGTAGCAGGAATGGCATTGATTGCACTTTGGGTAATTTATGTAAAAAACAAAGGCTATTTAGAATTAACTAACTCGGAGCACTTACATGACATTGCAAAATTCATGTTTGCGTTTTCTATTTTCTGGACTTACTTATGGTTCTCTCAATACATGCTAATCTGGTATGCAAATATTCCTGAGGAAACTGTTTACTTTAAGCACCGTGTTCAAGGACCTTACAAACCTATTTTCTTCCTAAACTTGGTTGTTAACTTTTTAGCACCCTTAATTATATTAATGAAGCGTTCTGCAAAAAGAAACTTCACTTTAGTAGCCTTCATGGCAGTATTAATATTGTTTGGTCACTGGATTGACTTTTACCAAATGGTAATGGGTAGCTTAATGAAAGAGCATGTTACTTTAGGTTGGTTAGACTTTGGCATTTTAGGATTCTTTGTAGGCGTTTTAATTTTAATGGTAGCACGCTCATTGGCAAGCAAACCATTAATTGCTAAGAATCATCCTTTCTTAAAAGAAAGTATTATTCACCAAGTATAATTATTGAATCCAACTAATATTGATTTAGAAATAACGAATTAAAGCATTATGAGTTTATATTTATCTATCGCAATCATCGTCCTAATATTTGTGGTAATTTTTCAAATTGCCAAGGCGAGTGAATATGTGTCTATCCTTAAAGGAGAAGAAAACAGCCGTAAACAAAACAACAAAATCAACGGTTTTTTAATGATCGCGTTTTTGGTGTTGGGATTTGTGGGCGTGTACGTATGTAACGATCTTTATTTTGGTAAAACTTTATTGGCGCAACCTGCAGCAAGTGTACAAGGTGAAAAAGTGGACGAAATGCTTTGGATCACATTAGCCATTACTGGTATTGTATTTATTGCCACTCAAATTTTATTGTTCTGGTTTGCTTATAAATACCAAGAAGATGATAATCGTAAAGTTTTCTTCTTTGCGCACAGCACTAAATTGGAATTAATTTGGACTGCGATTCCTGCCATTACTTTAACTGTTTTAGTAGTGTTTGGTTTACGTAACTGGTTTTTCTTTACTGGAGACGCTCCCAAAAATGCAATGGTGGTTGAAGTAACAGGTAAGCAATTTGGTTGGATATTTCGCTACCCAGGAAAGGATGCAGTTTTTGGTAAAAAATATTACAAAAACATTGACCCAGCTACCAACTCAGTAGGTATTATCTGGGATGATAAATTTTCTCAAGACGATATTTTGACCGAGCAAACAATGTATGTAGTGAAAGGTCAACCTATTAAATTAATCATTGGTTCAAGAGACGTTATTCATGACGTAGGTTTATCCCATTTCCGTTTGAAAATGGATGCGGTTCCTGGTATCCCAACGACTATGTGGTTTACGCCTAAATACACTACAAAAGAAATGAAGGAGATTACGGGCAACGCCAACTTTGCGTATGAAATTTCTTGTGATCAAATGTGCGGTAACGGACACTATTCTATGAAAGGCATTATTGAAGTAGTGGAACAAGAAGAATATGATTTATGGTTAGCGAAGCAAAAGCCACAATACTATACTGCTTTCCCTGATAAAGATCCGGAGGCAGCAAAAGCAGCAGCAGAAGCAGCGAAAACAGCAACGGCTGATAGCACAGCTAAAAAAGCAACTGCTAAAAATTAATTGATTACTGACAACATTAGTATAAAAAAACTTATTTAAATAAAAGGTATGAGTCACGAAGCAGCATTACACACATCACTTGGACATGACGATCATGGTCATCATGAACATCATGATACATTCTTAACTAAATATGTATTTAGTCAAGACCATAAAATGATCGCGAAGCAATTCTTGATCACGGGTATGGTTTGGGCAGTACTAGGTGGTTTAATGAGTGTGCTTTTCCGTTTACAATTAGGATATCCAGATGCAAGTTTTCCTTGGTTAGAATCTATATTGGGTAAATGGGCTAAAGGAGGTCAAATTACTCCTGAAGCTTATTACGCTTTAGTAACTACACACGGAACCGTGTTGGTATTCTTTGTATTGACTGCGGGATTGTCTGGTACTTTTGCCAACTTTTTAATTCCATTGCAAATTGGCGCGCGTGATATGGCTTCACCATTCATGAACATGTTGTCTTACTGGTTTTTCTTTGCAGCTAGTATTGTAATGTTATCTTCTATGTTTGTTGAAACCGGACCATTTAGTGGTGGTTGGACTGCTTATCCTCCTTTGTCAGCATTGGGTGATGCTTCTCCTGGTTCTAAAACAGGGATGGACTTATGGATTATTGCAATGGCATTGTTCGTTGTATCTTCATTATTAGGTGGTTTAAACTATATCGCAACCATCTTGAACATGCGTACAAAAGGGATGACGATGACGCGTTTGCCTTTAACTATTTGGGCATTGTTCTTTACAGCGATATTGGGTGTATTGTCTTTCCCTGTATTATTGTCTGGATTGATTTTATTAATTTTTGATAGAAACTTTGGTACCTCATTCTATCTTTCTGATATTTTCGTGAATGGGGTGGGCGCTTTATCCAACGAAGGGGGTAGCGCTATTTTATACCAACACTTATTCTGGTTCTTAGGTCATCCTGAGGTATATATTATTTTGTTACCTGCTATGGGTATGGTTTCTGAAATTTTATCGGTGAATTCACGTAAGCCCATCTTCGGTTATATGGCCATGTTAGGTTCTTTATTTGCCATTGCAGCATTGGCCTTCTTGGTTTGGGCACACCATATGTTCGTTACAGGATTGAATCCATTCCTAGGATCGGTATTCGTTTTATTAACTTTATTAATTGCGGTTCCTTCTGCTATCAAAGTATTTAACTGGTTAACTACTTTATGGAGAGGTAATATCCGTTTCACACCAGGTATGTTGTTTGCAATTGGTTTTGTAAGCTTATTTATCTCTGGAGGTTTAACAGGTATTTGGTTAGGAAACGCTGCATTGGATATTCACTTACACGATACGTACTTTGTAATTGCGCACTTCCACATTGTAATGGGAGTTGCAAGTATGTTTGGTATGTTCGCAGGGGTATATCACTGGTTCCCTAAAATGTATGGTCGTTATTTAAACAACTCTTTAGGGTATATCCACTTTTGGGTGACCATGGCAGGTGCTTATTTAATTTTCTGGCCTATGCACTATGAAGGTTTAGCCGGTATGCCTCGTCGTTATTTTGATTTTAGTATTTGGGAAAGCTTTAAGCAATTTGCAGAATTAAACCGTTTCATAAGTACGGTATCTATGATTGTTTTTGCAGTACAAATTTTATTCTTGATTAACTTCTTCTACTCTATATTCAAAGGACGTAAAGTAACAACTAAAAATCCTTGGGAATCTAATACTTTAGAGTGGACTACTCCAATTAATCCTGGTCACGGTAACTGGCCTGATGAAATTCCTGAAGTACACCGTTGGCCTTATGATTACGGTAAGGATGGTGTTGATTTTATCCCACAAGATGTTCCAGTGGGCGAGAACGAATCAAGTCACTAATATTTTTGATTATGCCCTGTTCAATCAGGGCATAATTTTTTTGAAATAAGGTTATTTATTTTTCGATTTATATTGAAACCCCAAAAGTGAAAGCTACTTTAAAAAATTACGGACAACTCATGAAGTTCACACTCAGTTTTACTGTAGTGTTTACTTGCGTAATTTGTTTTCAGATGGCACCGAACGTGGTGGGCTTTGACTGGTTCAATATTTTATTATTAACCTTTGCGGGTTTGTGTATTACAGGAAGTGCGAATGCCATTAATCAAGCGGTTGAAAAAGACACCGATGCGCAAATGAAGCGTACAAGCAATCGTCCGGTAGCTGCAGGCAGGCTAACACAAAGGCAAGCCTATACCTTTGCACTAATTACTGGTGTGTTGGGTGTTGGGTTAATGCTGTATTTTAATTTTTCCTCGGCTTTACTTTCTGCATTCAGTTTGTTTTTATATGCGTTTATATATACGCCTTTAAAAAAGGTAAATTCTATTGCGGTGTTGGTAGGGGCTTTTCCTGGTGCGATTCCTTGTTTAATTGGATGGATCGCTGCCACCAATGAATTTAGTGCGGGTGGATGGGTTTTATTATTAATCCAGTTTTTATGGCAGTTCCCTCATTTTTGGGCCATTGCTTGGGTATCTCATGCCGATTATTCTCGTGTGGGTTTTAAATTATTACCTGCAAAGGAAGGACCAACACGTTTTACCGCATTACAATCCATTATGTATGCTGTATTAATGGTACCTGTAGGATTTTTGCCTTACTATTTAGGCATGACAGGCACTTGGAGTATGTGGGTGGTATTAATTGCTAATATTTTTATAATAGTTCAATGTGTTAGATTATATCAAAACATGGGGGTACCTGCAGCTAGACGCGTTATGTTTAGTAGCTACATTTATTTACCCGTGGTGTATTTATCCTTATTGGCCGATAAATTATAAGACAACCATTATTTAATTTTTTATTATGTCAACAGAATTATTAACCGAAAAGAAAAAAACACATCCCTATTTTTTTTATTTGTGGGGTGGTTTGGGAAGCATTGTAATGATGTTCGCTGGTTTAACCAGTGCCTACATTGTTAAAAAAAGCCAGGCGAATTGGCTGGAATTTGATATGCCTACTGTTTTTATTGTTTCAACAGTGGTTATTTTGTTAAGCAGCTTTACCATTCAAATGGCCGTTAAAAAATTCAAGGACCAAAATGAAAACCAGTATCGTGGATTTTTAACGCTTACGGCTATTTTAGGGGTCGTTTTTGTGATTTTACAATTGCAGGGCTTTAGGGCTTTGGAGGGGAATAGCATTTCCTTAATTGGTCCAAGAAGCAATTCAGCAGCTTCCTTTTTATTCGTGATTACGGTTTTACACATGATTCACGTAATTGGCGGGGTAATTGCCCTTATCTGGATTAGTTTAAAGGCATTTTCCGCTAAAAATGGCTTAAATAATGAAATGCCGGTTAGGTTAATATCCAATTACTGGCATTTTGTAGATATACTATGGGTGTACCTTTTTGTATTCCTATATTGGGTTGGCTAGGCCCAAAAAAACTGGGGTATTTTTGTGAAATATCCTTGATAGCCAATATTTTTGCACTGAAATCGAAACAGCACATGTCAAATGTAACAACCGCTTCAACTAAGGAAGCAAAATGGTGGAACGGAGGGAAAAGCCCTTTTGATGTAGAATATGGAAAAGTAATGATGTGGTACTTTTTAATGAGTGACGCATTTACTTTTGGCGCATTCTTAATTTCCTATGGTACCGTTCGTTTTTCTACGAATGGATGGCCTGACCCGAACTTAGTTTTTAAAAGTTTTCCTTTTGCACCTGAAGGGGTGAATGCTCCTTTGGTGTTTGTATCTATCATGACTTTCATTTTGATTGTAAGTTCTGTAACCATGGTGTTGGCAGTACATGCAGGAAAAATGATGGACAAAAAAGGAGTCGTTAAATATATGATTTGGACCATCATTGGTGGTATTGCATTTTTAAGCTGTCAAGCTTGGGAGTGGAATCACTTACATCATGAAGGTGCATGGTGGGGGAGGAATCCGTTTATGAATGCAGACGGTACTGCTTCAACTAGCAACTTTACCAATTTCTTTTTTACCATTACAGGTTTCCACGGTTTCCACGTATTTAGTGGTGTGGTGATTAATATTGTTATGTTAATTATGACTTTGATGGATAAATTCGAACAAAGAGGTCATTATTTAATGATTGAGAAAGCTGGATTGTACTGGCACTTTGTAGACTTAGTGTGGGTATTTGTATTCACTTGCTTCTATTTATTGTAAACAAATTATAACGCTTCCTAGCGTTCTAAAATATTGAAAAAAAAGAAATTTTATGTCACAAGATACACACGCTGAACACCATGATGTAATTGCAGAAATTAAGAAGGTAACTATTATTCTTTCTGTATTAACGATTGTGGAATTGATTTTAGGTTTTTGGATGATTGGTATTACTTCTGAAGGACTTCGATTAGCTATTAAAGGAGTGATTGTTATTTTAATGATGGCTAAAGCATTTTATATTGTTGCTTATTTCATGCACTTAAAGCATGAATTGAAAAATTTAATCATGACCATTGTAGTGCCTTTGGCATTGTTTATTTGGTTTATTATTGCCTTTTTAGCGGATGGCAATTCATTTAAAAATTTACGCAACAATTACGATCCTTATTTTAAGGAGCAAGCGACCATTAAGGCCGAGAAAAAGGAGCATGGGGCACATGGTGCTACTCCATCTTCCCATGAGAAAGGGGCCTCAAATGAAGGTGAACACAAAACAAAAGAAGGGCACAAATAGTTGCCCCCAAGTAATAGAAAAACCATCCTCCCAAGGGTGGTTTTTTGTTTTAATCCAATGTCATTTAGGCTTTACGTTGTAACTTTGCCTATCAATTAATAGTATGTCTAAAAAATCGTTTTACGGCTTAATTATTGCTTTACTCATTCCTGTGCTTTGTTATTTATGGCTTAAGCAAGCCAGCGAAACAGCAGTAACGATGCCAAGACATTATTTATTAGACACCGTAGTAAATAAAGTAGAAAAAGGTAAACAGGTAACGGATAGTATTTGGCATACTACAAAAAATATTCGTTTGGTCAACCAATTAGGGGATACTGTAAACCTATATGATCAGAGAGGAAAAATAATTATCATAGATTTTTTCTTTACCAGCTGTGGGAGTATCTGCCCCAAGCTTACACGAAATATGTCAAAATTGCAACAATCTTTTATTATTGGTGGGAATAAATACAAAAAGCAAGTAGATACCAATATTGTTCAGTTCATGTCCTTGTCGGTGGATCCTCAAAGAGACAGTGTGCCGGTATTAAGAGAGTATGCCAACAAAATGGATGTGATTGCCGACAACTGGTGGCTACTCACTGGCAATAGAGATTCAATTTATAATTTTGCTTTTGAGGAATTAAAAGTAGATAAATTCAGCGATGAGCCAGTAAGCCCAGAATTTGTTCATACCAGTCGATTTGTATTGCTTGATAAAGAAATGAAAGTGCGTGGATATTATAATGGCTTGGACTCGGCTTCGCTTTTGAAATTAGCCAAGGATGTGGGATATATTATGCTTGAGAAAAACAAAAATCGCAAGAGTAAAATTTTCCAAGACATTGTTGACTTAAGTTGGCTATGGTTGATTATTGCAGTATTGGTAGGAGGTTTTGTATATTATTTCACCAGCACAAGACAGAAACATTAATTTCATTTATATGAATTGGACAAATTTTAAAGAAAAGTACAAGTCAGAGATACGCGTAGGAATCATTGTATTTGTATCAATTATGTTAATGAGAGTGATTAAATTTATTATTAATAAAAATTAGTTATGTTAGCACCATCCATTCAAAAAAACGATAAAAAAGCAAAATTATTGATAGGTATTTTTTCTGTAGTCGTTTTTGTAGCTGTTACATTTTTAAGTAAGTTTTCACTTAAAGTTGAACTTCCTTTTGACAAACATATTTTTGCATTGATCAATGCAATGTTAAATACAGGTGTTTGTATTTTATTGGTCGCTGCTTTGTATGCCGTTAAAAATAATAACTATCAGCTGCATAAAAACTTAATGCTATTTGCGATGTTTTTATCTGTATTGTTTTTAGTAACCTATATTGCGCATCATTTGTTTGCAGGAGAGGCTAAATATGGGGATGCTAACTTTGATGGAACGGTGGATGCATTGGAAGCTGCAGTGGTAGGAAATACACGCCCATTTTATTTAATTTTATTAAGTACCCATATTATTTTAGCTGCTACTAGCTTGCCCTTTATTTTATTTACGGCCTATCGCGGATTAACAGGGGAGTATGCTAGTCACAAAAAAATGGCAAAACGTATGTGGCCAATTTGGTTTTATGTTGCTGCCACAGGGCCATTGGTGTATTGGATGATTAAGCCTTACTATAACTAGTTACATTAGGAATAAAGTAAAAAGGAGTGATTACATCACTCCTTTTTTTATGCGGCTTGCTATTTTTTAGATGCTTAGTTCAATAGCTGGATCCCAAAATATTTTTTCAAATTCCACTACGGTTTCTTTTTCAACATTTATTTTTTCCTTTTCTAATAGTTCCTGCATTTTAGTGGGGGTTTCAAAATGATGTTTACCTGTAAGCATACCATTGCGGTTTACTACACGGTGTGCGGGTACTTTTGGTTTAACCCCATGAGAGGCATTCATTGCCCAACCCACCATTCTTGAGCTTCCCCCTGTGCCAATGTATTTAGCAATGGCACCATAACTTGTAACACGTCCCTTTGGAATTAAACGAACTATATCAAAAACGTTTTGAAAAAAGTCCTTAGTCTTCGGGGTGTATTGCATCGCTGGCGTTTTTATTAAGTGTGGCTCTAATTAATTGCGCGCGCGTTTTGATGGGTTCGGGCACTGCTTCATAATCATAGGGGCAATGTTTGCACGCTTCCCCACAGCAATAGCCTCTTGCCTCATGATAGGCCGAGGTAAATACCCATTTCCCTTTTGGATCTATATAATAATCTACTCCGTTAATCATAATCTATTCATTAATCATAAACTACCTCTTTGATCATGCTTTGTTTTCAATTTCTATTCCATTGCCTGTTTTCCATTACGCGCTAAACTATCATGTGTTTCAGTCACTTCAAATTCGGCAATTATCTCTTTTAATTTTTCATCCAAAGCGATTGGCAATGGCTTGTCTAATTTAAATTGGATATAATGTATACGATTGCTATTGGCTATGTTTAATCCTTCATAATATGTTTTAATAGCACATCGATTATCCCATTTTTCGGATTGCCTAAATTCGGTACTGTATAAATTATCTGTTGCCGTTATAAGCGTAAGTCCATATAAATCAATGACTGTTTTAGTAAAAAAATATAAATTAGGACTGTCTGTTTTTAAATGCACCACACCAACATGTGTTGAATCCGCTTCTTTTTTTAAAAACTGCTGATACAACCTTAAAAATTTTGGATGGGTTAAACGCTTTTTTGCTTTGGATAACCTTAATTGAGGATCTGGGAAAGTTATCCAAATTTCATCCACTTCCTCTTGGGCAAAATACTGCGTAACCTGGTCAATTTGTGTTCGTATAAATGCCACATTTTTTAAACCGTCTCGGTTGGCGATGCTTGCTCCTTTCCAAATACGATTGCCTTTTAAATCTAGTCCTAAAAAATTGTGTGTAGGAAACATACGACCCAAACCTACTGCGTATTCACCTCGGCCACAAGCAAGTTCTAACACCAATGGTTTTTTATGTACCGCTGGCTTTGCTGACGCATCATCACTTAAATGCGCTGTTATTGCGAGGGATTCAACATCAATAGGGGTAGTTCCTTTTTCTAATTCAGCAAAAAAGGAATCCCACTTACCGGGCATCCCCTGTGGATATTCCAATACATTTTCATATTCCTTAATCGCCGCAAATTTGATTAATTTTTTCTGCCCCATACGCAAAGATACTTCCTAAGCAATAACTTATAGGGATTAATGTTTCATTAATTGTACTACTTTTTGGGCAACAATGGGCGCAATGGCCACACCCATCCCACTCATCCGTACTGCGCAGTAAACATTGGGCTGCAGTTCCTGTATAATTGGCTTTTTGATACTTCCCATACCCATTGTACCACTCCATCTTAATTCAATTTTAGGCTTTTTGGATCCTTTGGGTAAAATAAAATTCATCATAAACGCTTCTAATGTTTTTTGGATGAGTTTTGATGTTTCAAGGGAAGTAGTTTTTTCGTTTTTGAAATCCTTATTTCTAGCACCTCCCAACAATAACCTATTGCCTACATTTCTGAAATAATAAAATCCTTCGTCAAAATGAAAAGTGCCTTTAAATTTTAAATTCGGAATAGGTGCTGTTACCAATACCTGACCTCTTGCCGGTACAACATCTAAGCTTGGTACTAATTGTTTTGCAAATCCATTGGTACAAATTAATAGCTGCTTTGTTTCTATGGGGGCTTCTAAATTTGTTTTAATTGTTACTCCCTTTTTATGTGATTTGAATTTCTTTACCTCGGTATTAAATAAAATTTGTACACCTTTTGCTTGTACTGCTTGTTGCAAAGCCAATACCAATTTAGCCGCATTTAGCTGCCCCTCAAAAGGGCTAAAGGCCAAGGCACTAATTTTTTGAAAGCCTAATTTTTTTATTTGCTTTGTTTCATTAGAATAAATAGGAAGGTACTTGCCATTTTTCTTCGGTGTCTTTAAAACCGGAGCTAATAATTTATTTAAATAAGCAATATCCTTGTCTAATTTACTTATATCGTATTTCCCCGCTTCCTCAAATAATTCGTATCCTCCAAATTCATCATAATCGATAGTGGTTTTTTCAAATACTTTTTGAATTCTTTGTAATCCATCATATCGCATTTTTACCGTCTCTAACATATTGGCTTCCCCCATTAATTGTACATCATACATGAGTTCAGACACGCTTCCAAAACAACTAAAGCCTGCATTACGGGTACTTGCGCCGGATGGGATCACCCCTCTCTCCAGGATGGTGATTTTTAATTGGGGATTTTTATGTATCAATTCATAGGCAGTCCACAATCCCACAAAACCACATCCGATAATCACAACGTCCTTTGGAGCATAGTAAGTGGATTGTTCCCATAAAGAAATAGCCATAACAAATAATTTAGGATACAAATATCCTAATAAGCAATGAACCCACCCAAAATGTTCCATTTTCAGCAATAATTATTTTTTGGGAACATATTTTAAAAGGTTATTCACCTACCATTAAATGAGAATAGCTACATTCAACTACTAAAATATAACCATATGAAAAAAACATTGTTCTTAGGCTTTGCCATTGCCGCAATGGCTGCAGGCTGCAATCAAGCGCCCAAAACAGCTTCTCAGGAAGGGGTATATAAACTTGACAAGCAAGTGATTACAGACGGGAAAACCGAAACGGTAAAAACAGCAGAAGGCGGTGATATACAGTATAAGATATTTACCACTGAAGGCTATTTTTATATTGGCATTAATAAAGATTCTACTGCAGGATTTGGAACAGGTGCTTATAAAAAAGACGGCAACAACATCACTGAAACGAACATATACAATAGCGGTTCTTTGGATACCGCTTGGGATGCTAAATTAGAAATCACCCAAAATGACAAAGGATTTACGCAAGTGATTCCTTCCTTAATGTATAATGGAGTGAGTTATAAAAACACCGAGGATTATACCAAAGTAAATACTACAGGAACAAGCGCCTTAGACGGTATTTGGCACCAAACAAAAACACTTGTTGTTAAAGGAAAAGATACTTCCGATCAAACCTACAATGAGTATAAAGTGTATAGTGGTGGTCATTTTATGTGGGCAACCAAATACATGAGTGATTCTGCTACAAAGAAAATGGCCAGCCTGGTTGGTCACGGCACATTTACTTTAAACAATGAATCCTTAACTGAAAACTTAGACTTATCTAATCGTGCAGGGATTAATGGCAAATACGACATCAAAATTAAATTTAATGGTCCTGATGAATATACACAAGAAACGGTGGACACGGCTACTAAATCGGTTGGATTCAAAACCTATAAGCGTATTAAAAAATAATATTTTATTCTAGTTTTAAGTTTGTAAAAGGCCGTCTTTAAAGGACGGCCTTTTTGTTTTTTCGCTTGTTTTTTCACCATCATTACCCTGGAACCAAAATATCCCCTAAATCCTTTAAAAATAGGCTCAATTTGGTATTTGCACGCGTTAACTTTATTTTTGACAATTCATTTTAATGGCTTCAAAAGCATCCTCGTATCCTAAATCAGCCGCTTTTCTCAAGTCCGAACAAGCTTCTGTTGTTTTACCAATTTTTATTTTTGATAAACCTCGAAAATAATAGGATTTATCATATTTTGGATTTAAATCAATGGCTTTGTTATAATCCTCAATGGCGTCAACATAATTTTCTAATACATAATTGGTGTTGGCCCTTAAATAATAAATAATATCACTAGCACCCTCTAATTCAATTACTTTATCAACATCTTCAAACACTTCGTCATAATTTTCCAAATAGTAGTTGGTATTTGCTCTCATAAAATAGCCCCTTGCTTTTAAAGGTTCTAGTTCAATCAAGTTTGTGAAGTCCTCCAGTGCTTGCTCATAGTTTTCCGATACAAAATAGCCAAGGCCTCTGAAAAAATAGGGCTCCACGAATTTAGGTTCCATGGCAATGGTTTTGGTATAGTCCTTATTGGCGTCTTCGAATTTTTTTAATGCATAGAAGGCATTGGCTCTATAATAATAATTATAAACATATTCAGGGTCTAAAGCAATGGCTTGATCTAAGTTGGTAATTGCTTCGGTATGTCTTTCTAAATCATATAATGCGCGTCCTTTATAATAGTAAACACCAGGAAGTTTATTATTGATGCTTAGTGCTTTATCATAGTCAATTAATGCATCTTCAAAATTATTCATTAAGAACTTGGCATTTCCTCTAAAATAATAACCATCATAATAATTTGAATCTAGCTGTACTGTTTTTGTATAATCTTCAATTGCTTCGGCGTATTTTTCAAGTTGATATTTAGAGGATCCTCGGTAATAGTAGGCTTCTATATAGTCGGGATTAATATCAATTGCTTTTGAATAGTCCTCAATGGCATTTTGATATTTATCTAGCATGTAGTAGGCACTTCCCCTATAATAAAAGCTTTCTTCATTTGTAGGTTCTAATTCAATAGATTTATTTAAATCCGAGATAGATTCCTGGTATTTTTTTAATGTATAATGAGTCCTACCCCTAAAATTGAAGGCCACCGCATAGTTAGAATCTATTTCAATTGCTTTACTAAAGTCATCGATGGCTTCTTCTAAATTTTCTTCAAAATAATTGGTACAACCCCTATAATAATAACTTTCCTTTGCTTTTGGATTAAGCTGAATGGCCTTATTTAAATCAGCAATAGCCTCATTGTGTTTATCAGAATAATAATAGGCTTTCCCTCTATATTGATAATTCATAAAATTAGCCGTGTCTATCTGCATAGCTTTTGAAAAATCTGTCACTGATTCCTGGTAGTTTTTTAAACTCAATTTAGCCCTTCCTCGATAAAAATAATAGGCACCAATATTGGGATCCAATACAATTGCCTTATTAAAATTTTCAATAGCTTCCTTGTCTTTATTGATAAAAAAATTAGCCAAACCACCATAATAATAAGCCTCGTTATATTTTGGATCTATATCAACCGCTTTACTATATTCAATAATAGCTGCTTCATAATTTTCTTGTGAGTAATATACATTGCCCCTAAAGTAAAAAGCACTTGCATATGTTGAATCTAGCTTAATAGATTTATTCAATTCGGTCATTGCTTTATCGTAATTTTTTAAACGATATTCAATGCGCCCTTTGTAATAATAACTGCCAGCCGATTTTGGATCTAAAGTCAATGTTTTATTAAAATCGGGTAATGCACTATTGTAATTTTCTAAGTAAAAATGGGCAACCCCACGAAAATAATAGGCTAAAAAGTCCTTTGAATTGAGTTCAATGGTTTTGTTTAAATCAAGAATGGCTCCTTTATAATCCTCTAAATAATACTTTGATTTTGCCCTATAATAATAAGCAACTCCATCCTTTGGATTTAATTCAATGGCTTTGGTAAAGTCAGGGATTGCTTGTTTGAAATTTTCTTGATAAAACTTAGCCCTTCCCCTAAAATTAAATGCAATAGAATCGCCAGGGTTTTGTTGAATAACCTTGTCGAAATCCGCAATGGCATCGGAGAATTCACTTTGTTGGACTTTTTCAATTCCAGTATTTCTTAACTGTTCGGTAGTTTGAGCTTTGCTATAATTAGCCAGCGTTAGGGTACAAATGACAAATAGAATTTTTTTCATATTCATAAAATTACATATAAATACATACAGTAATTGCCAAGGAAATTGTAAATATTTGGTAACAAAATGTAAAATTACACTTAGATTTACATTAATAATATATACAATATGAAAAAGTTGCTCCTTTGGCCGCTTCTATTTATTTCTTGTATCTGTATTGCACAAAATGCAACAGAAATAATTGGTAAGCCCGTAAAAATTAGCAACTTACTTGTTGCACAAAATGATTTCTCTAGAGAAATGAATTGGGTAGATGCAAAAAAAGCTTGCAGTTCCTTAGGAAAAGGTTGGAGATTGCCTAACAAAAAAGAATTAGATATGCTTTATATAAACAGATTTGATATTGGTGGTTTTATGCGTCAATATTATTGGAGTTCTACCGGAAGCAATAGTATGGATGCTTGGAAACAGTCCTTTAATAATGGAGTACAGATTACTTCAACATTGAATGATGCTACCTGCTTTGTTCGTGCCGTAAAGTCTAATTAATTTTAAATAAAGTTCGTCAATTATATAATCTTTACATTTTTATGAAAAAAATAATACCCTATTTCACTTTATTATTTTTGTGCTTAATCAATTTCAGTTCATTTACAATTGTTCATGGACAAGTAAAAATTGGGGAGCAAGTTTGGATGTCTGCCAACTTAAACACTTCAAAGTTTCAAAATGGAGACCCTATATTTGAGGCCAAAACCAAGGAGCAATGGGCGAATGCAGCTAAAAATAAAAAGGCTGCCTGGTGTTATTATAAAAACAGCACCGAGAATGGAACTGTTTACGGTAAGTTATATAATTGGTATGCAGTAAATGATCCAAGAGGATTAGCGCCAAAAGGTTGGCATGTACCAACCAAAAAAGATTGGAATGAATTAGTCAGCCATTT
This sequence comes from Bacteroidota bacterium, assembly GCA_947457075.1. Taxonomy (GTDB): domain Bacteria; phylum Bacteroidota; class Bacteroidia; order Chitinophagales; family Chitinophagaceae; genus Sediminibacterium. The sequence continues at coordinate 167,373 of CANGUG010000002.1, forward strand.
GTTAACTATTGATAATTATGTTTGTTCCTCCTTAAAAACAAAATCTGGGTGGAAAAAATATGAATATGGAGGAAGTGAGGAGGGTTCAGATTGTGCCTATTGTAATGGAACTGGACGAAGATACTCCAGTTTGAGTTATAAATATATTTATTGTGTTATGTGCAATGGGACGGGTGGGGATAGAAGGTATGTTGAAAAAAGAACTATCTCCGGTAATGGTACCAACAATAGTGGTTTTGCTGCAAAGCCTGGTAGCAACAGATTTGCTGATGGAGATTTTAATAAATATTTAGGGGAACTAGCTGTATGGTGGACTTCCACAGAATTAGATGCTGAAGATGCTTATGATTTTTATGTTGATAATGAAAATAATAGGGCTGGAAGCGAAAGTAAGTTAGGAAAAGGATATGGATGTGCTGTTAGACTCATTAAAGATAAAAGCCCTGAAGTTTTAGAAAAAGAAAGACTATTGGAGGAAGAGAAAAAACAAAAGGAATTGATGGAGCAACAAAGGAAGGAAGAAGAAAGAATCGCCAATGAAAAAAGAATACAGGAGGAGAAAATCGCTAGAGAGAAAAAGATCAAAGAGGAAGAAAGAATCAGAAGAGAGCGACAAGAACAAATGATCAGAAAGCAAAGAGAGGAAGCTGAATTAAGACGCATACAAGAGAAAAAAGAAGAGGAAGAGAAATTTTTAAACAATGTAGTTACTGTTAAAAGAATAATTGGGAAAAAAGAATTAGGCAACGATTTTAAAGGAACTATTCAGCAAGCTGAAGCATTATTAGAAAAAATTGGCCCTAATTGGCGATTTATTTTTGAATATGAAATGAATAGCCTGGTTGATGTAAATGGGATGAAGGGTAATTTTTCTAGTGACCGGTTTTTAGATTGGGAGGAAAGTAACCCTTATTTAGTAAAAGGGAATGATAGCAAGTACAAAGAAGCACATTTAACAACCAATAGTATTGGGTGGCGAAAATTAAGTTATAAGGAAGCGGATCCCAAAAAATCGTATAATATATTCTTCCTCAAAGTGAAGAAATAAACTAAAACCAAGTTGATTTAAATAAAGAACAATTATGAAAAAATTATTACTACTACCGTTGTTATTGATGACTTGTTTTTGTTTTGCACAAAATCCGCAAGCAATTATTGGAAAGCCATATAGGATTGGTAATCTTGAAATTGCCCAGTATGACTTTGCAAAATCAATGTATATTGATCAAGCAGAAAAAGCTTGTAGAGGGTTGGGGGCCGGATGGAGATTGCCTACCAAAAGTGAGTTGAATATTCTATACTGGAATAAGTCAAAGATTAAAATTGGCGGCTATTCTTTTAATTTCTACTGGGGTGATAATGAGGATAAGGATTATCCTGTAATGAGACAAAACTTTAGTAATGGGGAGCAAGAAGTAGTGTATGAAGATGATAGAATGAGAGTGCGTGCTGTTAGAACTATTAGATAGTTGAAAGTATGCTGTAGTTTTTTATTTAATTAAATACAATTATGAAAAAGTTATTTTTCTTACCATTATTATTGATTACTTGTTTTTGTCTTGCGCAAGATACCAAAGAGATAATTGGTAAGCCTATTAAAATTGGGAATCTATTAGTAGCAGAAAATGATTTCCCAGAATACATGAATTTTGAAGATGCCAAAAAAGCTTGCCGAGCTTTAGGAAAAGGTTGGAGGTTGCCTTCTGTGTCAGAGTCGAATATGATGTATAAAAGAAGAGATAAAATTGAAAATAAAGATGATACTTTTTATTGGAATTTATCTGGAAAATTATTTGTCCTTGCAGAAATTGCAGGGCTATCCGAAGAAGACATGGACAAGGCAAGTAAAAATTCAGTACGGGCTGTAAAATCTTTATAGGGGGCCAGCGTTTAAAAGCCTGTAATGGGATGTTCCCAGTTATTAATTAGGTTTTGGTAATAACGATTGTTTATAAGCATGGCAAAACAATATTGTAACTTGAAATTATTTTTTTATATTAATTACCTTTATTTTTTAACCTTCTTTCCTCTGCAATACCCCTAAGAAATTCGCGTCTAATCCCTTTTTCTTGTAATTCAATATAAGCCTTTATTGCTTCTTGAACTTGAGTCATATCATATTTACTAAAAACAGAATCGATCATCGCTTGCTTTTGATGGTAAATGCTTTTTGCAATTTTTTTCCTTACATACTTCATATCTGGGGAATTAAGTGCTACAGCAATTTCGTCATCAGTTGCAATTGATATTTTTTTTCCAATTTTTATTTCTAAAGAATCCATTTCTTTTTCAATATCATAAGAATTAGATGTATTACACGAAAAGATTATTATAATAAATAAAATATTTAAGAGTGAATTAATTTTCATATTGATTGGATTTTAGGGTGATAGTTGTCTGATTTATTATTGTAAATTTTATATAGCTTTTTCTTTATCATTGGCTTAATTATATATATTATTTAAATTACAATTATTGAATTGCAGTTAAAATATTATTAGTAAAATAAATATAATTTCCACTACTATAAACCCATTGTTCGGATTTTGAATTTTTCAAAAAAGTTTCATTTATTTCTTTTGGTTCTCCCCAAGATAATTTAACCATTTCTTTTGTCATGCCAATTCTTACTTTACCACTTAAAATTAGATTCCACAACGTAATTCCAAACTTCTTTTTGAATTTTTCAGCATCCGTAATTTGAAACATTAAATCATTATTATTCATCAAGTCAACAAAAAGTGGTATTTGCTGCTTTTTGCTATTTTCAAGAATTAAAGAAAGGTTGAAAAATTTTTCTTCAACTGTAACATCTATACATTTCCATTCTGCACCGGCAATAAAATCTGAAACTTCATTTCCAGTATTCATATCAAACATAGGCCCGTTAGTGCCATTAATCCAACCTTTTCCCCTTATAATAAAACCTTTCCCAATTTGATTTTTTTTTAATTTAGAATAATACCCAACAACAATAAATGGAAATCTATATTCATTTGTAGTTTTATAATTATAATAAATAGTATCCTTGCTCTCTTTCTCCTCCAATTTCAAAAAATAGATATTTTCAAAGTTTGGGTCTTCAGAAAAGGGGTGTTGAATAACGTCTAGAACTTTAAAATATTTGCCATTAATTTCATTATAAATTGAACTATAATTGTTCAAAGGTTTGTAGATTCCTTCTTTTTCTCCTTTTACTTTTGGTATACCAATAGTAAACCCTTCATAGCCATATTCGTGCAACTTTTTTGGTTTGTTATTTAAGAATAAATCTTGACCTATATATTGATATACATCCTTACCTAGAAAATTTTTTAAACTATCGTATTTGGCTTCAACTACTGTTGTAGTAACATATTTTTTCGTAGAAATTTGAGAGTGTAACTTGTTATTATTAATTAAGGTGTATAAAAAAACTGTAATAACAATTTATTAATTAAACTCCTTTTCATATTATATTTTTTATAAATTTAATTAAAATGGTTCATAATTTGAATTATCTCATTCTGTTATGAAGTATTCTGGCAAATCTTTAAAAGGTTCCATCTAACACAAATAAAAAATCCCTATAATATTGATTAACAATAATATAGGGACTCATAGTTGCTGTAGGGGGAGGGATCGAACCTCCAAGGGGCAGTTAGCCAAAACACAAAGTTGAGTGGTCCACCCTGGTCGCCTATTACTAGACGGCTCTATGTTTCGTTTATCCCGTGATCCCCGCCTTCGAGACGAGAAGGTACGTTTGCCAAAAATTTCGTCACCCCACAATTTTAGTTTTATAATATCCAAGCTCGATGGCTGTTTTTCTTCTGTGACAATTGGCGCATCTAATATTACACTTTCTAATTTCGGCTTCTATTTTTTGAATTGAACAATTTTGAATAATATCACAGAGGTTATCTTTTTTATTTTCAAAGTGGTCAAATTCAAGTACGATTGGATCGTTTTCTCCGCAATCAATACATGATTTCCCAATTAAGTAGTCTCTTATGAATTGCTTATTTCGATCTCTTACTTTATTCTTTGATTTAAGTCCAGCAATTCTGTTTGCAGTGAGATTGGAATCATAACTTTTTTTATCAGCTATTCTTCTACAATCCTTGCAATAATCGTCAAAGCCATCAATACTTTTCTTGTATTTCCTAAACGCTTCTTTTGGCAAATTACATTTCTTACAAATCTTCATAATTCTAATAATCAACCTATAAGTTACATTAACAGTACCATTAAGACAATTAAAATGTCTACCTAGAAAGGATACTAAAACTATAAAAAGAACTTATCATCTGAGCGTTCTCGATTTGTTTTCCCTCAGTTGATATATCAAAACTAAGGTAATGGGGTTTATGTTGCAAATAATTTAAGTAATTATTTGAAAATATAGAAATATATTAATAAGTTAGCTAATTATTTAAAAAAAATTAAATATGGAAACAAAATCTGCCTCAAAATTAAATATTGACAAAAACTTAGATAAGCTGGATTTGCAAATTATTCAAGCCATGATGCAGGATGCGGAAGTGTCTTACGCCGATTTGGGAAAACAGTTTTTTGTTTCGGGCGGTACCATTCATGTGCGTATTAAAAAATTGGAAGAGCTGGGGATTGTGCAAGGCAAAAGATTGGCAGTTGATTTAAAAGTATTGGGGTATGATATCATTGCCTTTATTGGTATTTATTTAGAAAAGAGCTCCCTGTATGATAATGTGGCCCAGGCATTAAAAGCCATTCCACAAGTGGTGCGGGTGAATTATACTACAGGCAATTATAGCATGTTTGTGGAAATTGTCTGTAAGGACATTCAACAACTTAGATTTGTATTGCATGATGAGCTTCAAAAAATTAAAGGCATTGAAAGAACCGAGACTTTAATTTCCTTAGAAGAAAGTTTTTCTCGTAATGTGAGAATCGTTTAACTATTCCTTAGTAAATTACAGTAATACAATTATCTCAAATTTTATCAATGACACCTTGTAATTATAATGATGCCAGAAGGGGATTCCTCAAAAAATCGGCTGCAGTGGCCGCTTTATATTTAACACCTTCTTTATTTGTCAAAACTTTTGCAATGGACAATTTTGTGCCCAAGCCCATTGCCAAAGAAAAATTAAGTTTAACCATTAATGGGAAATTAGTGCAAATGGAGATTGATGCGCGTATTACCATTTTAAATTTATTGAGAGAGGAATTGGCCTATACTGGCACTAAAAAAGGTTGCGAAATGGGACAATGTGGTGCTTGTACCATTCATGTTAATGGGAAGCGCACTAAGTCGTGTATGCAATTAGCAGTAGCCAATCAAAATACTACAATAACAACTATTGAGGGGTTGTCAACCAACGAGCAACTTCATCCTATGCAAGCAGCCTTTTTAAAACATGATGCTTTTCAGTGTGGCTATTGCACTTCGGGACAAATCATGTCGGCCGTAGCATGTGTTAGAGAAGGACAAGCTAAATCACGTGATGCTATTAAAGCTTATATGGATACCAATATTTGCAGATGCGGTGCCTACCAAAATATCGTTGACGCCATTGAAGAAGTTGCTAAAACTGGAACTAAAATTTAAAACCTCCCTTATTTATACAATATGAACAAGAATAAAAATAATTCAATATTCTGGGAAGACGAAAGAGTGGATGGTGTCGATAAAGTAACAGGTAAAGCAAGGTATACCGCTGAACATAATTTACCTAATTTGGCTTATGCTGTTTTTGTGACCAGTACCATTGCTAAAGGAAACATCAAAGAAATGGATGTTACCAAGGCTTTGGCTATGCCAGGGGTTTTAGATATTATTTATTATGCCAATTGTCCAGCGGTACCTGGTTATAATCCCAATGCTGCAGAGCGACCTAAGAATGTAACAGAGTGGAGAGGGCATAAAGTATTGTATGATAATAAAGTGCGTTTTTTTGGTCAACCCATTGCATTGATCGTGGCAGATAGTTTAGAAAATGCCAACGCTGCCATACGTTTTGTAAAACCCACTTATGAAAGCGAAGCTTTTGAAACCAATTTTGAAAAAGCAAGATTGGTCCCCGCTAATTTAAAAGCACCTATTAATTATAAAAGAGGAACCGGTACTGCAGTTACGCCTGCGGCAACTGTTGAAGCAGAATATACTATTCCTATTGAAGTGCATAGCCCAATGGAGTTGCAAGCAACAATTGCCTATTGGGAAGCAGAAGATAAATTGCTTTTGTATGACAAAACACAAGGGCCTAAAAGTACGCAAGGAACAGTGGCTAGAACCTTTGGTTTGCCGGAAAAAAATGTTCGTGTTATTGCTGAAAATGTAGGCGGTGCTTTTGGAAGTAGTTTAAGGTCCTGGTCCAATGTACCTGCTGCATGTATTGCTGCAAAAAAAGTAAATCGACCAGTGAAGATAGTCCTTACACGTCCACAAATGTTTAGCCTAATTGGATATCGTCCGCAATCCTGGCAAAAAGTAAATATTGCAGCAGATGCTGCCGGCAATTTCTTGTCCATTAATCACGAAGCCATTAGTAATACATCCCGTTATGAAGATTTTAGAGAAGGCATTGTGGATGTTTCTAAATTTTTATATGCTTGTGAAAACGTGACTACAAAATATAATTTACTTCCTTTAGATTTAAGCACTCCTATTTGGATGCGTGGTCCTGGGGAAGCAACAGGTTGCTTTGCTTTAGAGTCGGCTATTGATGATTTAGCCTATCAACTTAAAATGGATCCCATTGCTTTAAGAATCAAAAACTTTACAGCAGTCAATCCAGAAAACAAATTGCCTTTTTCTGATAATAATTTAAAAGCATGTTATGAATATGGTGCCAATAAAATTGGTTGGAAAAATCGTCCATCCGTTCCTGGTTCCTTAAAAGAAAATGGGTGGCTCATTGGGTATGGTATGGCCGTAGGAGTTTTTGGTGCGGGTAAAGGCTCAGCATCGGTAAGGGCTGTTTTGTCCAATGACGGTAAATTACTTTTGGAATGTGCTGTAAGTGATATGGGTCCTGGCACCACTACTTCCATGACTAAAATTGCCGCCGAGACCATGCAAATGCCCATTGGAAAAATAAAATTCAAATTAAGCGATTCTGATTTACCGCCAGGCCCTTCACAGGGTGGTTCAGGTACCACTTCTACTGTTGGTTCGGCTGTTAATTTAGCTTGCAAAACTTTACAACAAAAATTAATTGCATTGGCCATACAGTTTGCGCCCGCCTTTACTAATTTAACAGCAGAGGCATTAGAAGTGAAAAATGAAATGATTGTTCACAAAACAGATACTTCAAAAACAATTGATATTGTGGGCTTGCTTAAATTGGCTAATCAAGATAAAATTGATTTGACTATAAATTCAACAGGCAAAACCCCTGAACAATTAAAGTTTACTAGTAATTCTTTTTCAGCGCATTTTGTAAAATTAGCAGTGAATGCGAAGAATGGGAAAATAAAAGTATTAGAAGTTATTACCACTGGAGATGCGGGTAAAATTATTAGTCCAAAAACGGCAAGAAGCCAAATGTTGGGTGGGGTAGTAGGTGGTATTGGAATGGCTTTATCTGAGCAATTGGAAATTGATCATAGCACAGGTCAAATTATCAATGCAAGTTTTGGTGCTTATCATGTGCCGCTGCACTTAGATATTCCTAAAACAGAAGCCTGGTTTGTGAATAAGCCTGATTTAAATATGAATGATATTGGTGCAAAAGGAATTGGAGAAATTGCACTCATTGGTTTTGCAGCTGCTATTACCAATGCAGTGTATAATGCAACAGGCAAAAGAGTGAATCATTTACCTATCACGCCAGAAAAGCTTGGCTTTAAAGTTGCTAAAGTATAATTTACTTATATAGGGTACAACAAAAAGCGGCGCATCATAGATGCGCCGCTTTTTTATTTGTCAAAGGCATTTAAAAAAATACGATTGATAGCGATAGCTAACTAGTTTAAATTTTATATCCATTGTCTGCCACTAACTGTGCACATATTCTGCGACGTGCTTCCTTGGTGTTAAATGGTTCAACTTTTGTAAAACGTTTTAAACCAATATGCATCATTCTTAATTCATCTCCTTCAGCAAATGAATTTAATGCATCCTTACCTGCTTTGTTTATTGCATCCGCTGCATCGTAAATATAAGTACGTACAATATCCGCTTGTATTGCTGTTGCGGCTTCGCCTTTTTGTGCAGTTAATTTTTCTAGTCTTAACAAGGCTGACTCTGCATGGTAAGTAATGATGGACATGTCTGCGATGTTCATTAAAATTTCTTGCTCCTTACTTAATGTCATCATTAATTTTTGTACCGCAGCACCTGCTACCATTAAAATACATTTCTTAAAATTGGCAATGTATTTTTTTTCTTTTGCAAAAGCACCTTCTTCTTCCGATCCAAAATCAGGGATACTCATTAACTCCTGTTGTACACTTAATGCAGGGCCCATTAAATCCAACTTTCCTTTCATGGCACGCTTTAATACCATATCCACCGTTAATAATCTATTAATTTCATTGGTACCCTCATAAATTCTATTAATACGACTGTCACGGTATGCTTTTGAAATTGCATATTCATCACTATACCCGTTACCGCCATGTATTTGAACACCTTCATCTACAACAAAGTCCAATACTTCTGAGCCGAATACTTTTAAAATAGCACATTCAATTGCATATTCTTCGGCTGCTCCTAATAAGGATTCAGATAAGTTTTTTCCTTCTGCTGCAAGCTCGGTTTCCATATCATCAATATTGCGTGACACACGGTACAAAGCAGTTTCACCTACCCACATACGAATAGCCATCTCTGCTAATTTGTGTCGTATTGCTCCAAATTTTACGATGGGTAATTTAAACTGCTCTCTTGTTTTTGCATATTGTACCGAAGTAGTAATTGCATTGCGTGCCCCTCCTAAAGTTGCAGCACCTAATTTTAAACGACCAATATTTAATACGTTAAATGCAATTGAATGTCCTTTGCCAATTTCTCCTAATACATTTTCAACAGGCACTTTACATTCATTAAAATACAATTGCACTGTACTTGATCCTTTAATTCCCATTTTATGTTCCTCTGGACCTTGGGTAAATCCTTCCATTCCTCTTTCCACAATGAATCCAGTGAAATGTTCGCCATCAATTTTTGCAAACACTGTATATACATCGGCAAAACCTCCATTGGTAATCCAGCATTTTTGTCCATTTAAAATATAATGTTTCCCGTCTGCTGATAATGTGGCTGTAGTTTTTGCGCCTAATGCATCAGAACCACTATTCGGTTCGGTTAATCCATAAGCACCTTTCCATTCACCTGAAGCTAGTTTAGGTACATATTTTTGGCGCTGTGCTTCCGTACCAAAATACAATATAGGCAATGTGCCAATACCCGTATGGGCTGCATTGGCAACCGAAAAGGAATAGCCTCCACCTAAATATTCTGCAACAATGGTGGCGGTCATAAAATCTTTTCCGAGTCCACCATATTGTTCAGGTATGGTAATGCCTAATAAACCTTGCTCACCCGCTTTTGCTAGCAAAGATGGCATCAAGCCTGGTTCTAGTTTTTCAATACGATCCGCTATTGGCAACACTTCGGTGCTCACAAATTGTTCGCACATATCGCGTACCATAATTTGCTCTTCGTTAAAATCCTCTGGAATGAAAATATCAGCTGCTTTTACTTCCTTGATAATCCATTCTCCTCCGTGAATTGTTGTTCCCATAAAATTGTATTTAAAATTTTGTTGAATATTTTTTTGATCTATTTATGTTAAGTCAGGGTGTGTTAAATTATCATACACTCTTTGTAAAACATTTTTCACTATTTCAATTTCTTCTTTTGTAATATTTTGTAATGCTTCATTCATTGTTTGATTCGCTAACTCATAAGTCATTTGTTGCAATGGTTTCGCGGCATCGGTTAAACATACTTTATTAATACGTCGGTCCGTGGTACTTGCCACACGAGTTACCAATCCTAATTTTTCTAAATTATCTATGAGTCTGGTGATACTTGCTTTGTCTCTAAAAGTGCGTGTGCCTAATTCCTGTTGACTCAATCCGTCCTCTTTCCATAAATGATAAAGGACTGACCACTGCTCAATGGTAATTTCTAAACCAGCAGTACGGTAGTTTTTTTGTAGTCGACGGGCAACAGCGGTGGTGGCCATACCATTAATGACACTGTATAATTCCCCTCGCTTAAATTGGTTGTTTGACATATAGTTAGTTATGCAACTAATTCAAAAGTACGTCGATTTTGACAATTTCAACAAATTTTTGGTCGGGAAAGGCAGTAACTTTGCCCAATGCTAACAATTTTGGTTTGGACAATAGCGGTTTTGACGGCCTTATATGCCCTTTTATTATTGGCATACCGTTATTGGTATAATAAGTTGAGCCTATTTGCCCCTACCACACCCGATGATTTTAAGCATTTTTCAGTGGTGATTCCCGCCCGAAATGAGGCCGATAATATTCAACAATGCATCCAGTCCATTTTGGCGCAGTCTTATCCTGCCTCCCATTTTGAGATCATGGTGATTGATGATTTTTCGGAAGATGCTACTGCACAAATTGTACAAAATATGCAGCTTACACATCCTAATCTGCGATTAATTAGTCTTGCCGATTATTATCAACCCGGCGAGATGAATTCTTTTAAAAAGAAAGCCATTGAAAAAGCAGTGAGCATGTCAAAAGGAGATTGGATTGTGACCACCGATGCGGATTGTATGGTACCTAAACATTGGCTTAGTTTATACAATGCGTATATCCAAAAAAATAATCCAGTATTTGTTGCAGCCCCTGTAATGTTTATTAAAGAACAGGGTATATTGAATCAGTTTCAACTGTTGGATTTTTTAGCATTGCAAGGAATCACTGCTGCTGCAGTGGGCGCTGGCAAGCATTCTATGAGTAATGGAGCTAATTTGGCTTTTGAAAAATCGGCTTTTATTGCAGTAGGAGGCTATCAGGGTGTGGATCAAATTGCAAGTGGAGACGATATGTTTTTAATGCATAAAATGAAAGTAACCTTGTCTAATAGAGTGGGTTATTTATTTCATCCAGGAGCGATTGTATGGACCAAGGCCATGAATAGTTGGAAAGGTTTTTTGATGCAAAGAATCAGGTGGTCGAGTAAAGCGCGTTATTATGACGACAAATCTATTTTTTGGGTGTTGGTTTTAGTGTATTTGTATAACTTATCCTTATTGGTTTTATTGTTTACGGGTTATTACTATTATGCATTGGTATCGATTGCGCTAAAAGTTTGTTTCGAACTTTTGTTCTTAGTGCCTGTTGCTCATTATTTTCAATTGTCCCGAGAGCTTCGCTATTTCCCTTTGTATCAACCACTTCATATTGTATATACTTTGGTGGCTGGATGTTTTGGCCAAATTAAAACTTACACTTGGAAGGGCCGCAGGGTTAAATAAGCGCTAAATAATTGTTTGTTGAACCTTGTATTTCCGTAAATTTGATTACTAAATGTATTAGATTATGTCTACAGAAACTTTAGCACAAGCTGCTCCCTTAACCGCAAAGGATTTTGCTTCTGACCAAGAAGTTCGTTGGTGTCCTGGTTGTGGTGATTATTCTATTTTAGCACAAGTGCAAAAAGTAATGCCAACCATTGGTGTTCCTAAAGAAAACATCGTGGTGATTAGTGGCATTGGTTGTAGCAGCCGTTTCCCTTATTACATGAACACTTATGGTATGCACTCTATCCATGGTCGTGCCACTGCTATTGCAAGTGGTTTAAAAGCTTCGCGCCCTGAATTGAGTGTTTGGATTGTGGCGGGTGATGGGGACTCAATGAGTATTGGTGGTAACCATACCATTCATATGTTAAGAAGAAATTTTAATGTAAACTTTTTAGTTTTCAATAACCAAATTTATGGTTTAACCAAAGGTCAATATTCTCCTACTTCTGAGTTAAATAAAATTACTAAGAGTACCCCAATGGGAAGTATTGATCATCCATTTAATCCTGCAGCTTTGGCATTAGGTGCTGACGCAACATTTGTGGGTCGTACCATGGATCGTGACCCTAAGCATATGCAATACATGATTACTCGTGCTGAGCAACATAAGGGAACAAGCTTCTTAGAGATTTATCAAAACTGCAACATCTTTAATGATGGCGCTTTTGAAATATTTACTGAAAAAGGAACTAAGCCTTTACATACTTTATTCCTTGAGCAAGGCAAGCCTTTAACTTTTGGTGCGAATGCAGAACTTGGTTTACGTTTTGATGGCATGCGTCCTGAAGTAGTAACTATTGGAGAAAAATATAGTGCCGATGATTTGTGGATTCATGATGAAAAAGATTTTTATAAAGCACAAATTTTAACGCGTTTATTTGATAACCCATCTGAACCAGGTGCAGTTTTCCCTCGTCCATTTGGTGTATTCTTTACCGCAGACCGTCCTTGTTATGAGGATATGATGTCATTGCAATTAGAAGAGGCTTTAGTGAAAGGCCCAGGCGATTTAGATAAATTAATTCGCGGTCGTGAAACCTGGGAAATTAAATAAACGTATTTATATAGCTCCGTTTTATAAATCAATATAATTTCTTTTAAGGGCCGTCATTACCATGGCGGTCCTTTGTTTTACCTGTAACTTTTTAAACACGCGGTCCCGATATCCATAAATCGTGGCTAAACTTTTATTTAGCTCAATCGCAATTTCTTCATAGCTTTTGTCTTTGGCGCAGGCTTGAATAAAACTAATTTCTTTTTGAGTAAGCGGACTTGTATTATAATGCAAGTCTCGTATTTCAATCTTGCCAAGCCTATTTTTAGTAATTAATTTTAACCAATCGGCTGTTACATTGTATTTTGTTCTACTTCGAACCGATTGCTTTAAATCAATAAGGGGTTCATCGGTAAAAAAGAATCCGTTCAATCCATTTTTTAATAAAAAACAAATTCCTTTTATAAACTTAGCATCCGACTTTAATAAAATACAACTGTGTCTGCTGTTGACTTTTATTTGTTTAATTAATGTAACCAATTGTGTATAATGAAAGCAGTCGGAAATAATACAAAGGTCGGGGGGTTGTTGTTGTGTTGCTAAAAACCGAATAAAATCATCGGTATCTCCGCTGCTATATATAATTTTACAGTCTGCTTGTTTTTCAACCGCTAATTGGAATGTAGTTCGGGTTAATATTTTTTCTTCCAAATAAGTAATACTAAACATAGGCTTTGTTTATACAAATAAAACCTATTCGATTGGTAATAAAAATAGGTACTTTTACACTATATCCTTTATGCTAATTAGTATTCATCCTGACAATCCACAAGCTAGACAACTTTCAATGGTAAAAGATTGTTTAGAAAATGGCGGTATTATTGCTTATCCCACTGATACCCTCTATGGCTTGGGTTGTGATATTTTTCATCCAGAAGCGATAGAGAAAATTTGTGCAATCAAAAAAGTGAATCCTGAAAAAGCAAATTTGAGTTTCATATGCTCCGACCTAAGTGATTTGAGTTTGTATGCTAAAGCAATCGACAATTCTTTATTTCGTATTTTGAAAAAAGCATTGCCTGGACCTTTTACTTTTATTTTGCCTGCTAGTAAGCAAGTGCCTAAAATACTTCAATCCAAAAAGAAAACAATTGGCTTGCGGATACCGGATAATCACATTGCACTTTCTATCATTAAAACATTGGGGCATCCTATTTTATCAGCTTCCTTTCCGGGTGAGGCTGTGGAAGACTATACCGATCCTGAAATTATTTATGCGCACTGGGGTAACCAAATTGATATGGTGGTTGATGGAGGAATAGGAGGGGTAGTGCCTTCTACTGTGGTGGATTGTACTGGGGAAACCTATGAGGTAATTAGACAAGGTGCTGGTATTTGGGATTACTAGTTGCTTGTTTGACTTAGCACAATTTTAAAATACCAATTCACCTTTATAAAATTGAAAGCTGCGGTGGTAAAATATTAAAGCTTTTTCGATGCTCAAAGCATAAGCCATGTTTTTCGATAGCAGCTCTATGAATAGCAGTACCATATCCTTTATTTTTATCCCAACCATAATAGGGATATTGCTGATGTACTTTTTCCATGTAGGCATCACGTGCTGTTTTTGCAAGAATACTTGCAGCGGCGATATGGGCATATTGGCCATCTCCTTTTACAATAGTTTGATGGGGTATTTTTTTATAGGCATAAAACCGATTGCCATCTACTGCGATAAATTGAGGGCGTTTTTTTAATTGATCCAATGCCAAGTGCATGCATTTAATGGAAGCCTTCAATATATTTGAGCTATCAATTTCGGCTGCTGATTGAGCCGCGACTGCCCATGCGATGGCGTTGGCTTTGATAATTGGCTCTAATTCCTGCCTTTGTTTTTCGGTTAATTTTTTACTATCATTCATTAAAGGATGGTAAAAATCCCTGGGTAATATCACAGCAGCTGCATATACGGGGCCTGCATAACAGCCACGTCCAGCTTCATCACAGCCAGCTTCTAATAAATTTTCTTGATAAGCGTTTAATAGCACATTGTAAATTTCTCATTTCTTTTTCACAAACCAAAATCATTCTCTCTTTTCCATTGTTGTAATGGCTACTCAATGGGTTTACTTAGTACCTTTGTACTGTATCCAATTGTTTACAATGAGTATTACGTTAAGCGAACAAAAGTCCAAAGCAGTAGCCAATTGGCTTTTACTTGGAGTGGGAATGACAGTGATTCAAATTGCCCTTGGGGGTATTACGCGTTTAACGGGTAGCGGCCTTTCCATTACCGAATGGGACGTAGTGACAGGTACATTGCCTCCAATGAGTGAGGCGCAATGGCAGGAATTATTTACAAAATATAAAACGACCCCTCAATTTCAGTTACTGAATTTTGATTTTACCTTATCTAATTTTAAGTTTATCTTTTTTTGGGAATGGTTTCATCGTTTATGGGCCAGAACTATTGGAATGGTATTTGCCATTGGGTTTATTTATTTTCTTGTAAAAAAATATTTCAAACCTTCGATGATCAAACCTTTAGTGGTTTTATTTTTATTAGGTGCATTGCAAGGAGCCATTGGGTGGATTATGGTAGCGAGTGGACTTGAAGGGGATGCAGTATATGTAAAACCAACGCGTTTAGCGCTTCATTTTATTTTTGCATTAGGATTATTATCCTATACTTATTGGTTTGCCTTGTCCTTAAAAGCGAATGCAATCAATACTTCCACTGTAAGTATCGAGGCGCATAAAAAGTTGGGAAGCATACGTAATTGGGCATGGTTAATTATTGTTATTTTATTTTTTCAATTAATTTATGGCGCTTTAATGGCTGGTCATAAAGCCGCTAATGTTGCTAGCACTTGGCCTACAATTAATGGACAATGGGTGCCATCGGGACTAAGTAGTAAGGATGGTTTTTTATTAAATGCAGTGAACAATACTATTTGGATTCATTTTGTACACAGAGGACTTGCTTATATTTTATTGGGGCTTATTGTTTATTGGACTTTGCAAATGAAAAGTATTAGAGGAAACTTATTTTGGTCAAAAGTAAAAATGTTACCCATTTTGTTGGTGGGTGTGCAAGTTTTATTAGGTGTATTGACTGTGCTGTCAAGCGTTCATATTGTCCCCGGTGTTTGGTCGGGTTTTGAATGGTTTGCTCAATTGCATCAGTTAGTGGGAATGTTATTGTTATTGAGTGTGGTAAATATCATTTACGCTACCAAGGATTTAAAATAATGCTTTGATTTAATTGCTACATAATTGTATTAAAATAGTTGGCAAAAACCAACGATAAACATAATAGTATGAACAGAGATATTGCTAGTATCAGAAAAGATTATCAATTGGCTTCCTTGGATGAAGCTTCTACTTTAGCCAATCCTATGGATCAATTTGGAAATTGGTGGAAAGAAGCCATAGAAAGCAATATTGAGGAAGTAAATGCATTTACTTTATCTACTATTGGTTTAAACGGGCATCCAACAGCGCGCGTTGTTTTATTGAAAGGATTCACGCCTGAAGGTTTCATTTTTTTTACCAACTATGATAGCAATAAAGGAAAAGAAATTGCTGCGCATCCTGCAGTAGCAATGAACTTTTTTTGGAAGGAGTTGGAGCGTCAAGTGCGCATTAATGGCACTATTAAAAAAGTGAGTACTGAAGAAAGTGAACAATATTTTCATTCGCGTCCTATTGGTAGCCAATTGGGCGCTTTGACTTCACCACAAAGCCAGGTGATACCGAATAGGGCTTTTTTAGAAGAATTGATGGCTGCAAATGTAGAAAAGTATAAAGACGGTAATGTGCCCTTACCTCCTCATTGGGGTGGCTATATTATACACCCTACTAGTATTGAATTTTGGCAGGGCAGAAGTTCTCGATTACATGACCGCTTGCAATATACTTTACAAGATAACCATGGTTGGACTAAAGTTAGATTAGCGCCTTAGTATAGTATAATTTATTTTTTTTGATGAAATATACATTATTTGCGCTCTTATGATTTTATAAAAAAAGAGTCTCCTTATAGAGACTCTTTTTTTATTTAAACAGTTTGTGAACTTACTTTTTTCGACTCATTACTTTTTTAGCAGCTTCTACAATATTTACTGCATCTAATCCGTACTTGGTTAATAATTGATTGGGGGTTCCGCTTTCACCAAAGGTATCTTTGGTACCTACAAATTCTTGAGGTACTGGACAATTTTTTGCAGCAACTTGTGCCACCACATCTCCCATACCACCAATAATATTATGTTCCTCGGCTGTGACTACACAACCTGTTTTTTGCAAGCTCTTAATGATTGCCGCTTCATCCAATGGTTTAATAGTGTGTAAATTAATGATCTCTACACTTATGCCTTGTTCTTCCAATTGCTTGCCTGCTTCAATGGCTTTCCATACTAAGTGACCACAAGCAATGATGGAAACATCGGTTCCTTCAGCTAATATTTGTGCTTTACCAATGACAAAATCTGATCCGTCTTCCTTTGTAAAGTTGGGCCATTTTGGACGTCCAAAACGTAAGTAAACAGGACCATGGTAACTTGCAATGGCCTTGGTTGCCGCTTTTGTTTGGTTATAATCACATGGCACAATAACGGTCATGCCTGGTAGCATTTTCATTAAGCCAATATCTTCTAATATTTGGTGTGTTGCCCCATCTTCTCCCAATGTTAATCCAGCATGTGATGCACAAATTTTTACATTTTTATCAGAGTAGGCAACCGATTGTCTAATTTGATCATATACACGTCCTGTACTGAATCCTGCAAAAGTAGTGGTGTAGGGTATTTTGCCGCCAATGGTTAATCCCGCCGCAATACCAATCATATTGGCTTCGGCAATACCTACTTCAATAAAACGATCAGGCATTTCTTTCATTAAAGGGCCTAACTTAAAAGAGCCAGCTAAGTCGGCTGTTAAAACCACTACGTCTTTATTTTCTCTAGCGATTTCTAAAATGCCATCACCAAATCCAGCCCTGGTTTCTTTTTCGTTTTGTGCTACTATTTCTTTTACGTTCATAGTTGTTATTGTTGTGCTTTAAAGGCAGTAAGGATTTTTAAATAATTATTATAAAGCAGTTGGCCATTTTAATAAGCCAATACTAAATGTTATAATGTTGATTAGTTTTCAAATGTTGAATAAAAGTAAGGAGTCTTTGCTTCAAACTCGGCACTACAAGTATCTACCATTTTATAAACCCTAGTGATGCCCAATGATTTTCTTTTCTCATACACTGCGTCATCATTGGTGTTGCCATGCAATAATTTTGCAATTTGCATATCACTAAAGCCATGCTTTTTTGCTTCTTTCAACACTTCTGTTGGTAAGCTTTCTAAAGTATGTTTCATTAATTCTTTTTCGATATCGCAGATGATACGAATTTGATATAAGAACCAATTGTCAATACCTGTTGCTGCTGCAATAGAACGCACTGTTGAACCCTGCATTAAGGCATCTTTAATACGGAAGATACGATCCCATTTTGGTGTCTTGATATATTCCATCAACTCTTCGTTCTTCATTAAACTCTTTCCGTAATAGCCTAATCCAATCGCTTCATTCTCTAAACTTTGACAAGCTTTTTGAATGGCTTCTGTAAAGCTTCTTCCTATTGCCATCACTTCGCCCACACTTTTCATTTGTAATCCTAAGGTATCGTTAGCGCCTTTAAACTTATCAAAGTTCCAACGTGGCACTTTGACAATTACATAATCCAATGCAGGTTCAAAATAAGCCGAAGTGGTTTGTGTAATTTGATTTTTTAATTCATCTAAATGATATCCTATCGCCAACTTAGCAGCAATCTTTGCAATTGGGTAACCCGTTGCTTTCGATGCTAATGCAGAAGAGCGAGAAACGCGTGGATTAATTTCCACTGCAATTAATTCTTCGGTTGCAGGGTTTAAGGCGAACTGCACATTACATCCTCCCGAAAAATTTCCTAAGCTACGCATCATGAGCATTGCTTTGTTACGCATTTCTTGGAAAGCAGTATCACTTAATGTCATGGCAGGAGCTACGGTAATGGAGTCTCCAGTATGCACACCCATTGGATCCAAGTTTTCAACAGTACATATAATTACTACATTGTCTGCTTGGTCTCTTAATAATTCTAATTCATATTCTTTCCATCCCAACACTGCTTTCTCTACCAATACTTCATGCATGGGAGATGCTTTCAATCCTTTTTCTAGCGCCGCATCTAATTCACTTGCATCATGTACAAATCCTCCACCTGTGCCACCTAAAGTGAACGATGGACGAATTACTAATGGAAATCCTATTCTTTGTGCAATTTCTTTTCCTTCTAAAAAACTATTGGCTACTTGGCTTGGCGCTACTGCCATTCCAATTTTAACCATTAATTGCCTAAACTTTTCTCTGTCTTCTGCAGTATCAATTGCTGCTACATCCACACCAATCATTCTGCAATTATATTGTTTCCACAAACCAATTTCATCGGCCTCTTTACATAAGTTTAATGCGGTTTGTCCACCCATGGTTGGAAGCACTGCATCAATTTGATTTTCTTGTAAAATTTGTTCTAAACTCTCAATCGTCAATGGCAACAAATAAACTTTATCTGCCATCATAGGATCGGTCATGATGGTTGCTGGATTGCTATTAATTAAAATAACTTTTATGCCTTCCTCTCTTAATGAACGTGCAGCCTGTGAACCAGAATAATCAAACTCGCAGGCTTGTCCAATAATAATGGGTCCGGAACCTACAATTAATACGGATTTTATGGATGTATCTTTAGGCATAACTACAAAAATATAAATTGCGCAAATCTACCAAAAATTAGGCGCATTTTACCGCATTTCAAGCCTAAACATTTTTATCCTTTTAAAATCCTATCTTCACCACAATTAAAGTATTATGGCAGTAATCAAAGAAGGGGCTAAGGCACCCGCATTTAAAGGAGTAGACCAAAACGGGAAAAACGTGGCTTTGGCCGATTTCAAAGGTCAAAAAGTAGTATTGTATTTTTATCCAAAGGACGATACCCCAGGTTGCACCGCGCAGGCATGTAATTTGAGAGATAATTATAAAAAATTGATGAAGAAGGGATTGCAAGTGTTAGGGGTAAGCGTTGACTCGGTGGCTTCTCATGTAAAATTCATTGATAAGTATGAATTGCCTTTTTCCTTGATTGCGGATGAGGACAAGAAAATAGTAGATAAATACAATTTATGGGGTCAAAAAAAGTTTATGGGGCGTACTTATATGGGCACCACGCGCACCACTTTTTTGATTGATGAGGCCGGAATTGTACAGCATATTATTGAGAAACCAGACACCAAAGATCATACAGCCGAGATTTTAGCCATCAGTGGGTGGTAAAAAATTCCGTTAAAATTTGTTAATTTTTACAAAACCTTCATGAAAATGAGGGTTTTTTCTTGCATTATTTAATAAGATATTAATCAATTAAGATATCTATGTATATGATAATCAAAGTATCATAATCATTAACATCGTATTTTCTCCATTTACTCCCTTAATTTGGTAGAATATATTCTCGAATAGATATTGTATGTCCAAGTTATTAAAATGACTTGGCTAAATCCGAACTTATTATAAAAAATATCTATATGAAAAAAAAGAAATTAGACATTTTCAATCTTTTTTATAGTGGTGCTGCCGTTGTCATTTTGATTGGAGTAATTGCCAAATTATTGGAGTGGCCAGCACAGGATCTGTTGATTACAGGTGGACTAGCCATTGAGGCATTGGTTTTTGGTGTATCGGCCATTAAGTTCGTGGAAGTGCAAGATAAGCAGGAAGTGGCTACCGAGGCAACTTTGGCTAAAGTGGCAGACGGCTTAGGAAATTTAGCTGGAACGGTTGGTGGCGGAACTGCCGGTGCAGATACCTATATCAATATTCAAACTGGCACGGGCACCAATGGATCATCCGATACAAATACCGCAGCTTCAGGTTCAACCCCTGTGCACAGTGCAACTAAACCAGTTACGACAACTGTACAAACTGAAACCGCTTCAAGACCTAAGCATTTATCTATTGAAGTGAACAATACAGGAACACAAAATAGTGCTGCTCATAGCTTATGGCAATTAGAGCAAATGGATATTTTAAGCTTAGCGAAAGATTTATTTTTCCAACCTGAGTGGGATTTATTGAGCTCAGAAGAGTATGCACAAATTAGCAGTTTATTTAAGCGCGTTTTTGATAAAAAATTACCCAATAAAGAAGCCTTGCCTTTTTTATTACAGTTCCCTGTTAAATTACCCGTTCCTGAAATGAGTAAATTGGCTTTGAGTGGACCACAAGATTTAACTGTGGAAGAAGTTGAATTGTTAAGTAAAGCTTTTGAAATTATCAATTACAACTCATTCCTTGATTATTTTGTTTTAGAGCAAAATGGCGAAGCTATCAGCATCAGACCTAAATTAAATAATGAGGTTCAGTTGTTTGGTGGTGAAGACGAAGCCGTTTTACATCATGCTAAACAGTTTTATGCTAAAGACTTTGTTATAAGTCCTAACCTAGAATGTTTAGCCAATATGATTAAATTAAAAGGGCAACTTTTAGTTGAGCAGTTAACTCAAAAAGTTTCAGTTAAAGCAGAAGAAGAGTTTATTTCTTTGAACCAAATATTATTTACACAGCCTGACGATTTAAAGAAAAAGTTATTTAATAAAGTAAAGAAGTTAAAATACAATTTAGCGACAGAAGCAGGATATGCTTATTTAAAATCTATGGCACAAGCTGCATTAACATTTAGAGATGCAACTGTTGGTCAAGAATTATTTAAAAATATACTTGAAATACAAGTTGATGATAGCAACTCTATTACATTAGACGATGTGGTAAACTGCTATGCGGATACTATTTACTTTGGTCCAAAGAATGAGTATAGTGTTGTATTGAGTGAGCTTTTTGTGAATGGAGAATTAAATAATTTAAATTATGTAAATTCTATCATTGATAAATTATTAAATGATAATGTTGCTACTAAGTCTAAATTATTGGAAGTGTTTAATATGAAAGAACAAGACAGTAAAAAAGATGTCTTCAATAAATTAAACTATCATTTGAATAAAACTAATACTTCACCAAGTGGAGCTCAATTAGCCTTTATTTTATTGTACAAACAATATAGTTAATTATAAAATCTAGTATATGGCTGAAGGTCAAGTAGACGTCAAAAGATACCAGATTATAAGTCTTTTGTACATTGTATTTATTTGTTTCTCTGTAATCAATATTAAAATATCGGTATTGGATTCTAATATCTATACCATAAAGTCACTACAGTCCATTGAGAAAGAAGAGCTAAAGAAAGTTGATATTAGCAATAAAATTATAGCTGACAATTTAGAAGTACTAAATAAAAACGCTAAAGCTGCCAGTTATTTAAAAATTAGAACTAGGTTAACTGCTAGCTACACTGTTATTAATAATGTACTGAAACACGTTGACGAAGAGTTTGTTAAAAACAATACGACTATTTTTAAGCAATTTAATAGTAGAAATTTAATTGAAGAAATTTTGAAGTCGGATAAAGGAGTTAAGTTGCTAGAAAAGGATTTGTTTGATCTTTCGAAATTTATTAAAAATTCACCTCATAGGCTTCAAGCTTCTTTGGATTCTGTTATTCCAATTCAGTCATCCGTAACTACAATTAAAGGGAAGCAGGAAGATTGGGCTTATTATTTATTTTATCACAAGCCAACTTCTATTGGTTATATGCAGCTGGAGCGTATAAAGTTATTGATCACTAAAACGCAATTATTATATCAGGAAGCTGCTTTGGCTGAAATTGGTTATCAGCCCACTTATTTCTCGCAGTTTAATCCAAAATTATATGTGCTTAAATCCTCGGTTAAAGAATATAAGGAAGAAGAATTAATTAAGCCAGGTCAAAAAGTGGTGAATATTACTGACGAAGTTTTTGATGATTTGTTTAAGAAAATTTTATACTCCCTGCACACTGAAAATATAATTGTAGGATTGAATAATACTTTGTTGAATGATTTTGATTTTATGATGGGTAAGGATTTTGATATTGAAATAAGCCCTAGAGTTAATATTGCCAAGTCGGATAAAAACTACCGCGTTGTATTTAATAAAGTGGGTGAGTATTCACTTAGATTTTATGATTTAAGAAAAGGTACTAAAAAAGTGCTTTTCGAGAAAAAAATTAATGTAAACCCAATCCCCGATCCAGTGGTAAAAGTAAAAGGGGACAATATGGGTAACTATACAATAAGCGTGAAGGATTTATTAAGTGCAGAACGCTTAGAAGCGAAATTAGAAGTGAATAATTTGAATTATTTCCCTGGCAGAATTAATAGCTATAAAGTAGTGCGTATTCATAATGGTAAGGAAGAGGAATCGGCGAATAATTACGGGGAACTATTCCAATCACCTACACAAAAAGTTTTAGGCGCATTGAAAAAGAACGACATTTTAATTTTTGACAACGTAAACATGTCACTAGTGGATGGTTCAACTCGATCAGCAGCACCTATTATTTATAAAATAATTGATTAATGCATAGATTGATAAAGTTTTCTTTTGCCTTTTTGTTATTTGCTTGCTGGACATTAAATGCCAATGGGCAGGATACACTTTCGGGTAACTTGCCTAGTTTAAAAATTACTAGTGGCTTGCATGTAATCAAAAATGTGGTTACAGTGAAAGGAGAGTTGGTGGTGGAGCCTGGTGCTAGAATAGAATTCATTGACCCAGGTATTTTAGTTTGCGAAGGTCCTGTTAGTATTAAGGGAGTTAATAAGAACATTGAATTTTTTGGTAAAGAAAAATACGAAGGTGTTGGGTTAGTGATTAAAAATATTGACTCAAGTACTGTTGATATTCAAAACGCAGTATTTAGAAATTTGCAATTACCCTTGTTTTTTGACTTTGCCTGGAAAAGAAATTCAGTTAATATCAGTGATAATAATTTCGTAAATAATATCGGAAAAGTTTCTGTAATTCAAGTTTTAAATACGCCGTTTAATTTTAATTTAGACTCATCTTATTTGAATTTTAAAATTAATAGCAATCTATTTTCGGGCAATAACGCTGCAATTTATTTTGAAGATTTAAAAAGTGATCATGTCAATTTTGAAATCATGAACAATGCTTTTGTAAGTAATAATGTTTATGGTTTTAAAAACTACAATATTTCTACCAATATATTTTATGGTAGAGCAGACCAAGTATTTTCGAGATTTACTGCTAAAATTGAAGGTAATAGTTTTGCTCATAACTATTTAATTGATAACAATACCGATACTATTGTGCATGTTGCTAATTTTGGTATTTACGGTACTGATAAATCCTTCCCCCTTAAAAAAAATTATTTAGGCGCTACCAATGTAGATAAAATTAAAAAAGGTATTTACGATCAAACCCTCAACTACAACGCGCCAAAAATTGATTTCGAGCCATTTTTAAATCAACCAGTTGGAGCCAATCCAACACATATTTATAAAGTAACCAATTTGGATGACACTGAATTTAGCGACTCCGTTAAAATTAATGAAACCCTTAAAGGCTTTGTTATCTCTGCAAATAACGGACTAGAACTTGGAAAAGCAACCATTTCTTACAGCTCGTTTAAAGACGACAGCAGCATGAAAAAAATGGATACGGTACTTAGCTTTGATAGACAGCCTAATGGGAATGATTATAAATTATCCATTACTAAAATAATTAACAACGGCAAGAAGCCAGGTTATTATAACCTTACTAACATAACCGATACAAGAGGTAACTATGTGCCTGATGTTAAAGTAGGGTATCTGACTTATTTAAATGAATTACGAAGAAGAACACTTATTGCAGCGATTGTAAAAGAAAGAAAATCAGAAGATAGCTTAAAGAGACCAGCAGCTCCGGTGGATTCAATTAAAAATATTTTCCAAAAAATTGAAGCACCTATGAAAAGTAAGTTTGAATTTGGATTAGTAACGGGGGGTGCTATTTTCCTTGGAACAGTGAGTAGTCCAAATGTATTTAAGAATGTAATGAATTTGTATAATGGCCTTAATGTAAACTATACTATTTATTCAAATTTAAGTGCCAGTTTAACCCTTTCCATGTTTAAATTATCCAACTCGGATTATAATTCTAGTAATAATGAACAAATTGCGAGAGGTATGAGTTTCAGCACTTCGGTGATGAGTATTTCTCCTTCCATTAATTACGATTTCGTTGACAACAGATTATATACAAAGGCTAGAAGGTTCAGACCATCTATAGGAATTGGTATTGATCTTTTCAATTTTACCCCAACAGGTAAATACAACGGCAGTGATGTTCCTTTACAGCCACTTGGAACTGGAGGTCAATTAATTGATAGCGGCAAGAAAGTTTATTCATTAATGTCATTTGGCTATTTCTTGAATATTAAATTAAAATATCAGCTTAATAGATTCAATAGTGTTGGCGTTCATTTTTCTTATCATAAAGCTTTCTCTGATTACTTGGATGATGTGGGTCCTGATGCTTATCCTGATGTAGCTAAATTATTAGAGAAAGGGGGTGCAAATGGTCCAGCTGCTGCTTATTTTTCAAACCCTACTCGCCGATCGGTTACTCAAGGGCAAGTAAGGGCTAGTCCAAATGACCCAACGGATAAGTATATTAATTTTGGAATTTTCTATTCAAGAAGATTATTTAAATAAACAAGTAATTATAAACATGAAAGTTGTTAAATATTTTATAGTCCTTTGTATTTCTATCCTGTTTTTTTCTTGTGCAAAAGAAGCAGTTATTACCAATGCTGATTTCCAGAAAAATTTATTAGCAGGCACAGGTAATTATCAAAATACATCCAATGCTTGGAGATTAGATTCTTTAACTATTTCAGGGGCGCCGTATAAACTTTCGGTAAATGAAAAAAAATATACCAAGACATTTTTTAGAGACGGCGCTTATACAGACTCTGATGGTTATATGGGGGTGTGGGATATGAGTACTGAAAATAAATTAGATATCACTACGACCAATAGTATCAACAATGTGAAAACAAAAAGTAGCTATGATATTGTTACCCTGAATGCAGCTCAGTTGCATATTAAAATTACGGGCACGAAAGGGGCTTATCAGTATTTTTTCGTTATCGCAAATTAATAGACAATTTTCTAGTAACTTTATATAGAGTAGAAAAAATTTGATTCATTATGGAGTTTATCAAAACCTTATATTTTGCAGTTTTCTTTTTTTCTATAATTGTTTTCATTGATTTGATGGTTAAATTTAAGCGACCATTATTACTTAAACTTTGTTTCGCCTCATTAATACTTCCAGTAGGATTTGCTTCATTCATATATAGTCAAAATTTACATCCAACTACCTACTATTTATTTGTAATCTTATCAAAAGCAATTGTTGCCAGTGCTTTTATCAATATTTTCTCCATTTTGTATTTTCCTAAGTTTCAAAAATTAACTGCCACATTATCGTTTATATTAATTGGCTTCACCCTTTTTTCCTTGTACTATAATTTTAATTTTAATCCAGAATATGTCAATCAGTTAAAAGGTCAAACCATTGTGGTTGTAAGAGATGAGGGTTTACAAGTCCCTATTATTTTAAAAATTATAAGAGGATTATTGATATTGAGCTTCTTCTCCACTATGATCTATTTCTTATATAATATCACTTTAAAGTTCCAACTTAACAATATTTATTTTGATAAAATAAAAAGATGGACGGTGTTGGTTTTTGGATTAAGTGTTTGCATCTTATTTTTATATTTACCTATACCGATATTTAGAACCAATGAGTTGGTGGGACATTCAGCAAGCATTTACATATATATGTATATTTTATTGCTGGTCTTTTACCGTCCTTTGTTTTTAAATAGGTCGGCATTGAAAATTTCATTGGGAGAAAGTTTCAATAGAGAAGCTGATTTTGCTTTAAGCGAACTTGATTTTATCAATGAATTTTATACCAAATTATATTTTACCAATAATGATGCTTCTTTAGACCATTTGGCAAAAATTCTTAAAATTGGGTCCAACGATTTATACAAGTTTGTCTATTACAAGTATTCAATGACTTTTAATGATTTAGTCAATAAGAATAGGGTGGATTATTTTATTGACATCATCCATAACCCCAAGTACCTAAATTATACTATTGATGCTTTAGCTAAGGAAGTAGGCTTCTCTTCGAGACAACATTTATATAAGCCATTTAAGAAATTCCATGGTGGAAATCCCTCCGATATAGTGGATGCGGTGGTTGCCAAATAGGTCCTATTTGCCAAAAAATGCGCACCCAGCATTACCCTCTTTTTTTCTTTTAAAATACTTCCTTTTTCACACCTTTTTTTAGGCAATTTTTTGCAATATATTTAAAAATATAAATATATGTAAGTATCAATAATACAGCGTTTCATATTCTTTTTCGTGGAAATTTCTCCTTTTTCTTTTACTATTTGCTACAGTCTTTGTTTTGTACAATCTTAGTGTGCTTAGATATATCCGTACTATGAGTGTAACATCCCATATTAAACAATTCTTTTTGCGTTATTTCCTGAACAAGGAATCCAGAAGCAAATACCTTTTTGATCATCACTTTTTCGTGAACCAGTATTATTTGCATAAGTCTGCTTCTTTGGAAAATATGTCAAAAATTTTAAATATTAGCCCTTCGACGGTTAATCAAATTACAAATACTTATTATGCAATGGAATTTGAAAGCTTGTGTAGTAAATACAAATTTCAACATTTCTGGGATGAGTTTACCAACCCCCTCAACTCAGAATTACCTGTTGAATCCATTATTAAAAGTGCTGGCTTTAATTCAAATGATGATTTTACGGAGATCATTTTGAAACATAAAGAAGAAAGCAAATACATATTAGAAAGAAAATTCATTTGAGAAAGATACTATTTATATGCTGTTTAGTGTTTTGCGTGAAGGCGCAATCGCAAATTAGTGTCAGCTATTCATTGGGTAGTATTGGTGGTAACATGAAAACGACTACCTATAGTAATCCCATTTTAATTAATGGAATAAACTGTATTAAGGTAACCAACAGTATTTCAAAGTTTACTCCAAGTAAAAAAGGAGATTTTTATTCGACCTGTTCAGTGAATATCGATTTTTCAAAAATCCAAATACAAATTGCATTGGCGCCGAATCCGGTGAATACTTACACCATTTTAAGATGCATTGGAAGACTTCAAAACGATAGCAAATTTGATGTAAAAGTGTTCAATAATACAGGACAACCTGTATATGCAGCTGAAGCCACGCATCAACAATTATTAACTGGGTTTAGAATGGATTTAGCTTCTTTAGTTACAGGTATTTATTTTGTACAAGTAAGTTCAAGTAGCGTTTTTTCAATACATAAATTTTTAAAAAATTAATAATAGGATTTTCATGTTTAAATATTTTAGATTTTTATTATTAATTGCTGGAGTTGGTTTATCAATAACCAGTTTTTCACAAACTACTATTTCCCCAGATGGTATTTTGTTTCAAGCAGTGGCAAGAGATGCGAATGGGAATGCAGCGATAAGTAGGGCTGTATATGCCAAAGTTTCCATTTTAAAAGGTACATCTTCGGGTCCTGTAGTATATGCCGAAAATTTTCAAGTCACTTCAACCGCTGAGGGAATATTTACCATTATCATTGGAAAGGGAAACAGAACGGCTGGCGTTTCGGGATTGTCTGCTATTGATTGGGCAGGTTCAATACATTATTTGAATTTGCAAGTAGCTATAGCACCTACCAAGCCTGATCCAAATTGGACTGCAACAAATGAATACATTGATTTAGGGACTTCTCAATTTTGGAGTGTGCCCTATACGCTTTTCGCCAATAAATCAAATTACGCAGATTCTACTTCGACCATTACCAATATTCTTCCTAGTGAAAAAGGAGGAACCGGCATCAACAACAAAGGAAAAACAATAACCATTGCGAATAATTTTACAACAAGAGGGATTGGTGATTTAACCATTACAACCACTGCTTCGAGTAATATAATTTTCCCAACTTCTGGAACTTTGACAACCATAACAGGGAAAGATACTTTATTTAATAAAACTTTAGTTTCTCCTATATTAAATGGTCGTCCTGTTGCTGTGACACCTGATTCTACAAGTGCAGATAGTTCAATTGCTACTTCTTTGTTTGTTACTCAACAAATAAATAAATTAGCGACTAACACTTTTGCTACAGCCTCGGGGAAATTAAATATCTCCGATACTGCTGCGATGCTTTCATCGAGATTTGCAAGAGATACTGCAAGTTTGTCCAACAGAATTATAAGAGATTCAATATTGATTGCCAATAATAAACAAGCAATTATTGATACAGCAGCTGCTATTCGTTTAAAGCTGAATGAAAAAATTGAAGTGAACCAGTTCCCCAATTTAATTCAACCTTTTCTTGCCAATACTATTTTTAGTTTTCAGGATACAATGACTTTATCCAATCGCATTGATCGAAAACTTAATATTTCTGATACAGCGGCAATGCTGTTTCCTTATGCTACATTATCCAAGACTGAAGCATTAACCAATAAAACCGTTAATGGTGTTACACCAACTGCTTTGGCAAATGGCTTTAAAATTTCAGGAGGTACTAACACTAATACTACTTTAACGGTAGTGGGTGATGTTACTGTTGGGGGTGTTAACTCAGGTGATCAGTTAATTACTTTGGTGGGTGATGTTACTGGATCAGGAACTAGTACATTTACGACAACAATTACAAATGGTGCAATTGATAATAATAAAATTGCAAATGGCGCCAATATAGCAGATTCAAAATTAGCTACTATTACAACTACTGGTAAAGTGTTGAATAGCGCCACTTCGGCAACAAATTTAAATTCTGCCAATTCAATTGTTGCAAGAGATGTAAGTGGAAATTTTATTGCGGGCACCATTACTGCAGCTTTAGCAGGTAACGCTAGTACTACCACTGCATTACAAACGCCAAGATCTATTTACGGAAATTTATTTGACGGTACCGCTAATTTAACACAAATCATTGCGCCTAATTTTGGAGGGACAGGGGTGAATAATTCCAATAAAACAATTTCGCTTGGTGGTAATATGAGTACAGCTGGAAATTTTACTACTGGTGGTTCTTTTGTAACTGCAGGAGAGTTTAATGTTACAGGAAATTTTAGTACTACCTTAAATGCTACAGCAACTTCAAATATTACATTACCCATTTCTGGAACCTTAGCCACATTGAATGGCGTAGAAACTTTGACCAATAAAACCTTAACAAGTCCTTTAATTACAAATCCAACTGGATTGCTTAAATCGGATGTAGGGTTGAGTAATGTAGACAACACTACTGACTTAGGTAAGCCTATTTCTAATGCAACGCAAATCGCATTAGATTTAAAAGCCAATACTGCTTCGCCAACTTTCACAGGAACGGTAAGTGGTATCACAAAAGCTATGGTGGGTTTAAGCAATGTTGACAATACAAGTGATTTAAATAAGCCAATTTCAATTGCCACCCAAAATGCATTAGACTTAAAACAAGATGTGCTCAATCAAAAAGCCGATATCAATTCCCCTTCATTTACAGGAAACGTATCGGGTATTACTAAAGCCATGATTGGTTTGGGAAATGTGGACAATACAAGTGATTTAAATAAACCAATTTCTACTGCGACGCAAGCTGCCTTAGATTTAAAAGAGGCATTAGCAAATAAATCTTTAGACATTACAATAGATGCTGTATCAGATATTAAATACCCGAGTGTAAAATCGGTTAAAACTTATGTAGATAATACAGTGCTAAATAACAGGGCTGGAGATGCAACAACCACAGCAAAGGGTATTGTTCAATTAGCAGGTGATTTAGGCGGTACAGCGGATGCTCCATTAGTTAATAAAATTGGTGGAAAGTCGGTTACTTTAGGAGGTAGTTTATCAACAGATGGTTACTTTGCCACTTCTGGAAATTATAGTACCACATTAATTGCAACAGGTAATACCAGTTTAACCTTACCATTAACAGGTACATTGGCTACATTAACAGGTAGTGAATCTTTAACTAATAAAATTATTAATGGGGTTACGCCTACTGCACTTGCGAATGGTTTTACTATTGCAGGTGGAACAAGTACGAACACTACTTTAACCGTGATTGGTGATGTTACTGTGGGTGGTGTTAACTCAGGCGATCAGTTAATTACTTTAATTGGTGATGTTAGTGGATCTGGTACAGGAACATTTACTACAACCATTAATAGTGTGGGTGGTGTGAGTTCATCTACTATTGCTAGCTTGCCAACTTTGATTGCATCCAATACTGCAAGTATTACTTCACTTCAAACAAGTGTTGCATCCAATACAATTAATATTGCTTCGAATACTACTAGCATTACTTCTTTAGACACAAGGGTTACAGCCAATACCATTAGTATTACATCAAATACAAGTGCAATTTCCGCTAATACTGCAAGCATTACAGCCAATACTAATGATATTGTATTAAGGGCGACCATTGCTTCGCCTTCATTTACAGGAACACCCACTGCACCCACTGCAGCTGTTGGAACAAATACTACACAGGTAGCTACAACAGAATTTGTTTTAGCAAGTATAACTAATAGTGTAACCCCTGATGCAGATGCAACTACTAAAGGTAAATTAAAATTAACAAGTGATTTAGGTGGAACCGCAGATGCACCATTAGTAAATAAAATTGGGGGCAAGTCGGTTATTTTAGGAGGAAATATTATTACAGGTGGCGTTCTAACAACAGCCAATGATTTTGTAGTGGCAGGTAATTACAGCACCACTTTAACTACTACAGGTGTTACTAATATTACTTTACCAACATCAGGCACTATTGCTACTTTAACAGGTGTCGAAAGTTTAACGAATAAAATTATTAATGGGGTTACGCCTACTGTACTTGCGAATGGCTTTACCATTGCAGGTGGAACAAATACGAATACCACTTTAACCGTAATTGGTGATGTGACCATTGGTGGCGTGAACTCAGGTGATCAGTTAATTACTTTAGTAGGTGATGTAAGTGGGTCAGGTACAGGTACATTTAGTACAACTATTAATAGTGTTGGTGGGGTGAGCTCTTCTACAATTGCTACTTTCCCTACTTCAATTGCATCTAATACAGCAAGTATTACTGCGATTGATGGAAGAGTAACATCTAATACTTCAAGCATCACAATAAATACAAGCAATATCGCTTCGAATACTTCAAGTATCACTGCGATTGATGCAAGAGTAACATCTAATACTTCGAGCATTACTACAAATACAAGCAATATTGCATCTAATACTTTAAGTATCACTTCACTTGAAACAAGTGTTGCAGCAAATACTATAAGTATTACTGCTAACACTAATGATATTGCATTAAGAGCAACCATCGCATCTCCATCCTTTACTGGAACGCCGACAGCGCCAACTGCAGCTGCAGGGACTAGTACTACACAAATTGCAACAACCGAATTTGTTACTTCGATAGTTGGAGGATCGGCTACGCCAGATGCGGATGCATCTACTAAAGGAAAAATCCAATTAGCCAATGATTTAGGCGGGACTGCTGCATCACCTACCGTGAATAGTGTGGGCGGAGTAAGTTCTGCTACCATTGCCACTTTACCATCAATAGTTGCGACCAATTCTGCAAATATTACCGCATTGCAAACTAGTGTGAATGCAAATACGGCTAGTATCACTACCAACACAGCTAGTATCGCAACGAATACTTCGAACATTGTAACTAACACAAATAATATTGTAACGAATACATCAAATATTTCTTCCTTACAAACCAATGTTGCTGCCAACACTTCAAGCATTACAGCGAATACTGCTAGTATAGCCACCAACACGACTAATATCGCAGCAAACACGGCTAGTATTACTTCTTTAGAAAATAGGGTTACTGCGAATACTTCAAGTATCACCTCAAATACCAATGATATTGCATTAAGAGCTACGATTTCTTCTCCCTCATTTACTGGAACGCCTACTGCACCCACTGCGCCTGCTGGAACAAGTACAACACAAATTGCAACAACTGCATTTGTAACTTCGATAGTAGGAGGATCGGCTACGCCAGATGC
>CANGUG010000003.1 GCA_947457075.1 Bacteroidota bacterium
CACACCAGTCACTAATCCTGTATTGCTAATGGTTGCCACTGAAGTATTTGCTGAACTCCAAGGGGTGTTTGCATTAGCAGTTGCAGAACCAGTTAATTGAGTAGTGCCAATGGTAGTTGTTGTAAGTGCACCCGTAATTGTTGGTAAAGTATTTATTGTTCCAGATACACCAATTGTTAATGAGTTTGCACCTGTTGAACTTATTGAGATATTACCAGAAGGGTTGCCTGTAGCAGTTGATGCTAGTCTCACAAAAATAGTTGTGTTAGTGATACTTCCACTATTTTGTGTTATGGTAATTGAAGAGGCAAATCCACTACCAGCACTTGTTGATACCTGATATCCAGTTGGAGCTGTAATGGTAGCATTAGCAGTTAAATTAGATCCTGTTAAGGTAATTGTTTGTGCAGTAGATGCAGTGCCAATACATGTATTAAAAGCAGTAAATGAGGAATTGGCAGTTAAAGTGGGATCTTCACCAATTTTATTTCTAGCTATTTGTACAAAAGCATTTGATGATGCGCTAGAAACGATGTCTTGTTTATTATCCCCATCAAAATCACAGACAATAATTTGATATGGTTTATTGAATGCATTTGAAAAGCCAGCAAAGCTTGATGAACTAAAACTTCCACTAGTATAATTATTTTTATACCAAGCGATAGATTGTCCTGAATTTTGAAATGAAGTTAAATAATCTAGTTTACCATCACCATTAAAATCAGATTGAGTTGTGTAAGATAATCCATCTGCTGCGCTAATATTACTAGCTACTGTCAGATTACTACTCGTAAAGGTTCCTGATGTGTAGTTATTTGTCAATAAGCTCACATTAGCGCCATTCGATAAAATATCGTTTTTTCCATCACCATCAAAGTCTCCCACTGAATTATACCAATAACCTCCAGCTACAGCAATTCCAGTTCCAAAACTTACCGATCCAGCAGATGAAGTATTTAAAAATAATAGTGCATTAGATGACCCTTCGTTGGCGGCAATTACATCCAATTTGCCATCCATGTTTATATCACCCACCGTCATGTGTCTCGAACCATTTAGTCCGCTAATTGAAACTGGTGTATTGTTAAATGAAATATTTCCTGTTGTAGATGTATTTAAGAAAACACTAAAGTTAGAAGAATAGTTACTAGATGTTACAATATCTAATTTGCCATCACCATCAATATCGGCTAATTTAATTCTGTATTGATAACTGGCAGTTACGTCATATTTTGATGCAAATGATATTGAGCCTGAACTGGAAGTATTTCTTAATATTGAAAAGTTGCTAGTTCCTATAGTAGCAATATCTAATTTTCCGTCACCATCAATATCACCAGTTGCAATTTCAAAAGGAGCGCTTGCGGTTGTAAAGTTACCAGCTGACGAAAATGAGTTGGTAGCAATGGAGCCTGGAGTTGAAATTGTATTTCTTAATACATTTACATTTGTTGTGTTTGAGGCTTTTGCAATATCTGGCAAACCATCATTATCAAAATCCGCAACTGAAATCATGTCGCCAATCTCGTACCAATTGCCAGCACCTGCCGATGCAGTAATATTAATTGGACTTACAAATGAATTTGCGTTTACTGTTAAACTAGCAATTGTTGAATTCGTTACTTCAAATGGTAATTTACTTTGGGCAATAAGACCTGTTGAAGTATTGGTAATACTTATTAATTCGTAAGTAGATCTTGCGGGCACTGTTAAAGTTAAACTAGTTGCAGAAGCTGCAGTAACAACCGCTTTTACAGCACCGAAATATACGACATTATTTGAAGCTGTACTAGCAAAATTATTTCCAGAAATTGTAACGGAGGTACCAACATCGCCACTTAATGGGGAGAAAGAGGTAATTGTAGGTGGTGGCGCTTTTACAGTAACAGTACTAGATACACTACAATTATTTGAATTAGTATAAGTAACTGTTGTTGTGCCAACGCTAACAGCAGTTACTAAACCTGAATTATTTACAGTCGCAATTGAAGTTGAAGCCGAGGACCAAGGTGTGCTTGCATTTGCAGTAGCTGATCCTGTTAATTGTGTGGTGCCCCCATTATTTAAAGATAAGTTTCCACTAATGGTGGGTAATGTGTTTACAGTTCCAGATGCAGCTACATTAACTGTTGTAGCACCTGTTGAGCTTAATGCAATATTCCCTGAAATGTTTGCTGACGATGCAGCAGTCATTCTCACATGAATTGTAGTTGTACTTAAAGTACCTGAAGTTGGCGCTAAACTTAATGTGGTTGTAAATGTAGTTCCGTCAGTTGAATATTCTAAACCAGATAAGGCAGCAACATTAATATTAGCTGTTAAATATTGACCACTTACAGTAAAAGTACGCGTTGTTGAAACAGAACCTGTACATTTTGTAAATGCACTTAAGGTGCCTGTAACTGTTATTGCTGGAGGGGGGACAGTTATAGTTACTAATGTTGTTCTTGCACAACCATTAGTATTAGTGTAAGTTATTGTTGAAGTACCAACGGCAACTCCAGTTACTAATCCAGAATTATTTACAGTTGCAATCGAAGTATTGGTTGATGACCATGGGGTACTTGCATTGGCAGTTGCAGAACCAGTTAATTGCGTTGTCCCTATAGTAGTAGTAGTGGTGGTTCCTGAAATAGTAGGCAATGCATTAATTGTTCCA
Source organism: Bacteroidota bacterium (assembly GCA_947457075.1). GTDB lineage: Bacteria > Bacteroidota > Bacteroidia > Chitinophagales > Chitinophagaceae > Sediminibacterium. The sequence continues at coordinate 2,660 of CANGUG010000003.1, forward strand.
TTGGCAGCAACATTGACAGTAGTGGCTCCAGTTGAACTAAATACAATGTTGCCAGAAGGAGAACCGGTTGCGGTTGTAGCTAATCTTGCAAATATGGTTGTAGTTGTTACTACGCCACTTGATTGAGTTAATGTTAATGAAGTTGAATATCCAGAACCTGCATTTGTCGAAATTTCAAAACCTGTAGGAGCTGAAACTGATATATTTGCAGAAAGTGTAGAACCTGAAACTGTGAAACTTTGACTTGCAGAATTGGAGCCAGTACATGCTGTAAAAGCGGACAATGTTCCTGTCGTAGTTATGGTTGGAACAGCAAATCCTGTTGTTGCATCTGCTATAGCAAATCTAGTTGAGGATAATGCTCCATTATAGCTAGCAATAGTTATTGAATTACCACTAACTGTGGCTGTTTGTTTAATCCATGAAGTACCATTAAACATGTATAAAGCAGGAGTCGTTATTGTTCCATTTTTAGTATCTGCATTATTCCAGTAAAATGTCATTGCTTGACCTAATCCAGTATTTGCATTTGTTTTTGTAATGATCCATTGTCTTTGGATTGAATTTGCACCTAACGTACCACTTGATCCATTTTGGAATACAGCATCCTCTACACGAACAGAAAAGTTATCGGAAGTACCAGTATTATTAGTGATTGAAACGGGATTATATGTAGCTTGGCCAACTCCGAATAAGATAGCAGAAGATGATACTGGTTTTGTTAAAACTCCTGTTCCATTTGTTTTTATAAATGCAGTGCTAGAAGTTCCTGTCAATGTGCCAGTATGTGTAAGCGTATAGGATGATAATTCCAATGGTGCATCTACCATTGTAATATTTGCAGCTACAGTTAAGTTGCCAAAAGTAGTATAGGCAGTTGTTCCAGCTAATGAAAATCGTAGGTTGTTGGATGCAGTTGAAAATACATTTGCGTCATATCCATCCCACCAAGTTCCAGGATCAGCAAACCATCTTCCAAAATATTCAATTGAACTACTATATTGAGGAAAAAAATCAATAGGTTCTCCAATTTTATTTCTAGCAATTTGAACAAAGCTATTTGAAGAGGCGCTTGTTATAATATCTTGTTTATTGTCTCCATCAAGGTCACATAAAACCATTTGATAGGGTACACTAAAACTGGTGGAAAAATTACTAAATGATGAAGAGGAAAAGGATCCAGATACATAATTATTTTTGCTCCATTGTACAGAGCTTCCACTATTTTGAAACGATGTTAAGTAATCTATTTTGCCATCGCCACTTAAATCGCCTGCAGTGGTAAAGGAAAGGCCGTCCGCTGAACTGATATTGTTTGCTGCAGTCATTGAGCTTGCAGAAAATGTACCTGATGTATAATTATTTGTAAATAAACTAACATTCGAACCTACTGAAAGAATATCATTTTTTCCATCTGAATTAAAATCACCCACAGATACATACCATCCACCTGCGGCTAATCTTACTGGACTTGCAAAGGTGACTGTACCAGCAGTTGTTGAGGTATTTAAATATACTAAAGCGCTTGAATTACCTTCATTGGCTGCGATAAAATCTGTTTTGCCATCCATATTAATATCTCCAATAGCCATTTGTCTTGAACCACTCATGCCCGAGAAAGTAGTAGGAGTTGAATTAAATGAAATTGTAGAACCTGTTGAAGTATTTAAGTAAACATTAAAAGAAGATGCATAATAACTTGAAGCAATAATATCAAGTCTTCCATCTAAGTCAATATCTGCTAATTTAATTCTGTTTTCATAGTTGCAATTGAAATCATATTTTGCTGCAAATGAAATTGTACCAGAAGTTGATGTATTTCTTAAAACAGATATAGAAGTTCCACCGCCAACAGAAACTAAATCTATTAAACCATCTCCATTTACATCACCAGCTGCAATGCCAGTTACTGCAGATGCGACAGTAAAATTTGTATTAGTTGCAAAACCGGCTGTAGCTAATACACCGGAAGTACCTGATGCATTTCGGACTACATTGACGCTTGCACTATTTGCCCCTTTGGCTATATCAGTTTTACCATCGCCATCAAAATCTGCCACAGCAATCAAATCACCAATCTCGTACCAATTTGAATTTCCTGTAGCAGAGGTTACATTTATTGGACTCACAAATGATCTATTGCCAATTGCGGCAGCTGAAATACTGGTATTGGTTACTTTAAATGGAGTACTACTTTGTCCTATTCTACCTGGGGTAGTTGTTCTATTCACAACTGTAATAACTTCATGTGTTGATCCTTTCGGAACTGTTACAGTTAAGCTAGTAGCAGTTGCAGCAGATATTGTTGCTCTGGCACCTCCAAAAAAAACAATATTATTGGCCAATGTGGTTGAGAAATTAGTACCAGTTATAGTCACGGTTGTACCCACATCTCCACTAGTTGGACTGAAAGAGGAGACAGTTGGTGCCTGAGAATATATATTAATAAATAATAATACAAAAAATGAACTTATAATGGGTTTCAGAATCTTCGACATTTTCTTTATTGGGTAGGTTATTTTTTAAGGATTGCAAATATAGAATCAGTTCTATTGATTTGTTAAAATTCTATTCCACATTTTGTCTTGATTTGCGAAATCTTTACTAATTATATTATTGATAATCAATATTATATAATGTTTTAAGAAAAAATAGAAAAATTAATTTTTATTCTATTATTGAATATAATTTTTAGATAAATGTCTATTATTTTTTTCTATTTTCATTTTCCTGGCAATTTGATAGGTTTATTTTAATCGTAATATAGGTTATTGACTATTAAATAGATCCTTCGTTGACCAGTTCTTATGTCATATTATTATTATATTTTAAAATGTATTAATTTGCACACTTAATTATAAGTTCATGAAAAAGTATCTTTTATATTTCTATTGTGTAAATGCATTTTTGTTTTTAGTGTCTTGTACCAAAACAGATTTAACCGTCAATACACCTTCTAATACAATTAAAGCACCTTCCAATTTAGTAGCGACCCCTATTTCATCAAATAGAATTGATTTGAGGTGGACAGACTCTTCAAGCAATGAAGAAGGGTTTAAAATTCTTAGAAAAATGGGGACTGGTTCATTTACTCAAATTGCAACAGTTGCTCAAAATGTAGTTACCTTTTCTGATACGGCACTTAGTCCCGAAGAAACATATAGCTATGCAGTTTTTTCATACAATGCAAGTAGCAATTCGGTGAATTCAAATACTGCCAATGCCACTACACTTCCCGGAATACCAAATGCACCCTCTAATTTAAAAGCGGTGGTTTATGATGCAACTCAAATTGATTTAAGTTGGACTGACTTATCTGGTAATGAACTAGGATTTAAAATTGAACGAAAAACAGGTACCGGTGCATTTGCAGTTGTGGCGACGGTAGCTAGAAATGAAGTTAAATATTCTGATGTGGGTTTGGTGCTTGGCACAACCTATACTTATAGGGTTACAGCCTATAATAATTTAGGTAGTTCAAGTTTCACTACTCCATTAGATGCTACACCAGTTTTAACACCTAATCCTTCACCTACTACAAATGATTTATTTAAAGTACATTTTGTAACAGATAATATAGGTTTTATTGCAGGGAATAAAGTGGTGCTTAAAACCACCAATGGGGGAACCACTTGGAATATAGTAAGAGAAAATGCAAACATAACCTATACTGCAGTGAAGTTTATTGATGCTTTAAATGGATATATTGGGGGCAATGATCAATATTATTCCTATTTATACAACACTACTGATGGTGGGATTACATGGACCGAAATTGACAAAAAATGGTTTCAAAATAATCCAATAAGAATAAATGATATTGCCTATGCAAATAATACCTTAATGTATGTTTTAAATGCGCCAAGCGGAGGTAGAATGTATGGAAATTTATATTTTATGACTAACAATGTTGTAACAAGAACACTTACAGGAACCAATAACCAAGGATTTAATTGCTTAGATATTGTGAATGGTAATTTATTAATAGGTGGTGCGGTGTATTGGGATGGTTCAAAATATGTTGGGGGAGCTTTAATGGTAAATAATTTTACTACACCACAACTTAATGCAACTAATATTGGTTTATCCGAAAACATCAATGGAATATCAGCAGTAACAAATAGAGCCATTGCAGTAGGAGACAAGGGATCGCTTTCAGTTTCATCTAATAATGGGTTAAGTTGGACTTCAAGGACCATCACCGGATATAGTGCAATAAAACTGAGTGCGACTGTTTTATTAGACGCTAATAATGGTTATGTTGTTGGAGATGGGGGCTTATTATTAAATACTTCCGATGGTTCAGTTAACTGGACAAAAGTTAATAATACAAATACTGAAAATGTAAATGCTATTGCCAAAAAACCTAATGGTAGTGTTTATATGGTAGGAAATAAGGGAACTATTATTAAGATAAAATAATCCTACATTATATTTTATTAGCTCAAGGATTACCTCGCTTCGCTCGGTGATCAAATAGCTAAGATTAAATTATATTGGATTATATAACCCATTTTAGGATTATATAATGTAGGATTATATAACCCTTTTTAGGATTATATAATGTAGGATTACCTCGCTTCGCTCGGTGATCCTAGAGCCTCAAACTTACCCAAAGCCTTTTAAAAGTATAATTAGATCTATTCGCTTCGCTCTATATCTAATTATACTTTTGCTTTTATCATTTTCGCCAGCTTTCACAAGCAAGCTTGCGACGCTGTCTTAAATGATAAAAGCCTGTCACTTTCGTGACAGGCTTTGTGATTCGGATTGGATTCGAACCAATGACCTACTGCTTAGAAGGCAGTTGCTCTATCCAGCTGAGCTACCGAACCAGGAGCTTCCAATTGGAGGTGCAAAATAAGGATAAAATAAGCTTAATTCAAAGAAAAATAGGGTATAAATCAATCATTTGTCATCAAGTCCCTAATTACAACACTAGCCACAGTACAGCCAAACATGGCAGGCATATAACTTAATGTGCCAATTATTGATTTTTTAGGAAATGCTTTTTCAGTAACAATGATTTTGTCCTGATCGGCTTTTTCGGGGCTAAAAACAACTTTCAAGCCCTTTCTTACCCCTAAACTTAAGAGTCGCTTACGAACGTATCTGGCCAAATTACATACATAGGTTTTGGAGATATCTGTAACTATAATTTGAGAGGGATCCACTTTTCCGCCTGCACCCATCGAACTGACAATGGGTAATTTCATATCTAAGCATTTTTTGATTAAAAACACTTTAGAGGAAAGGGTATCAATACAATCAACGACATAATCCCATTTTGCAGAAGCCAAAAGGTTAGTAGTGATTTCATCTTTAATGTACATTTCATGCACAGATAAATTTAAATTAGGGTTAATATCTAATAGTCTAGCTGAAAGCACTTTCGCTTTTGGCATATCCACTGTTGAATGGAGTGCTTGTATTTGTCTATTAATATTGCTAGCATCTACTCGGTCATTGTCAACAATTGTTATTGTTCCAACACCTGCCCTAACAATCATTTCCGCACAAATGGCACCTACGCCTCCTAATCCAATGACCAATACATTTTTAGTCATCAGTTTTTCCATGGGTTCGTCGCCAAGCATTAATTGAGTTCTACTCATCCAATAGGGTATCATGTTGTATCTTTAGAATGCAAAAATGAATAATCTATGCGTATAATAAAAATTGTTTTGGGTTTACTTTTGATAGGGCAACAATTATTTGCTCAAACTCCCATTAAAATTTTAACCGAGCAAAAAGGAATTAGTTTAAGGGGACTCTCTGTTCCTTCAGAAAAAGTGGTTTGGGCTAGTGGTAGTAAAGGCACAGTTGTAAAATCCATAAATGGGGGAACAAGTTTTGAATGGATGCAAGTAAAAGGATATGAAAACAGAGATTTCAGGGCAATTTATGCTTGGAATGAAAATGAAGTTATTGTAGTTGCCATAGCCGCTCCTGCAGTTATTTTAAAAACAATGAATGGTGGTTTGAGTTGGAATAAAGTGTATGAAAATGTAGATACGAGTATGTTTTTAGATGCTATTGCCTTTAGGAATGAAAAGGAAGGTGCAGTTATTGGCGATCCAATTAATGATACCTTATTTATGTTACAAACCAATGACAAAGGCGCAAATTGGGAAAGGGTTAAAGGAGATTATTGGAAATCTGATGTGGTTAAGGGCGAGGCTTTTTTTGCTTCTAGTAACAGTAATTTGGCATACTTGGATAATAAAATTGTTTTTGTTTCAGGAGGAATAAAAAGCAGATTATGGATAGAGGGTAAAGCAATGGAAATCCCCATTATTCAGGGATCAAATTCAACAGGTGCCAATACAATGGCTATCGCTCCCAAAAAGCATCATATCATCATTGCAGGGGGAGATTTTAGCAAACCAAATGAAATGAATAATAATTTTGTAAAATTAAATAGGCTAAAATATCCCAATACCAGTAATAAACATTTAAGTGCAACGAACCATTTTTGGGAAGTAGATAAAACTGTGAAAAATTTAAATGGGTATAAGTCATCCTTGGTTTATTTAAATAATAAATTGATTATTGCGACAGGTACAAGTGGTGTAGAAATTTCAAAGAATAAAGGTAAAAATTGGGAAAAAATTTCAAATGAAAGTTTTCATGTTGTTCAGGTTCAACCCAATAGAAAAGCTGCTTTTTTTGCTGGATCGGGCGGAAGAATAGGGTACACTATTATTGAATAATGTTTTGTTTAATCTTTATCGATGATTTTTCTCATTTCTGAAAATAGTTGGGGTTTAGTTTTTTGTTTTGTAATACTTAACTTATCTTAGATTATGATGAAAAAATTCCAAGCAATTATATCATTTGAAATGGATGAGGAATTCATGGCCTTGGTGCCACCGCATCGCACTTATATCAATTTTTTGCTCAATAAAGGGGTGATAGATACTTACGCAGTAAGTATGGAAAACCAAAATTCTTGGATTACCATCAATGCAAATTCAAAAAATGAAGTAAAGGAAATTCTTGAAAAATCACCTTTGGCCCCTTATTGGACCTTTGAAATTGTTGAATTATTCGTGTATGATAGCCAATCTAGTAGGCTGCCAGCTGTTCAATTAAATTAATTTATCTTTTTTTTGGGATTTTAAGAATTGCCCCTTATTTTTGCACTCCTCAAAAGGGAAAAAGGGAGCATAGCTCAGTTGGTTCAGAGCATCTCGTTTACACCGAGAGGGTCCGCGGTTCGAGCCCGTGTGCTCCCACAAAGAATCCTCAACATATCAAACAGATTGTTGGGGATTTTTGCTTTAATAGCCATTTATCATAATTGACCTAAGTTTGTCCTATGCAAGTTTTCAACACCCGAAATAAAATAATCATTACCTGTAATAAATGGTTGGCACCTGCTTTAAGAGCAGAAGTGATTGGATTGGGGTTTGATGTAGATAGGGTTTTTCAAACCGGAGTTGAATTAACTGGGACAGTCAACGATTGTATTAGATTAAATTTAAACCTTCGTTGTGCAAGTCAAGTAATGTATTCCTTAAAGACATTCATTTGTAATGACCCCAATGAACTACATAAAAATTTATTGACTATTCCATGGGAAACCATGATACAACCGGACGGCTATTTTTCGGTAATTAGTAATGTGTTTAATGATACCATTTCAACCAATTTATTTGCCAATTTACGTGTAAAAGATGCAGTGGTTGATAGAATGCGTGATGTAAGTGGAAAACGTCCATCTACAGGATCCACATTGTCTGGTGCTGTTATTTATTTGTTTTGGAAAAACGATGAAGCAGAAATTTTCTTAGACACTTCGGGCGATTCCTTGGCAAGACATGGATATCGAAAGTTACCAGGTAAGGCTCCTATGTTAGAAGCCTTAGCAGCAGCAACCATATTATCTACAAAGTGGAATAAGTTTGGGGCATTTGTAAATCCAATGTGTGGTTCCGGTACTTTAGCCATTGAAGCTGCATTAATCGCAACTAAAAGAGCACCTGGCTTATTCAGAAAAAATTATGCATTCATGCATTTGATTGGATACGATCAATTGGTTTATGAAAAAGAAAGAAAAATTATTGAAGAACAAGTAAGACATTTACCCAATTTGGTTATTGTTGCTTCTGACATAAGTAAGGACGCAATTAAAGTAGCCAAAATCAATGCATCGGTAGCAGGAGTGGAAGACCTGATTGATTTTCAAGTCTGCGATTTTGAAGCTACTGAGATGCCTGAACCAGAAGAGGGGGCAATTGTTATCATTAATCCTGAATATGGGGAAAGATTAGGAGAGGAGCTTGAATTAGAAGCTACTTATGCACGCATAGGGGATTATTTGAAAAATAAATGCAAGGGAATGACTGGCTATATTTTTACAGGCAATTTAGAATTAGCTAAAAAAATTCGATTAAAGCCAAGTAGGCGCATAGAATTTTTAAATGCAAAAATTGATTGCAGGTTATTAGAATACGAATTATATGCTGGGTCAAAAAGAACCGATAAGGTTGTTGAAAAACCTTAAGCTACTTAGTAAATATTATAATGCTTCTTTTCGCTAAGTTCAATAATTTTTGCTGGATGATTTAGCATATTTCCCTCACCAGTAAGTACCCATAAAATATTTAAGTCATTGTAATTTTGCGAAACTTTAATTAAAATATCGGATCCAATGGAACCTTTATTTCTTAATTGTTTTTGAAAATAGCCATTAGATAATTTTACTGTTTGTTCAAATTTGTGTGGAGTGATAATTTTGTAATTTAAATACTCCGAAATTCTTTCAATTGCTTTCATGTTTTTTAATTTAAATTTTTAAAAAATTATTTGTATTCCGTTACGATAATTACTCCTTGAAATCCATCGGCTCCAGTTCCATTTGACCCACTTATTGCAGTGGCATATACAGCTAATCCTGCAGCTCCAGCACCATATCCAGTAGCTGCATTAGGGCCAACCTTAGCACCAGTAGTAGCAGAAGCTAATGGGCCATCTCCAAAAAATGAATTTGCACCAGTGCCGCATATTGCCATCCCCACTATTACAAGCCCTGTCCCTCCTGCATGACCAGGCACTGAGATATCTCCGATACCCGCTAGGCCTGCATTACCTCCATTACTTATAATATATTGTGTCGCCGTGCCACATCCTGCACCACCTAATCCACCAGGTGCTGTTATTGCAGCAGCATTAAAACTTGTTTGGCCACCAGTTCCTCCTGTTCCGCCTGTTACCCCACCTGTACCTCCTAAGCCAATTGTATAAACATAGGAGGATGCTGGATTAATTATTAATTTTCTAGTATAAGTACCACTTGCGCCACCTCCACTTGAAGCGCCTTTATTCGTTCCACCAGTTGCCACTATTGCTCCACTTCCTCCACCTCCGCCAATCAATTCAATCATTATGGCTTTTACACCAACCGGAACAGAATAGGTAGAAGCAGGTGTGGTAGATGTTAATATAGTTACACTACCAGGACCTGGTTGAGCTACCCAAGAAGGGGCACTTGTACCGTTGCTTTGTAATAATTGTCCACTTGTACCAGCTGTTGTATAAGCTTGTGCTGTTCCCGTACCATAATTTATTCCTCCAGCAGTTGGTGTTGCATTGGTATTTGTTCCTCCATTTTCAATTGGGACTATGCCAATTATTTTAGAAGTAACATCAATTGTTGAAGCAGCAATCATAGAGTTAGTGACTTTTAATAAACCAATTGCGGTTGTATTTCCAACACTAGAAATATCTCCACTCAGGTTTGCATTTGTAGTTACTGTGGCTGCATTTCCAGTAATATTAACTTGATCACCCGTATTGTCACCACTTAGCGTGGTGATGCCTAGTTTGGTTTTTATTGTAGCGGTAGTCTCATCCCCTGAATTACTTCCTGAGGTATTGGATAAAACACCAACTTGTGCATCAGTAACATAATTTTTATTGGTAGTTGCTGCTATGTCTGCAGTGGTTGCATCGGCACCTGCTGTTACTAAACCTTTTGCATCATAAGTAAGTTTGGTTTTAGTAGCGCCAGTAATAGCGGGATTATTTGCCACTGCGCCTAAACTTACTAAAGTGGGGAGTACTTGATCACCCGTATTGTCACCACTTAGCGTGGTAATGCCTAGTTTGGTTTTTATTGTAGCGGTACTTTCATCTCCTGAATTACTTCCTGAGGTATTGGATAAAACACCAACTTGTGCATCAGTAACATAATTTTTATTGGTAGTTGCTGCTATGTCTGCAGTGGTTGCATCGGCACCTGCTGTTACTAAACCTTTTGCATCATAAGTAAGTTTAGTTTTTGTAGCGCCAGTTATAGCAGGGTTGCTACCAACTGCTCCAATACTATTGTAGGAAATACTTTTAGCCAAAGAACCATCGTAAGATCCACCTGCTGGGTCACCAGTACCTGTATTTGTATAAGTAATTGCATTGGCAGAAGCGGTTGAGATTAAAATATTTGCACTGCCATCAAATGCCACTCCATTTATAGTTTTACTTGAAGATAGTTTTGTGGCGGTGGCTGCATTGCCTGTTGTAGATTGATCCCATATTGGAATGGTTCCAGTGAGTAATGTATAGGGAATAGCACCAGTGGTTAAAGTACCAACAGTGGTAATTAGTGTGGAACCGGCCAATGGAGCTGCGCCAATACTATTGTAAGAAATTGTTTTAGCAACAGACCCATCAAATGTGACTCCCGACACATCGCCAGTTCCAACATTGTTAAATGATAATATGTTTTGTGTATTTGCTGGTATTAAAATATCATTACTTCCGTCAAATAAAACACCATTTATTGTTTTAGCATTTTCAAGTTTTGTTGCTGTACTTGCATTGCCTGTTAAAGTACTTACAATTCGAGGTGCAATAAAAGCTTCATTTGTTCCATTTAATTTCAATCCTCCTGCAGATATTTCTAAGTTGCCGCCAATATTACTTAAAATGGCAGCTGGTATATTCTGACCTAATGTATCACTTGCAATGGACAAAGAGCCTGAGGAAATAAATAATCCTTTAAATGGTTTATCAACTGTCCCTAATGTTGATGTAGTTCCAAATGCTTCAATATTGCCTGCGACAGTAACATTGCCTGAAGATCCCATATTGCCTTTAATATTAATATTAAAACTATCTAATCCTTGTAAGGAACTGGTTTTAACAAAATCGCCAGCTTTACTATAATTTGAAAGCATTAAGGCGGTATCATTAATATTCATTTTAGCATTGATGCGATTACTTAAATAGCTGCTATCAAAAATACTCTTAGCACTAGCCGCAAATAGGGCAAATGGCACAGATAATAATTCACTGCTTCCGATAATCCTGTAGTCAAAACCACCATCAGGATCTGTTTCAGTATAGATGAAGTAGGGCCCAGTTGACCAGTCGATTGTTGAAAAATTGCCTTTCAAAATTGCTCCTGTACCAATTTGGATACTTACCAATCCATTTAAATTGGTAGAACTTGTATGTGTTTCAATATATATTGGGTATTGGATGGATCTCCTTTTATGAGACTTACTCTCATGCCTACGTTTTTTGTAGATAAAAGATTATTAGAAGCATCTCGAATAATTGCTTGATAGCTCATTTTTTGTGGAATTTGTGCGAAAGCTGTCGATGTGTTTAATAGTATAAATGCTAATAATAAGAATTTCATATTTAATTTATTTTGATTACTTGATAACTTAGTATTTCATCTCTATTTCTATAAAACTTGATAGTATAAGTTGCTGCTGGAAATGATTTAAGAGAGATATTGCTATTTAAATTGGAAATAGTTCCGTTTGACAATTCAATTCCTGAAATTGTAAATAATTTATATTGTAGGTTGGAATAAAATAAATTCTGCACTTTGAAATAAAGTATATCCCTTGTCGGGTTAGGATATATTCCAAGTTTTAGTTTATTCTTGCTTCTAATAAAATTGATGGTCATCCCGTTTTGTATCCCTTCTGATAAAGTTTGATTCACTCCTTTGTTAAGATAAAAAACTTCCCCAATACTTTCAGCTACTGAACCGTATGGACTAAGCATAAGTTTGCCAGTTGTATTAAATGAGCTTTGTGCGTTCATCATTAAAGGAGCAAGCAAAACATTCGCAATCAAATAAAAACATCTTACATTCATATTGTAAAGTTGAATGATAAGATTGAATTGATTATTACACATTTGTTGGCAATACTTGTAAATATTGCTTATTAATAATATTCTTGAAATAATTGTTATGATTTAATTAGTTAATTATTTTTTAAAAAATTTAATTACAAATAATAAATACAGTTTTTATTTTATTTAGAACTAGCTTTAGTAAACACTTTAAGACAATTACTAAATTTAAAACAACAAGAATGTTAAAAAATAATGATTCCAATGAACTCGAAAAAGCAAAGCCACATATGATTGTTCAAGTAATTCAATACATGCCTAATGCGGTAGTGAGTAAAACTATTTTAAAGAGAATTACTGGTAATGTAACGCTGTCTTCTTTTGATGTAGGAGAAGAATTGCCTGAGAAATTATCACCCTATGATACTTTTGTGCAAATTATTGATGGGCAAGCTGAAATAAAGATTGATAAAAAAGTTTTTACATTAAAACTAGGTGAGGGTATGATTATCCCATCTCATGCATTACATCAATTTCATGCCAACGAACAATTTAAAATGATTGCAACGGTGATTAAAAGTGGATATGAAGATTAACAATAAAATTTAACCATTATGCAAATATGAGAGTATATATAAAATATATGGTTAGTCTAAGATGCAAAAATCTTGTGATGGCAAAATTGGATAAATTAGCAGTACCTTATGAACATGTTGAATTAGGGTATGCCGATTTATTAAAAGAATTAAATTCCGACAAATTAGCAATTTTAAATAGTGAATTAAAATCTGCTGGATTAGAATTACTCGATAATCATAATGCTATACTAATTGAAAAAATTAAGAACTTAATTATTGAATTAGTACATTATGATGAATCAAATCCTTTGGTAAATTTATCGGATTATATTTCAGATAAGTTGAATTTAGATTATGGTTATTTGACAAATTTATTTACAAAAGTTAGAGGAGAAACAATACAGCAATATTATATCCATCATAAAATAGAAAAAGCGAAAGAACTTATTTTTTATAATGAAAAATCGTTAACAGAAATTGCTGAAATTTTACATTATAGTTCTATTGCTCATTTTTCTAATCAATTTAAAAAAGTAACTGGAGTGGCCCCATCAGTGTATAAAAAATTAAAAATGGAAAGGAAAATTAATATTGAGAATATATAATTTTACTAATACCTGAAGCTAAATTTATTTTCTAAAACCTGCACTTGAATATGTTTAGCATAAATAAGTTCCCCATCAACCTGAATCGGCATTTCTTTTGCACATTGAATATTAAATGAGGATCCAAGTGTTGCTTTTACAATTGGCAAATGCATATGTTTTCCAGTTTTAATAATGGGTAAGTACACTAATCGTTTCCAAACTGGTAAGGCTTCGCATAAAATCATATCTAATTTTCCGTCATTAATTTTAGCATCTGGCGCAATATAAAATCCACCACCAGCTCTAGAAGAATTTACAATTAATGCTAATAAACATTTTTGCTCCCAAGTTTGGTTTCCACATTGAATGAATAAGGCTGGTTCTTTATATCGAAGAATTTTCAAAATGACTGCTAATAAGTACCCCAATTTGCCCCCTAAAAATCGAATGGCTTTCATTGACTTAATAATTTCACCGTCAAATCCAACTCCCATACAATTAATATATAGTTTTTCATTTACTTTTCCCGCATCAATAGGTTTAGGATGGTTATTCATTACTTGATTGAATCTTTGAGCTAAATTAGCATCTCCGTATAGTTTCCAAGCAAAATCATTACCAGTGCCACCATCAAAGACTGCTATTGCTTTATTACAGTTTGGATAATGGTTGATAAAATAATTAACTGTACCATCTCCTCCAATAATCCAACAATCAGAAAAGACAAATAATTCATTTTCAGGTGGCCATACAGCATTAAATATTTGATGATTGATATTTAATTTTTCCAATGATTTTGACAACCATTTTGCCACTTTTATTGCCTTGCCATTTCCTGCAAGGGGGTTTGTTAATATGGCCACATTGGTAATGGATGATTGGGTTGTCATGCGCATTGATTATTTTGGATAATGCAATTAAGGGTAAAGTAAATACGGTGCTATCCTTTTTCTCCAACTATCCACCTTTACATTAAGCGTAATTTTTTGTAACCATTGTTGTAATGGTAATTCAAAAATTTCTTCAGCATTCGGAATGCCTAATAATAAGGATAGGTGATTTTTGCCAGTAGGATTGGCATTTGTAGGATAGGGCATCCATTTAAATTGTGTTGGATGAATATCTTTTATCATTTTTAGTAACAATAATCCATTTAATACCGCTTCATAATAGGTTGGCTCAATTACTTTTATCCGAATACCGTTGGTGTTAACAGATATCCCTTCATTTTCAATAGGTAGGGATACAGTTTCGATAATGAAAGCGTCCTTTAAAATGGACTGCCATACCATTTGAATTGCAGGTATATTTAGCCAAGTAGCGCCAATCCATTCAAATGAATATTTTGTACCACGTCCTACAGAAACATTGGTTGCTTCAAAAAAGCATAGTCCAGGATACAGTAAGGCTGCTTCCATATTTTGTAAAGCAGGTGAAGGAGCAGACCATTTCAAGTTCCAATCATAAAATTGTTTGGCTCTATTCCAGTTTTCACATTGTACAATAGTTAAGTTGGCCTTCCATTGCAGGGTTTGGTTAAAATAGTTGGCTAATTCTCCTAAAGTGCATTGGTGTTTAATTGGAATATTAAAACGACCAATAAAACTACTAATTGAATTGTCTAGCATAGGGCCTTCGGACATTATCATTTGGCCTCCCAATGGGTTGGGTCTATCTAAAATAATTACCTGTTTTTGATTGATGGCTGCTGCTTCTATCCAGTATGTCATTGACCATAAATAGGTGTAAAATCGAGTACCCGCATCTGGGATATCAAATAACATGATATCAATAGCTGCTAAGTCTGAAGCAGAGGGCATATATTGACCACCGTATAAACTAGTTATTGGAATTCCAGTAATAGTATCTATTCCGTTTTCAATGAATGCGCCATCAGCACCCATTGCATTGATTCCATGTTCTGGTGAAAAAATCTTAGTTAATTGAAAACCTGCTTGTTGAAGCGCTAGTCGGCTAATTATACCTTTATTTGTTTTGGCAGCATCATTGGTTAAAAAGGCAATTCGCTTTTGTTTCCAATTCGGTTCATTTTGTAAAATAATATCTATTCCACATTGCAAGGCCATGAAATGATCATTTGGTAGGATTATAGTGATGAGGATGCTGCTTGTTTGAATCCGGTTGCTAGTTTTAGGCTTTCCATTACGTTAAAAATAATGGGGCATCGGTCATAATGCATTTGAGTAGTAAACAATCTCTTATTAAAATCAGGTACATGAAAGGCAGGGAATTCTTTGCAACCTGCAAACCGATGTTCATATACACTGCAACTATTCCCCACTAGAAAATGACAAGGAATCGCATTAACCACCATACGACCTGATTCTCCTTTATCTAGGTATTTTTCATCAAATTCAGCTCTTGTTTGACCTAAATGAGCTGACAAATTGTTGGCCTCCTCTTCGTCTATATTCACCATTAGGCTTTTACAACAGTTGCCACAGTCGGTACATTCAATTTTGGGTGAAATGGCTTCTGAAAGGGCAAAAACGGATTTATCGAGGCTTAAACTGTCCAAATTTCGTAGAAAATCATGGAATTGTAGGTTTTCAGCTTCTAATTCAATGGCCTTGTTTTTGATGAATTCAAGGTCGACAATCGGATATGATGGTTTGTTTTCGATGGGATAAAGATAAGGCAATAATCCTTTTATCCACATTTGCCCATTTTTGGTACATTTTAGATTGCAAAACTTGTTTCGAGCATTAGATTTGCAGCTAGACGAGGGCTTAATTAGCCCATAAAGTATTGATAATTATGGCAGAAGCAAAGATCGGGGCTGAATATAACGAAGACTCCATTAGGTCATTAGATTGGAAAGAACATATCCGTTTACGTCCAGGTATGTATATCGGAAAATTAGGAGATGGAACAGCTCCTGATGATGGCATTTATGTATTAATCAAAGAAGTAATAGATAACTGTATCGACGAACACACCATGGGTTATGGAAAGCAGGTGGAAATTTCTATTCAAGATAAAACAGTGACTATTCGAGATTATGGTCGTGGAATTCCATTGGGAAAAATTGTAGATGTAGTTAGTAAAATTAATACGGGTGCCAAATATGATAGTAAGGCCTTCCAAAAATCAGTAGGTTTAAATGGAGTAGGTACAAAAGCGGTCAATGCATTGAGTGAAGACTTTACCGTAACTGCATTTAGAGAAGGAAAAACAAGATCGGCCTCTTTTGAAAAAGGACAGTTGATTAATGAAACAAAGGAAGCTAAAACAACGGAAGCAAATGGAACATTAGTAAGTTTCACGCCTGACGCGACCGTGTTTAAGAACTATCATTTTATTTACGAATATATTGAAAGTCAACTTTGGAACTATTGTTATTTGAATGCGGGCTTAGTGATTCATTTTAATGATAAAAAGTTTATAAGTAAAAATGGTTTATTAGACTTATTAGAACGTAAAACCAATCCCGATGAATTAAGGTATCCCATAATGCATTTAAAAGGGGAGGATATCGAAGTAGCTATCTCACATAACAATGATTATGGGGAGGATATTTTTTCCTTCGTAAATGGTCAATACACTACTCAAGGGGGTACACATCAGCAAGCATTTAGAGAAGCATATGTTAAAGTGATTCGTGATTTTTATAAAAAAGACTACGAAGCTTCAGATATTAGAACCAGTATTGTGGCAGCGGTTTCGGTTCGGGTGCAAGAGCCTGTATTTGAAAGCCAAACCAAAACAAAGCTAGGTTCTCAAAATGTAGCAGATGGTGGGCCGAGTATGAAGAATTTTGTCACTGAATTTTTAGCAAAAGAATTAGACAATTTCTTACACCGTAATGCAAGTGTAGCTGAAGCGCTTAAAAAACGTATTGAACAAAACGAACGTGAAAGAAAAGAGCTTGCGGGTATTAAAAAATTAGCCAATGAGCGCGCAAAGAAAGCCAATTTACATAATAAGAAATTAAGAGACTGTCGCGTACACTTAAATGATGATTTGCCTTCAAAGAATAAAGAAATGTATATTGCTACACAGCAATCAAGTACTTTGTTTATTACCGAGGGGGACTCTGCAAGTGGTAGCATTACCAAGTCTCGAAATGTAGATACCCAAGCAGTATTTAGTTTAAGAGGTAAGCCATTGAATGCTTTTGGATTAACCAAAAAAGTGGTTTATGAAAACGAAGAGTTTAATTTATTGCAACATGCTTTAAATATTGAAGAGGGATTGGAGGGCTTGCGTTATAATAATATTGTAATTGCTACCGATGCCGATGTGGATGGTATGCATATTCGTTTGTTAATGCTTACCTTCTTTTTGCAATTCTTCCCCGATTTGGTAAAACGTGGGCATGTATTTGTTTTAGAAACACCATTATTCCGTGTGCGTAACAAGCAAAAAACAATTTATTGTTACGATGAAGCAGAAAAGCAAAAAGCAATTAGTGAATTAGGAAGTAAACCAGAAATTACTCGATTCAAGGGTTTAGGTGAAATTAGTCCTGAAGAATTTGGTAAGTTCATTAATGCTGACATAAAATTAGCTCCTGTTATTTTAGAACAAGGGGATCATATTCAACATTTGTTGGAATATTACATGGGAAAGAATTCACCTGAAAGACAGGATTTCATTATCAATAATTTAAAAGTTGAACTAGATAAAGCGCATGATACACATAGTATTTAACACAGCTGATATTGCTGCCTTAGAAGCTGCCATTGAATTGGATGAAACTCTAGCTGGCAAAGTAATTGAAATTAAAGACGATTACGCTGTTGGGCCATTGCAAGATATTTATGAAACCGAAGGTTATCAAGCTCGTAGAGATTGGTGGCAATCTATATTAACGCATTCACCTTATACCGATCAATTAGATCTGGTGGATGATAAGTTAACAGTTCATCAATTAATGAATGCATTAAACCATGATGAAAATGAAACAATATGGATATGGATGGGCCAAAATGCACATGATGTTTCAGGTTATTATTGGTTAATGAGTCAGTTTAAAGAATACCAAGGTCGTATTCAAGTATTGTATTTAAATAATCTTCCTTTTTTAAATGAAAAAGGGCAATTATTTTACCCAACCTATTTAAGTCAAATTCAGCCAAAAGAATTTTTAAAAGCAAAAAAATTAGCGCGACCTATCACGTTAAGTGAATTTGAATTAGATCCAGATGAATGGAAAAAATTATGCATGGAAAATGAAGGGGTGCGTTATTTAGAAGGGGGTAAGAAATTAGTAAGTATGCATATTGGTTGTTATGATAAAGAAATTCTTTCCTTATTAACTAAAAATGCGCAAAAGTTACCAAGTGCTTTGTCTAATATCATGGCTAAGTTAAAAGTTAAATTAGGGGATACATTTATTGTTGCTCGCTTAAAGGTTTTAGAAGAAGCAGGTAAAATTGTTTTTGTAGGAGATTGGAATAAAGGCTGGAAAGATATTGTAGTTCAAATGCCAGGAGGCAATGCGACAGTTGTTGAAACCGAAGTTGAATAAGCAATTAAGTTGGATTCAATAATTAAAAAAAGAATATTAAACTAAAACAATGAGTGTAACCATTACCCCAATCAGTATAAAGGCTGCAGATGAGCGTGGGGCACTTCATTATTTTAGTACAGATAGAACAGGTGAATTTTTATTGGTGTATCGTAAGGCGGGTTCAATTAGTGGTAATCATTATCACAAAGGGAGTTCGGCTGGTAAAAATCCAGAAGACATGCTTTTAGTGCAAGGAAAAGCAATCTTGCAATGGAAAGATATGATAACCAACCAAGCGGAAACAGTAGAATTAGTGGCGCCAACAAGGGTTTTGATCCAAGCGAATGTTTGGCATCAAATGACAGCTACTACAGATATTGTTTTTGTTGAATTAAATAGTTTAGCAGAAGGTAGTGAAGACACTTACCGACTATAAAGAACTTAGTGTAAGTTCAAATTAAGATTAGTTATGGCAAAAGAGAAAAATTTAAGTAGGGTAACGGAAAATGAATCAGGCGTTCAAGGACAGTATAAAAACTGGTTTTTGGATTATGCTTCTTATGTTATTTTAGAAAGAGCTGTCCCTGCTATTGAAGATGGATTAAAACCTGTGCAACGAAGAATCTTACATGCCATGAAGGAAATGGATGATGGAAGATTTAATAAGGTAGCCAACATAATTGGTCAAAGTATGCAGTACCATCCTCATGGAGACGCAAGTATTGGAGATGCTTTGGTGAATATTGGCCAAAAAAATTTATTGGTGGAAACCCAAGGTAATTGGGGTGATGTAAGAACAGGTGATTCCGCTGCGGCTTCAAGGTATATAGAAGCCCGTTTAAGTAAATTTGCATTGGAAGTAGCATTTAATGTAAAAACAACCGAATGGGCATTAAGCTATGATGGTCGTAAAAATGAACCGGTTACACTTCCCATGAAATTTCCATTATTATTGGCACAAGGGGCGGATGGTATTGCGGTAGGACTTTCAACAAAAATATTGCCCCACAACTTTAATGAATTACTTGAAGCGAGCATTAAACATTTAAGGGGGCGTAAGTTTGAATTATTACCTGATTTCCAAACGGGGGGGATGATTGACGCTTCAAATTATAATGATGGGAAACGAGGTGGAAAAGTAAGAGTGCGTGCACATATTGAAGAGTTGGATAAAAAAACTTTACTCATTAAAGACGTCCCCTATAGTGTAACTACTACCCAACTAATGGAGAGCATTACCAAGGCCAATGACCAAGGTAAAATCAAAATTAAAAAAGTGACCGATGTGACTGCGGCTGAAGTGGAAATACAAATTGACTTAGCTACGGGAATATCTCCTGATATTACTATTGATGCTTTGTATGCATTTACAGATTGTGAAATTAGTTTGTCGCCCAATGCTTGTGTAATTGTTGATAATCGACCTCAGTTTTTGGGGGCTAGTGATTTATTAAAATATTCAGTAGAACACACTAAAGGATTATTAAAAGCGGAATTGGAAATTCAATTAAAGGAATTAGAAAATAAATGGCATTTCACTAGTTTGGAAAAAATATTCTTCGAAGAAAAAATATACCAAGAATTAGAAAAGAAGCATTTAAATTGGGACAAAGTAATTGATGCCATAGATAAAGCTTTTGAGCCGTTTAAAAAGAAGTTTAAAAAGCCTATTGAGCGCGAGGACTTATTAAAATTAACCGATAAGCCAGTTCGTCGTATTTATAAATTAGATATTGAAGACTTAATACAACAAATTAAAGATATTGAGGCAAGCATTAAAGAAACCAAACATCATTTAAATAATTTGGTGGATTATGCAGTAAGCTATTATGAAGGTTTACAAAAGAAATATGGCAAGGGTAAGGAACGCAAAACAGAGATTAAAGAGTTTGATACCATTCAAGTAAAGCAGGTGGCGATTGCCAATACGAAACTTTACATTAATAAAGCGGAAGGTTTTATTGGAACAGGGTTGAAAAAGGATGAATTCTTATGTGATTGTACCGACTATGATGATATTATAGCTTTTACCAAGTCGGGTATTATGAAAGTGGTCAAAGTATCCGATAAAGTATTTATTGGAAAAGATATTATACATGCTGCCGTTTTCCAAAAGAACGACGAACGTACCACCTATAATATGGTGTATGTAGATGGAGCAAGTGGCATAAGTTATGCTAAACGATTTAATGTTACAGGTGTTACCCGTGATAAGGAATACCCATTAGCAAAGAGTGCTGAAAAATCCAAAGTGCATTATATGTCGGTGAATGCCAATGGAGAAGCCGAATCGGTTAAAATAATTTTAAGTCCTAACTGTAGTGCAAGAATCAAAGAATTTGATTTTTATTTTGAAACATTGGAAGTGAAAGTTCGAAGCAGTGTAGGGAATCAAGTGACTAAATATCCTATCAAAACAGTTCGTTTAAAAGAGGCGGGCAAAAGTACTTTGGTTGGCCGTAAGCTTTGGTTTGACGATAAGTTTGGTCGTTTAAACAGTGAAGAAAAAGGAATTTACTTAGGCACTTTCGAAGATGAAAAATTACTGGTATTTACTAAGGATGGTTATTATGAAGTAACAGATACGGAGCAATCACAACGTTTTGATCCAGAAAAAGTAATGTTTATTGAAAAGTTTAACCCTGATAAAGTGGTTACGGCTGTTTATTTAGACAAGGATAAACTTCAATTTAACATTAAACGCTTTAAAATTGAAACAACTACCTTACGTACACCTTTTTCTTGTATCAAGGAAGGGAATGGTAATTATTTAATGGCCGTAACAACTGCTGTTGAACCTATTTTAGTAGTTAATACTGGAAAAGGGGCTCAAATTAGAAAAGCAAAATTCAAAGTGAGCAAGATTGTAGATATCATGGGTTGGAAAGCCGTAGGTACCAAATTGACTGACTTTAACAAGACAATCGAAATGGAATGGGAGACCAAGGTAGTGATAAAAGATCCTAATGATGAACAACCAGAATTGTTCTAATTTTATAAGGTAGTAAAACCATAAACAAATTAACATGTCAAGCATTAATGTAGGTCAATTTAATCTGATGCGTGTAGACCGAAGAGTTGACTTTGGCTTTTACATGGATGATGGGGGCGAAGGAATTTTGTTACCCAAACGTTTTGTTCCTGCTGGTTTACAAGTGGGGGATACGATTAGTGTATTTGTATATCATGATTCAGACAATCGTTTAATAGCTACTACTCAGGAACCCTTTGCAGTGGTAGGGGATATTGCCGCATTAAAAGTGGTGGAACTAACCCGTCAAGGTGCTTTTATGGACTGGGGTTTGATGAAGGATGTTTTTGTACCTGCCTCGCAACAATTATCTACTATGCGTTTAGGGGGTAAGTATTTAGTGAAATTATATATTGACAAGCAAACTGGAAGGGTTGCTGCAACTGAAAAAATAGACAACCAAATCAGTAATGACATTTTAACGGTGAAGGAAAGGGAAAAAGTGAAAGTGCAGGTTTATCGAGAATCAGAAATTGGTTATGTGGTTATTGTAAATGGAGTGCATCAAGGCTTGGTATATAAAAATGAAGTTTTTACCCATTTGCATATAGGTCAGTTTATTGATGAGGCATTTGTAAAAAAAATAAGAGAGGACAATAAATTGGATATTGGTATTGGGAAACAAGGTGTTGAAAAATTAGATAGCGACCAACAAACCATCATCAAGTTGTTGAAACTGCATAAGGGCTTTTTGCCTTATCATGATAAATCCAGTCCTGATGATATTTATGCATTCTTTGCAATGAGTAAAAAGGCTTTTAAAATGAATGTAGGAATTTTGTATAAATCTAAATTAATCACATTGGAAGAAGCTGGAATTCGTTTGGTAGAAACAACGACAAACTCCGAAACCAGTGCATCAGACTCTATTTAAATTAATATTTTTTAAATAATTAGTATCTATTTTACAATTGAAAATTGAACATTATGGCAAAAGAAGTTTTTATTGTAGCAGCGGTGAGAACCCCCATTGGTTCCTTTGGTGGTAGCTTAAAATCAGTTACGGCAACTACATTAGGGGGTATTGCAATAAAAGGTGCATTGGATAAAATTAATTTGAATCCTAATTTGGTGGATGAAGTAATCATGGGTTCAGTTATTCAAGCTGGATTAGGTCAAGCACCTGCAAGACAAACAAGTAAAATAGCAGGATTGCCTGATAAAGTTATAGCGACAACAGTGAATAAAGTTTGTGCAAGTGGTATGAAAGCCATTTCGATGGCTACTCAAAATATTTTATTGGGCGATGCGGATATTATCATTGCAGGTGGGATGGAAAGTATGAGTAATGTTCCATTTTATAATGCTACACAAAGATGGGGGAATAAGTATGGGGATATTACAATGCAGGACGGATTGGCAAAAGATGGTTTGGTTGATGTGTATGACCAAGTAGCCATGGGTAATTTTGCGGATTTATGTGCAAAGGATAATAATATATCAAGGGCGGATCAAGATGCTTTTGCAATAAGTAGTTACCAGAAATCTCAAGCAGCAATCGAAAAAGGGTTATTTGATACTGAAATTGTTCCAGTTATTATTCCACAGCGTAAAGGAGACCCTATTGTAATTTCAAAAGACGAAGAACCTTATAATGTAAAATTTGATAAAATTGCTCAACTAAATGCTGCATTTACAAAAGAAGGCACAGTCACTGCAGCCAATGCCAGTACAATGAATGATGGAGCAGCAGCATTAATTTTAATGAGTGGTGAAAAAGTGAAGGAATTAGGATTAAAGCCACTAGCAAAAATCATCAGTTATGCCGACGCGGAGCAAGATCCTAAATGGTTTACCACTACACCTGCTTTGGCCATTCCAAAAGTATTGGCAAAGGCAAATTTATCTAAAGAACAAATTGATTATTTTGAATTCAATGAAGCTTTTTCGGTAGTAGGTATAGTTAATACGCAATTATTGCATTTGGACCCACTTAAAGTAAATGTGAATGGAGGGGCTGTTTCATTAGGACACCCTTTAGGTTGTAGTGGCGCAAGAATTGTGGTTACTTTATTGCATGTTCTTCACCAAAATGAGGGTAGGTATGGTGCTGCAGCAATTTGCAATGGTGGTGGGGGTGCTAGTGCTATGATTATTGAAAAATGCTAAGAATATACATTTTCAAATAAAGTAACATTTATTTCTTCCTGAAATAACGAATATGGCGTATTTGCCTTATTTGCTAGCTTGTTCAATTACTTCGTCCATCATAATGCCATAATGACTTTCGTCATAAGTGCATTCCCCATTTTTTATGAGGATTACTTGAGGGGATTCATGGTGTACTTGAAATTTTTCAGCGATTGCATTTGATATGGATCGATAATTTAATAGGTCTAAATAATGAAAATCAATAGAATCCGGTGCTTCGGTGCGTTCAAATCTTGATAAAGCCATTTTTGAAATACTGCAAGTAGTACTATGTTTAAATATAAGTTGAGGCTTATGATACGATGCTTCTTGAATAGAATCTAATTGCTCGATGTTAGTAATAGGATGCCAGTTCATGGTTTATTGAATTAAAATGATGGCACAAAATTAGTCATTTAATAGGAATGAATAGTTGAAAATTGGCATAAAAAGTAAGTAATAATGTTTAACTTCGGAACATAATTTTTAATATGCCATTATCTTTAGTTAGACCCATTTGTTTTATTGATTTAGAAACAACAGGAATCAATGTAAGTACCGACAGGATTGTAGAAATAGCCATTGTGAAAATTAGTAATGACGGAACAAAGCAAGTGAAGCGAAGACTCGTTAATCCTGAAATGCCTATTCCTAGTGCAAGTTCGGCTGTGCACGGCATTACCGACGATATGGTGAAGGATGCCCCTACATTTAAGCAAATAGCCAATGAAATTAAACAATTCATAGAAGGTTCAGATATTGGTGGGTACAATAGCAATCGATTTGATGTACCAATGTTGAATGAAGAATTCTTAAGAGCGGGTATAAGTGTAGATATTGAATCTAGAAAATTATTAGATGTACAAAAGGTATTTCACCTAATGGAACAAAGAACATTAAGTGCTGCTTATCAATTTTATTGCCATAAAACACTTGAAGACGCTCATACAGCAGAAGCAGATGCCACGGCTACCTGGGAAATTTTAGAAGCACAAATTGAACGTTATCCTCAAATTGGCAATACGGTTGAATCCATCGTTAAATTTACTGGTGAGGATGAAATCATCGATTTTGCTCGTAGACTTATTTATGAAAACGGTGTGGCTGTTTTCAATTTTGGGAAGCATAAAGGAAAGCCAGTTATTCAAGTACTTAAAGAGGAGCCACAATACTATGATTGGATGATGAAAGGAGATTTTGCCTTACATACAAAACAAAAACTAACAGAAATTCTCAATAAATCTATATTAAATAAATAGTTTATATATTATAGTTTAACTACTATTTTGTACTTTTAACAAAATCCATTCTCCTAGAATATATTCAAGTGAAAAAAATTGTACTCATACCAACTTACAATGAAAAAGAGAATATAGCCTCAATTATTGAAGCTGTCTTGTCTTTTGAGACTGGATATCATATTTTAGTCATTGATGATGGCTCACCTGATGGTACAGCCGATATTGTTAGAGGTATTATTGCAACTACCCCTGGTCGTGTTTTTATTGAATGTAGAGCGGGGAAACTTGGTTTGGGCACTGCATATATCCATGGATTCAAATGGGCTTTAGCCAATGGTTATGATTTTATCATTGAAATGGATGCTGATTTTTCCCATGATCCCAAGGATTTAGATCGTTTAATTGCGGCTTGTACGCAAGGTGCTGACGTAGCAGTGGGAAGTAGATATGTTAAAGGGGGTTCAACTGAAAATTGGCCATTAGATAGAAAAATTTATTCTCAAGGGGGGTCAGCCTATACTAGAATCATTACCGGAATGCCTGTTAAAGATCCAACTGCTGGATTTGTTTGTTATAAGCGTGAAGTATTGGCCTCTATTCAATTAGATAATATTAAATTTATTGGATACGCTTTTCAAATTGAAATGAAATTTGCTTCTTGGAGATTGGGCTTTAAAATCAAAGAAGTGCCCATTAAATTTGTTGATCGAAAAATTGGAGTGAGCAAAATGACTAAAGGCATTATTAAAGAGGCCATCATTGGCGTTTTAAAAATGCAATGGTTGTACATTACTGGTAAATTTATTAAGCAAATTAAGCATCAAGCTTAATTAGAATTCCCAAATAAAACCAAAAGTAGGCGTTATAAATACTTGATTGTTATCAAACAATTTGGGTATTGCATTGGAGCCATCTTTTTTTAGTGCCCCACCGTCGGTTGTTTTTATACTGCCATCCTCATTGGCGCTAAATACATAAAAGGGGGGGGCTACCGATTTTGCTCCGTACCAGTTGGTGATATCTATGAAAAAGTCTAAAGTGGTATTTTTATAATTATATCTTTTATCAATACGTATATCACTTGAATGGAAGGCCTGGTTAGTTAAGCTATTAATTTTGGTATAATCTAAAATTCCAATTCCTAGTGTAGCAAAATTAATTTTACTTAGGTTCATGTCATAAGGGGTATAGGGCGTTCCTCCTTGATACCTAAACTTAATGCCTAATTCCCAATTGTTTTTAAATTTATAGCCACCTGTGATACTTACTAAATGTGTGTTTTGCCAAGAACTTGGAACAAATACATTGTTGATATTGGTATATTCACTTTTAAAAAAACTATAAGAAACAATTCCGAAAAATTGATTGGTTAATTTTTGTTGGGCAAATAATTCAAAACCATAACTTTTACCAAGCCCACTGCTTATTACAGGCTCGTTTCCTAAAATATTAAAATCAGCACCAAGGTTACTTAAGCTAATCCCTTTGTTGATACTTATATTTACGTTATCATATTTTTTATAGAAAACTTCACCTGTGAAACGGGTTGCTTCTGAAGGTAAGTATTCAATCCCCGTAACATAATGTACACTAGAGGTATATTCCACCGACTTATTTACAAAATTGTTGTTGACATCTTTAAATCCTAAAACAGTATTAGGGGCTAATTTGTAATATTTCCCAATAGAGGCATTTAAATTAATTTTATCTGATAATACATAGCTTACACTAACTCGAGGAGAAATTCTTTTTTCTAATTCTTTTCCGTCGGAGGTAAAACTATTTCCATCCGTTCTAATACCTGCACTAATGCCCAATCGATTGTTAAAGGCTTTTTTACCTAATTGAAAAAAGGCACCATATTTTTGATAGGATAGGTTAGTGGAGTAATTTAAAATAGTGGCATTGCCAATTTGTGTATTAGTATTTAAAGTAGTTAAAGTATTGTATTGAATTAATTGATTGGTGGTGTTGTCAAAATCTACTTGTTGCAGATTGACTCCTGCTGTCCATTTTAATCCAATTAAGCTTTTTGTAATATCCCATCTTAAATTTGCGCCTGATTCATTGGAAGTAAAGTCTAATGTTTTTTCTCCCTTATCAGGACCTAGGTTGTTTTGGAATCTTTCATTTAAATTATTCAAATGATTTTGACTGATGCTTAAATTCCAAAAACCCTTATTGATTAATTTTTTTAAGGAGGCACCCACAGTATAACTCCATTGGTTAATGGATGGACCCGCATTTAAAGCATATATTTTTTCAGGAGTTGCTTTTTTAGGGGCGGCAAATGAAAATTCATCGATCGCCCCAACGCCTAATAAAGTGAGGGTAGTTTTGGGATCTAACTGATGAGAAACTTTAAATTGAAAATCCCAATAATTTGGCCTGATGGGTAAATCCAAAGCTTTGAATAAGAATTGTAAATAACTACGTCTGGCAGACAATAGGAAAGTGGTTTTCCCATCTTTAGAAAGTGGACCATCCAAGGTAGTAGCAATTTCAGTTGCACCAATCCTTAAATTACCTTGTATTTTTTCTGCATTGCCTCTTTTTTGTTTAAACTCAAATACCGAGGAAAGGGCATTATCATATTTAGCGTCGAAAGCCGAGGAGGATAGCTTTACTTCATCAATGAAAGATACATTCAATATTCCTTGTGGCCCCCCTGCACTTCCTTGCGTAGTAAAATGGTTGATAATTGGAATTTCAATTCCGTCTAAATAAAATACATTTTCATTGGGTGCACCGCCTCTTACAATAATATCATTTCTAAAACCTGCACCTGTACTAGCAGAACCAGTTACACCAGGAAGGGTTTGAACAACCTTCGAAATGTCAAAATTACTCCCTGGACTTGCTTTAATTTCTTCCGCAGTCAATTTTTGGATACTTAAGGGTGTTTCTAAGGTTGCAGCCCTGACTGTTTTACGCATATTGCCCACCACAACCTCTTTTAAAGTTACTTCCATTGGGAGCAATTCTGCATTGGCAAAGTTGATATTTCCTGAACTCACAATCACATTATATAAATGATAGGGGATACTACCCAAGGCATTAATCAAAATATGGTATTGGCCAGTTGGTAATGCTTTAAAGCTATATTTCCCCAAACTGTCCGTAATTGTTCTAAAATTGGTATTGACAATGGTAATAGATGCACCTACAACGGGTTTTTGCGTGTTTTTATCAATTACTTCCCCGGTCAAACTTCCCTTGGATTGTGCCATCGCCCATAAAGGGAATAAAATTAGAATGCCGACTAAGTAAAAATTCTTCATAAAAAGAAACAATTATTTATATTACATAACAAATTCAATGGTAAATAGTTGAGTTTATTATTAAATATTATCATAATATGAAAAATTTATTCTTAGGTTTTAGTCTATTGGTTTCTTTTGTTTCAATGGGACAGAAAAAAGTGTTAGATCATACGGTGTATGATAGTTGGCAAAGTATCAGAGAAGTTATTTATCAACCTCAAGGAAAGTTTATTAGTTATGTAATAGCACCACAGGAAGGGGATGCTGTTTTAGTGATTCATAATAATATGGATAATACGACCATCAAAATACAGCGAGGTACACAGGCTGTATTTACAGAAAATGGACAATATTTAATTGCTAAAATAAAAACTTTATTTGCAGAAACAAGAAAGGCTAAAATTGACAAAAAAAAGGCTGATGAAATGCCAAAGGATAGTTTAGCCATTGTGCAATTGGACAATGGGCTTATTGAAAAAATACCCATGGTTAAATCCTTTCAATTACCTGAACAGGCTAATAATATTTTAGTGTATTTGAAAGATAAAAAAGGAGATATTAATAAAGAAGGCACTGAGTTGGTTTGGATGAATTTAGCGTCTAAAAAATCAAAATCATTTAGTGGAATTACACAATATTTAATTCAACCTAATGGATTAGGATTAGCAATGTATCAAATAAAGACTAAAACAAATAGTAGTAAAATTTTATTGGCCAATTTCGAAGACAGTTTACCCAAAACAATAAGTACTAATTTTTATACTGCTACTGGTTTAAGTTGGGATGAGACAGGAAATACATTAGCCTATTTATTAGAACAGGATAGTACTGATAAAGCTTTACAAAAAAATTATAGTTTAACTGTTTATCAATCTAATCAGGATACGGGAAGAAGATTGGTTACTCGATCCCATGCTTCAATGCCAAGTAATTACACCATTGGTGGGGACAAAAAAATTAAGTTTAGTAAGTCTGGGAATATTATTGAATTTGGGGTACAACCTATTTTGCCTGTAAAAGATACAACCCTTCCAGAATTTGAAAGAGTTGCGTTGGATATATGGCATTACAATGATCCAGCCTTAATGCCTGTGCAGTTAAAGAATTTGGACAATGATTTAAAAGCAACCGAACCCATTTTATATAATTTGTCAACTGGCAGCTTGGTGTACTTGGGGAAAATAAAAGATAGGACTTTACTTACAACCAAAGAGGGAGATGGTGCTATTAGTTTTCAAGTACAGGATTCTAGTTATGAAATTCCATCACAATGGCAAGGATATAGTTTAAGAGATATTTATCAAATTGACAATACAAATGCTAAAAGAACATTGGTGCAAAAAGCTTGGAAAGGAAGATTGATATCCAGTTCCTATGACGGAAAAAACCTTGTTTTTTATGATGAAGCATTGAAAAAGTATTTTGCATTTAATACTACTACACAAAAAAAAGTAGTCATTGCAAAAGACATTAAATTTAGTTTATTTGATGAGGACAATGACGTACCCGATGATCCCAATGCCTATGGTATTGCAAAATGGATGAATGATAACGAAACCTTAATCATTTATGATCGATTTGACTTGTGGAAAGTGGATGCCAACGGTATTAAGCCATCCATAGCGTTGACCAACGGTAGAAAATCAAATACCGTGTATCGATTTGTAGAAACAAACGAGGACAGAAAGACGCTTCATGCTCAAGACAGTTTATTGTTAAAAGGATTTAATGAAACAGACAAATCATCTTCTATTGCATTACTCACTTTGGGTAATCAGCAATTGTCCATAATTAATAAACAGCCAATGTATTTTTCTGTCATTGAAAAAGCTAAAGTCGCTAATCAATTTGTGGTATTGCAGGAAGATGAAATGAACGCGCCTGCAATTTATCCTTATGAAATGAATGCAAGTACGCAAATACCAAAACCAATTACGCTTATCAATGAGCAACAAAAAGAATACAATTGGATGCGAACCGAATTGGTTACTTGGAAAGCATATACTGGAAAAAAGGCCGAAGGAATACTATATTATCCAGAAAACTTTGATGCAAAAAAGAAATATCCAATGATTGTATATTTTTATGAGAGAAGCAATCAAACCTTACATAACTATTTGTCGCCAGCGCCAACTCCTTCAAGACTGAATATACCATTTTTTGCAAGCAGAGGTTATATTGTGTTTGTGCCAGATATTTGGTATGAAAAAGGATATCCAGGTCAAGGTGCTTATGATTATATTTTAAGTGGTACTAGAGCAATGGTTCAAAAAGGTTTTGTTGATAGTACTAAAATTGGCTTACAAGGTCAAAGTTGGGGAGGGTATCAAATTGCTTATTTAATTACTAAAACTAACTTATATGCAGCAGCATGGGCTGGGGCGCCAGTGGTGAATATGACAAGTGCTTATGGTGGTATCAGATGGGGGCCTGGTGTAGTAAGACAATTTCAATATGAAAAGCAACAAAGCAGAATAGGGGCCAATTTATGGGAAAGACCAGATTTATACATCAAAAATTCCCCCTTATTTTCTTTACCAAAAGTAACTACACCATTGGTAATTATGAGTAATGATGCTGATGATGCAGTGCCTTGGTATCAAGGAATTGAATATTTTACTGCTATGCGCAGATTAAATAAAAAAGTATGGTTACTTAATTATAATAATGAAGCACATAATTTAGTTGAAAGAAAAAATAGAAAAGATATTCAAATTAGAGAACAACAATTCTTTGATCATTATTTGAAAGGGGAGCCTATGCCTACATGGATGAGTACAGGTGTGCCAGCAATAATGAAAGGAAGAGATTGGGGCTTACATTAAACGTATTGAAACCATTGTCTATTTACATCCCAGCTTTCAAAACCTTTGGCAACGGCAGCTAAGAATTGAGAGCCAACTGCGCCATCCACAATTCTATGATCGTAACTCATAGATAAATACATGATATGTCGAATGGAAATGGCATCTCCTTGTGGGGTTTCCACCACCACAGGTCGTTTTTTAATGGCACCTAAAGCAAGAATGGCCACCTGAGGTTGGTTTATAATGGGTGTACCCATAATACTACCAAAAGTGCCAACATTGGTTACAGTGAAAGTGCCCTCCTTGGTGTCGGTTGGTTTTAACTGATTATTTCTTGCAGCATTGGCTAAATTATTTACTGCCTTAGTCATACCCACAATACTCAATTGATTAGCGCCTTTAATGACAGGTACGATTAAATTGCCAGTTGGTAGGGCAGTAGCCATTCCAATATTGATGTCTTTTTTATAAACAATATGATCGCCTTGTAAACTGGAATTGATAATAGGGAATTTTTCTAAGGTTGCTGCAATCACTTCCAAAAACATGGGAGTGTATGTTAATTTTGTTCCTTCTCTTTTTTCAAACAATTGTTTCACTTTATCTCTCCACACAACCATATTGGTTACATCCGCTTCCACAAATGAGGTAACATGAGGGCTCGTTTGAACACTATCCACCATATGTTTCGCAATAAGTTTCCTCATTCTATCCATTTCAACAAGCTCGGTATTACCCGTTATGATCACCTCGTCTGGAGATGCAAATTTCGTATGAGTTGATGTATTTACTAAACTAGTATGCTCACTAATGATTTCGTCTAGTGGTTTACTTTTACTAGTGGTTGTATCGGCAACAATCGTTGTTGTAGGGGTAGGAGTTGATACAGGTGCAGGTGTCGGCATATTCATTAAACCTGCTTTCTTGGCAGCTACATAATTGAGTATGTCTTTTTTTGTTACCCTGCCTTCATTGCCCGTTCCATTGATGAACTGCAATTCGTTCATTCCAATACCTTCATTTTGAGCAATACTTAATACTAAAGGAGAATAAAATTTAGGTTCACCAATTATTGCAGTTTCAGTATGATTTAAATTAGTATTGGGAGTATATGGTATCGATTGTTCTAAAGAAGGGCTTGTATTTGTCTTCTCTACTTCAATGCTGGTAGTTGTCACTTCTTTGTTAACGGGGGGAGTTGCTACCGTTGTGGATGAGGAAGCGGCACTTTCAATTCTTGCGATCACCGCGCCAATAGGAACCACTGCATTAACTTCGAATAAAATTTCTTTAATTACACCGCCAACGGTGGAGGGAACTTCACTATCTACTTTATCGGTTGCAATGTCTAATAAAGTTTCGTCTAATTGAATAGTATCACCAACTTGTTTGTGCCATTTTAAAATGGTCGCTTCCATTATACTTTCGCCTAATTTAGGCATCACCAAATCAACAAGCGGCATAGGAATTATTTTAGGCAAAAATAAGACTAAATCTTATTGATAATTAATAACCTAAGTAAATTTATCGCCTGGGTGGCAGTTACTTCAATATTGCGGGATCGGTCAAATCTTAAGTACAATACCTTAGAATACACTTTTTCCTTGCTAGCGACCCCCATCCAAACCATTCCTAGTGGTTTTTCATCTGTTTGACCTGAAGGCCCCATAATGCCACTTACCGAAACCGCATAATCTGTATTCATCTTTTCACGCACAGCGATGGCCATTTGTTCAACGGCTTCCTTACTCACTGCGCCCACTGTTTGTAAAATTTCAGTTGGAACGTCCAAAAATTCAGTTTTAATACGATTATCATAGCTAATTACCCCTCCCGTGTAAAACTGAGAAGAGCCCGCGTGCTTGGATAATAAATGACCAATAAAACCTCCAGTACAACTTTCTGCCGTGGCTACTGTTTGATTTTTCTCTTTAAGAAGTCGCCCCACCACCATTTCCATTGTCTCATCCAAGTCGGTCACTAAATAGGCGGCAACTTTATTTTTAAGTTGAGCAAATTGTTCATTTATATTGATATTCAATGTGTTACTGTCAATATCAGCACCAGTTAATCTAAGTCTTACCATGCCAAAATTTGGCAAATAAGCTAGTTTTATACCACTGGGTAAATTGGCTTCAAATTCCTTTATTTCTTCTGCTAAAAACGATTCACCAATGCCTGCCGTCAATAAAGTGCGATGTTCAATAAAAGGGGTCTTAAACCTTTTTTGAATTATTGGGAGGATATGGGTATCAACCAATCCTTTCATTTCATGAGGCACTCCAGGAATGGAAAAAAACAAAACATTTTCTTTTGTAAATAACATACCTGGGGCGGTACCATTTTCATTGAACAACACTTCACAAACATCAGGCACTTCGGCTTGCATGATATTGCGTTCAATAAGGGGACGCTTATATTTATTTACAAAAATGTCTGTAATATGATCTAAAGTAGGCTGATGTATGATTAATTTACCACCAAAAAATTCATTTAATAAAGGCTTAGTGATATCGTCCGCAGTGGGGCCTAATCCCCCTGTAATGATCACTATATTGCTTTTTGCACTTGTATTGATCAAGGCTTCCGTTATGGCTTCTTTATTATCTCCAACTGCAATTCTATTTGTAACCTGTACCCCAATTTTATTTAAGGCTTTAGCAATATAGGCGCTATTGGTATCAATTACTTGACCTATGAGTAGCTCATCGCCGATGGTAATAATAGAAGCTTTTATTGAGCTCATGCACTAAATTAGATTAGGCTGCAAAGTAAATCAAATTATCGCGGTTTAACTAAAATAGGGACTTAGTTTTTCCTTAAGAAAAGCAGGCATTTCAGCTCTTTTTCCTAAGGCCTGATCCATAAAATATAGTTTTACAACGCCGACAGTAAGTAATTTGCCTTCTTCATTGTAAATTTCTTGGTCAAATTGAATTTTATGGTCAGTGGGCAATTGTCTTATTTGAGACTTTATGGTAAGTAAATCATCATATTTTGCTGGTCTTAAGTATTTTATGTTTAACTCCACCACAGGAAGCATAATGCCCATTTCTTCCATGGTTTTATAGCTAAGCCCCAATGCCCTCATGCTTTCTACTCTACCTACTTCAAAATATTGAGCATAGTTGCCATAATACACTACATTCATGGGATCTGCTTCGGCATACCTTACTCTAATATTGGTGTTGAACTCGTACATGGTTTATTGTATTTGTTGACAAATTTACAACTTCAATCTGTTTTTCCACAATAAGTCTATTTAACAATACGTTCTAATTAGAGGGCTTAATTTTAGCTCATTATTAAATATTGGCTTTATGTTCATTAATAGAAACCTTTTCATTGTATCGGGGATATTTATCATTAATTGCTTCAGTAATCTAAATGCGACTGCTCAGAATGAAAATTTTGTCAAACCGGTCAATAAGGCTTTCGAAAAAGGATTAGTAGCTTTAAAGTTGGGAGATACCCTTCAGGCCTATCAATATATTCAAACTGCACAAGTTTTTTCCGATCACCCACAAGAAGTTGATTATTATTTTCATGTTTTGTCCCTTCGTTTAGGCAAACCCAATGCGGAACAAAACGCTAAAATTTGGATGGCTGAGAACAAAAATAGAATTTATTTTTCTAAAATTTCTTATGCCCTTGGTCATTATTATTTTAATCAACAAAAAGACGAAGAAGCAATAAATGCTTTTTCCAATGTCAGCATAGACGATTTGGACAATAATGATATTGTCACTATGAAATTTTTAGAAGGCTATATTTATTTTAAATCGGGCAACTGGGATAAGGCAGCCCCTTTTCTTAATGCAGTTAGACAGGTAAATAGTAACGAGCATTATGCAGCAGCGAATTATTATGCTGGTTTCATTTCTCTGCAAAAAAAATCTTTTCAGGATGCATTAAAGTATTTTCAAATAGCCGCTCAAAGTAAATCTTATACCAAGTTGACTCCATTTTATATTAGTCAATTGTATTACTTTTTAGGGAATATAGATGCTGCCATGAGTCATTGTGAAAAAGCACTTGCAGCTGGTGGCCAATTTTATGAATTACAGCTAAACCAATTAATGGGGCATTTGCTTTTTGAAAAGAAAGAATACAACAAAGCTTTACCTTATTTATCCAACTATGTTTCAAAACAAAAGAAAGTTGACCCACAGGATTTATATCAATTATCGTTTTGCTATTTTCAATCGCAAAATTGGTTAAAAGCAATTCCAGGATTTAAGGAATTGGCTAATGTAGAGGACTCTTTAGGACAAAATAGTATGTATTTATTGGCTACTTCTTATTTGAAAATAAATGATAAGAATGGTGCAAAAAATGCATTCTTAATTTGTTCTTCCAAAAGTCAAAATATTGCCCAAAAGGAAATATCCTTATTTAACTTTGGAAAATTAAGTGCCGATTTAAAAGAGTACAGTAACGCCGTTTATGCATTGGATAAGTTTTTAGACAGCTATCCAAAGTCAAATTATAGGGAGGAGGCTAAAGCTATTTGGATATCAGCACTTGCCTATAGTAAAAATTATGTCCAAGCCTTAGAGGCCTTTGAATCCGTGGAGAAACCCTCCAACGATTTGATGAAATTGTATCCTGCTATTTTATATGGAAGGGCAACTATTTATATTAACGATGGT
Organism: Bacteroidota bacterium; assembly: GCA_947457075.1. GTDB lineage: Bacteria > Bacteroidota > Bacteroidia > Chitinophagales > Chitinophagaceae > Sediminibacterium. The sequence goes on from CANGUG010000003.1 coordinate 38,521, forward strand.
CAAATTGAAAAAGCCTATACTTTATTGAATCAAATATTAAATACACCTTACAATACTAAAATATTGCCTTTTGCACAATTTTGGTTGGGTGAAATTTCCTATAAGCTTGGTAGAGTGGATATGGCTATTGAAATTTTAGAACGTTTTTTATTGGATCCAGTTGAAGTGGGTGAAGTTACCCAACGACATGCTAAATACACATTAGGTTATTGTTATTTGAAAAAAGGCAATTATAGTAAAGCACTTGATTTATTTCAATATGTAGCCAATTATAATCATGCTAATATGATTGAAGCATATCAAAAAGATGCATTTATCAGACTAGCTGATTGCCAAATGATGACCAAGCAATATAAATTAGCGCTACAGGGCTTTCAAAAAGTAATTGATTGGAATTGGGATTATACCGATTATGCCACTTTGCAAAAAGCAGTAATTCAAGGGGGGATGGGGCAAGGAGCTGAAAAAATTAAAATATTAAAAGATTTTGATAATCAATTTAACCGTTCTGCCTACAAAAATGATGCTTATATGGAATTGGCAGATACCTATACCAATCAAGAAAATTACCAAGCAGCTATTGAGCCATTGAGTAAGGTTTTGATTGATAAAAAAGCGGTTAGTTATTTTCCACAAGCCTATTATAAATTAGGCATTGTTTATTTCAACTTGGATAAGAATGAAGTAGCACTTCAAACCTTTAGAGACTTGTACACCGCCTTTCCAAACTCAGTGGAAAGTGAGAATTCGATTGAGTTTATTAGAAATATTTATGTTGAAAATCAAACTCCCGAACTTTTTGTTCAATTTATGAATGAGTTTGGTAAACCTTTGGCGATTAATGAGCAGGATTCACTCACCTATAGAGCGTCGATTATTAAATATGAACAAAAAAAGTTAGTTGAAGCTTCTACTGGGTTAAAAAAATATGTAAACGCATTTCTAAATGGAAAATACCAATTAGAAGCTAATAATATCATTGCTGAAATTGCTTATGCGCAACAACAATATGATAGTGCAGCTTTATATTTTAGTAAAGTAGCCGATCAGGCGCCCAATAAGTTTGCAGAAAGAGCCTCCTTAATTGCCGCTAGACTTTATTATTTCAATTTTAAGGAGTACGCCCAAGCTGAAAAATATTTTAACACGCTAAATCAAATAGCCACTCAGCAAGAAAATAAAAATGAAGCTTTAAAGGGTTTGTTAAGGTGTGAATATAAGGCCGAGAAATGGGCTGAATGTGCTATTGTCGCTGAACAAATTATTAAGGACAAGTCCTCGGCATCTGATGATATTTTGATAGCCAATTTGGCTTTATACCACCAAAGCCTAATCAATAAGGATACCACTAATGCGATAGCCATTTTACAAAAGGTAACAAAAGCAAATTCAACACAAATTACAGCTGAAGCCCATTATTTGTTGGCTAAATTATATTTTGATCATCAGGAATTAGGCATTGCTGAAAAAACAGCGTTTGAAGTGATTAAAAAACATACATCCTATGAGTTTTGGATTACAAAAACCTATCTTTTATTAGGAGACATTTATGTTGCTCAAAAAGATAATTTCAACGCAATAGCTACCTATAAAAGTGTTTCTGAGAATGCAACCATTGAAGAACTTAAAAATGAAGCAACCAACAAGTTGAAATTATTGGAAGATGCTACCAACAACAAGTAAAAAAAGATTATGAAGTTAATTTATAAATTTATTCTACTATTATCCTTCTTTATCCTCATCGCTGATGTTCCAGTGGATGCACAAAGAAGACGCGGAAAGGCTAAAAAAGTAGTAGTTAAAAAGAAAGCCAAGAAAGTTGCCAAGAAAAAGGTTAATAATACTGCAAGAATTAATAGAAGCAATAATGTTGCTAATAACAATACAAATACATCTAATCAATCAATTGCTGTTAAGGATTCATTGCCTGAGAAAGTAGTTACAATTCTATCCGCATTTAAACCGCAGTTAAAAAATTTGGCAAAAATTGATTTTGCAACAGCAAGTGAAAGAAATGATACGGGATCAATTAAAGTAGAATATCAAGTACCTAGTCAAAATTTAAGCTTTCAATACCAGCCAATTGCATTAATACCAAGGTCATTTAAATATGATTCATTAAATACTACTTCTGCCAATACCAATGTAAAAGTGGGTTATGGAAATTTCATGCATTATTTGATTGATTTTAATTACAATGTAACGGGTAAAAATAATAATTCACACTCCTTTAATATCAATAACGAATCCATTGAAGGTACACACCCATTACAAAAATATAAGGATTGGGGAATAGGGTATATTGGAGACTATCTTGTTTCCAAACATGGGCATTTATTGACAAATTTGTATTTTAAGGAAAGTAATAGATTAAGATTTGGGTTGGTACCTGATACCACTACTTATCCAGTTTCTAATTATAAGCAAAATAGTTACTTAACAGGAATTGCGTTTAATTGGGTGAATGCACAAAAGGCGAATAGCAATTTACACATGTCACCTAGTTTGGTATATGAATATTTTGAAGGTATAAGAGGAAGTAATAATAATTGGTTGCAGATGAGTAGTCCTTTGTGGTTAGACCTTAAAAATGACATAAAATTAAATTTGGATTTATCTTATAGCATTAACACTTTTAAAAATTTTAATAGTGAAAAGCAAACTAATAGTGTATTAAGATTTGATCCTGCTATAAAATTCAACAAACTCAATAGTCTATTTAAAATTGGATTTAGTCCAGTTTTGATGAATAATGATTTTAAACTTTTCCCCAATGTTGAATTCAGGAAATCATTAAAAGACACCAATGTAACTTTTATAATGGGATGGCGTGCAAATGTGAATAATACTCAATACGCTAATTTAGTTGCACAAAACCCTTGGATAGATGCACCTGAAAAATTAGCCATTGCTACAAAAGATAGTAAATATTTCGAAGTGAATATGACCACTGGGAAAAGGCTAAGTTATGGTTTTTCGTTTTCATTTGATGATTATGAAAATTTACCATTATTTAATAAAATAATGAACAAAAACAGACCTACATTAGGTTTAATGTACGAGACCATTTTTGAAAAGAAAGCCTCAACCATCCAGTTTGATGCCAATATTAGGTATCAATTTAGTGATGTAATATTGGTTTCCAATAAGTTTAAATACATTCAGTTTAATTCGGTACAAGTGAATCCTCAACCTTGGGGAATCCTGCCAATTGAACTTAATTCACAAATTAGTTGGTTGCCCTCTAAGAAATTACTGATTAATGGGGGTGTACAATATTGGTCTGGTGCAACCTTGTACAACGAAGCTGCTATGCCTTATGATTTAAATAATGCCCTGAATATTAATGCTGAATTGCATTATAAATTAACGCCAAAATGGAATGTTTGGGTAAAAGGGGATAATTTATTAGATAAGCCATATGAACGATGGGCAGATTATCCCTCTTTAGGTGTTCAATTTATCGCAGGTATCGTATATTCGTTTAAGTAATTGTTATGACAAAAAGTTTAGTTCAATATTTTATTAAAAATGGCCATTTGGATTTACCTACCATAGGTGTTCTAAGATGGAGTAAGCAAGAGTCTGTTTGGCAAAACAATCAGCTTACCGCACCTAAAGAAACCATTATTTTGGATCGTATTGTAGCAAATCCCACGAAACATTTTTACAGTTTTTTGGCTGAGGATCTTGGGCTATCTATTGAACAAGCACATGTACAATTTGAAAACTATATTGCGGATTTTACAAGCAAAAAAATAGCTAGTTTAAACATTGGTAGTTTAGGGACTTTACTTAAAAATGAGGAGGAAGTTTCCTGGAATAATTTATATAATGCGGATATCTATTATAAGGATATTACTATTAATCCATCAATCAATTCGGATATAGTGAATGAGTTTCCTATTGAAACGAAAAAAGATTATTGGTGGGTTTGGACAATTTTAATTGTATTCATTGCATTGGCTTTAATTTTTTACAAACAATAGAAGCTTAAATTATGTCATTTCAACAACAGATATATCCACCTTGTCCTGTTTGTCAAAATAAAGACATTTCATTTAAATTAGCTTGTAAAGATTATTCTTTAACACAAGAATCATTCGATATTATTAAATGCAATCATTGTAGCTTTCATTATACTCATCCAGTTCCGTCTAAAGATAATATTGCACCTTATTATCAATTTCCTGAATATATATCGCATACAGATGTTCAAGAAGGGTGGATGAATAAATTATACCATAAAGTAAGGCAAAGGACATTATTACAAAAAACAAATTGGATTCAATCTTTATTTACTGGTCACAAAGGCAATATTTTAGAAATAGGTGCTGGTACGGGTGCCTTTGCCAATGCAATGTCTTTAAAAGGTTGGAATGTTACCGCATTAGAACCGGATGAAGCCAGTAGAAATAAAGCACTTGAAAATTATAATTTACAACTGCTTTCAACTGATCATTTAAAGAGTTTACCTGAAAATAATTTTGACGTTATTACATTGTGGCATGTTCTTGAACATGTTCATGATTTGTCTGAGTATATGGAAACATTTACAAAATTATTAAAGATAAATGGAAGATTAATTATTGCGGTTCCCAATCATACAAGTTATGATGCCCAATTTTACAAACAATTTTGGGCTGCTTATGATGTACCCAGGCATTTATACCATTTCTCGCCAGCAGCAATGAAAACCTTGTGTAGGAATTATCAAATGAAAATTTTACAGTATAAGCCAATGTGGTATGATAGTTTTTATGTGAGTTTGCTTAGTGAAAAGTATAAGCAAACAAAATATATTGGGGTACTTCGCGCTTTTTGTATAGGCTTGATTTCAAATATTTTTGCTATTAGAAATAATAAAAAAGCCAGTTCAATTATTTATGAGATAAAACTTAAAAATTAAGGGTTATCTAAATTTTAATTCAATCAGTGCTGGCCAATCTTTTCCAGTAATAAAAAAGGTTTTTGAATTTTTGTTATACGCTATTCCATTTAACACATTCCCTGGATCTTTTACTTTAGGATCATCATTTATTCCTGCCTTGGTAAGTATGTTCGTTAAATTTGCTTTCGCTAAAACTCTACCAGAAACAGGATCTATTTGAATAATATCGTCTGTCAAATACACATTTGCATAAATTTTACCATCCACATACTCCAATTCATTTACATTGGATACATACCCATTATGGTCATATACGCCCACCGTTTTAATCACTTTAAAGTTGGAGGGGTCAACATAATACAAATTACTGCCTCCAGTATTTACAATAATTGCAGTGTCATTGTGGGTCATGCCCCAGCCTTCATATGGCCAATAGTACTCGGTTATTTTTTTCAATGTTTTTGCATCATAAACAAAAACCTTGTTTTCTTTCCAGGTTAATTGATAAATTTTGTTGTTAAAAAGGGTAGCCCCTTCGCCAAAATAAATATCTTCTAATTTAACGGGACTTACAATATCCTTCATATTGGTATCCAATAAACGAAGTTTGCTTTCTTTATAATTACCTGTACTTTCAATCAATACATTTCCATTCCATTCTAAACCTTGAGTATAGGAACTCGTATCATGTGGATATGTTTTAATGATATCAAATAATAAATTGGAAGGGGTAGGGATGACTGGGTTAACGTCCACATTCGTTCCTGTATCAGTTGAATTACTATTGTTGCAAGCAAACAATGCAAGGAGCAATAAAAAGCTTAAATAAGTACGTGTTGATAACATAGTAAAATTTTAAACATTAAATCTAAAATGCATTACATCACCGTCTTTAACAATATATTCTTTTCCTTCTATTCTCAATTTACCATTCTCTCTACATGCTGCTTCACTTTTATATTGCATGTAATCATCAAAAGCAATTACCTCTGCTTTAATAAAACCTTTTTCAAAATCGGTATGAATTACACTAGCAGCCTGTGGGGCTTTCCAACCATTCCCTATGGTCCAAGCACGAACTTCCTGCACTCCAGCCGTAAAATAAGTTTCTAGATTCAATAATTTATACGCAGATTGAATTAAACGATTTAAAGCGGGTTCTTTCATTTGGTATTCTTCCATAAAAAGTGCTTTATCATCGGGGTCTTCTAATTCTGTAATTTGAGCTTCAATATTATTGCACATAACAATTACTTGAGCTCCTTCTTCTTTGGCCATAGCCACCAACTTTTCGGAATATTGATTGCCAGTATGCATTGATTTTTCATCTACATTGGCTACATACATTACGGGTTTTTCGGTCAATAAAAAAATATCTGCTATTGCCACTGCTTCTTCCTTGGATAAACCTAAGGAACGTATGCTTTTACCTTGTTCTAAATGTGCTTTGCATTTTTTTAGTACTTCTAATTCTACTTTTGCTTTAGGATCTGTCTTTGCCATTTTTTCAGATCTTTGCATTTTCTTTTCAACACTATCCAAATCCTTAAGCTGTAATTCGGTTTCAATAATTTCCTTATCTCCAATTGGGTTAATTGCACCTTCTTCTCTTAATACATTCTCATCTTCGAAACAACGAATAACATGTATAATAGCAGTCACTTCCCTAATATTGGCTAGGAATTTATTACCCAAGCCTTCACCTTTACTTGCCCCTTTCACCAATCCTGCAATGTCAACAATTTCAAGTTGGGTAGGTACAATTCTTTGTGGATTAATTAAATCAGCCAATTGTTGAAGTCTGTTATCTGGTACATCTACTAAACCTACATTGGGCTCAATGGTACAAAAACGATAATTACTTGCTTGTGCCTTTGCACTATTACTAACCGCATTAAATAAGGTTGATTTTCCAACATTGGGTAATCCCACAATACCTGCCTGTAAAGCCATATTTTGATAGTTTTAAGAGCGCAAAAATACAATTCTAATCGCAAAATGGGCTATATTAGTCCCATAAACAATTGATATTATGGCTTTGAATATAATTTGGATTGCTTTTTTCCTAATTGCCTTTGTAATTGCCTTGTGTAAGCTCCTTTTTTTAGGGGATACTAGCATTTTTAAGTTATTAGCCGATGGTATTTTTGATGCTGCCAAATCCTCCGTAATGGATGTGGCTTTACCATTGACAGGTTCTATGGTATTTTTCTTGGGTTTGATGAATATTGCAGAAAAAGCTGGGGCCATTCAAAAACTAGCTAAATGGATGAATCCATTTTTAAGCAGACTATTTCCTGAAGTTCCAGCAAATCATCCCTCCATGGGACATATGGTAATGAATTTTAGTGCCAATATGTTAGGGTTAGACAATGCAGCAACACCATTTGGTTTAAAGGCAATGGAAAGTTTACAAACATTAAATCCTGAAAAAGAAAAAGCCACCAATGCACAAATCATGTTTTTGGTATTACATACCAGTGGGCTTACCATTATTCCTTTAACAATTATATCCTACCGATTAGCCGCTGGGTCACAGGATGCAGCAAGTATTTTTATTCCCTGTGTATTGGCGACTATTGGGACAACCCTTGCTTCCATTTTAATGGTGGGATTTTACCAAAAATTACAATGGGATAAAGTATTAGTTTCTTGGTTATTGGGTCTTATTGGGTTAATGGCTGGGGTACTTATTGCGGTTAATTCACTCAGTCCCCAAAACAAAGAAATGGTATCCAAAGTATTTGGGAATGGCTTATTAATTTTAATCATAGTAATTATCATACTTGGAGCAGCCTACAAAAAGGTTTCTGTATTTGATGCATTTATTGAAGGTGCTAAACAGGGTTTTGATGTCATTGTAAAAATTATACCCTATTTAGTGGCTATGTTGGTGGCGATTAGGGTATTTAGAGATAGTGGCGCGATGGGATATATCATTAATGGAATTACTTATTTAATTCATTTAACTGGAATCAATACCGAATTCATCAATGCCTTACCCGTAGCCATCATGAAACCTTTAAGTGGGAGTGGGGCTAGAGGGATGATGTTAGATATATTTAAAACACAAGGAGTGGATTCTTTTGTTGGAAAGCTAGCTTCCATTTTTCAAGGTTCGGCCGATACTACTTTTTATATTATTGCTTTGTATTTTGGAAGTGTAGGAATAAAAAAAGTAAGGTATGCATTATGGGCTGGTATATTTGCAGATTTGATTGGAGTGATTATTGCGATTTTTATTGGCTATGTGTTTTTCACCTAAACCTATACATTTAGCTTACATTATTATTAGCGCTTTCCTTTAGATAGGATAGTAAAGATATTTTATATTAGGTAAGGAAATTATAAGCCTTCGCTCATTTTCATTACTTCCTTCCATTCCTTTTCGGTTACAGGCTGTACCGATAAGCGACCTAGTCTTACTAATGCCATATCGGATAAATTAGTATTGGCTTTTACATCCGCTAATTTTACTGGATGTTTTAATTTCTTGTGGGGGGCAAAATCAACCGCTAACCAAGCTGTTTCTTCGGTGGTAGGGTCTTGATAGGCTTCTTTAACTACTTTGGCAATACCCACTATTTCCATTCCTTCATTACTATGGTACCAAAATGCCAAATCTCCTTTTTTCATAGATCTTAAATTATTACGTGCCCCATAATTTCTTACACCATCCCAAAAGGTTTTTTTATCTTTTACAAATTGATCCCATGAATATTTAAAAGGTTCTGATTTTATTAGCCAGTATGCCATATTAAATGAATTTTATAATTACAATAACAAGTATAAAGTAAAAATGTTCTGTAAAGCGCGCGCAAAAAAAGGTCAATAACCGTTGGCTAAAACATCAGCTAAATGAACTGTTTTTACTGCTTGACCATTAAAGTTAATCCTGCCTTCCAAATGCATTAAACAACTCATATCGGTACTTACAAGATATTCGGCATGAGTAGCAATTGCATTGTCAATTTTTTGGTCGGCCATCGCTACACTAATCGTATCATACTTTACCGCAAAACTACCTCCAAAACCACAGCAGGTTTCAGTATCATTCATTTCAATAAGTTCAAGGCCTGCAACGGCGTTAAGTAATGTTCTTGGAGCTTGTTTTATATTACACTCTCTTAATCCTGCACAACTATCATGGAAAGTTACTTTAGCATCAAAAGAGGCGCCAATATTAGTAACTTGTAAAATATCAACCAAGAATTCCGATAATTCAAATATTTGGTTAGCTACTTTTTTAGCAGGTCCCTGGTAAGCATTGTTCTCAAATAATTTTCCAAAATTATTTCTAACAAAACCCGTACAGCTTGCACTTGGACTTACAATATAATCGACATTGTCAAAATCGTGCACAAATTTTGTACAAACATCTTTTGCTTCTCCCCAAAAACCGGCATTAAAAGCAGGTTGACCACAGCAGGTTTGCTGAGGATTATACTTTACTGTACAACCTGCTTTTTCTAATACTTTGATCGTATTGAATGCCACTTGTGGATACAACTGGTCAATAAAGCAAGGGACAAATAATTGTACGGTCATATTCAAAAATACGAATTGTATAAATAAAACGAGCAGAAACAAAAAAGCATTCTCAACAATATGTGGAGAATGCTTTTAATAAGGGGAGGGTAAATGAATTAAGGCTGAATTTTCAGTCTGTATATAAATTTATCTGCTGTAATGCCTTTTTCAGTTTTAGGATACTTTACTTTAATGTCCTTGTATATAGCAATTGCATCATCATTTTTACCAGTTACCTCTAATATTTGTGCAGCTCTGTATAAATATTCAGCTGATAATCCTTCGTCTTCTGGGAAGTGAGTACCTGCTTTTTGGTAATAATTTAATGCTTCGTCGTTATTTTTCAATTCGGCATAAGCATCTCCAATAGTACCATAAGCAATGGTTTGAACCTGCTTCGCATTGGCAGAAAAGTCCTTTAAATATTCAATGGATTTATTGAAATTACCTAGTCTAAAATAGCTAATACCTGCATAGAATTTTGCTAAATTAGCTTGTTTCGTTCCTCCAAATTCTTTAATCACATATAAAACGCCTTTGCTTTTACCATCTCCATTTAACACTAAGTTAGAGGAGTCCAATAAAAAGTATTTTTCAGCAGCAAACATTGCATCAGCAGCTTTGTTTTCTTGTGGTTTAAGGTAAACTTCAGTATATCCCAAATATCCACCAATACCTACTACTACAACCACTAAAAAAGTGGTTAAGTTTTTTTGATTTTTCTTAACGAAGTTTAAAAATGGATGCTGTTCTTGTTGTTGTAAATCACTCATGTTTATGAATTATATGCTATGTTAAATATTTAAAATTAATCTACGATAAATGGATACGCTTGATCGATATATACATCTTTCAAAACTTCACTATCATCTGGCCAAGGGCTTTCTTCTGCAAATTTCACTGAACCATCTACAATCGCAGCAATTTTATCATCTATCGCTTTTAGTTCTGCTTCTGTAGCATATTTATTAGTTAAGATAGTATTGGCCACTTTTGTAATAGGATCTTGGTTTTTATATTCTTCTACTTCGTCCTTGGTTCTATATTTTTGAGGATCTGATACCGAGTGACCTTTGAAACGATACGTTTTCATTTCTAAGAGAGTAGGGCCATCACCTTCACGTGCACGCTTAACAGCTCTTGCTACGCCTTCATGTACCGCTTCGGGTGTCATACCATCGATTTTATCACCTGGCATTTCGTAGGCATCCGCTAATTTATAAATATCAATTACATTACTTGTTCTTTCAATTGAAGTACCCATTGCGTAGTTATTGTTTTCGCAGATAAATACGACAGGTAATTTCCAAAGCATGGCTAAATTGAACACTTCATGCAACATGCCCTGACGAGCAGCTCCGTCACCGAAGAAACACAATACTACATTTTTTGAACCACGATATTGTTCAGCAAAAGCTAAACCAGCACCCGTTCCAATTTGTGCACCTACAATTCCATGTCCTCCAAAAAAATAATTTTCTTTATCAAAAAAGTGCATGCTTCCCCCTTTTCCTTTGGAACAACCGGTTGCTTTACCATATAATTCAGCCATTGCTACATTAGGACTCATCCCTTTAGCAAGTGCTAATCCATGGTCACGGTATCCGGTAATAAATGGATCTTCATGATTGGTAGCAGTCATACAACCAGCGGCAATGGCTTCTTGACCATTGTAAACGTGGAAAAAGCCACGTATTTTGCCAGCCATTTTATACATTTCTTCTGATTTGGATTCGAATTGACGGATTAATTGCATCAATTCGTACCAGTAGAGGTAGGTTTCTTTTGAAAAATTTTGGGCCACAGTCCTTTATTTTTGAGTTGCAAATATACTGTTTTCGTATTAAAATTCGACTAAAAACAGGTTTATGCTTCGTTTAAAAATGGGTATTTATAGTCAGTTGGTGGATTAAAGGTCTCTTTAATGGTTCGGGCACTTAACCAACGATATAAATTCAACATACTTCCCGCTTTGTCATTGGTTCCTGAAGCTCTAGCTCCTCCAAATGGTTGTTGTCCCACTACTGCTCCAGTAGGTTTATCATTGATATAAAAATTACCAGCAGCATGACGCAATTTTTCGGTAGCTAATTCAATGGAAGCTCTGTCCTGTGATATAATGGAACCAGTCAAAGCATATTTTGAAGTACTATTTAAAACGTCTAATGTCTTTTCAAACTTACTAGCAGGGTAGGTATAAATTGTTAATACAGGGCCAAAAATCTCCTCACACATAGTAAGGTATTTGGGATCAGTTGTTTCAATAACGGTTGGTTCAACAAAATAGCCAATTTTTTTACTGCTATTGCCGCCCACTAGTATTTTAGCTTTTTTATCCTTCTTAGCTTTGTTGATATATTTAGTGATATTATCAAATGATTTTTCATCAATGACTGCATTGACAAAATTGGAGAAATCTTCCACCGAACCCAGTTTCATGGATTGAATCGTTTTAACCAATTTTGTTTTCACTGCGGCAGCAATATTACTTGGTAAATAGGCTCTTGAGGCTGCTGAGCATTTTTGTCCTTGGTATTCAAAAGCACCTCTTGCTAATGCAGTAACCACTGTATCAACGTCTGCAGTAGGGTGTACCATTACAAAATCTTTTCCTCCTGTTTCACCTACAATTCTTGGGTAGGATTTATAGTTATTAATATTTTCTCCAATCTGCTTCCACATATGATTAAATACACCTGTAGAACCAGTAAAATGAACTCCCGCAAAATCAGGATGTTTAAAACAAATATCTCCAAGTGTAGGCCCATCTACATAGACAATATTAATTACTCCGTCTGGTAAACCCGCTTCTTTTAAAATACGCATAAATAATTGGGCAGAATAAATTTGCGTATTAGCAGGTTTCCAAACCACCACATTACCGCACATTGCAGCAGAAGCGGGTAGGTTCGCACCAATCGCTGTAAAATTAAAAGGAGTAACTGCCAATACAAATCCTTCCAATCCTCTCCATTCCATACGGTTATGAATACCAGGTGCTGAAATAGGTTGTTGTTTATATATTTCGCTTAAAAAATGAACGTTGAATCGAAGAAAATCAATTAATTCACAAGCAGCATCAATTTCTGCTTGAAAAGCATTTTTACTTTGCCCTAACATGGTAGAGGCATTCATTTCAAAACGATATTTTGTTGCCAATAAATCGGCTGCTTTTAAAAAAATATGTGCCCTCGCTTCCCAACTCATATTTGACCAATCCGTTCTCACTTTTAATCCTGCATTAATTGCTTGTTCTACATGTTGTTTAGTGCCCATATGAAAATGTCCCAAAACATGTTTTATTTCATGTGGGGGATGAATGGCCACTTTTTTTCCAGTTCGAACTGCTTTACCATTAATGTACATGGGTATGTCCAATGTTTTTTTCTTTAGACTTGCTAAAGCTTGTTTTAAAGCCAGTTTTTCGGCAGATCCTGGAGCATAACTTAAAACAGGTTCGTTAACAGGACTAGGGTAGTTGAAATATCCAAATTGCATAAAATTGTATTAGGTAACAAAAATAAGCAATAAATAAATAGCTGTTAGTTTTTAGTCAGTTCTAATGCTAGTTTATCCTAAATTTGTTCAATAATTTCCCCATATGAAATTCATATTAGTTGACAGTGCAGATAGAGAAAATTTTTACCCATTTACCCTAACACGTTCTTTGGCTGATTGCAGGGTGGGAATTTTTACCTTTAAAGAAAGATGGGAGCAATATTTAAATGATACAGCTGCTGTGTTAACTGCCCCCTATTTGCAAAATTTATACCCCGATCAATCGGTTTTACAAAATGAGGAGGCTGTATATTTTATCAATATTACCTGTATCCCGTCCGAAGAGGTCATTACTCAAATTTTGGCCTTAGAAGAAGGGGGAAAACTGGTGAGTAGCAGTGGGAAATGGATAGCAACCTATACTAAAGAAAGGGCCTTGCCAAAAATACTATTGGCTTCCTTAGCGCCTGTAGATTACCCTCAGGCGAAGTTTATTCAAAACGCCATACAGTTATTACAATTGCATCAGTTATTTGTTCAGAGAGATTTTGATTGGGTAACCAATAACCGTGAATCAGTTCCCTTGGATGACACCAATAAATTAATAAACCCCTCCAAAATATTTGTAGAACCGGGAGCACAAGTTTTATGTTCGAATTTAAATGCAAGTGAAGGGCCAATATATATTGGTAAAGAAGCAGTTATAATGGAAGGAGTAAGTATAAGAGGTCCATTTGTTTTAGGGAAAAAAGGAGTCGTAAAAATGAATACAAGTATTTATGGAACCACTACCATTGGACCCTATTGTTTAGCAGGTGGGGAAATAAAAAATGCCATTATGATGGGTTTTTCAAATAAAGGACATGAAGGTTATTTGGGAGATAGTATTATTGGATTTTGGTGCAATTTAGGCGCTGGAACCTGTAACAGCAATATTAAAAATACAGCAGGCCCTATCCAAATGTGGAATGAAAGTAAGCAGGTTTGGGATACCTTAGGACAAAAAATGGGGATGTTAATGGGTGATTATAGTCGTTTTGCTATTCAATCAAGCATTAACACAGGAACCTATATTGGTGTAAGTGCTAATATTTTTGGAAATGGGTTACTGCCTAAAAATATACCCAATTTTACCTGGGGTATTTTACCAGGATATCAATTTGAAAAGGTCATTGAAGACATTGATAATTGGGAAAAACTCAAAGGATTTAAATTATCCGCTGCGGAAAAAGAAGTGTTAAGGTATTTGCATCAAATTAGCAATTAAGGAATCCTAAAATTAAGTTCATTGACCTAAATTTTAATTACCTTTGCACGGCAAAATAGACCCCAAATTTAATATTATAATTTTTTAATATGAGAAAGCAAATAGCTGCTGCTAATTGGAAAATGAATTTAACTCAAAATGAAGCTATTGCTTTATTGGACCAATTATTGGCAAGTGAACCTACATTAAGTACACATCAAGAAGCCATTTTTGCTGTTCCTGCTATTTATATTCCATTAGCCACTCAAAAATTTTCGGGTAAATCCAATGTTTATGTGGCAGCACAAAATTGTCATCCAAAAGTAAATGGAGCCTTCACTGGAGAGATTTCTGCTCCTATGTATGCTTCTGTTGGCGTAAAACATATAGTACTAGGACACTCTGAGCGTCGTGAATATTTTAATGAATCAGATGCATTCTTAGCAGAAAAAACGGATGCTGTTTTAGCTGCTGGTAGTACCCCCATTTTTTGTTGTGGTGAACCTTTGGCTATCCGTGAAGCTGGCACACAAAATAGTTTTGTTGAAACTCAATTAAAAAATTCATTATTTCATTTATCAGCCGATCAAATTACCAAAGTGGTAATTGCCTATGAGCCTATTTGGGCAATTGGGACAGGTAAAACAGCAAGTAGTGAACAAGCGCAAGAAATACATGCTTATATCCGTTCGGTATTGGCTGCAAAATATGGTCAAGATATTGCAGATCAAATTTCTATTTTGTATGGTGGTAGCGTAAAGGCTGCTAATGCGAAAGAAATTTTTTCTCAACCCGATGTGGATGGAGGATTGGTTGGAGGCGCCTCCCTAATTGCTTCTGATTTTACAGCTATCATTAATGCACTTAAATAGATTTTAAAAGACTAGTTTCACTACATGAAGAACATAAGAAATTTCTGTATCATCGCACATATCGATCATGGTAAAAGTACCTTGGCGGATCGTTTATTAGAGCATACCAAAACAATCACCGAACGTGAAATGATGAACCAGGTTTTGGATGATATGGATTTAGAAAGAGAAAAGGGAATTACCATTAAAAGTCATGCCATTCAAATTAATTATATCCATAAAGGCGAAACCTATACTTTAAACTTAATTGATACTCCAGGTCACGTAGATTTTAGTTATGAGGTGAGCCGTGCTTTAGCAGCCTGCGAAGGTGCTTTATTGTTAGTGGATGCATCACAAGGAATTCAAGCACAAACTATTTCCAATTTATATTTAGCATTAGACAATAATTTAGAAATCATCCCTGTTATCAATAAAATTGATATGGATGGTGCTAAAATTCCAGAAGTGACCGATCAAATTATTGATTTAATCGGTTGTAAACAGGAAGACATTTTATTAGCAAGTGGACGATCAGGTATTGGCATTGAAGATATTTTACAAGCAGTTTGTGAGCGAATTCCTGCTCCAGTGGGTGATCCTGAAGCGCCATTACAAGCATTGATATTTGATAGTGTATTTAATAGCTTCCGAGGAATTATTGTGTACTACCGAATCATGAATGGTGTTTTAAAGAAAAACGATAAAATACAATTTGTTTCTTCAGGCAAAGATTATATCGCTGATGAAGTGGGCGTATTAAAACTAGCCATGACACCCAAGGCTGAAGTGAGCGCAGGAGATGTAGGATATATAATTACTGGTATTAAAAACGCAAAAGAAGTTAAAGTAGGAGATACGATAACCCTTGCCAATAATCCAGGTGAAATGATTAACGGTTTTGAGGAAGTAAAGCCAATGGTTTTTGCTGGGATCTATCCTGTAAATACCGACGAGTTTGAAGAATTGCGTGATTGTATGGATAAATTACAATTAAACGATGCTTCCTTAACTTTTGAATTAGAAACCTCACAAGCACTAGGCTTTGGATTCCGTTGCGGATTCTTAGGTTTATTGCATATGGAAATTATTCAAGAACGTTTAGAACGTGAGTTTAATCAAACGGTGATTACCACAGTGCCAAACGTAAGTTTTATAGCTTATACCACTAGGAAGGAAAAGATCATTGTAAACAATCCAACAGAAATGCCCGATCCTGTTAAAATTGATTACATCGAAGAGCCATTTATTAGAGCACAAATTATTACCACTCCAGATTATATTGGCAATATCATTACTTTATGTTTAGGCAAAAGAGGAATGTTAATTAACCAAAGTTATTTAACCCCCTCACGAGTTGAATTAATTTTTGAAATGCCTTTAACAGAAATTGTATTTGATTTTTACGATAAGTTAAAAAGTGGCACTAGAGGCTATGCTTCCTTTGACTATACCCAAATTGGATTTAGAGAAGCGGATATTGTGAAGATGGATATCTTATTGAATGGTGAAAAAGTGGATGCATTAAGTGCTTTAATTCACAGAGGAAAATCAGCAGAATTTGGCCGTAAATTATGTGAAAAATTAAAAGAGTTATTGACCAAGCAACAATTCCAAATTGCCATTCAAGCTGCGATCGGCGCTAAAGTGGTAGCTAGGGAAAATATCTCGGCAATGCGAAAGGATGTAACTGCTAAATGTTACGGAGGTGATATTAGCCGTAAACGTAAATTATTAGAAAAGCAAAAAGAAGGTAAAAAGAGAATGCGACAAATTGGTAATGTAGAAATTCCACAAGAAGCTTTCTTAGCTGTATTGAAACTTGACTAATTTTTGGTTTTCAGTAAGCATTAATAGTTTCTGCGCATTACCCATTTTCCTTTAATCCACTCAAAATACAAATCGTCCCCATTGGGTACCAATGTGTTTTTCATCTTTAAATTATTCTCGATACTGCTTAATTCGGATAATACTAAGAGGGCATTGTTATTTTCAGTTCGGATATATGCATTACTACCTTTTTTATAGGAAAGAATAAAACGCTTAATAGGTTGTTTAGGTAGGCTTTCATCTGCTGGATAAGCAAAAAAATCACCCCCCAAAACTGGTTCATTATTTTCAAAATGAATTACTTCAATAATTTTATTTGAAATCTCTGCATCATTTTCATCATAACCTAATAATGTATAATAGGTGATATTATTGTATTCATTTTGAACAATATCATAATAAATTGCACCTTGCCAATGTTTACGATCGGTGATTTGATCATTGGGATTTTCAAAGTATTCAGAATCATCAAAAAATGGCAATAATTTTAATTGTCCATCAGGAGTGTTCATTTGCATGGCCCCTTTTTGTGAGAAAGTACCATCTTCATTGTCTAATTGCCAACTAAAAAATCTAAAGCTTTTGTCAGGTGCTGTTATAATTTTCACACTCACTAATGAATCAAAAGTATAATTAAATGAAAAAGGATTTTTTAATGTTTGCACCAATGTCCTGGTAAACAAACTATCCGCGTAGTGTCTTTTTTGTACGGTAGAGTCTTCGGTAATCCCTTTAGCTATCAATTGTAAAGCTTCCCCTGTACTATCTGGGCTATTTTGAGCAAAAGATAGAGTAGTGATGGAAATAAGAAAAACGAAACATAAAATACGCTTATTCATAATCAAATATAATAAACATTACAATGCTTTCGCAAATGCCAATAAGGTATCAAACCTAACATCAATGGCGGGGTGGTTATTGGGTGTTTCAGGGTGTGTTGTATTCAAATAAACCGTATTCATGCCGGCATTTTTACCAAAATACATATCGCTTGGCCTATTTCCCACCATAATTGCTTCCTTAAATTCAATAGTGGGAAACTGTGCTTTAGCTTGAAAAGCCATACCGGGTTGTGGTTTTCTATTGGGGGATTCATTCTCCAAATCTGGACAATAATAAATATGATCAATCCTTCCGCCAACTGCATTTATTTGAGCCAACATATGGTGATGAATACTTGATAAATCATCATGGGTCATTAATCCTTTACCAATTCCTTTTTGATTGGTCGCAATCACAATGGTTTTGAACTTGGATGCAAGAATGGGCATCGCCAATAAGCTTTCCTCATAAAATTGAAACTCATCCCAATTTCTAATGTAATCCTCGTTCTTTTCTACATTAATAACCCCATCTCTATCTAAAAAAAGTGTCCAGTGAGGGTTGATGTCTGAAATTTTAAATGACATATGTAAATGAATAATGGGATTGGATTGTAAAGGGGGTTGATTATCCAAAAATATTTATCTCCACTAATTCGCAAATAATATGTCCTACTAAAATGTGCGATTCTTGAATACGGGGAGTGGTGTTGGAAGGAATATTAATTAAATAATCGCCGAGTTCTTTCATGGTACCTCCTTTTTGGCCTGTAAATCCGATGGTAGTTACTCCAATGGTCTTTGCCATTTCAAAAGCTTTAACAATATTGCCAGAGTTGCCCGAAGTGCTAATGCCGACCAAAACATCCCCTGGTTTTGCCAAGCCTTCAAGTAACCTTGCATAAATTACATCATAGCTATAATCGTTGGCTACTGCTGTTAAATAGGAGGTATTGCAATGTAAAGCATCCGAAGGTAAAGCTTTACGATCTTTATAAAAACGACCTGAAAATTCAGCTGCTAAATGTTGCGCATCAGCAGCACTGCCACCATTGCCTGCAAAATAAACGGCATTCCCATTTTGAAAAGCTTTGGTGATTACATCGGTAACTACTTGAATTTGTTGCACCAAATGTTCGTCAGCTAACAACCGCTGCTTTACATCTATGGAACCTTGGATAATTTCTTTAATGGCTTGGATTGACATATAATAATGGTATTATGCTGAGTTTATAATTGTTGATGCAAAATTAAAAAATTATCTGCCATTTGCTCCCAACTGTATTTTTTCTTTTCGGCTTGAATATGGGGTTTAAAGTAAACTGCACCTTTATCATATAATTGGGTAATTCCATTTGCAATTGCTTCTACTGATGGTTCTACTACAAAACCTACTTTACCATGAGGTACCGAATCAGCCAAAGCACCAACATTGGTAACCAACATGGGTATTTCAAAATGATAGGCAAGGGGAGTGACTCCACTTTGTGTTGCGTTGCGATAAGGTTGTATGATAAAATCAGCACTGCATACAAAATTTTTCACTTCCTCATCAGGTACAAATTGAGTATGTAAAATAATGCGGTCTTCTATGCCTAATGTTTTAATTAAATCATAATATGGCTGTGCGTTTTCATAAAATTCACCTACGACCATTAATTTTATATTGGCATTTTTAATTGCATCTGTAGCCATTGCTTTTAACAACATATCCAGTCCTTTGTAATGTCGTATAAAACCAAAAAATAAAATAATTTTATCTTCCTCTTGTTGACCTATTATTTTTCGGGCTTCCGATTTCAAAATTGGATTTCCAAAATGTGCAAATATAGGATGAGGAGATAGTACAATGGGTTTATCAGAAAAACCTTTAACATCATTAGAAACCTTTTGGCTCATTGTTAAAAAACCATCTACTGATTTTGCAAAGTAGCTGGTTAACTGACGATCCCCTAATCTTTTTTCATGTGGAATCATATTGTCCACAATGGAAATAACTTTAGTATGTTTATTAGATTTAGCAATTCTACAAATAGTCCCTAAACTAGGTGCTAAAAAGGGGATCCAATAACGCACGATAATTAAATCAGGTTTTTGTTTCCTTAATCTTAAGCCCACCCGTATCCAATTGAATGGATTAATTGAATTGATTAAAGAAAAAATAGCAACCTCTTTTGGAGCTGGTTCATTGCTATATTGAGTAGTTCCAGGGAATAACAGGGAAGGATATTGTAAGGAAAAAGAGACAATAGTACTTTCAACTTTTATTTCGTTAAATGTTCTTGCCAATTGTTCGTCAAAAGCAGATAGACCACCTCTCAAAGGCCAACCTGGACCAATTATAACCAAAGAATTTACCATCCTAGTTTTTCGGATATTAAATAGCTGTTTCTTTCAGCAGCATTTCGGTTAATCAATTCTCCCAAGAAACCTGCCAAGAATAACTGAGCTCCAATTAGCATTGAAGTCAATGCAATATAAAATGCGGGTTTATTCGTAATGCTTGCTTCAGGTTGTATGAATTTTGAGATAATAATATATCCCACCGATCCAAATCCAATTAAAAAACAAAATGTGCCAAGTAAACCAAAAAACTGCATTGGTTTCTTGCCAAATTTTGATAAAAATTGAATGGTCATTAAATCTAAAAACCCATTTACAAATCTTTCCCAACCAAATTTAGTGGTGCCGTATTTTCTTGCTTGGTGCATTACCACTTTCTCTCCAATTTTTTTAAAGCCTGCCCACTTCGCCAATATGGGAATATATCGGTGCATTTCACCAAAAACCTCAATACTCTTTACCACTTTTAATTGATAGGCCTTAATACCGCAATTAAAATCATGCAAATGAATACCAGAGCTTTTTCTGGCTACTGCGTTGTAAATTTTGGATGGTATATTTTTAGTAAATGTATTATCGTATCTTTTCTTTTTCCATCCACTGACTAAATGATATCCTTGTTTTACAATCATATCATAAAACTCTGGAATCTCGTCAGGCGAATCTTGTAAATCAGCATCCATTGTTACAACAATATCTCCTTGTGCAGCTTTAAATCCTTCATTCAATGCTGCCGACTTTCCATAGTTGCGTTGAAAGCGAATTCCTTTTAGTCCTGCAAATTCAGTGCATAATTTCTCAATCACTGACCAACTTTCATCATCACTGCCGTCGTCTACCATGATTACTTCATAGCTAAACTTGTTTTCTTGCATTACACGGTCAATCCATTGCATTAATTCAGGCAATGAATCAGCTTCGTTAAACAAGGGGATGACTACTGATATTTGCATAATACTTTTTTAATATTCTTTAAGCTGCCGAATTTTCAAAGGGGTTGGTATTTTTCTTGGCCACAGCTGCACCAATTAATGAGCCAATAAGTCCTAGAATGGCTAATCCTACCATAGAAAAACCTAATGTTAAAGAGACAAAATATTCTTTTACGAAATTCAAATTTTGTTCAATTGTATCTTTTGGGATTTGGGGATTTGATTCCATTTTTTTTCTGCTGATCCTAAGTGAAATATCAACTATTTCAGGAAATAAAAATTTAATAGAGAGTATTGTGTAAATACTTGTTATTGCTATAATTACTGCTGTGGTTTTAAATCCGTGTGCAAAAACATTGCCAAAAGTTACATGGTTGTTATTTTCATTGGAATATAATATAGCGCCATAAATTAAACCAGCAATAATTAACCCGTAGTTTAAATAATTAAGAGACTGCATTTCATATAAATTAAACACATATACAATAGTTGAAAAAACAATAGTAATAGTACTTAAAATAACTCCTTTTACAATATGACTTGTCACTTTTGTTTCCATAAATTAAATGGGGGTTTGATTTTATAATGAATTTAAATTTAGTTTTCCCTTGGCATAAGTGCCTATTATCTTTCCATTCAAAGTTAGATCCCAGAAAGGTGAATTCGCGGATTTGCTTTTGGATTGATTCCGACTTAAGCAAGTTGTTTGTTTGTTGCTAAATAAGGTAAGTTCTGCTATGTTACCTTCTGTAATGCTTGCATCACTCAGGTTAAATATTGTTCTGGCATTTTGTGAAAATAACTGAGCAATATGTGTTTCAGATAAGTTGGGTAATTGATGTTGAACAGTTGCATAAGTGGTTTCAATACATGCAGTACCAGATTTTGCATTTTCAAACTCTACTGTTTTTCCATCCCAATCCTGAGGTAAATGATGTGCACTGATACAATCGACAGTTCCATCTTCAATAGCCTTTAATAATGCTTTTTGATCGGCCTTTGTTCTTAAAGGAGGGAACACTTTTAATAAGGTGTCGTAATTGGTTAAATCTTCCTCGGTAAAAAACAAATGATAGGGGGTAACACTACAAGAAATTTGTAAACCTTCCTTTTTAGCAGCAGCAATCAAGGCAATTCCTTTAGCGGTGCTTACTCCAGTGATATGTAATTTTGATTGTGTGTATCTTAAAAGTTCAATATCTCTTGAAATGATTAATTCTTCAGCAATGGATGGTATGCCAGGTAAACCCAATTGAGTCGATACTATTCCTTCATTCATCAAGCCCAAACTTCCTAAGCTTTTATCAATCGGCATTTGAATGGCTACACCCTCAAAAGCTTTCACATACTGTAATGCCTTTAAAAACAATAAAGTGGATTGAACAGGGTAGAGCCCATCACTAAAAGCAACTGCTCCATTAGAATGCATATCAATCATTTCCGCTAAATCCTTACCCTCAATTTTCTTGGATAATGCACCAATGGGTAAAACATGAATAGGTAAATCCTGACTATGTTGTTTAATATAAGTAACCTGTGATTTAGTATCTACAATAGGTTGTGTATTGGGTACTGTAAAAACAGTGGTAAATCCACCTTGTTGAGCTGCAAAAGCACCTGAAGTTAAATTTTCCCTATGTTCCATTCCTGGGTCACAGAATTGTACAAAGGGATCCACAAAACCTGGACTAACGCTGATATCCTTACCATCAATGGTTTGGTCTGCTTTTTCAGCACAGTGATCAGTAATGGAAACGATTTTTTGATTGTCTAAGAGAATATCTTTGATTTTGCCGTTGAAAGGCGACTTTGGATCTGCAATTTTGACCTGCTTGAGTAAGGTTGTCATTTAAGTCAATAATATTTAATGCAATATACCCCGTTTTTTTCGATTTGGGACTATATTTGCACCCCAAAAACCCTGTTTTTGAGTATAAAACAGGTAAATCGGGTGGTAGCGCAGTCCGGTAGCGTACACGTCTGGGGGGCGTGTGGTCGCAGGTTCAAATCCTGTCCACCCGACCAAAAAAGGAAATATAAGCCACAACGAAGGTTGTGGCTTATTGTTTTAAAGAACGCACAAATCAAGCTTGCTTGAATTTGTAAGAGCATTAAAACAATACAGACCACGAAGTGGGCTGATATTTATATGCTTTTACAGTGAGGAAAATAGGATTAATGGAGCGAAGCGACATAAATCCATAAAGCTAAATCCAAGACCAAGAAGTGGTTGGGGTTATACTAAGCTCCATCCCAACTTCCTTCATATACCTTTATCCATCTATTATTTTTTTTAGAATAAATTGAAATGTAATATCCTTCAGTGACTTCATTTTCATAAATGAGTTCAGGAAATCCATCGCCATCAATATCTACTTTTGACATTAATTTATCAGTACAATAAAGCATGCCGCCTGCGGCACTTCCATAATCAATACAATCTTTGCGTTTTTTCAATTTTGGACGATCTGAAATTTCTAATGGCACTAGTGTTCCAATACCAATATTTGGATTGTTGGTTAATAAAGTATGCATTGGTTTTACATTCAATATCCCGCAGTGAATTCCTCCACTAATTCCTGTAATACCGGTTCTTTGAACTATAAATGTATTATTTCTAATGCCATTATTTAATTCGTATAATTTAGCGCCTTTTGATATATATGGTTGAATTAGTTTGCTATAATTTTTACATTCTTTGTTGTTTTCTAATTCATCATTGTCATTTTTAATACAATTTGGGGGCTCTATATATTTCCCGTTAACATAAACTACGATTGGTTGTGCGCATGGGTAAGATTTATAATTATTACTATAATCATATGAATCACTCGCCATAAAAATTACTGTAAAAGGGTTATTTTGTTCTATCCCATTATTTTTCAAATCATACTTAAATCCCAATGAAATAAAACTACCTAAAAATATAAATGCAAATTTTTTCATCTTGTATTTTTTACAATTTATATAAAAAATTAATATATTCAAATTATAATATTTAATAATTTGTGAATATGTGATTTTAACGTACGCTAATCCTTTACCTTCGCCATATGAATTTTACCGACCTCAACCTAAATGCATCCTTACTCAATGCATTAGATGATTTAAAATACAAGCAGCCCACTACCATACAACACCGTGTATTCCCAATTGTTATGTCAGGAAGGGACGTTTGTGGTATAGCCCAAACAGGCACCGGTAAAACCTTCGCTTACTTACTACCATGCTTAAGACAATGGAAATTTGATAAAAACAAAGATCCTCAAATTTTAATTTTAGTTCCCACCAGGGAATTGGTGGTTCAAGTGGTAGAAGCCGCAAAAAAACTTACCAAGTATATGAATGTGACCACCATTGGAGTTTTTGGTGGTGTAAATATTAACACACAAGCCAAAGAAGTTGAAAATGGGGTAGATGTATTAGTGGCCACTCCAGGAAGGTTATTTGATTTAATCATGAATGGTTCCATTAAAACAAAAACTATTAAAAAGTTAGTGATTGATGAAATGGATGAAATGTTGAATTTGGGATTCAGAAAACAAATCACCAATATTTTAGAATTACTTCCACAAAAACGTCAAAACTTATTATTTTCTGCCACCATAACCGAAGAGGTTGAAAAATTAATGGACGATTATTTTACAGTACCAGAAAGAGTAGAAGCAGCTCCTACAGGTACTCCATTGGAAAACATAGTTCAATCAGGTTACGAAGTCCCTAATTTTAACACCAAGGTTAACTTATTAGAATTATTGCTGAGTTCAGATGAAAGTATGACCAAGGTTTTAATTTTTGCCGCTACGAAAAGTTTAGCCGATCAATTGTATGATAAATTAATTGAATTATTCCCCGATATCGTTGGTGTGATTCACTCTAATAAAGAACAAAATTATCGTTTTAATACAGTAAATCAATTTAAAGCAGGCGTCTTTAAGTATATTATCTCCACCGATGTAATGGCCCGTGGTATTGATGTTGCTGAAGTTACGCATGTAATTAATTTTGACACACCCGATGTGCCAGAAAATTATATTCATCGAATTGGTAGAACAGGTAGAGCAGATAAAAAGGGAATTGCTATCACTTTTATAACGCCTAAAGAAGTTAAGGAAAGAACTGCTATTGAAACCTTAATGAAGCAACCAATACCTATTCAAACTTTACCAGAAAATTTAAAAATATCTGAAATTTTAACTGAGGATGAAAAGCCAAAAGTGAGAATGAAAATTATTCAAACTAAAGTACCTAAAAAAGAAGAGTCAGGCCCTGCATTTCATGAAAAATCTTTGAAGAATCAAAAAGTGAATGTGCGTAAGAATCATAAAGATGCAATGATGAAAAAATATGGTAAGCCCAAAAAGCGTAAGGCAAAAAAATAAAAGCATAAAAAAGCCCTTAAAAATTAAGGGCTTTTTTTATTGTCGTTTTATGTTGGAATAACAACATAAAATGAGGTTTAAAATCTTTCTAGACCACTAAAAAAGAAATTTCCTTCGATAGCAGCATTTTCATCGCTGTCACTTCCGTGTACTGCATTTTCACCAATGGAAGCCGCATACTTTTTACGGATTGTACCTTCTTCCGCTTGCGCTGGATTGGTAGCCCCAATTAATGTTCTAAAATCAGTAACTGCATTGTCCTTTTCTAATATTGCAGCAACAATTGGGCCACTACTCATAAATTCAACCAATTCACCATAAAATGGTCTTTCCTTGTGTACTTCATAAAATTGTCCAGCCTGAGCAGGTGATAAATGAATCCATTTCATTGCTTTTACAGCAAAACCAGCTTGGATAATTTGGTCTAAAATTGCGCCAGTGTATCCTTTTGAGGTTGCATCAGGCTTAATCATCGTAAATGTTCTGTTGCTCATGTTTATTTTGTTATAATGTTTCTAATTGTGGCCGCAAAATTACACAAAAACATTGGTTTTGCCCTAAATTTGTGGCCTTATGCAATCAATTGAACAGTTTTACCCATTTTTAAAAACACCTTTCAAAGGGATTATTACCTGCCATCAAAAACCAGATGGGGATGCAATGGGGTCTAGCCTTGCATTGTACCACTTTCTAAAAAGCCTTGGACATGATGTAACGGTAATCGCCCCCACCAACTGGGCTCAGTTCTTGGATTGGATGCCAGGAGTTGATCAAGTAATTGATTTTGAGTCTAATAGAGAAATTGCTACAAAATTGGTAAACGAGGCAGATTATACATTTTGTTTGGACTTCAATATTTTACACAGAACAAAACACTTGGAACCGGTAATAGCCAATTCAAAATCGGTTAAGATATTAATTGACCATCATCAACAACCAGATACACCTAGTTTTGGCTATGGGATAAGTGATGTAAAAATGAGTTCTACCTGCGAAATGATCTATGATTTTATAGTACAATCAGGTCATAGTAATCTAATTAATTTGGATATTGCTCAATGTTTATATACGGGATTAATGACTGATACCGGTTCCTTCCGTTTCCCATCTACCACCGCATCAGTGCATAAAATTGTAGCTCATTTAAAAGAAATAGGCTTACAACACGCTGTAATCCATGAGAATATCTATGATCAAGGTACAGCAGCAAGGTTAAAATTTATAGGAAATGCTTTTTTATATAGAATGCAGGTTTTCCCTGAATTAAATACTGCATTAATGGCTATTCCCAAGGCAGATATTTACAAATTTGAACTTAAAACAGGCGATACAGAAGGGTTAGTGAACTATTTATTGTCGATTCAAGGGATTAAATTGGCGGCCATTGTTATTGATAGGGAGGAGGAAAGAAAATGGAGCTTTAGAAGCAAAGGTATCTTTGATGTTAATATCTTTGCACGAAATCACTTTGAGGGGGGTGGCCATGCAAACGCAGCAGGTGGCAGATCCTCAAAATCGGTTGAAGCAACAGCCGCTGATTTTATAGAAATAATTAAAACATATAAAAATCAATTAACACAATAAACTAAAAAATGGTAAAATCAACTTTAAAGTTAGTCGCTGCTATTGTTTTGTTTGCAAGTTGCAATCAATTCGAAAAAGCGCCATCGGGAATGACTTACAAAATTCAACACGGTAGTGGTAATGAAAAATTATTACAAGCTGGTCAATATGTGAAATTACATATTGAATACAAGCTAAAGAAGAAAGATTCTGTATTAAGTAGCACTTTCCAACATATGCCAGTTTATTTCCCAATTGACACTGCTCAATTAGGTAAATATACTTTCACAGAGATTTTAATGAAGTTGCGTAAAGGCGATAAAGTTGATTTTAATTTAAGTATTGATACTTTGGTTAAAATGAACCAATTACAGTTTAATGAAATGTTCAAAAAAGGAGATATTATCCTTGGTAAAGCTGAAATATTGAATGTATTTACAGACGTTAATCAAGTAGATGCTGATTACAAAAAAGAACAAGCTATTGAAAAAGATAAAGAAATTAAAATTATCAAGGATCACTTAGCAAAGAATAAAATTAATGCTACTCAAACTCCAGAAGGGGTATTTATTGTTATCAAAAATGCAGGAGATGCTTCAGCAAAAATTGATACGACAAAACAAGCAAGTGTTAATTACAAAGGATATAAATTAAATGGTGAAATATTTGACACCAATATGAAGCCAAATGATTCAACTGCAAAACCTTATGCAGTAAGAATGGGTGAAAATTCGGTGATTCCTGGTTGGGAAATTGCTTTACCTTATTTTGCAAAAGGCGGAACAGGTACCATTTTTGTACCAGCTATGTTGGCTTATGGTCCTCAAGCCAATGGTTCAATTGGTGCATATGAAAACTTGGCATTTGATATTGAAATCAAAGAGGTAGTGAAAAAGCCAGCACAAACGGTAAAACCAATGTTACCTGAGATAAAGACAAAATAGAATTCCAAGATTAAATCAAAACTAGTCTTATAAAAAAATCCCGCAACTTATCCTTGCGGGATTTTTTATTGGATAATGGTAACCTCTTAATTATACCAATTGGGGTAATAAGGTTACTATTTCTTTTGCTTCTTTTACGTCATGCACCCTTAAAATATGGGCCCCATTTTTTAAACCAATGGTGTTTACAATTGTAGTACCATTAAGGGCATATTCAGCCGATGTTTCCAAGCTTTTGTAAATGCTAGATTTTCTTGAAACGCCCAATAAAATAGGTAAATTCAAAAAACATAAATCATTCAATTGCTTAACAATAGTAAAATTTTCTTCTATTGTTTTTCCAAATCCAAAACCAGGATCAATGACCCATTGCTCAATTCCAAAGGAAGAAAGTAATTTCTTTTTTTGTTGGAAATAGGCAATTAACTCCTCCATGATATTCGACCTAGTTGGAATTATATGCCTATTTTCTTTATCACCTGTTAGATGCATCCCTATAAAACCGGCATTGAATTCAGTAACTACTTTAAACATATTCTCATCAAATTGACCACAACTAATATCATTGATTATATGCGCTCCCGCTTTCAATCCTTCCATAGCAACTTGGCTGTTAAAAGTATCTACAGATATGAATATTTCTGGAAATTTGCTGTGTATGGCTTCAATAATGGGTACAATTTTTTGTATTTCTTCCTCAGTTGCAATAAATGCAGCACCTGGTCTGGTACTCTGGCCTCCTATATCAATAATAGTTGCCCCTTCTTGAATGAATTTTGTGGCAATGTCCAATGCAATGTCTATTGACTGAACCCTGCTTTTTTCAAAGAAGGAATCAGGCGTAATGTTCATTATAGCCATTATTTGGGGGGAACTTATTTCCCAAATTTGACCTTTAGCAGGAATTTTGAACATAGTTTTATTTTAAGGGCGTTATGCATTATCTTGCAAGGGTTCAAAGTTATTAACTAACCTCGAAATTCTTACAATTTTAATGAGCCATACTTCTTCACAATTTGATAAGGCTATTGCATCCTGTAGTGACATATTCTTTAAAAAAACCCAGGATTATGGAACGGCCTGGAGAGTGCTACGCATCATTTCGGTGGTTGATCAGATTTTTATTAAAGCATTAAGAATTAGAACCATTCAAGATGTTGGAACACAAAAAGTAGGAGACGATATCAAAGATGAGTTCAAAGGCATCATTAACTATTCCATTATTGGGTTAATTCAATTGAAATTAGACGACCCTAAAGTGGAAGACTTACCTGTCAATGAAGTTCAATCCTTATATAATGAATATGTAAGTTTTGCAAAATCAACCATGGTAGATAAAAACCATGATTATGGTGAAGCATGGCGTGATATGAGCCAGGAAAGTTTCGCAGATTTGATTTTGGTTAAATTATTGCGCATTCGCCAAATTCTAACGAACGACGGTAAAACCTTAATAAGTGAAGGAATTGATGCTAATTTCGTAGATATTTTAAACTATGCTGTTTTTGCTTTAATCCTCATTGAGGAAGGCAAACATTAATTGAATCCCCCTCATTTAAATAATATAATTATGCAATCCTTTCTAAAA
Organism: Bacteroidota bacterium; assembly: GCA_947457075.1. Classification (GTDB taxonomy): domain Bacteria; phylum Bacteroidota; class Bacteroidia; order Chitinophagales; family Chitinophagaceae; genus Sediminibacterium. The sequence goes on from CANGUG010000003.1 coordinate 67,940, forward strand.
ATATTGCGATGGACAGTAGGTATATTATTTATATTCTCAGGATTGATCAAAGCCAATGATCCTTTGGGTTTAAGCTACAAAATGCAAGAGTTTTTCGATGTATTGGGTCTTTCTTTTTTCAGTGACTATACATTGATATTTTCCATTTTAATGAATGTACTTGAAATTGTAACTGGCATTGCCTTACTTATCCAATACCCATATAAGAAAACACTTTGGCTTTTATTAGCCTTAATTCTATTTTTTACTTTCTTAACTGGTTATGCATTATTCTCTGGTAAAATTAAAACCTGTGGTTGTTTTGGTGATTGTATCCCTTTGACTCCCCAAACATCCTTTATTAAGGACATTGTATTATTGATTAGCATTGTTATTTTATTATTCTATCATAAAAAGATCAAAACAAAAATTAAACCTTGGCTAGGCATAATTATTTTAACCCTTACCAGCTTTGGTGTTGTCTATGGACAATATTATGTACTTAATCATTTGCCGCTCATTGATTGCTTACCCTACAAAACAGGGAATGATATCAATGAAAAAATGAAAACGCCTCCTGGCGCAGTACCTGATAGTGTTGCTATACAAATGGAGTTCACAAAAAACGGGAAATCCTATTTTTTTGACGCCAATCACTTTCCGGACAACTTCGATGAAAGTTATATATATAAAAACAGGAGAGAAGTAGTTGTTCGAAAAGGGAATGGTTTGAAAGCAGCTATTGATGATTTTACTTTAGAAACCATAAACAAGGTTGATAGTACAAAGGATGTATTGTCACAAACTACTCCCTATGTATTGATTTTCACAGGTAAAGTAACAAACGAAGTACCCTGGGACATGTTGATGTCTGCTTTACACAAAAAACATAAACTAGTATATATTGTCACTGCCGATAAATCAGGTGCCCTTCAATATTTATCCAAAGAAAATATTCTAATTGGGGATATTACCATGATTAAAACAGCCGCTAGAGTATGGCCTACCATTTTTATCATGAATGGGAGTGTAATCATGCAAAAGCAGAGTTATATTGATTTCTTGAATAAATAATAGTCAGCTTGCATTAAATTGGCTAACTTAGGTATCACAGTAAACTTTCTGTTATGTCAAAAATCAAAGAAATTCTTCAAAAGAAAGGCCCTGTATTTAATTCGGTTACTCCAGATACCAAAGTGTTGGATGCTTTAAGTATCATGAAATCCGAAAACCTAAGTTATGTTGTAGTTATGCAGGATAGCAAATACCTTGGTATTATGTCCGAACGTGATTATACGCATAAAATTAAACTGCAAGGAAAGAAATCTGAAACTACGACTGTTAAAGAAATCATGTCCTCAGATTATCCAGTAATTGGTTATGAGGAAGAATTGCAAAGATGCATGGTTTTAATGAACGTTTATAAAACAAGGTATTTACCCATTTTCGATGAAATGGAATTTCAAGGAGTCATTACCATGAATGATTTAATGAGAGAAGTAATTGCTAAGGACGATCAAACTAAGCCCAACACAGATGGTTTATTTGAACTGTAATTTATTTGATTATCACTTCATTGATCATGTTTTCTCCCATTTTTTCATTGACCCTTTCAATAATTTGTAATTTTTGAAAACCTAGTTCGTTTTTCAAGGGGCCTACATTGGTTTCGATAAATAATTTTTTATCAAAAATGTAAATCTTATCGGTGTACTTGGCAATGGTGGTACCCATTATTTCACTCCATACTTCCTCAATTTGCGCGGCGCGTATTCCGTTTTTCAATTTGCTACTTTGTACAAATTGCTTTAATGCATCTCCTAATTTAAATACTGCCATAGCTTGCAATTTACGGAATTATAATTCAATGAGCTGATACCTATTTAAATGTTTACTCAATAAATTTTCCATCCTTTCTTTATGCGTGTCTGTAATAAATACTTGACCATCTGTAGAATGACTTACCCAATCCAATAATTGGATCATTCTTTGTTCATCTAATTTTTCAAATATATCATCCATTAATAAAATAGGGGAAAAGCCTTTGTTTTCCTTAATGAGATTCCATTCAGCCAATCTAATCGCAAATAATAAACTTTTTCGCTGACCTTGAGAAGCTTCTTGTTTAAAAGGCTGATTTTGTATGGTAATTTGTAAGTCATCTTTATGAATCCCCACATTGGTTCTTTGTAATATTTGATCCTTTGAAAGAGACTGTGCAATTAAATGTTCAAATGAATCCTGATTTAATGATGATTGATATTGTATGTCAATTTCGTCTTGCTGTCCAGCGATATGTTGATACAAGGCAAGAATAGCCGGCAAATAAATGGTAATTAACTCTTTTCTATACTTATGAATTATATTGCCATTTTCAATAAGTTGCTCATTAATGGTTTCCAATAAAAGGGTATCCAAATAATTAGTCTCCGCAGCATTTTTTAATAAGCTGTTTCTTTGAACGAGTATCTTATTATATTGAATTAAGTGCTTTAAATAATCTGGATGCATTTGAGACAATAAACTATCCATTAACTTACGTCTTTCCTCACTTGAGCCAGTAATAATTTGAACATCATCGGGTGCAATCATTACACATGGAATTTTACCAATATGTTGTGATAGTTTTGTGTAGGGTTCTTGGTCAAAATAAAATTCTTTTTTTAGATTTTCTCTTAAGATACAAGTAACAGGAGTGGTCTCACCCTTTATTTCATATTTCCCTTCCACCCGCATGCCCTCATGCGCATGGTGAACGTTTTGTGCATCGGGTCGGCTAAAATAACTTTTCGTAAAAGACAAATAATAAACGGCATCCAACACATTGGTTTTTCCTGTTCCATTAGGGCCAACAATTCCAACAATTCTGTCTGTAAAAACAAATTGCTTTTGTAGGTAATTCCTAAATTGGAGCAAAGAAAGTTGTTGTAGCCTAACCATAGGTGCAAAATACATAAGAAAAAGCTGTAATTTTAGTCAAATTTTAAAGGAATGACTTTAATTAGCGAGCAACAGCTGCCAAGTATCATTAAAAGACTTGCCCATCAAATATTAGAAACCTATCCTGGTTTAGCCAATACGGTAATTGTAGGCCTACAACCTAGGGGGGTATTTTTGAGTGATAAAATTGTAGCTGCTTTACAACAAGAATTAAGCCCAGAACAGGTTGTTTACGGTAAATTAGACATTACTTTTTTTAGAGACGATATTCGTAGGGAATTGCATTTGCCCACTGAAACCGATTTACCCTTTTCTATTGAAGGGAAAACGGTGATTTTAATAGATGATGTATTATATACTGGAAGGACCATTCGAGCTGCTTTGGATGCTTTACTTTCCTTTGGGAGACCCTCAAAAGTGGCACTTTGCGTTTTGGTGGATCGTAAACCAAGCCGAGAATTACCTATACAGCCCGACTTTTCAGGAAAAGAAATGGACACTTTAACCCCTCATAAGGTTAAAGTGAGATGGAAAGAACATGATGGAGTGGACGATGTGATTTTATTAGAGGGATAGCTTAAGCATGCACAAAGTCGATAATTGAATATGGTTTCTTGAAAAATTTATATTAATTTTGTTTTTTAATGGCACTATCTACCAAACATCTTCTTGGTATCAAAGACCTCAAAACTGAGGACATTCAACTCATTTTATCTACCGCAGGTCAGTTCAAAGAAGTTTTACAAAGACCCGTTAAAAAGGTTCCTAGCTTAAGAGACATTAACATTGTTAATTTATTTTACGAAAATTCCACCCGAACTAGAATTTCCTTCGAATTAGCTGAAAAAAGATTGTCAGCGGACGTTGTTAATTTTACGGTTTCAAGCTCGTCTGCTGCCAAAGGGGAATCCCTTTTAGATACAGTAAATAATATTTTAAGTATGAAGGTGGACATGGTGGTTATGCGCCATAGTGCTTCAGGTGCCCCTCATTTTTTAGCAAAACATATTGATGCTTCCATTATCAATGCAGGGGATGGTATCAATGAGCATCCTACTCAAGCTTTATTAGACGCCTTCTCAATGGTCGAAAAGTTTAGATCCTTAAAAGGACTCAAAGTAGCCATATTAGGGGATATCATGCATAGCCGAGTGGCACTTAGTAATATTTATCTATTGAAAAAAATGGGCGCTGAAATCATGGTTTCTGGCCCACCTACCTTAATCCCAACTTATTTAAAGGAGGCAATGGGTATTCAAGTAGAATATAATATTGATAAAGCATTGGCATGGTGTGATGTAGCGAATGTCCTTAGAATTCAATTAGAACGTCAAAATCAGCCTTTATTCTCGTCCCTTAGAGAATATAACCTAGCTTATGGGATTACCATGGAGCGCCTTAATAAGTTGAACAAGGAAATCGTGATTATGCACCCAGGCCCAATAAATAGAGGGGTTGAAATGGATAGCGAAGTCGCTGATAGTAAACACTCCATTATCTTAGATCAGGTTGAAAATGGGGTAGCTGTAAGAATGGCTTGTTTATATTTATTAACTGGAAGGTCAAATCCATCCTAATGGTTGTTTGTTTTAACAATTTCCTTACTTTTATTCCATGCAAAGAATTTGTTTATTTCCAGGCACATTTGATCCAGTTACACTAGGACATATTGATATTATCAATCGATCCTTACCCTTATTTGATAAAGTAATTGTGGGTATAGGGATGAATGCCGCTAAGAATCCTATGTTTACAGCTGATCAACGCCGAATTTGGTTTGAGGAAATTTATAAAGACATTCCAAAAGTAGAAGCGGTTATTTACGATGGGTTAACCGTTAAATATTGTCAAGAAATTGGGGCACAATTCATTTTAAGAGGCATTCGATATGTAAGTGATTTTGAGTATGAAAAAACCATTGCTGATGCCAATAGAACAATGGATCGTACGATAGAAACTATTTTTTTAACGGGAGAACCTAAATATACATCAGTAGCTTCCACCATTGTTAGGGATATCATTCGTAATGGGGGAGACGCATCTCCTTTCTTGCCCCAGGAAGTGATTAATACTATACAAAAAAAGTAATCAACTTAATTATCATCCTTCTTTATAATTCGATTGTATTGAGTTTAATTCGATATTGCTCAATTACGGCTAAAATATTGGGGTAGGTTTGATCAAGACAATGTCTTGCTTTGGCAAGTGAATGCCATTCTATTTTCTCAATATCTTCAGTTATTTGTGGAACTCCCTCCTGTAAATTATCAATAGTCATATGAAACCAATAAGTGCGTTTCACCACCTCCTCCTTTATATAGGCATCAAAGTATGTATGATTGGTAAAACACAACATGCCATGTAGTTGAATATGCTGCAAACCTGTTTCTTCCTGTACTTCTCTGATAGCACAGGTTTGTATTGTCTCTCCCTCATCCAACTTTCCTTTAGGTAAATCCCAAAATCCTCGTCTAAAGATCCATAAAATTTCACCTTTAGGGTTGGTAACTAAGCCTCCTGCAGCAATAATTTGTTTAGGCATAAAAATGTGTATAGTATTTAGTAACTCTTGGTGTAAAATTAGTATTTAGCCTTTAATTTCGTACCACTAATTAAAAGTTGTTATGACTAACGAAAAAGCGGTAGCAGAAAAATTACTTCAAGTAGGTGCTGTAAAATTAAGCCCCAATAACCCATTTACCTGGGCAAGTGGTTGGAAAAGTCCAATATATTGTGATAACCGTAAAGTTTTGTCCTTTCCTTATGTGCGTGATTTTATCAAAAGTGAAATGTGTAATGTTATTTTTGAGCAATTCGAATCAGCAGATATGTTAGCTGGCGTAGCGACAGCAGGAATTCCATGGGGTGCCATGGCAGCAGATCAGTTAAAATTACCTTATATATATGTACGTCCTAAACCAAAGGAACATGGATTAGGGAACCAAATTGAAGGTGTTTATGAAAGATCAAATAAAATTTTAGTAATTGAAGATTTAATATCTACAGGTAAAAGTAGTTTACAAGTGGTGGATGTATTAAGAAATGAAGGATTGGAAGTAGTAGGAATGGTTTCCATTTTCAATTATGGATTTAATATTGCTGATGAAGCCTTTAAAGCTGTGGGTGTACCTTTCCATTCCTTAACCAACTACGCAAGTTTAATTGAACTGGCTTTAGAAAAAGGGGAAATTGATGCAACCACACAGGAAACTTTAATGCAATGGAGAGAAAGTCCTTCCACTTGGAATCAGTAAAGTAAATCGACAGGCATTCATAGACCCTTATTTCAATTGACCTTGTACTGTCTTTAATAAATCTCGTACCACCGACTCTTTTAAATTAAAGGTTCTGGTTGTGGTATAATTGATAGGTACAGTTTTGGTAAAAAAACCTTTAGACACAGTCGCATTTCCAACCACCACTATTTTGAATGGCTTATTGAACATTAAGTCAACACTATGGTTTAAAATGGAATTTAATCCAATTTGTAATTTAGCGGGTAAAATAAAATTAGCAGAAGAAGGAATATTAATTGGGGATTCCATTAAGTAATGGGTTAATTTCTGGTCATTGACAAATATATCACAGTCAATTTTTTTTAACTCTAAATCAAATCCATTGGGATTATAACAATTTAATTGTGCATTAAAGATATTCTCTTTTAAGCTCAATTTTTCAATTTTAAAAGATTGAACTCCTTTTAATTCAAATGATTTGGGCGATGAACATCCAAAAGAAAATAAGATAAGAGCTATAACAACGAATCTATTTAGGCGCATTTTTAAATTTTATATAAAATTAATAGGTATTTGTAGTTTGGGAAAATATATTTACATAACTTTTTGTTAACGATGAATAGTATAGACTTACAATATTTTGGCACCATTGGATATATTAAAACACTTATCGATGGTAAGGAGCTGCATTTTGATCGGCAACATCCCTATTCCAAAATGAGTTTCAAAAACAGAATGGTCATTGCTACTGCTCAAGGACCCTTACATTTATCCATACCATTAATAGGAGGGAGGGATCAAAAAGTGCCTATTGGAACCATTCAGATTGACTATCATTCAAAATGGCAAGATCATCATTTTAAAGCGATTGCTTCAAGTTATCAGCGATCCCCTTTTTTTGATTATTATAAGGATACTTTGCATGAATTATATCAACAAAAGCCTACGTTTTTAGTGGATGCATTGTTGTTAACACAGGCTTGGGTAAAGCAACAATTAAAAGCCAATTGGGTAATGACAGAAACTAATCCTACAATTTCAGTTCAAAGAATAGTGGATCCTTGGTTACCCAAAAATTATCAGTTACATCCCAATCCTATTCAATACAATCAAGTATTTGAAGACCGAACAGGATTTTTGCCTAATTTATGTATTTTGGATCTATTATTTTGCACAGGTGGAAAGCAAGCAAATCAATTATTGATGTCTTTCTAAATAAGCTTTAGCCCATTTTTCGTACTCCTTAATTTCAGCCCATTCTTTACTATTGAATAGATAATCGTAGGCTTCGTTATTATCTTTAGCGAATTGTAATTTTTCTGCCAATAATGCGCGCTTTAATTGATAGCTTCTTATGATGGAACTAATAAATACCCTTTCTGCCAAATCCTCTTCTACCGAATCCATTTGTTGGTCATAGCTAGCAAATTGAATTGGATTTTGACGAGATTTAATCCAGTTTTTTGTTTCTGATATCAATTCTTTATAAGCTAGTTGATCCTCGTTCATTTGACCCTTATTTACGGGCGTATTAACAATTGGATTTTGTTTTGTTTTAGTTGGTACAGGCTGAGTCAGTTCCAAACTTTTTTCTATTTTATTAATTGGTTTATTTTGAACATACACTTTTGTTATTTTGGGAACAATTTTGGGTATCATTGCAAAATGTGGCCTATCAGGAACAAAGGATTGCTTTTTAGGTTGGATGCCAAAAAATAACATTAGCATCAAACCCAAAAAAACGACTATCGGTGTGAATGTAAATTTATTAGCCGCTTTAATATTGTTCATTATTTGAATACGCGTCAACAATTCTCCATGTTGCTTTACTGCAGCTAACCTTAATTCATTTTCGGGTTGCTGTTTGAATAAAGACAATTGGTATAAAATTTTAGTGTATAAAAGGGGAGTAGCTTGTTGACTTTCTAAAACCATTTCATCACAGGCTATTTCTCTATATAAGGATAATTTTCTAGACAAGAGATAATTGAAAGGATTGAAGCATAAAATGATTTTTGTAATAGATAAGAAATAATTAAATAAATAATCATTTCGGACAATATGTGCCAACTCATGAAGTAAAATAATTTTTATCTCTTGTGCACTCATTTGATTGCATACTGCAAAAGGCAACAATATGATAGGTTCTAAAAAACCAAAAACTACTGGACTGCTGATTGAATGACTATATCCAATAATTAGTTTTTGAGGAATATGAATAGGGCTATTTTGTAACAACGCTTTTAATGAGTGATCAATGATGATTGATTTCTTTAAATCATTTAATTCAATAATTTGATAAATTAATTTCCCAACTAGATAAATTAAAATTACACAATAAACAATACCAGCAAAAGCTAAATAATAAGGAGGATTTGAAACAGAAAGGGTATATTGATTAATGTACTTAATTGGATAACTATCCCATTGAAAAATTTCAAAAATAAAGAATAAAGTAGCGATAAACTGTAAGCTGGAGCCAATTTTAAAAAGTGAAGTTGCTTTACATTTGAATATATTTTCTATCAAAAGAAAGCCTAACCATAATATTCCTAAAAAAAGAATATTGTGGAGCATTGCATAAGTAATATGTTCAAAATAAACCATCATCATTAAAAGCTTTGAATTTCACTTTTTATTTGTGTGTATTTTTTTCTAATTCTTCAATTAAATGTTTAATTGCATTTAATTCATCCTTACTTGTTTCATTGTTTCCTAAGGCCTGTAATACCAATTCTGAAGCTGAACCGCTAAACAGGGTTTTAATCATTTTCCCAACATATTGTTCCTGTGCTTTCTCTTTATTGAAACAAGGGGTATAAATATGGGTTTTAGCAGATTCGTCTCTTGTAACCATCCCTTTTTCATGCATAATTTGCATCAACTTTAAGGTAGTGGTATAGCCAATATCTTTTGTTTTTTGTACAATTTCATGTACTTCACGAACCGTTGCAGCTGTTTTATCCCATAAAATACTAAGGATTTCTAATTCACTTTCGGTAGGTTTAAATGATTTGGTCATAGTATTACGATTATGTTCGTAAGTAAATCTACTTTAACCAAAGGAAATAACAAAAAAATCCCCCCGAAAATTCGGAGGGATGCTGTTAAAATATAGTAAAAATGCTAGTTTGTTTTGAGGTATTTAGCATATTTAGCGTTTTGCTCTTCGGTTAAAGCCTTGCCATTGACAGTGATTTTACCGTTGTTCACTTCAATTTTGATCTTGTCTTTTGGCGCTAATCCGTCTTCCTGCAATACTTGTGCTAAATTTTTTGAATCAGCTGTAATAGTGATGGTTTTAGCAGTATCAGCTACTGTTTTAAATGAAGTATCTGTATTGATTACAGACATTTCAATAGTTTGAGACTTTGTTTCAACAGTAGTTGCTTTTGTTGGATGCATTTTTGCTAAAGTTGGTGCCAATACCAATGAAACAATCGACATTAATTTAATCAAAATGTTCATGGAAGGACCAGAGGTATCTTTAAATGGATCACCCACTGTATCACCCGTTACAGATGCTTTATGTGGTTCTGATTTTTTATAAAACATTTCACCATTAATCTCAACGCCTTTTTCAAATGATTTTTTAGCATTGTCCCATGCACCACCGGCATTGTTTTGGAAAATTCCCATTAACACACCACTTACAGTAGCACCTGCTAAGAAACCACCTAAAGCTTCTGGGCCCATTGTAAAACCAATTAAAATAGGAGAGATAATAGTGATAGCTCCTGGTAACATCATTTTTTTCAAAGAGGCTTCTGTTGAAATAGCCACACACTTATCATACTCAGGCTTACCAGTACCTTCCATAATACCTGGAATGGTACGGAACTGACGACGAACTTCTTCCACCATCGCCATAGCTGCTTCACCTACCGCGCGAATCGCTAAGGAAGAGAAGATAAATGGAATCATTCCCCCTACAAATAATGCTGCTAAAACGTCGGCTTTATAAATATCAATATGTTGATTATTTGGCATCGCAACACCTACAAAGGCAGCGAATAATGCTAATGAAGTTAAGGCAGCAGAAGCAATGGCAAATCCTTTACCACTAGCCGCTGTTGTATTACCTACCGCATCCAAAATATCTGTTTTTTCACGAATTTCCGCTGGTAATTCACTCATTTCAGCAATACCTCCTGCATTATCAGCGATAGGGCCGAAAGCATCAATGGCTAATTGCATAGCTGTAGTTGCCATCATACCTGCTGCAGCAATAGCCACACCGTATAAACCTGCACAAGCATATGAACCATAAATACCAGCAGCTAAAACTAAAATTGGATAAAAAGTAGATTCCATACCAATTGCTAATCCTCCAATAATATTGGTAGCGTGACCTGTACTTGATTGTTTAATGATGCTTAACACTGGACGCTTGCCCATTGCGGTGTAAAATTCTGTAATGATACTCATTAAAGTACCTACTACTAATCCTACAGCAATCGCACCAATTACCCCATTTCTAGAGAATTCTAAACCTCTTAGATACATAGTTTCAGGCAATACATAGGATACTAGGAAATAACAAGCGATGGCCGTTAAAATCATAGAACCATAATTACCCATATTCAATGCTTTTTGAACAGTAGCAGTGTTTAAACCAGCCGTTTCGCTGATTCTTACAAAGAAAGTGCCCACAATAGATAATATGATACCTACACCCGCAATTAACATAGGTAATAAAATAGGGGATAAACCACCAAAGGCATCCACTAATTTTCCCCCTGTTGCGTTAGTTACTTCTTGTCCCAATACCATAGTAGCCAATACAGTTGCAACATAGGAACCAAATAAATCGGCACCCATACCAGCCACATCACCCACATTGTCACCTACGTTATCTGCAATGGTTGCAGGGTTACGCGGATCATCCTCAGGGATACCTGCTTCCACTTTACCCACTAAATCAGCACCCACGTCAGCAGCTTTGGTATAAATACCACCACCCACACGTGCAAATAAAGCGATAGATTCAGCTCCTAATGAGAAACCAGTTAACACTTCTATGGTTCTTAACATTTCTTCTGGATGACCACTTACAAAGAAATATTGTTTTAAAATTAAAAATAACCCACCTAATCCTAATACAGCCAAGCCAGACACACCTAGGCCCATTACAGAACCACCAGTGAAAGACACTTTCAAGGCACGCGCTAAACTTGTTTTAGCTGCTTCAGCAGTTCTTACGTTGGCTTTTGTAGCAATTTTCATCCCAATATAACCAGCCGTTGCACTAAATACAGCACCAATTACAAAAGAGATGGCAATACTCCAGTGACTAGATTCGTTTTTTGAGGCCATAAACCCTAATAAAAGGGCAACAATTACCACAAAATAGCCTAAAATTTTCCACTCTGCTTTTAAGAAAGCCATGGCACCCTCTGCTATATATGTGCTTATTTCTTTCATACGGTCATTACCAGCATCTTGCTTAGATACCCAGTTGAATTTCAAGAGAGTATATAGTAATCCTACAATACCCATGGCCGGAACGGCATAAAATAGAAGATCTTTCATAAGAATTTACTTAATTCAGTTATTGTTTAGTTTCAATTAAGGTTTGCAAAAATAGGGTGAAAAGGCCAAAAAATGGCAAAAAAGCGCAACTTTACTGCTCTAATAAGGTACTATCTTCCTTTCCTGTAAAAACAGCAACCAGCTGTTTTCCGTTGTATATTTTTTTATTGTACTTATTTCCTAATATAATAATAGTTACAGAATCCTTTAAAAGTCTTGCGAAAACAGCATTATTTCCATGCCACCAGCCATTGTGAAATATCAATTTTTCCTCATTTGGCTTCAGGACCATTCTCCACCCAAACCCATAATTTCTAAAATCTTTAGTAAGTGGGCTCTTGGGTGCATACGCTAAATCCATGGTGGATTGTTTAACGTAACTAGCTGAACGTAAGGCTTTGTCCCATAATAACATATCTTGAACAGTGCTATACACGTTTTTATCACCGTAAATACAGTCAAACTTATCTAGTTTAAATGGTTGATTTTTCTCGTTATAAGAGGGTACATATCTGTCTTTAAGCTTATTGCTAAAAATAAAACTGTGTTCCATTTTTAATGGTTTAAAAATGGTTTCATCTATATAAGTAGGGAAATCTTTTCCAGTTACTTGTTCAATAATTAAAGCAAGGAGTACATAATTGGTATTACAATATTTGAAAACCTTATTAGGTTGTGCTTGTGGGGCTGGGCGTTTCTGAACCATAAAATCAAGCACATCTTGATTGGTATAATTACCTTCCTTAAAGGGGGCTACTTTGGAAACAACCTGTAATTTATGTTCAATCTTACCTTTTTTATTCTTCGTTTTTACATCTACATATTTTACCGTTTCCAAAAAATAAGCATAATCGGGAAGTCCACTTCTATGACAAAGCAACTGCTCTACTGTTACTTGTGTATAAGGAAACTTAGGTAAATATTTTGTGACCGTTGCTTTTAAATCAATTTTTTGCTCCTCCCATAATTTCAGGGTTGCCATAGCTGTAAACGTTTTTGAGATAGAAGCTAAATGCAAAGAAGTTTGTTTATCAATGGGGGTTTTGTTAACTAGGTCAACAAAGCCCTGATAATCTTCAAAAACAATCTCTCCATTTTTAGCCACTAGGATTTCTCCACTAAAATTTTTATTGAGGAGCTTCTCATAGCGTTCTTTTATTTGAGCACCATATTTATCTTTATTCAATGTAACGCTAACGGGCATTCTTGCCGTATCTACGATGTTTGATTTAGGATCTTGGCCAGTACCACAAGCTGAAAAAAGTAAAAACATTGCTAATAAAAGGGGCATCCGCACAATCATCTGTTAGTTTTTAAAAGTAAAAAGAAAATATTTAGCTTATAAACGAATAAAATTACAAATTATTGTAATTCAAAATAACCCAATAATATTTTACCTTTGAACTATGAGCAATCTAAACAATACCAGCTATCCCAAAGAAAAGATAAAGGTTTTATTCTTAGAAAATATTAGTGAGAAAGCGGTGCAATATTTCAAACATCAGGGATATACGGATGTTAAAAAAATGACGGGTGCATTAAGTGAAGAGGAATTGGTTAAGATCATTAAAGATGTTCATATTTTAGGCATTCGTTCCAAAACATTTATCTCCAAAAAAGTGTTGGATAGTGCCAAAAAATTACAGGCTATTGGCTGCTTTTGTATTGGCACCAATCAGGTAGATATGAAAGCTTGTAAACAAAAAGGAATTGCTGTTTTTAATGCTCCCTATAGTAATACAAGAAGTGTCGCAGAATTGGTAATTGGTTCTTCCATTATGTTGATTCGTAAAATAATGGATAAAAACAAAGCAGCGCATGAAGGAATTTGGAATAAAGAAGCGAAAGGTAGTTTTGAATTAAGGGGTAAAACCATGGGCATTATTGGCTATGGAAATATAGGAACACAAACAGGCATCATGGCAGAGGCCATGGGAATGAAAGTGAAGTTTTATGATGTGGAAACCAAGTTACCTTTAGGAAATGCCATTGCGGTAAAATCTATCAAAGAATTAGTAAGTAGTGCAGATATTATATCATTACATGTACCAGAAACTTCTCAAACCAAAAATTTAATTAGTAAAGAAGTTATTAAATTAATAAAACCGGGTGCTATTTTAATTAACTATGCAAGAGGAGAAGTAGTGGATTTAGACACCCTTGCGATTGCTTTAAAAAACAAGCAATTATGTGGTGCTGCCATTGACGTTTACCCATTGGAACCAGAAAAAAATGGAGATCAATTTAAAACACCTTTACAAGGATTGTCAAATGTTATTTTAACACCGCATATTGGAGGTTCTACCGAAGAAGCACAAGAAAATATTGGGGAAGATGTAAGTATTAAATTATACCAATATTTAGAACGAGGTGTATCTAACGGATCTCTTTCAATTCCAGCAATAAGTTTGCCTCCTGTGGACGGTGCACATAGAATACTTCATATTCATAATAATGTTCCTGGAGTACTAAGTGCGATCAATACGGTGATGTCCAAAAATAAAATAAATATTGTTGGACAATACTTAAAAACAAATGAAGAAATTGGTTATGTGGTTTTAGATGTTGATTCTAAACTTTCAAAAAAGGCAATTGAATTATTAAGGGATGTGAAAGAAACAATTCGGGTAAGAATGTTATACTAGTATTTTAGTGTAATCCTAATAATGAGGAAATAAATCTTTTTTATGAACTGCTGAGTTCTGTCAACATATGTTTTATTTCAAGTTCATCAACCCCCATTGAAATTAAATTTTCATTCATCGTTGTACAATTATATGTCATTAAACTAGGTATTGATTTTCTTGCTGAACTATGTATTTCTTTCGCCCCGGTTGCTGTGATAATTTGTTTACAATTATTTGCGCGCACACCACTTCCAGGTAAAATAATAATGCGATCACCGGCTATTGAAACCAATTTTTTAATCAAGGGAAGGGCATCCATTACATTAGGGACTTGACCACTTGTTAAAACCCTTGAACAACCTGCTTGAATCAGGTCTTCAAGTCTATTTATTGGATCCATACATCTGTCAAAGGCTCGATGAAAAGTTATTTGCATCGGGGCAGCTAAATCAACTAATATTTTCAAACGCTCTTTATCAATGGAGCCATCTGCTTTTAATAACCCAATCACTGCACCGGGATAGCCCAATGCTTTAATATAAAGTAAGTCGTTTTTAATACATTCAAATTCATTATCAGAATATAAAAAATCACCTCCTCGGGGTCTAATGATAGGGAAAATTGGAATAGAGCAGTGTTGTATTAGAAATTGTAAACTACCATGAGATGGGGTAGTGCCCCCTTCATTTGGATTTTCACAAAACTCTATTCGGTCTGCCCCTGCTTTTATAGCAGCAATGGCTGCTTCTACTGTAAATACGGCTACTTCTAATAGTACTTTTGAATTGTCCATAATGATAACTTATAATTTAAACACTAAAAGGCGATTCAATTAAATGATTGCTAGCAGCAGTATGCACTGCATAATTAAAACCAGTGTGCAAAGCATAGCTTCCATGTTCGCCCTTTTTATTTAATGCTATAAAACATACTTGTATATCCTTTGCTTTTTCTTTTTTAATACGTCTAACTTTTTCAACTACTAATCTGCAGGCCTCCTGAGGTGACTTTCCTTGTCGCATAAACTCCACTACCGCACTTGCTCCAGCCACCCTAATTACATCTTCACCTTGACCAGTTGCGACTACTGCACCTACTTCATTGTCAACATATAAACCCGCACCAATAATTGGAGAGTCTCCAACACGTCCTCTTAATTTAAAACCTGCACCACTGGTGGTACAACTTCCACTTAAATTTCCATGGGCATCTAATGCAACCATCCCAATGGTGTCATGATTCCATTCGCCGTTTTCAAAACGCGTGGGCGCTTTAAATTGATCTTGTAATTGACTCGTGGGATTTTGTCTTTCAATATTGATTACTGGCTGATAAGTTGATTTCTTCAACCATTGTTGGTAAGCTTTTTCAGCAGTTTCGGATAATTTACTTGATTCTAATTTAAACCCTTCTGCAATGGCAAATTGTTGTGCTCCTTCACCCACCAACATAACATGTGGCGTTTTTTCCATAACTCTTCTTGCTACTGAAATGGGATGTTTTATTCTTTCTAAAAATGCCACACTTCCACAATTAAATTCATGATCCATAATGGAAGCGTCCAATGTAACATATCCATCTCTGTCTGGGTTGGCACCTAAGCCCACGCAACATCCAATTTCATCTTCAGTAATCATTACGCCTTTTTCAACAGCATCTAATGCAGTTCCACCTTTACTCAACACTTCCCATGCGCCTTTATTGGCATTTAATCCTGCATCCCAGGTAGAAATTACAATTGGTTGTTGTCCTTTTATGTCAGATTGATTGACAAATCCTTGCAAAGTAAAACCAGCAATACCTAAGCTTGTTAAATTGATAAAATTGCGTCTGTTAATACTCATACATCTTTTTTCTTGATGAATTTTCAATTTACGCAAATTGACGCTATTTATGTACATTTAATCCATAAATATGGAAAGCATTTTTAATAAATATGGTTGGGATGTCCTTGCTTATACACAGTTGCATCAAGGACTTATTAATAACACATTTATGGTGGTTACTTCCCAGGGGGAATTTATAGTTCAAGCAGTTAACCATCAAATTTTTAAAGACCCAAAAGCCATAGATGACAATATTAATCATATTAGTAGCTACTTTAAAAAGCGATATCCTGATTATTTATTTACTCATTTAGTACCAACGAGTAATGGAGCTACTTTAGTAGAGTGGGAGGGAAAGTATTATAGGGCATTTCATAAAATAGAAGGCTATGCTTTAGCTGCCTTGGAAAATGAACAACAAGCCTATGAAGCAGCCAATCAATTTGGTCTATTTACTAGCCAATTAAAAGGGTATAATATAGGTTCATTAAAAATAACCCTACCAGATTTTCATAATTTACTTTTAAGGTACCAACAATTTTTAAATGCCATTCAAAATGGAAATGCTGCGCGTATAAATGAAAGTAAAGAAGCGATTGCTTATTTACAAAATCAAAGTAAAATTGCTACACAATATGAACGTTTTATTGGGCACAAGGAAGTTTCATTAAGAGTTACCCATCATGATACTAAAATCAGCAATGTTTTATTTAAAAAGGAACATAACGGACTTGAAAAAGCCATTTGTGTGATTGATTTGGACACGGTAATGCCTGGTTATTTTATAAGTGACATTGGTGATATGTGTAGAACCTGTTTATGTGCTGTTTCGGAAGAAGAGGCTAATTTGGATTTAATACAAGTGGATGCCAAAAAATGGGAGGCCATCCAAAAAGGGTATATGAACCATATGCAAACTGAATTATCCAATTTTGAGCATGATCATCTATTTTTTGGAGGAACGTTTATGATTTATATGCAAGCTTTAAGGTTCTTAACCGATTACTTAAATAATGATACCTATTATGGTGCAAAATATGAGGGCCAAAACTATGTTCGGGCCCTCAATCAAATAAGATTATTGGAAGTATATCAAAAACTAGCGTAATTCGAACACTTGAATCAAAAAGGCAAACTGCCTTAATTTTTCTAAAATTGATCGTCTAATGCAAAGTCAGGTTTTCTTTTTTTCCATTTCCCCCTGGTAAAATCCGGTATATCTTGGACTTGTCCTTTTTCAGCAATCGATTTTTCTGAAAGGGGAGTGATGGCATACCAGGTAGCTAAATCATAAACGTCAAGCGGGAATGCCACTTTTCTTTTGATACATTCAATAAAGGCATTTACCACAAAAAAGTCCATCCCTCCATGTCCTGCACCCACAGCATCTTTCTCAAAACGTTTCCATAAAGGGTGGTCATGTTCCTTTAAATAATTTTCTGGATTTTCCCATACATGGGCTTTTTTGGAAACCCCCTCAATATAGATATGACCAGCACCTAAAGCACCTGAACTATAATCCTGCCATAAACCCTGTGTGCCTTGAACACGGAACCCTAAATTATAGGGCCTGGGAGAATTCGTATCATGTGTTAATACAATCGTCTCTCCATTATGCGTTTGAATCTGGGTAGTGACGATATCTCCTAATTTAAAATTTAATTTCGCATTTGGGTGATTTTCACCACCTTGTGGATGGTTAACTATATATTTATGTAAACCTCTTGCCTTTGTTGCCACAGAAGAAAGTCGGGTTAATCGATTGCCTCTATTGGCGTCAATCATCATTGCTACAGGGCCTAATCCATGCGTTGGATAAAGCTCACCGTTTCTATATAAGGAATGATGGGTTCTCCATTTTGCTTCACTCAACCCTTTTTCACCAAATTCAACGCCGCTATTGTAGGCTGTTTTGCCATCATTAAACTTAACACCTCTTAAATCGTGCTCATAGCCTCCTTGCAAGTGTAATAATTCGCCAAAGATCCCTTTTTTGACCATATTATACACAGCTAAAACATCACGTCTATAACATACATTCTCTAAACACATTACCGGAATACCCGATTTTTCACTTGCATTTACAATATCCCAGCAATCGGTTAGTTTAATCGCACCCGAAACTTCTACACCTGGAATAATTCCATTTTTAATTGCTTCTAATGCTTGGGGAATATGCCATTCCCATGGTGTGGCTATTATAACTGCATCAATATCAGTTCGTTGTAAGAGTTGTTTGAAGTTTTCTTTTCCATTACTATATTCAATAGCTGCTGGGCGTCCATTTGCCTTTAATATCTTTTGCGCATCAGCTAGCATTTGCTTATCTGGATCAGCAAAGGCGATTATTTCAGTATCTTTTCGTTCACAAAGCATATCAATATGATTTTGACCGCGATACCCAGTACCGATAATACCAAGTCTAACTTTATCCATTTTGGCTGTTGATTGAGCCATAATAAATTGAGGACTTAATCCAATTGCCATTGTAGCTAAACCAGTATTTTGTACAAAATTTCTTCTACTTACTTTATTGCGCATAATCTAATTGTTTAGATTTCAAAATACCAATAAAAACCCATAAAAGCAATACCCATCATCATTATAGCTTAGTGTCGACTACTTAAGTATTGTATTATTTATCCTATAATTAACATTATGTTAAATAGATAATTACAAGATAACCCCCGATTGCTCGAGGGTTATTTCATATGTTATTAACCGTATTGGTTACTGTTGGTATTTGTCGTGTAGTTGATCGTACAGATTGAATTTCTCTGCAAATTCTGCTGAAGCCTTTGGATCCTTGCTTTTTAATTTATCACTTTTATATTGATACATCATCGCTAAATAATCAACCGATCTTAAAGCAATACTATTTTCTCCTTTTGACATATTTGGTTTGTCTTTTAAAGCATTGTATGACTTTTCTAACCAAGTAATGGCTAGATCCACTTTCTGGAATATTTGTGTGTTTAAATCAGCGATGATCGCTTTCACTGAATCCTGTGGTGTTGCCTTAACTGGCACCCCTGGTTTTACTGCTCCTTTTGCTGGAACTCCTTTAGCAGCTACTGCGGGTTTTTGGGTATTTAAGGCTTGTAATGCTTTTCTTGCTGCATCTAATTTACCATCCAAAATACCAAATTGTGCATAATAGCTGATACCAGCATTATATGCCGCTCTAAAATTGGTTGGATTCATTGTAAATGCTTGTTGAAAAGCCTCAGATGCCTTTAAAACATACTTTTCAGTACTTGGATCTTCGGTTTTACCTTCCATGAATAACTCCCCATAATATTGCACATCAAATTCAGTTAACTTGTTGGCAGCTAATAATTGGTCATATAGGGCTACTTTTTCATCAATTGTATAGGCTTTTGCAATATACTCTCTTGCGTATTGTTCCCATAAACCGGTGTTTTTTGGACTTTCGATAAGGGCTTTCTCTACATAAGTATCAAATTTATCCTTTTCTTTTGTTTGAATTAAACAAGTTAATAAGTCATTAAAAATACTCTCCAAGTTCACCATTACTTTCTCATTGATTAAACGCTCAAAATATACAATTGCTTTTGGGAAATTACTGTCTTTTTCATGACAAATCGCTGTATATAAAATGGACAATGAATCTGCTTTCAATTTAGTGTCTAACCAACCTCTTCCATAAAAAATATCGCTATATTTTACACAGTTAGCAAAATAATCTGCTGCCTCTTTAAATTTGTTTTCATTATAAAGCTTTACACCGTCTGCAAAATTCTTAGTATAAACTTGAATGAAAGGATCTGCAATATTTAATTCTTTTTCTTTTTCGGCTTTTTCATTGATAAAGGCATTGCCTTGGTCAGTACTTACTAATGTTTCAAGATTCTTGAACATCACCGAATAACTATTTGGATATTTTTTTGACAAAGCTGAATCTCTTGAAAAAGAATTGTTGATTTTAGCTTCCCAAAATAATGCTTCTGGGCTATTCACTAAAGTTGGATTTTTTTGTAAAATCTTATCTAAATCAGACTTTGCAACTTCATATTGATTAATCAATAGTGCGTTTTTAACCTTGTCGAATTTTTGTGCTTGTGAAGCGTTAAATATCAAAAGCAAGGTTAGGATTGTAATTAACTTTTGCATAAATGCTATTTTTTGTTGTTTGTTTTTACTTATTTTATTTGTTTGATTTATTCTTCAGTTGTGTTTTCATCCTGATGATCATTCGTGTTATTAGATGGTGCATCAGAAGCAGTATTGTTTTCAGAATTTTCCGAACCCGCTACAGCAGCTTCTCCTTCAGCTAAATCAGCTTCGGGATCTTCCCCCTGATCGCCTATTTTTGAAGTAGCTGCAATTTCATCTCCCTCATCTAAACGAATTAATTTTACACCCTGAGTTGCTCTACCCGCTTCACGAATTTCATTGATACTTGTACGAATAGTTACACCTGATTTACAAGTGATAATTAAATCGTCTGTATCAACCACATCCATTAAACCAACCAAACTACCCGTTTTTTCAGTTACATTAATTGTTTTAACGCCCTTACCTCCACGGTTGGTGATACGGTATTCGTCAATGGCTGTACGTTTTCCAAAACCTTGTTGACTTACTACTAAAATAGTGCGGTCTTTATCTTCACGACTTACGCAAACTAAACCAACTACCTCGTCTGTTTCATCATCCACTTCAATACCAGCCACCCCAATAGCACCACGACCTGTTGGTCTTACTTTTTCCTCTGGGAAACGAATGGCTCTACCCGATTTAATGGCCATCATTACTTCATTATTACCATCTGTTAAACGCGCTGCTAATAATTCATCTCCTTCATTAATGGTAATTGCGTTTACACCAGAAACTCTTGGACGACTAAATTCCTCCAAACATGTTTTCTTGATAATTCCTTTTTTCGTACATAAAATAATGTAATGGTTATTTACATATTCTTTATCATCCAACTTACGCACTTCAATGATGGCTTTTACTTTATCATCTGGAGGTAACTGAATTAAGTTTTGGATAGCCCTACCCTTACTTGTTTTCTCCCCTTCTGGTATTTCATATACACGCATCCAGAAGCAACGACCTTTCTCGGTAAAGAATAACATCGTGTCATGTGTAGAAGCAATAAATAAATGCTCCACATAATCTTCCTCACGTGTCTTAGAACCAATAGCACCTCGGCCACCACGTTTTTGTTGACGGTATTCAGAAACAGAAGTACGCTTGATATAACCTAAATGAGAAATAGTAATTACTACATCTTCCTCTTCAATTAAATCTTCAATACGCATTTCGTCGGCTAAATACTGAATTTCAGTTTTACGCTCGTCACCAAATTTCTCTTTAACTTCAAGTAACTCAGTTTTGATTAATTCAAAACGCAAATGTTCACTGCCTAATAATTCTTTTAAAGAAGCAATTAATTTCATTAATTGATCAAACTCTTCTTTAATTTTCTCACGTTCCATGCCAGTTAAACGTTGCAATCTTAATTCTAAAATTGCTTTTGCTTGTATTTCTGTAATGCCCCATCCTGCTGAAATTAAAGCTTCTTTCGCCGCTTCAGGATTTGCAGAGTTTCTAATTAAACGAATAACTTCATCTAAATGATCTAATGCAATTAAATAACCTTCTAAAATATGCGCGCGCTCTTCTGCTTTTCTTAATTCAAACTTCGCGCGACGAATAACCACTTCCATTCTAAATTCAACAAACTCTGAAATTAAATCCTTCAGGTTCATGATTTTAGGACGACCTTTTGTTAAAGCCACATTATTGATACCATAACTAGTTTGTAGTTCGGTGTATTTGTACAATTGATTGATGATAACTTGTGCAACTGCATCTTTTTTCAATTCAATTACAATACGTGTTCCTTCACGTTTGTTACTTTCATTGTTCACATGCGAAATACCTTCAATAGTTTTGTCAACAACCAATTGACCGATACGATCGGTTAAATTATCACGGTTAACTTGGTAGGGAATTTCATTGATAACAATCATTTCACGACCACTCGCTTTTGTTTCGACATTGCATTTTCCACGCAATACTACACGACCACGACCGGTCATTAAGCCTTGTTTCACCCCTTCCATTCCATAAATCACTCCTCCCGTTGGAAAATCGGGTGCTTTAACATAATTGATGAGATCTTCAATAGTGATGTCTTTATTTTCGATATAGGCAATACAGCCATCTACTACTTCACCTAAATTATGAGGCAACATATTGGTGGCCATACCCACTGCAATACCTGATGAGCCATTCACCAATAATTGAGGAATACGCGTAGGTAAAACACTAGGTTCTTCTAAACTATCATCAAAATTTAATTGAAAGTCAACTGTATCTTTTTCCAAATCATCCAACATGGCTTCAGAAATACGTTGTAAACGCGCTTCTGTATAACGCATTGCTGCTGGTGGGTCGCCATCTTGGTTACCAAAGTTACCCTGACCATCTACCAACTTATAACGCATGGTCCATTCCTGTGCCATACGCACCAAAGTATCATAAATTGCTGTATCGCCGTGTGGGTGAAATTTACCCATTACTTCCCCAACGATACGGGCAGATTTTTTATAAGGTTTGTTGCTATTATTGCCCAATTCATGCATAGCAAACAATACACGACGATGTACGGGTTTAAATCCATCCCTTACATCTGGTAATGCACGACCTACAATTACAGACATAGAATAGTCAATGTAGGAAGTTTTCATTTGTTCCTCAATATTGACTTTGATTACACGATCATTGTCTTGAGTCTGCTCTGCACCTAAATTTTCGTTCAAATTTTCTTCCATAAATGTTACTTTCTTTTCGTCAAAATAATAGCATAAAAATTACGCTAACGGACTAGTTACGAAGATAACTTTTAAGCCTCTTTTTTGGGTGATTTTTGACGTTATTTTAGCACCCATTTATCCACAGTTTTACCCCTTCATTGTGGGTAATAATTCTTAACTTTAAGCGGTTATTTCTGAAAGCGTTCAAATAAAATTAGTCCACAATATGCAACCTCAAATCTTGATCATTGGCGCAGGTAAATCAGCCACTGTTTTAATACAATATTTACAACAAAAAGCAGTTGAAAATAACTGGTATATTATCCTAGCCGACGGGGATGTGCAAGTAGCTGAACAAAAATGGAATCAAGCTAAAAATGGCCATGCTATTGGATTTGATATTGAAAACGACGAATTAAGAGCCCAGTATATACAAGCAGCTGATATGGTCGTTTCCATGTTACCCGCATTTTTACATATTAAAGTGGCGAAGGATTGTATATCGTTTTCTAAACCTCTTTTTACAGCCTCTTATGTGGACGATCATATGAAGGCATTGGCCCCAATTTTACAAGAAAAAAACCTGTTGTTTTTATGTGAAATGGGATTGGATCCTGGTATCGATCACATGAGTGCGATGGAATTGATACACCGTATTCAAAATAAAGGAGGTGTTATTACGCAATTTAAGTCCCATTGCGGTGGTTTAATTGCGCCAGAAAGTGATACCAACCCATGGCATTATAAAATTAGCTGGAACCCTCGAAATATCATTTTAGCAGGCAAAGCAGGAGCAGTGTATCTGGAAAATGGAAGTATCCATAAACAAAGCTACCCTACCTTATTTCATGCAACACCCCTAGTCAATATCCCTTCTATTGGCCCACTCACCTATTACCCCAATCGTGATTCCTTATCTTATATTTCAATTTATGACTTAAATGGAGTGAAGGATTTTGTTCGTACCACTTTAAGACATCCTGATTTTTGTGTTGGATGGGATACCATTGTACAATTAGGTTTAACCAGTGAGACGCAATTACATTTAAATGGAAATGAAACCATTCAAGATTGGTTTCGACAACATTTAGTGAAGGAGAATTTTGAATCATTATATGCAACATTAATGCAAAATGAGACCATCCGTAATCAATTTAATTATCTTGGATTTGATGAAACAAAACCTATTCCAACGGTGCATAATAGTTCCAACGCAAGCATTTTACAATGGTTATTGGAGCAAAAATGGAAGTTGTCCCCAACAGATAAGGACATGGTGGTGATGTTGCATGAAATCACTTATGAACTCAATAATGTCATTCATGAGGTGAACAGTAGCCTTGTTTTAAAAGGAAAAAATGCGGTAGAAACGGCCATGGCTACCTCAGTTGGATTGCCTTTGGCAATGGGTGTTTGCGCTTATCTTAAAGGTGAAATTAACCTAACTGGCTTACATATACCTACACATCCAAACATTTACAAGCCAATTTTAAAAGCATTAGCTAATGAGGGAATTGAATTTGTTGAATCTGAAAAATAATTATTTATTGGGTTCCCATTCAAAGTCCAACTGACGTTTATCTAAATTTGCTGCTACCACTTTGACCATGATTTTATCTCCCATACTAAACTTACGTCCCGACCTTAATCCAACTAAGGAGTAATTAGATTCAATCAATCTAAAATCATCTATACGTGATAAAGTGGTAATGCTTACTAAACCTTCACATTTATGCGCCACTGTTTCCACCCAAAAACCAAATGTGGAAACCCCGCTTATTACCCCTTCAAAACTATGACCTAAAAATTGACTCATAAATTCAACCTGTTTGTATTTATTAGACGCGCGCTCCGCTTCCATTGCAGCACGCTCTCTTTCACTACAATGCGCACATTTTTCTTCCATGGAAGAATCATTCATAGCATTTCCTAGTATAACAGATTGCACAACTCGATGCACCAAAACATCTGGATATCTTCGAATTGGTGAGGTAAAATGACAATAATAGTCAAATCCTAAACCATAGTGTCCAATATTATTAGTTGTATAAACTGCTTTGGCCATTGTTCGGATACCCAATTGTTCTAAAACATGTTGTTCTGGTTTTCCATGAGCTGACAACATAAGTGCATTAAAGCTATGTGCAATATTATCTGGGCTACTAATATCAAATGGATAGCCATGTGATTTAGCAAAAGCTACAAATGGCGCTAATTTGTCTTCATTAGGTTGATCGTGCACACGATATGGAAAAGGGATGGGTTCTTTTTTAATTTTGACATGACCCATCTTTTCGGCAATTAATTGATTGGCTTTTAGCATAAGTTCCTCAATTAATTGATGGGATTCTTTGCTTTCTTTAACCGTGATTCCTGTAGGTTTTCCTTTTTCATCCAAAGTAAATCGTACTTCCTGGGATGAAAAATTAATTGCACCACCATCAAATCTTGCTTTCCTTAATTTTTGAGTATAATCCAATAGCCACAATATTTCTTTGGCATGATCCCCATTTTTTGTTTCAATAATCTCTTGTACTTGTTCATAAGTAAATCGACGATCCGAATAGATTATTGTTTTACCGAACCAAGTTTCCACAACCTGTCCATTATCATTGATCGTAAAAGTGGCAGAGAAAGTTAATTTTTCTTCATGTGGTCTTAAGGAACATAATTCATTAGAAATACGCTCTGGAAGCATTGGGTAAACCCTATCTGGCAAATAAACCGAAGTGGCACGTTCATAGGCCTCTTTATCTATGGCGGTATCTGGTTGAACATAATGACTTACATCTGCTATGTGTACTCCAATTTCGATAAATCCATTGTCTAATTTTTGAAAAGAAATAGCGTCATCAAAATCTTTTGCATCCACTGGGTCAATTGTAAAAGTCAACACTTTTCGATAATCCTTTCTTTTTGCAATTTCTTGTTCTTGAATCTTATCGCTTAATGATCTGGCGAAAGCCAATGTTTCTTCGCTAAATGCCAAAGTAAAACCAGCTTCAGCTACGATCGATTTCATTGCTAAGTCATTCTCTTGCTCAGGGGTGAACACACTAACCACTTCTCCTTCTGGTTTGCGATTGGCATTCTCCCATTTTGTAAGCTGAACGATTACTTTGTCCTTATCCTTTGCACCTTTTAATTTATTGAGTGGTACAAAAATATCTGGCATTGGGTAAATCGTATTGGGTATGAAAAAAGCAGTTTTTTCCATTACCTGCATTGTTCCTGCAAATGAAACTTGTTTTCTCTTTAATACTTCTAGTATTTTACCTTCTTTCTTCCCTGAACTTTGTCTTATTTTAGTGATTTTAACTGCAACCTCGTCTCCTTTTAAAGCAGTATTAAAATCGGTTGGGAAAACAAGTATATCGTTTTCCAAATTGGGTACAATAACAAAACCCATTCCAGATTTGGCAATATCTAGAACACCTCTATAGGTTGTCGCTAAATTGGTTTGTTTGGTAGTTTTATGTTGTTTTTTTGTAGCCTTTTTTTTAGTTCCCATTGTTGTTTTTATTGAATTCAGCTACATAATGAATGACTAATTGATTAAAAGCTTCTTTTGAGTTAAATAAGAAATTGGGTTTGATGGGCAATACATATAAAGGAATGGTATTTAATTCCTCGGTGTATTTAACCAATCGAACTGCGTCTTTTTCAGTTGTTAATATGATTTTACTTTCTGCAGCAATTTGATCAAATCGTTTATTAATTTCATTTAAATCTTCTATTGAAAATATATGATGATCGCTATAACTAATTTGATAATAAGTATGTGTTTTTTCGTGTAAATATTCTTTTAAAGGAATTGGATTGGCAATGCCACAAACCAATAATACTTCATCTTTTAAGGTTAAATTCCATTGTTTATTGGGGTCGTAAATATGATAAGGAATATCATATGCAATGGAAGTAAAAAAAACAGCCTGATCCTGTGCTGGATATAGTTTTTCAATAATTTCGTCTCTTTCAGCCTCGGTTAAGTTTTCAGGACATTTAGTAACCACAATAATATTGGCTCTTTTTGCTGACTTTCGCTCATCCCTTAAATCACCTGTTGGAAAAAAAACATCATCACAATATAAATTGCTATAATCAGATAACAGTATATTTAATCCAGCAATAATTTCACGATGCTGAAATGCATCATCCAAAATCACCGCTTCAAGGTCAGGAACATCTTGGATTAATTGAGGAATGGCTTCAATTCTTCTTTCACCCACTGCTACTGAAACATTTGGATATTTAATATGAAACTGCATAGGTTCATCCCCTATTTCTAGGGCTGTTGTATTTACGCCTGCCAATGCATACCCTTTTGTTCTACGTTTATACCCTCTACTTAATGTAGCCACTTTATAATCATTGGATAGAATGGACAAAATGTATTCAACCATTGGTGATTTACCCGTTCCTCCTAATGACAAATTTCCAACACAAATCATGGGTATATTAAACTTGACCGATTTAAGGTATTGTTGATTGTATAACCAATTGCGCACATGCACAATAACACCATATAAAATGGCGAATGGTAGTAACAGAACTCTGAAAGATTTTAAAAATAAGGTATTAAAATTCATAAATATGCCAAGGCGTAATACAATGTGTTAAAGGTACATCAAATTGCTGGGTATCTACCAATTTTGGGATGGGTTCAAAATAGGATATCCCCACCCTTAAATGGCTTTTAGGATAGTTTTCAAAGAAACGATCATAATAGCCTTTCCCAAAACCCACTCTATGTCCAGTTAAATCAAACCCCAATAAAGGAACTAAAATTGCATCCAATCGACTTGGCAATATTTTATTAAGTGGTATGGGTTCCTTAATTCCCCATTTGTTTTCAGACAATGTTTCAGTTTCAGCAAAAAAGTCCATCGAACAATCATCCTGTTGAATTTTAGGATAGGCAAATTCAAGGATGGGATTAACCGCCTTTAGGTATTTTACCAATAACAAAACATTGGGTTCATTGTGTGCATCCATGGGATAAAAACTACCTAATAAATTTACATTGCTCAAATTGAACCTTTGAAATTGTATTAATAATAAATCATCCAATTTCAAACAATCGGACATAGACAATGCTTTACGCTTGCTTAAAAACAATTTCCTTGCTTCAGATTTTAGCATAACACAATTTACTCAAAAAAGCTAAATATGGTTGTACCATAATTACGTTCAAAACTATATCCTGGGAATTTTTTATAATCATTACGAGGGGTATGTTCTAAAACAAAATACCCAACTTCACTAATTAATTTACGTTCTACAATGATTCTTGGTAAATCATCTATTGTATTCAGGGCATAAGGAGGTCCAGCAAATAGGATATCAAATTGCTGATTACAAGTATTTAAATATTGAAACACATCCATTTGAAGTACGTTGGCATTATCAATTTTGAGTAAATCAATATTTTTTTTGATAAAAGCCAACATTTGAACATCTTTTTCAACTATGGTTAAATTCGCAGCACCCCTGGATGCCAATTCATAACTTATGCATCCAGTTCCTCCAAATAAATCAAGTGTTTTTGCACCTTCAATTTGAACACGATTTTGTAAAATATTAAATAAACCTTCCTTGGCAATATCGGTGGTTGGCCTTGTATAAGGCATATTTGTTGGCGGGTGTATTCTTCTTCCTCCAAATTTACCAGCAATGATTCTCATTAAAATATAAAATAAGGGGAATAAATATGGTTCGGATAATTGGTATTTAATGAATGGGCAATACTACCGTTTTCGATGTTTACCATTTGAAATGAGCTAAAGTAAGGTAATACCCCATTGATAAATTCATCCTTAGCTTGGTAAGATCCCCAAACAAATAATTCAGTTTGTCCTAAATCAGTAAATACATTGGCTCCCGTATTTAAAATGGTATAACAATTTTGATCAGCCCCTTCTATAGGGTAAGTATTCATTAATTTGGTTTTACCTTCTTTCACTAACCTTAGGTAAATTGAATTATCAAATAAAAACACCAATGCTGCATTTTGAACGGGAATAGTATAAACAAATTCTGCAAAATGATGCCATTTCCCTGTGGGAAACGTCCTTGACAATAAAGTACTTAACGCATCAGGGACTGAAAAAACGAGCATTTTATTGTCATCTAATTGTTTTAGGTATAATTCCTCCTCACTACTCATACCATGCACTAAATCCAATTCTTGTTGATATAATAAAGTGTCTTCTTTAATTTGCTTTTTAGTGAGTAGGTATCTTGCGCTATTCCAAACAAAAAAAACGTTGTTAAAAATGCTTTGTATTAATTTAGAATTATTTTGCAAGTAGGCAATTAACTGATGCCATCCCACATTATCTGGACTATTTACAAAATGTTCAAAAGCAACAAATTGACCATTTGTATTATTTTTCACCGAAAAAATGATTTGCTCATTATCCACAATTAAGTATAAATCTTCTACTTTATTATTGAAGGAGCTTTCTAAGGTAGAATAAAGACCAATCTTCTTTTTTGCCATAATGTATAATCTTATGCAATGATATAAAAAAAGGCTCAGTTCTTTGCGAAAACTAGTCGTAGATTTGTGAATTATGAGTGAATCGAGCAGTACCCCCTCCTTACAAGTTACCATTTCAAGTAGGCAAATTTTGGCCATTTCTTTGCCCATTGCACTTGCCATTATGGTTCCACAGGTAAATTTTGTCATCAATAATATATTCCTGGGCGCTTTAAGTAGTCAAGCACTTGCGATAGCGGGTATCACTGGCGTTTACTATCTCATTTTTGGAGTTATGGGTCAGGGTCTTAACAATGGTTTACAAGCACTTATTTCTAGAAGGGCTGGTGAAAACCGGGTGGATGAAATTGGCCTTCTTTTTTCACAAGGGGTAATTATTTCAATTTTTCTATCTGTTGTTGGAATTGCCTTTACCTATTTGATTGCCCCCCTTATTTTCAATTCATTACTACATGATATAGCTATAAAAAATGCAGTAATTGATTTTTTAAAAATTCGAATTTGGGGGTTGCCGTTTTTATTTATATATCAAATGCGTAACGCTTTATTAGTGGGTACGAATCAAAGTAAATATTTAATTATTGGAACAGCCACTGAAGCAATTGTAAATATATTTTTGGATTACAGTCTTATTTTTGGACATTTTGGATTTATTGCTATGGGTTTGAATGGTGCCGCATATGCTTCAATCATTGCCGAAGTGCTAGGATTATTGGTAATTTATTTAGTAATCCATTATCAAAAAATTGGGGCTCGATTTGAATTATTTAAACACTTCTCTATTCAATGGGATTATATAAAATTAATCCTTGTACAATCAGCCCCAATTATGGCGCAATACATGATTAGTATAATAAGTTGGGAGTTTTTTTATATTCTCATTGAACACAGAGGCGAACAATCCTTAGCTGTTTCCAATGCCATGCGTAATATCTTTGGATTTTTCGGAAGCTTTACTTGGGCTTTTGCAGCTACCTCAAATACCATGGTAAGCAATATCATTGGTCAAAATTTAATAGATAAGGTTATTCCATTAATCAATAAAATTGTGAAATGGAGCTTAGGTTTTGCATTTATTGTATTTATTTTATTGAATTTATTTGCAAAAGAATTTTTATCCATTTATGGACAAGGAGAAGGATTTATGTTGGAAGGCATTCCTGTGTTAAGGGTGGTTTCAGTTGCATTATTACTAATGTCGATTGCCACCGTTTGGTTGAATGCTGTGACAGGTACAGGTCAATCAAAAATAAATTTATGGATTGAATTCTTTGCCATCATAGTGTATATTGCCTATTGTTATATTACTATTGAATACTTGCAATTACCTATTACCATTGGTTGGGCATGTGAATTACTCTATTGGATTTGTTTACTCATTCCTTCCTATTTATATATAAAATCTATGCGTTGGAAAGGAAAAATTATTTAGTGGCTAGTTACGGCTTTTTTCAATAGATACGGTAGTGTTTCCCTCGAATTGTGCTATGGGTAATTTTTGTTTTGTGATAGCAACTTGAACCTTTATAGCCATTGGGAATTTTTCTAAAATTTGGTGGGCGATGGTTCCTACTAATGTTTCCAATAAGGGTGTAGGTACCAACATTATTGACCTCACTAAATTATAGACATCGACATAGTCAATGGTTTGATTAATATGATCGATGATTGTATCCTTGGATAGTAATTCAACATGTACATCTACAAAAAAGGTATTACCTATTTTCTTTTCTTCCTCATATAATCCATGGTACCCATAAAATTCAAGGTTGGTAAGGCTAATACGCATTGTAGTTAAATTAGTGTCCTTTTGCTGTTAAATAGCGTTCTGCATCTAATGCAGCCATACAGCCACTTCCTGCAGCAGTAACTGCCTGGCGATAATTTTTATCTTGTACATCACCTGCAGCAAAAACACCTTCAACATTTGTTTTGGTAGTACCTGGCTGAGTAGTGATATAGCCTGTTTCATCCATCGTAAGATAATCTTTGAAAATATCACTATTGGGTTTGTGTCCAATGGCAACAAAAAATGCACTCACTGGAATTTCTTGTAATTCGTTGGTTTGATTATTTTTAATACGTACAGCCTGAACCGTTTTCTCTCCTAAAATTTCATCGGTTTCAGAATTAAAATACACTTTAATATTAGGTGTATTCAATACCCTATCCTGCATTACTTTACTTGCACGCATTTGATTTTTTCTTACAATCATATGCACGGTTGTACACATCTTTGATAAATAATGTGCTTCTTCTGCAGCTGTATCTCCAGCACCTACAATTGCTACTTCTTTTCCTTTAAAAAAGAATCCATCACATACAGCACATGCACTTACTCCAAAACCATTCAAGCGTTCTTCACTGGGAATACCCAACCATTTTGCACTTGCTCCTGTTGAAATAATTACAGCATCGGCTTCAATAATTTTTTCATCATCAATCCAAACCTTTTTTACTTCCCCACTAAAGTCAACCTTGGTTGCCAATCCGTATCTAATATCAGCACCCATACGTGCTGCTTGTTTCTCAAAATTTACCATCATTTCTGGTCCTTGAATTCCATCAGGGAAACCAGGATAATTTTCCACTTCAGTCGTAATAGTTAACTGCCCCCCTGGTTGAATTCCTTGATATAAAAGTGGTTTCATGTTGGCACGAGCCGCATAAATAGCAGCGGTATATCCAGCAGGTCCAGAACCAATTATTAAAATGCTTACTTTTTCCGTTTCCATAATTTTTAATTTAAAGTATCATTTGTTACAATGATAAAATAGTAGTTATAAAAAAGCCCCGACAAGTTTTTATTGTTGGGGCTTTTCAAATATTATTCATGATTAGCCCAAATAAGCTTTTAACGCATTACTATATCTTGCTTTTTGCAAACGTTTAATAGCACGTTCTTTAATTTGTCTAATTCTTTCCTTTGTTAAATCATACTTAATACCAATTTGTTCAATGGTAACACCATTTTCACCATCTAATCCAAAATAGGCATTCACAATTTCTGCTTCTCTTGGGCTTAATGATTTAAGTACACGACGAATTTCTTCTCTTAAAGAATCTTTCATTACATCTTCATCGGTATCGTCTCCTCCTTCTAATAAATCACCCATAGCCACGTCCTCCGCCTCATGCACTGGTGCATCTAATGAAGTGTGACGTGTATTGGATTGGAATATATTGTTGATTTCTGTTTCAGACATTTCTAAAATACCCGCCAACTCCTCCGTACTTGGTTCACGCTCATGCTCTTGTTCAAAAGCCATGTATGCTTTGTTCGCCTTATTATAGGTACCAATTTTATTTTGAGGTAAACGCACTAAACGACCTTGTTCAGCCAAAGCTTGCAAAATGGATTGACGAATCCACCATACTGCATAAGAAATAAACTTAAATCCTTTTGTTTCATCAAAACGTTGAGCTGCTTTAATCAATCCTAAATTACCCTCATTGATTAAATCACTTAAGGACAAACCTTGGTGTTGATATTGTTTTGCAACAGATACCACAAAACGCAAATTGGCTTGAACCAATTCATCTAACGCACGTTGGTCGCCCATTTTAATTTGTTGCGCTAAGGTGGTTTCCCTTTCAGGATTAATCATTGAAATTTTAGAAATCTCTTGTAAGTACTTTTCAACCGCTTGAGAGTCTCTGTTCGTAATCTGTGTAGCAATTTTAAGCTGCCTCATGCAATGAATTTATTTATAGTATAACGATAGAAACACTAAAATAGTATAGTGTTGCTAGTCTGCAAAGGTACAATTTAGTAGCGAATTATACAAATATTGATTATAAAGGAGTTAAAGCCCTATTTTAAGTCAAAATCCGCCCTATACGGGGACAATATTTAGTCATTTTTAACCCTTTTTTTAAGGATTATCCCCCCTCTAGATTTATCTTCGCAGCATGATTGACTATCGATCCGATACCGTTACCCAACCTACCCCTGAAATGTTGGCATTTATGCAATCGGCCCCTGTGGGCGATGATGTTTTTGGGGAGGATCCAAGTATCAATGCTTTAGAAAGGATTACTGCAGCTAAATTTGGTATGGAAGCTGGTTTATTTTGCCCTAGTGGCACAATGACCAACCAATTGGCTATAAAAACACATACTCAAGCGGGAGACGAAGTTATATGCGACCGATTGTCACATATTTACCAATATGAGGGAGGTGGGATTGCTTTTAATTCGGGATGTTCTGTTCAATTATTGGAAGGAAACCGAGGTATTTTAACTGCCCATCAAATTCTAGGAGGCATTAATGCCGAAGATGTACATAAACCCATTACTAGACTAGTAAGCCTTGAAAATACCAGTAATCGTGGAGGAGGTGCATGCTATAATTTTGAAACCTTTAAACAAATTAAAGAAGTTACTAGCTCCCATGGCTTAGGGTTACATTTGGATGGTGCCAGAATATTTAACGCCATAGTGCATAAAAAAGAGGCACCTGTTTTATATGGCCAGGTATTTGATTCCATTTCTGTTTGTTTAAGTAAAGGGTTGGGCGCCCCTGTTGGAAGTGTTTTAGTAGGGTCCCATACTTTTATTAAAAAAGCTAGAAGATGGAGAAAAGTTTTTGGTGGAGGAATGCGTCAAGCTGGATATTTAGCAGCTGCAGGTATTTATGCTTTAGAACACCATATTGAACGTTTAGCCCAAGATCATACAAACGCCCTAGTTTTAAGTGAGGAGCTAGCAAAAAAGGATTTTGTGGAATCTATCCTATCCGTTGAAACCAATATTGTCATTGCAACCATTGGAGGTAAGTATTCCGCGGCAAGTTTGGCAGCTGCTCTTAAAGAAAAAGGAATTTTAGCGATTGCCATGACTCCTACTCAAATAAGATTTGTTTTTCATTTAGATATCACAGAGGATCATTTAGCACAAACCATTGATATCATCAACAGTTTATAAGCCATCATCAAATATAATAAGAAGCATAAATGTTAGAAAGAATTAACCCAACAACCACTCAAGCTTGGTTTGTATTAAAAAAACACCATGAAGATGAAATGAATCGTAAGCACATGCGCGATTTATTTGCAGCAGATGAAAAAAGATTTGAAACCTATTCTATTGCTACTTCAGAAATTTTATTTGATTATTCGAAGAATATTATCACCGATAAAACAAAGCAACTTTTGTTGCAATTGGCTAAAGAGTGTAATGTAAAAGAAGCCATTGAAGCACAGTTTTCAGGACAGGCAATTAATGAAACAGAAAATCGTGCTGTATTACATACTGCATTAAGAAATTTTTCAGATAAGCCAGTATTATTAGAGGGTAATGATGTGATGCCAGATATCAAACGTGTTTTACATCAAATGAAAACCTTTTGTAACACTATTCATAGTGGGGAACATAAAGGCTATACAGGAAAGAAAATTTCTACGATTGTTAATATTGGCATTGGTGGTAGTGATTTAGGTCCAGTGATGGTTACAGAAGCCTTAAAGCCTTATTGGGTTGATGGTATTCAAGTATATTTTGTGAGCAATGTAGATGGAACACATATTGCTGAAACATTGAAAAAAGTAAATGCAGAAGAAACTTTATTTTTAATTGCGTCCAAAACATTTACTACCCAAGAAACCATGACCAATGCACATACTGCTAGAACATGGTTTTTAGAACATGCGAAAGAAGAAGCACATATCGCCACACATTTCGTTGCCCTCAGCACC
Organism: Bacteroidota bacterium; assembly: GCA_947457075.1. Lineage (GTDB taxonomy): Bacteria > Bacteroidota > Bacteroidia > Chitinophagales > Chitinophagaceae > Sediminibacterium. The sequence goes on from CANGUG010000003.1 coordinate 103,069, forward strand.
AATGAAAAAGCAGTAAATGCATTTGGAATTATCAGTAAAAATATGTTTGAATTTTGGGACTGGGTTGGTGGAAGATATTCACTATGGAGTGCCATTGGCCTATCCATTGCATTAACTATTGGGTATGAAAATTTTGAAGCGCTACTAAAAGGGGCACATGATGCTGATAATCATTTTAGAGAAACGCCTTTTGATAAAAATATTCCGGTAATCATGGCATTATTAGGCATTTGGTACACTAATTTTTTTGGGGCACAAAGTGAAGCTATCCTACCCTATGACCAATATTTACACCGATTCGCTGCCTATTTCCAACAAGGCAATATGGAAAGCAATGGAAAATTTATTGACCGAAAAGGAACAGCTGTAAACTATGCAACAGGTCCAGTTATTTGGGGAGAACCGGGCACCAACGGCCAACATGCATTTTACCAATTAATTCACCAAGGTACTTTAGTCATTCCTTGTGATTTTATTGCTCCTGCACAAAGTCATAATCCAATTGGCGATCACCACGATAAATTGTTGAGTAATTATTTTGCACAAACTGAAGCATTATTAAATGGCAAAACACAATCCGAAGTGATAGCAGAATTAAAAGCCACCAATAAATCAGCTAAGGAAATTGAGTTTCTAACTCCATTTAAAGTATTTGCAGGCAATAAACCAACCAATTCTTTTTTGTTGAAAAAAATTACTCCATCAAGTTTAGGATTTTTAATTGCATGTTATGAACATAAAATATATACGCAAGGGGTAATTTGGAATATTTTTAGTTATGACCAATGGGGTGTAGAATTAGGCAAACAATTAGCTAATAAAATTTTACCTGAATTAGGAAATGAGGAAATAGTAAAAGGACATGATTCTTCTACCAATGGATTAATTAATCAATTTAAAAACTGGAAGAAAGCTTAATTTCCTTCCAAAATCATTCCCCAATGTCAACTGATATACAAATAAGACCCATTGCTCCCAATGATAATGTTGCTTTGGCTAAAGTTATCAGAGACACTTTAACTGAGTTTGGTGCCAACAAACCTGGTACGGTTTATTTTGATCCAACGACAGATGCATTGTATGAACTGTTTAGAACTCCTGGCGCCGTTTACTTTGTTGCCACTATTGACAACACCCTAGTGGGTGGTTGTGGCATTTATCCTACTGAAAATTTACCCAATGGGACTTGTGAATTAGTGAAATTATATTTGAAAACGGAAGCACGTGGAACCGGACTTGGTAAACAATTACTAGAAATATCTATGCAGTGGGCAAAAGATAATGGCTATTCGCAGGTTTACCTGGAATCAATGCCCGAGCTAGACAAAGCTGTTTCTATTTACGAAAAACTGGGCTTTATAAGAATTCAACAACCACTTGGAAATAGTGGTCATTGTGGTTGTGATATTTGGATGACCAAACAATTGTAATAATGAATAAAGCCCGATCTTCTGGAACGGGCTTTATATTTATATCTAATTGATTATAGAAATTACCATTTATCTACTTCTTCACTACTTAAATTGTCCCCTTGACTAGCAGGTGTATCACGCGCTTCAAGTGGCTTTTTTTCAGTAATGGAAGCTGGGTCAATATCAGTTTCAGGGGTAGCTTCAACTGTTGGCATTACTTGGCTAACTGTGGAAACAACGTTATCAGCTACATATGAATGTTGACTTTCAGCAACCTGTGATGGATTATTTCCAAATTCATCTTGTCCATATTCATCATGGTTAAATGCATCAAAATCAAAATCAGGCATTAACTCTGTTTTTACATGATCAATCGCTTCTGTAATTGCTTTTAAAAACTTATTAAAATCCTCTTTGTACAAGAAAATTTTATGGCGATCATATCCATTATTGTCAAAGCGTTTTCTACTTTCTGTAATGGTTAAAAAATAATCATTGCCACGTGTAGCCCTTACATCAAAAAAATAGGTTCTACGCTTACCTGCACGAATTCTTGTACTATAAACACTTTCGTTTTTTTTGTCATTTTGCTCAAAATTCCCGTTCTCCATAGGTATCATTTTCAATTTATTAGTCTAAAATATAGAAATTGATTGAAAAATGAAAATTTTGAAATGATAAATTTTAACCCTCTTTTTGAGATTGCTGGGTTTTATAAAGGTCGGCATATAATCCATTTTTAACTAACAAACTTTCGTGTGTGCCCATTTCAGCGATATTCCCCTCTTGTAAATAGATAATTAGGTCAAAATGAAAACTGAAAAATATACGATGTGTTATAAATAAAGCTGTTTTCCCTTCCAAATCCTTACTTAATTGAGTTAGTATAGATTGTTCCGTTTTGGCGTCAACAGCACTAAGACAGTCATCAAAAATGTATATAGAAGGTTTTTTTATAATAGTACGAGCAATACTCACTCTTTGCTTTTGTCCTCCACTTAATGTAGTTCCTCGCTCCCCTATTAAAGTTTCGAATTCTTTGTTTAATTGTTGTATTTCTTGATAAACATTAGCTGTTTTTGTTGCGTCAATTAAAGATTGATTTTCAGAAACTTGATGAATGCCAAATTGTATATTATTTTTTATAGAATCACTAAATAAAAAAACATCTTGTTGTACATATCCAATTGCCTTTCTTAAATCCTGCACATTCAAATCCCGAATATCCATTCCATCAATTTTAATGGTACCCCTATTCGGATCATACATACGGGTTAATAACTGGGCAATACTTGATTTGCCAGCACCCGTTTTACCTAAAATCAATACTTTTTGACCTGCTTGAATTTGTAAATCAAAATCATGCAAGGCTTTGACTCCCGAATGAGGATATATGAAATTTACGTGATCAAATTTTATTTCACCTTTTAAACTACTAAAGTCAGTAAAATTAACTTTTGTTTGAATATTAGGGGTTATGGATAAAAATTCATTAAGTCTTTTTTGAGAAGCAGCGGCTCTCTGAATCATACTTGCTGTCCAACCAATGGCACTTACAGGAAAGGTTAACATATTGATATAAATTACAAACTCAATAATGGTACCCACTTTACTGGGGTCCTGATAAGCTTGTATCCCCCCAAGGAAAATGGTGAGCAAAGTACTTAAACCAATCATCAATGACATGGAGGGTGTATAAATAGCCTCAACTTTTGCAAGGCTTACTGCATTTTTACGATAGAGTTCGCTGTTCTTTTTGAAAAATCCAAGCATGGCCCCTTCTTGAACAAATGACTTAATCACCCTTATACCAGAATAAGATTCTTGAGCATTAGTGGTCAAATCAGAAAGCTGTTCTTGTATTTGTTCACTCTTTTTATTAATAATACTATTTACAATATAAATTGTAATTGCGAGTATTGGTAAGGGGGATAAAACATATAAACTCAACAGCACATCCTTACTGAACATATTAAATAAACAAAAACCAATTAAAGATATCAAATTGATAAGATACATTAAGGAAGGTCCCGTGTACATTCTTACCCTGCTTACATCCTCAGACATTCTGTTCATTAAATCACCCGTGCTATGCGTTTTATAAAACTCAGTATCTAACTTTTGGTAATGCGCATATACTTGATTCTTTTGATCAAATTCAATATGACGACTCATTACAATAATTGTTTGTCGCATAAAAAACATAAAAACACTTCTAATGATAGCGAGCGCTAAAATGGTTATGCTACAAAAAGTAATTAAAGATGAAAAGCTAAATTGATTACTTGCACTTAAATCAGTAATATAGGAGACAATCAAATCCTCTTGTATGGGAGATACTGGTTTGCCCCCTGGTAACTTAGCTTGTACCAAACTAACTACATATCCAGTGATTTGAGGAGCTAAAACCGCTAAATAGTTGGTAGCAATCACCAATAGTATCCCTGTGAAAAACCGAAATCGATATTTCCAAAAAAACACATTTAAAGCAGCAAGTTCTTTCACTTAGACCATTTTTGTAAAGATACTTAGTACTCAATTAATTAGCTGTTTTGTTTAATGGAATAAAAAGACATTATTTTTTGCATATTTCGGTTTCCTATCCTACATTTGCCGCGGAGAGATGGCAGAGCGGTCGAATGCGGCGGTCTTGAAAACCGTTGACTGTTACAGGTCCGGGGGTTCGAATCCCTCTCTCTCCGCCAACCAATTCAAAAACCACGATTAATCGTGGTTTTTTTGTTTCCAAAAGTCACGAAGTGAATACATTTTTCGAAAAAATGAGGCATAAAGCTTGCTTTAATGCCGAATTTTGAAGAAAAGTGTGAAAAGGGCGAAGCCCTTTTTGGAAGTAAAAATAAGTGGCGAAGCCGCAGGTTTTTGAATTGGTTGAAGCCCCCCACCTAAGGGATGCCGGAACGAAGTGACGGCAATCCAACATTATTAATTTTAAATAAGTGGCGAAGCCCTTTTTGGAAGTAAAAACCAGTGGCGAAGCCTACGGTTTTTGAATTGGTTGAAGCCCCCCACCTAAGGGATGCCGGAACGAAGTGACGGCAATCCAATAATAAAGTTGACGACAATCCAATTTATATATTTTGAAATTTAGTTATATAAAAAAGGCCATCCAACAGGATGACCTTCCAATAATATTTTTTAATTTTAAGGTTGTACCCCTTCTCCGTGGAAACTGACCTGTTTATTTAGATTCCCACTAAAAAACAAGGTAGCTGCTTTAGAGAAAGCCCCAACAGCGCTACCATTAAATCCAAGAGTAACCACCGCCTTTTCGCCAGGCGCAATTACTTGACCTTTATTATATTTTGGAGTGGTACATCCACATCCTACCATCACATTTTCAATAGTAATGGGAGCAGAACTAATATTCTCAATACTTACATTAAACTCAGTCGCTTTACCTGTTGTAATTTTACCCATATCATAATTATCATTGGTAAATTTCAACACTTTGGTTATATCTACAGGCGCTTGTGTTGTTTGTGCATTCAAAGTAAGGGTACCAAAAAATAAAACAATGGCAACTAAAATCTTTTTCATAATTCATTGATTTAGAATTCAAATTTATACTATTTTATCTTAATATAAAGCTATTTATTTGACTGCAGGTGATTGACAATGATATTTTTAAGTGTATTAACACTGATTTTTTTCCCAACAAACTTACCTTCCTTGTTGATTAAGTAAAAAAGCGGATTAGTAAAAGCATCATACGACTTACGCAAATCGTTATTTTGTCCTAAATGAACATGCGCATAATTTTTTGATAAATGATGAGTAGTAATAAAGGATTTCCATACTTCTGACTGTAAAATCAGCTCATTGCATATAGAATACTTCCCAATTTTCAAAACCAACTGATTTTCAAGAATATGGATAATGCTATCCATTTTTGGCAATTCTACTTTACAATGATCACAGGTTGGGTCGAAAAAAGTAATTAAGGTATAATCAAATTGTTTTGCAAATTCATGTAAATTTTTTTCTACACCAGCTGTATCTTTAAGCACCATATTCATACTGGTATCTTGAAATTTCAACGCATTAACATTTTCAAGTTCGTTAAGTAAATTTTTTTCAATGGTAGGGTCCAAGAATTTACATTTTTTTTCTTTTACATATTTATTGAGAAAGTAGGCATATGCTATGGTGTTATTTTGAATTTCCCTGTTTTTTAAAATCTTTACAATTTGGTCAAATACATATGGATAGGCTTTGCTTTTACAATCTAATTTAAGCATAATGGTATCCACCCCTTTAACAATTGAATCTGCTTGTAAAGGATAATAAGATAAATATTCTGTAATAACTTGTTTTAATAATGGCGTGAATAAAAGTTTGGGCGAGTTAATATCAATATTATTAAAGAAAGTGATTCTATCCGAAAATTTCTTTTTATTAGGTACCGAAGCATCCAGCTTATTTAAAACATCAAAATAAATATACAATGCCGATGTTGGCTTCAATTTTTTCATCATCCTGATCCTTGTTTCAAAAAGTACGGTATTCTTTTCATTGAAAAAGAGTGCTTTTTGGGCAAGATTAAATTTTTTGCCTTGTTTTATTTCTTTATCATATAATGAATCAAAATAGGATAAATTTTTCTCTAATCTTTGGTAAGAAAAAAAACTATCGTTCTTGCTATTATTTGAATTTATGGAACCTAAGTAGTCGGAATCATTAATGACAATTGAAATTGAATCCTTATTGTCAATGATTAAATTGATTTTTTGCTTTGATTTTGGAAAGTATAAATAATAAATGCCCCCAACAATAGGTTTAGCTTGTTTAATGGTTAGTACAGTTTTGTAAAGCTGAATTGTATCTTTTGGAATGTAATTTTTTTCATCAAAAACGGTAGCCCTTAAATAAGCAATACTATCTAATGAATTACTTGATTTTATCTTTAATTGAAATTGGGAAAACCCCCATTGAGTAATCAATAAAAAACCCATTAATAAAAAAACGATTCTTGATTGCATAGGTTACAAAAATAAGCTAGGTAATTTATAGCTTAGTAGGTCATTTGAAGATAATAAATAGAATAAATTCTAGTTGTGTTTATTATTGCTTATAAAACTTCATAGCTTGTGGCATATAGGCTTTTATTGCCTTTATTCTGTTTACGCCTGTTGGATGTGTTCTGAAAAACTCAGGAACATCATTTCCACTGGCAATACTCATTCTTTGCCATAAAGGTATGGCCTCATTTGGGTTATATCCAGCCATTGCGGTCCAGATTAAGCCAAATTGATCCGCTTCCGTTTCATGTTTTCTTGAAAAGGGCAAGGCCAAACCCACCTGAGTTCCGATTCCATAAGCAATTTCGAAATTAGATCTAGCCCTTGCAGATTTATCTGAAACAGCCGATGATAATGCCAAACTACCCAAGTTCAATAACATGGATTGACTCATTCTTTGTTTACCATGATTTAATAAAGCATGTGAAACCTCATGTCCCATAATAACAGCTAATTCAGCTTCTGTTTTAGTCATGGATAAAATACCAGTATATACTACAATTTTACCTCCGGGCATACACCATGCATTGACTTCAGCATTTTGTACTAAATGATATTCCCATCGATACTCATTTAATTGGGATTGCATATTTCGGTCGGCATAATATTGATTAACTGCTTGCACAATTTTTTTACCCACTCTTTGAACCATTTGAACATCCATGTTTTCACGGTTACTAATTACTTTACTCTTATTTAAGTAATCACGATACATTGAATCAGATGTTTTAAATATTTCACTATCTGATATTAAGGACAATTGATTGGTCCCCGTAAGTTTATTATATGCACAACTAGCTAATATGATAATGGCGAATAGGGAAAAAAATAAATATCTCATATTGATGTAATTGATTAATCTTCTAATGTACCAAATTTACCATTTTCATAGTCTTCAAATGCCTGAAGAATTTCCTGACGTGTATTCATTACAAATGGACCATGTGCCGCAATCGTTTCCTTTATGGGTTCACCTGATAAAATGAGCACAATACAGTCTTCAGTTGCTTTTACCGTAAAAGACTCCCCTTTGTTAGCGAATAAAGCAAAATGATCCAATGGTACCTCTTCATTATTATTCACAATCACCGAACCTTCAATAACCAATAAACCTGTATTGAATTGAGGAGGCAAATTAAATTGTGCTTCCCCGCCAGTTTTCAATTTTGCATTGTACATATGTATAGGAGAAAAAGTAGTTGCAGCACCTGTATGACCTTCATAATTACCTGCAATTACTTCAATGAATCCACCTTCGTTAGACAACGGAATTTTGGGGATTTGCGCATTGGCTATTGCTTGATATTTTGGCGTACTCATTTTATCCATTGCAGGTAAATTTACCCATAATTGAACCATCTGGAAATCACCTCCCGTTTTACTGAATTCCTCACTATGATATTCCTTGTGTAGCACACCACTCGCCGCAGTCATCCATTGAACATCTCCTTCGGAAATCACGCCACCTCCACCACTACTGTCATGATGCGCGACACTTCCCTTATAAGCAATAGTTACTGTTTCAAACCCTCTGTGTGGATGAACACCCACTCCTTTTGCCTTACTGGGACTTGGAGGAAAATAAAATTTTGCGCCATAGTCCAACATGATAAATGGGTCCATGCGTTGCATGGTTAAGCCATATCCACTCGGAATAAAATTATGCACCCTAAATCCGTCTCCAACATAATGTGGTTCTCTCGGAGCCAATACCATTTCCACTTGTTTCACTGACATAAAATGATTTTTTAACGTTTCAGTAGTTTCAAATAAATTAATGAACACGAATTTTCATGACTACTTTTCTGATTTTTCCTGATCCAATCATTGGCGCATGCACATCCTCTGGAAAATAAATACCAAACTGACCTGGATATAATTTAAAAAAGAAATCAGGCGCGTCTTCATAAAATAACACATCTTTCTTGGCATCATATTCCCCTCTTGGTTCTACACAGGTTAATCTTGATTTATACCCTACTGTTTCTACACCCCCAAATACATATTGGATGTCAATGTATGTATTGTGACACTCAAATTCCGAAGTGGAATCCAACATAGCCACCCCCTCTTCATTTACGACCATTGCATAAATATGATCCCCCTCTATTTCATATTTACCAGGGGTTAATTTTTCAAAATCGGTATTGATTAAATAGGCAAATGCTTTTTCAAACCTTGGATGTATGGCTACATATTTTTGAATATTATTTAAATCGTCAAGTATCATTTGGTTTTGTATTTTTTTATGAACTATTTATTCCTTTTGGGTTGACCTCCATTTGGCGCTGCTTGTGCCTTAGTATTCTTTTGGGCAGAAGGCGACGGAGTGCTTTTCTTTCCTACCTGTTTCACAGGTTCATCCGGTATTTTTTCCACTACCAATAAATCTACTAAATCAATATTCATTGGTAACTGTCCCACTTTCACGATGGCTCTTTTACCTTTAATCTCCAACACTTCTCCTACTTGATAGTTTTTCTTCAATTTAACGGTTGCCCCCACTATAATAGGTGCATTGGTTTCTTTGAAATTTTTATCCACTTTCTTTGCTAATTTATTGATAACAATTGCATCGTTCTTTTTAAACAATAAATTAAACAAGTTCTTCATTACCTCTTCCTTCTTTTCTGATTTTTTCCAATCAAGGGCAATTTGTTTTAACTGCCTTTCCATGTCCTTATTATAGGCAAATTTTTCTTCGGCCACCCTATTTTGTTCCTTCAATAAACTAATTTGCTGATGGTATTTTTCCTTATCTAAAATTTGGGTTAATGAATTTTTTAAGGCATCATTCTCTTTCAATTTTTTATGCAACTCCTTGCGCTCTTGTTGCACCAATTGTAAATCCTGTTCAGTTCTATTTAATAATTTATCTAATTCAAAATGATGAGTATCCACCAATTTTCGAGCTCGATTAATTAGGTTTTTAGGAAGGCCTATTCTTTCTGCAATGGCAAAAGTGTATGAACTACCTGGTTTACCTATCACTAACAGATACAATGGTTCCAATTTTACTTCATCAAACTGCATGGCACCATTTACAATCCCCTTATTGTGATTGGCCATTACTTTTAAATTCAAATAATGGGTGGTCACAATACCTTGTGCATGTTTATGGGAGAGTTCTTCTAAAATAACTTCGGCAAAAGCACCTCCTAAATGGGGATCCGAACCACTTCCCAATTCATCTATAAAAAATAGGGTTTTGCCATTTGCATTTTCAATAAAATGCTTCATATGCATTAGGTGACTTGAATAAGTACTTAATTCAAATGCCAAATTCTGTGTATCTCCTAATTGAATAAATAATTGTTTATAAATCCCCATTTGGGAGGTTGGATTCATTGGAACCAGTAAACCACTTTGCATCATTACTTGGTTCAACCCCAAGGTTTTCATGGAAACGGTTTTACCCCCTGCATTGGGTCCACTGATAATGAGTATCCTCGCTTCGTCGTCTAAATGCAAATTCACTGGAATTGTTTTTTTGCCAGAATGCTTATTGTATAAATACAACAAAGGATGATAAGCGTCAATTAATTGAGAAGTTGCGCTGTTTTGAACCATGGGCATATGTGCATTCATGTCCACTGCTAAAATTGCTTTAGCACGAATGAAATCAAAAATGCCCACCATTTGAATATAACTCAATAATAAAGAGGAATAAGGAGATAAAGTGGCAGTTAGTTGTCTTAAAACGCGCTGCACTTCTTTTTGTTCTTCCTGCTCTAAACTATATAATTCATTATTCAATTCAATGGTTTCCTCTGGTTCAATGAAGGCTGTTTTACGGCTGTCACTTTCCCCATGTAAAAAACCTTTAACCTGCCTTTTATACTCGGAAAAAACGGCAACCACTCTTCGTCCATTGCTAAAACTCTCATCGATATCAGCTGTATAGCCTGCTTTGGCTAATCTATGTATAACTTTGTCAAAAATGCGTCTTAATTCTTGGCGCTTTTTATACAAATGCATTCTAATTTTTGCTAAATCCTCCGATGCATTATCTTTCACATTCCCTCGATCATCTATAATTTCATCAATACTTTCAACAATTGATTTTTCATAATAGTTATCCCCTATCACTTCAAATAAATTGGCATAGGCTAGTTTTCGTTCAGCATCAAACCATTTGTATATGTTTCCAGTATGTTCGGCTAATCGCCTTACCAATAACCATTGCTCCCCTGTTAATTGTGCACCAGGAATACCCAATAGTTTTAAATCCTTTCGAATATCTAATACAAAGTCCGCTGGAAAGTATTGATTCGCTGATTTTATGAATTTATACTCTTCAGTTTGACTTAAAGCTGTTTGAATATATTTTTGATGGGTATGTATACGCATTTCCTCCACCAACTCCTTTCCTATGGTTGTTTGACAATGCCCTAATAAAATGGCAGAGATTTTATCAAATTCTAGTTGGGTTAAGGCGTTTTCCGGATAAACTCTCATAGGGCTAAATAGACTGCAAATTTACTTAAATAAACATTATCCCCCTTTGAACAATTATATGAACAGATTGTTTTACTTTAAACAAATCTAAATTTATGAAACCCATTATAGCAGGATTATTACTCATTACAGCTCTTTTTAGCTTAGAAGCCTGCGCTCAGTCGGTAAAAAACAATAAAAAAGAAATTAACTCAACCAATTTAAACATGACAAATACAGAAACAATTACACTAGGATCTGGCTGCTTTTGGTGCACCGAAGCCATTTATCAAAGATTAGAAGGGGTGGTAAAAGTAACCAGTGGTTATAGTGGTGGACATGTTGATAATCCAACTTATGAGCAAGTATGTGATAAAACAACAGGTCATGCTGAAGTATGTCAAATTGTATATGATACCACCAAAATTAGCTTGGATGATATTTTGGCCGTTTTTTGGAAAACACATGATCCAACTACACCCAATCAGCAAGGAAATGATGTTGGCCCTCAGTACCGAAGTGCTGTTTTTTACCATAATGAACATCAAAAACAAGTAGCTGAAAAATACATTGCCGAATTAACTGCTGCCAAAGCATGGGATAAACCCATTGTGACAGAAGTAACTGCCTTTAGTAAATTCTATTCTGCAGAAAGCTACCACCAAAACTATTACAATAACAATACCTACCAAGGCTATTGTCGTTATGTAATTGGTCCAAAACTAGAAAAATTTGAAAAGGTGTTTAAAGACAAGTTAAAAAAAGATTAGTGTCATCTGGGTTAGGAAAAATGAAAGGCATAACCCAATTGTTTCTGCTAAGATTAATGGATAAAAACCATTATTTTTATCTTCAAATTTGAAGTATGAAACAGCTTGCCCTTCTATTTTCTATCGTATTTATGAGTTTATCCATGAATGCGCAACCCATTTTTACAAAAGCCGATACTCTTCGTGGAAGCTTAAATGAAAATAGAGATTGGTTTGATATTCAATCTTATACAATTAACGTAACACCTGATATAGCGAACAAATCAATTCAAGGAAGCGTAATTTGGAAGGCAAAAGTGATTAAAAATAGCAATGATATTCAAATTGACTTGCAACAACCTTTAATCATTGACCATATTTCAATGAATGTACATCCTAAAAATAGTTTTGAATTTGAAACTTTACAATGGACTAGAGATGGTAATATCGCCCTTGCTAAAGTGAAAAATAAACTTTCAAAAGGGGACGAAATTGAATTAAAGATAAAATACCATGGAATCCCCAAGGAAGCCATTCGCCCTCCTTGGGATGGAGGATGGATTTGGAAAAAAGATGCCAATGGGAATCCATGGGTCTCTGTTGCATGCCAAGGTTTAGGTGCTTCGGTTTGGTATCCATGCAAGGATGTGCAGTCAGATGAACCCGATAGTGGCGCTTCCTTATCCATTAAACTACCTACACAAAAAAACCTGCAAGCAATTGCCAATGGAAACCAGGCCTGGATCATTACTGCAGATTCGGACAATGAAACAAATAAAAAAGCAGACTCAACCGACCACTTTTGGTTTGTATCCAACCCTATCAACAACTACAATATCATCCCCTATATTGGAGATTATTTTAAATGGAGTGAAAAATACAAAGGATTAAAGGGTAATTTAGAAATTAGTTACTATGCCCTAAGACAAGACTCTGCAAAAGCACGTAAACAATTTAAGCAAGTACCTGAAATGCTTAAAGCATTTGAGCATTGGTTTGGTCCTTACCCATTTTATGAGGATGGTTTTAAAATTATTCAAAGCCCCCATTTAGGGATGGAACATCAATCCGCTATTGCTTATGGTAATAAATTTATGAATGGTTATTTAGGTAAAGATTTGTCAGGATCCGGATGGGGAATGAAATGGGACTTTATTATCGTACACGAAAGTGGACATGAATGGTTTGCCAATAATATCACCACTAAAGATATTGCTGATATGTGGGTACATGAAGGTTTTACCAATTATTCTGAAACCTTATTTACTGAATATTATTATGGAATAGAAGCGGGAAATGATTACGCTTTTGGTATAAGAAAAAACATTTTAAATGATATTCCTATTATTGGGAAATACGGCGTTAATAACGAAGGTAGTGGAGATATGTATGCAAAAGCAGCTGTAATGATACATGGCATTCGTAAATCAATCCATAACGATGAATTATTTAGAAGTATATTAATTGGATTGAACAAGGATTTTTATCATCAAACGGTTACCACTGAACAAATTGAAAATTATATATCAAAAAAATCTGGCTATAATTTCAGTAAAGTATTTGATCAATATTTAAGAACCACTCAAATACCTGAATTCAATTACAGCTATGATGAAAAAGAAAAAATTCTTACTTATCAATGGAGAAATTGTATCGCTGGATTTGACCAGAATTTACACTTTACCTACGAGGGAACTACATTTGATTTATTACCCACCGCTTTTATACCACAAAAGCGGTTAATTAAATTGGAAAACTTTAATCCAGAAAAATTTGGCGAAGCCATCAAGCGACTTTATTACGTTCAATTAAAATACGAAAAGTACTAAAGCTGACTTTGCGAATTCATTAGTTTATTTAGCTAATGTAGAAACCCTACCCATACTGAATAAAGTTTTTTGATAGTATGGTTCTCCTAAATCACTAATGGTAACGCCTCTTTTGGAGGAAGCATGTACAAATTTATTGTTGGCTAAATAGATCCCTACATGTGAAATTTTATTGGGTCCTTCAGTTTTAAAAAAGATTAAATCACCTTCCTTTAACTCATCCCAATTTATTCTCTTACTTTGTAAATATTGCTCAGCGGCAGTTCGGTTTAACTTGATATCAAAAGTTCCTTTCATCACATCCAAAGCAAAAAAAGAGCAATCCACCCCCGACTTTGAAGTACCTCCATAATGATAGGGTGTCCCTATCCATTCATCTATTTTTTTAAGTAAAGGAACATTATTAATGGACTCAACAGGTACATCCATCAAAATGGAATATTTTAATTGTAACCAATTGGCTTTCTCAATATCAGACAAATTAGAAGGCATTTTATCCAATTTGGTAGTAGTCCCTGGGTCGGTTTCTTCCTCAATTCCCAAGGAGGATTTTTTAACATATACTTTCCCTGGGGTAACAGCGATATGTTCTAAAAATTCAATATTATCATTTTTTGCAATAGAAGATTGCTTAGGTGCTGGCTTAAAAGCAGCTGACATAGATTGTAATGATTTACAACTACTCATGAATACTAGCATCAAGGTAGCTAGTAGGCCATTATAGAAAATCTTGATTTGCATGGTATGCAAGTTAAGTCAAGAACACTTAAATTGAGTCATGATTTGGCATTTTTAACCATTTTTTGTGGAAAATTAGCCCAATGTAAACCCCTGTTTTTGTCGATATTTGCATACTTAGTCCTATCCTATTTATGCCAACATTTTCCCATTTACACGTTCATACGCAATATTCACTATTAGACGGTGCAGCCTCCATTGATAAATTGTATCAAAAAGCCATAGCGGATAATATGCCCGCTTTAGCCATCACTGATCATGGAAATATGTTTGGGGCTTTTAATTTTGTCAATCAGGCTTGGAAAAAAACCAAAGTAATTGGAAAGGATAAAAACGGGAATGATATAGTAGAGCCCGTTGTGAAGCCCATTGTAGGTTGTGAATTTTATATGGTCAAGGATAGACATCAAAAAATCTTTACCAAAGAAAATAAGGACGACCGATTTCACCAGGTTTTGTTAGCGAAAAACGCAATAGGCTACCAAAATTTAATTAAACTTACTTCACTTGGATACATTGAAGGAATGTATAGTAAGTATCCGCGTATTGATAAAGAATTGATTTTACAATACCATGAAGGTATTATTGCAACCACTTGTTGTATTGGCGCCCATGTACCACAATATATTTTAAGGCATGGAGAAGAAGCTGCGGAGAAAGAATTTAAATGGTGGTTAGATATTTTTGGTGAGGATTACTATATCGAACTACAAAGACACCAAATACCTGAGCAGGAAACCATCAATGCTACTTTGCAAAAATTTGCAAAAAAATACAAGGTTCAAGTAATTGCAACCAATGACAGTCACTATGTAAACGAGGATGACGCCAATGCACATGATATATTATTGTGTGTAAATACGGGTGAGAAACAATCTACACCAGGCTTTGATGATTTTGTCAATGACGAATTACAAATAAAAAATCGAAGATTCAAATTTCCAAATAATGAGTTTTATTTCAAGACTCAGAATGAAATGATTGAATTATTTAGTGATATCCCAGAAGCCATTGACAACACCAATGCGATTGTTGACAAAGTAGAAGTGTTAAATCTTAAAAAGGACATCCTCCTACCCGCTTTCCCCATTCCAGCGGCATTTAAGATTCATAAGGATGCCAATATGAATCAATGGGAGTATTTAAAACACATCACATGGGAAGGAGCAAATAAACGATACCCTGAAATTACTGCTGAAATTCAAGAACGTATTGACTTTGAATTATTCACCATACAAACCATGGGATTTGCTGGTTACTTTTTAATTGTTAGTGACTTTATTAAAGCAGGTCGGGAAATGGATGTATTTGTAGGTCCTGGTCGTGGATCCGCTGCGGGCAGTGTGGTTGCCTATTGTATTGGCATCACCAATATTGACCCTATTAAATACCAATTACTATTTGAACGTTTCTTAAACCCCGACAGAAAGTCAATGCCCGATATTGATACGGACTTTGATGATGAAGGGCGTCAAAAAGTAATTGATTATGTGGTGGAAAAATATGGAAAGGAACAGGTAGCACAAATCATTACTTATGGCACGATGGCAGCAAAAAGTAGTATCAAGGACGTTGCCCGTGTAATGGATTTACCTCTTTCTGAATCTAACTTACTTGCAAAGTTAGTACCCGATAAGCCAGGTACCGAATTAGCCCGTTGTTTACACGCCCCCATCACCGCAAAAGAAGGTGATAAATCCTTAGCAGAAAAAGAAGGGTATCAGGTAGAAGATATCGATAACATTAAAAAGTTAAGAGAAATATATAAGGGAAATGATTTGAGAGCAACAGTATTACATGAAGCAGAAAAATTAGAAGGTTCTATACGAAATACAGGTATTCATGCTGCAGGTATTATTATTGCTCCCAAGGATTTGACAGAAATTATGCCGGTGGCCACTTCCAAGGACTCTACCTTATGGATTACCCAAATTGAAGGTTCGGTCATTGAAGAAGCAGGCGTTATTAAGATGGACTTTTTGGGTCTAAAAACTCTTTCTATTTTAAAAACAGCTTTGGAATTGATTTACCAAAATCATGGGATTAAAATAAACTTGGATACGATTCCTTTGGATGATGAAAAAACATTTCAGTTATACCAAAAAGGAGAAACCAATGCCACTTTCCAATTTGAATCGGTGGGAATGCAAAAGCATTTACGTGATTTAAAGCCAGATAAATTTGCCGACTTAATTGCGATGAATGCCTTGTACCGTCCAGGTCCAATGGCGTATATACCCAATTTTATTGAACGTAAACATGGCCGTGAAATTATTAAATATGACTTACCAGAAATGGAAGAATATTTAGCAGATACTTATGGCATTACAGTTTATCAGGAGCAGGTAATGTTATTGAGTCAAAAAATTGGAGGCTTTACCAAAGGAGATGCCGATGTGCTAAGAAAAGCCATGGGTAAAAAGCAAAAATCGGTGCTGGATAAAATGAAGGCTCAGTTTATTGCAGGTGCAGTTAAAAATGGACATCCTGAAAATGTGTTGGATAAAATTTGGACTGACTGGGAAGCATTTGCACAATACGCCTTTAATAAATCACACTCTACTTGTTATGCTTATGTAGCCTATCAAACAGCTTATTTAAAAGCACATTACCCGGGTGAATACATGTCCGCAGTGCTAAATCATGCAGGCAGTATTGATAAAATCACCTTCTTTATGGAAGAGTGTAAAAGAATGGGAATAAAAGTACTAGGTCCTGATATTAATGAATCCTTAAAAGGTTTTTCTGTTAATAAGCAAGGTCAAATTCGTTTTGGTTTAGGAGGATTAAAAGGCGTTGGCGAAGCAGCAATTGAAGCCATCATTATTGAAAGGGATAAGAATGGCCCATTCAAAGACATGGTGGACTATATTAAAAGAGTTTTGTCTCGAGCTGTAAATAAAAAATCATTGGAAAGCTTAGCTTATTCTGGCACTTTTGATTGTTTCCCAGAATATAGCCGTGCACAATATTTTCATGTGGGAGACGGAGATCGTTCCAATGGTTTAGAAAAACTCATACAGTACGCACAAGCGACTCAAGCAATGAGTACAGGAACCACCAATACCCTTTTTGGTGATTTACCTTCTGCTATGCAAGTGCCATTGCCTAAATTAGCAACATGTGAGCCTTGGACTTTGACTGAAACATTGGAGCACGAAAAAGATATCACAGGTATTTTTATGAGTGGCCATCCTTTGGATCATTTTAATTTTGAAATGCGCCATTATCACTTTACCAATATCATTGATTTTAATGAAGTAAAAGATAATTTATCCACCCACCCCAATCATTTAGGGAAGCCATTTAAATTGGCAGGTTTAATTACCGATGTTCAACATAGAATAACAAAAACGGGAAAGAATTTTGGATCCTTTGTTATTGAAGATTTCACCAGTAAAACGGACTTTATATTATGGAGTGAGGATTATATAAAATTTCAAAACTATTTAGAAATAGGACAAAAAGTATATATAAATGGATCCTTTAGAACAAGATTTAACCAAGCCAATAATTTTGAATTTAAAATTCAAACCATGTCCCTTTTGGAAACAGTTAAGCAACAACAAACAAGGTCTATTGAAATTACCTTACATCCTGCACATTTAAATGAAGAAATAATTTCCTTCTTTGAAAAGAATTTAAAACAAAACCCAGGGAAGTCCTCTTTTAAAGTCACCTTTATAGAACCTAGAGAAAATATTGCTGCCAGCTTATTGACCCTTGAAAAAGGATTTTTAATGAATGATGAATTAGTTGAATTCTTAGATAAAACCCCCGATTTAGGTGTTAAAGTGAACTTAGTCACCTAATATGCCCCTTTGGCAGACAATTTGTCCCCAATGACAATCCCCATTCGTGGAAAAGTCAAATGGGCAGGTATTAGAGAATGGAACTATTTTTGAACTATACAATTCATACAAAACAATTTAAAATAAACTAGTATGGCTTTAGAATTTACAGATGCAAATTTTCAACAAGTAGTAATGGAAAGTGATAAACTTTCTGTGATTGATTTTTGGGCAGAATGGTGTGGTCCATGTCGCGCAATTGGTCCTGTTATTGAAGAATTAGCCGTTCAATATGAAGGCAAAGTAAATATTGGGAAAGTAAATGTGGATGTTAATCCTAACTTAAGTATGAACTTTGGTATAACCTCTATTCCAGCAATCCTTTTTGTAAAAGGCGGCCAAGTGGTGGACAAACAAATTGGCGCAGTTCCCAAAGCAGTATTGGATAAGAAAATACAAGCACATTTATAATATACATTATTATAAAAACACATGAAAATCCTGCTTTTTAGCGGGATTTTTGCTTATTAATTGCACCTGTTTCAAGGAATTGGCTTTTTTAATTTTTATAATTTCCAAAATCAGATTATCTTGACCCCTATAATTATTAATGATGGAGAAATTTCAAGGCTTAATTGGAGTGGCAGTTATTTTAGGAATTGCATTTCTATTTTCAAATAATAAAAAAAATATTAATTACCGATTGGTCATAAGTGGTTTAACCTTACAATTGGTGATTGGAATTTTAGTATTAAAAATACCAGCAGTAACAAACTTTTTCCAATTTTTAGGAAAGGGTATGGGAAAAATTGAAGAATTTTCACGTCAGGGGGCTGCTTTTGTATATGGTGGAATATCCGCTTCCACTCCAACCGGTGTAACTGATTTTGCCAATGGAGGATTTGTATTTGCATTTAATGTTACTGCTACGATTATTCTGGTTTGTGTGTTAGTTGCCTTATTATATCACTTTGGCATTATGCAAAGAATTGTGGCGGTAATTGCTAAAGCCATGAATTTTATTATGCGTGTTAGTGGTGCCGAAGCCTTGAGTAATGTGGCAAGTGCCTTTGTAGGTCAGGTGGAAGCGCAGGTAATGATTCGTCCATATTTACCAACAATGACCAAAAGTGAATTATTGGCAAGTATGAGTGGAAGTTTAGCTTGTATCGCTGGAGGTATTTTAATAGTATATGCCAATATGGGTGCTCAAGCAGGAATGGATTTAGCCCCTAAATTAATTACAGCTAGTTTAATGGCAGCGCCGGGTGCATTGGTGATTGCTAAGATTTTATTTCCTGAAACCGAGGAATCTCAAACCATGGGGAAAGTAAAATTAGAAGTAAAAAGCCAATACAGTAATACCATTGATGCCATCACACATGGTGCAGGTGAAGGTTTTAAAATAGCCATGAATGTTATTGCAATGTTGATTGGATTTATTGCTTTAATTGCCTTTATAGATTGGAGCTTACTAAAAATTGGACATTTATTTAATGCTCAGTTGGATTTGAGTTTAAACTATTTATTTGGTAAGTTATTTTACCCAATGGCTTGGGCAATGGGCATCCCCAATGCTGATATTCAAAATGCGGCTACCTTACTAGGTCAAAAACTAACCATTAATGAATTTGTCGCTTTTAAAAGTTTAACAAGCAAAGCGGTGCCGATCATTACTGAAAAAGGGTTGTTTATTGTAAGTATTGCCATTTGCGGCTTTGCCAATTTTAGTAGTGTAGGGATGTTAATAGGTGGAATTGGAGAATTAGTGCCAGGACGCCGAAAGGATTTAGCAGAATTAGGTTTAAAAGCCCTGTTGGCAGGTACCCTTGCCTCCTACTTGTCTGCAAGTATAGCGGGCATTTTAATTGGCTAATTTAATAGTTGATTGTTGCTATAATTTGTAGCTTTGTGGCTCTATTTAAGAACATATGAATACAAAGCAAATTGAGGTAATTATTGGTGCTGAAAAAGACAGTCATTTACAAACAATAGGAAATAAAGTAATTCAAAATGAACGCCTTTCGTTTGACGAGGGTGTTTATTTATTTGAAAAAGCATCACTCCCCTATGTTGGCGCTTTAGCCAATTGGAAAAGGGAATCACTCCATGGGAATAAAACCTATTTCAACAAAAACTTTCATATAGAACCCACCAATGTTTGTGTATTCTCTTGTAAGTTTTGTTCTTATTCAAAATTATACGCCCACAAAGAAGAAGGTTGGGAACTGACCATTGATCAAATGTTGGACATTGTAAAATCCTACGATGGAAAACCAGTAACTGAAGTCCATATTGTAGGCGGCGTGCACCCTAAATTAACTTTAGCTTTTTTCTTGGATTTAATGCGTGCCATTAAAGCACATCGTCCAAGTTTGCATATTAAAGCATTTACCCCTGTTGAATTGGAATACATGTTCCGAAAAGCCAATGTCTCTACTAAGGAAGGCATGCGTTTAGCGCATGAAGCTGGACTTGATTCTTTACCAGGTGGTGGAGCTGAAATTTTTCATCCTGAAATTAGGGAGCAAATTTGTGCCGATAAAGCTACAGCCGATCAATGGCTTGAAATTCATGAAACAGCGCACGAATTAGGTATGCATAGTAATGCAACCTTATTATATGGGCATATTGAAAAATATACACATCGTATTGATCATATGGAACGCTTGCGCCAATTACAGGATAAAACAAAAGGATTTAACACTTTCATTCCTCTAAAGTTTAGAAACGAAGGAAATGATATGAGCCATGTACCTGAATCCACCATGGCCAATGATTTAAAAATGTATGCGATATCACGTTTATACCTTGATAATTTCCCACACGTTAAAGCCTACTGGCCTATGTTGGGACGCGACACCGCCCAATTAACATTAAGTTATGGCGTGAATGATATTGATGGCACTATTGACGATACCACTAAAATTTACTCGATGGCGGGTAGTGAGGAGCAAACTCCAGCTATGACCACTGAACAATTAGTAAATTTAATTAAACAAGTGAAACGTCAACCAATAGAAAGGGATACCTTATACGGTGTAATTAAAGATTATTCGAACCACCATTTTGTTGAAGGGGAACTTTAAAATTGAATGCAATCAAAACCAATTTAACACTCCGCAAGTGCAATGGGTATTTGAATTGCTAAACCGCCGTCTGCAGTTTCTTTATATTTAGCATTCATATCCAAAGCAGTATTCCACATTGTTTTGATGACTTTGTCTAAGCTTACCACTGCAAAGTCTGGTTTACTTTGCAATGCCAATTGCGCAGCTGTGATGGCCTTGATAGCTCCCATACTATTGCGTTCGATACAAGGAATTTGAACCAAACCACCAATTGGATCACAAGTAAGGCCTAAATGATGTTCCATTGCAATTTCAGCAGCCATTAAACATTGCTTTTGATTACCACCCAATAATTCAGTTAGCCCAGCGGCAGCCATTGCAGAAGAAACACCAATTTCAGCTTGACAACCTCCCATCGCTGCTGAAATGGTTGCGCCAGTTTTAAACAATGTACCTACTGCGCTTGCCGTCATTAAAAAATTTCGAATAGCTGTTGGCGTATTTTTATTACAAAATAATTGTACATATAAAAGTACAGCAGGAACAACGCCAGCAGCGCCGTTGGTAGGCGCAGTCACAACCCTACCAAAACTAGCATTCTCCTCATTCACTGCTAATGCAAAACAACTTACCCAATCCAAAATATACCTAAAATCTTGTCCTCCCTTTTTAATCAGTTCCATCCATTGTGCTTGATTATCGAAGGTTGCTTGATTCAGTAATTGCTGGTTTAAATCAAATGCACGTCTTCTTACTTGAAGCCCGCCCGGTAAAACTCCATTGGTTAAACAACCCTTATAAATACAATTTAGCATGGTTTGCCATATGGCATCTAATTGTGCATTTATTTGTGTTTCAGATAAAATGGCTTTTTCATTTTCATAAACAATTTCACTAATGGACATACCTGTTTTCATGCACCAATGTGATAGTTCATCCGTGCTTTTAAATTCAAAAGGAACCTCTGTAACTTCTTCCCTTGCATCGGAAGCCTTAACTCCTATATCAGAAGCTGACGCTTCTTCTTTACTTACATCAGAAGCTAGCGCTTCTTCTTTCCATGCATCGGACGCATTTAGTTTATTCCATGCATCGGACGCATTCGCGTCCTCTTCAATGAAACCACCCCCAATGGAATAATAAGTAAAATTGAATTGCGCATTATTAATTGTAACAATCAATTGTAAAGCATTGGGATGATGTGGAAGAGACTGCTCTTTTAAAAAAAGCAGGTCAGTTTCTACATTAAATTCAATCCCATGAGTACCGTTCAATTGAATAAATTGATTACTTTTTATCGCCTCTATTTTTTGGGTAATAAGTGAAGTGTCGGTGCTGATAGGATCTTCCCCTAAAAGGCCCATTAACACCGCCATATCAGTGCCATGCCCTTTTCCAGTTTTTGCCAAAGACCCATATAAAAGTACCGTGACCTGACTGATTTGATGAAATAAATTGGCTTCTCTTAACTGTTGCATACAATGCAAGGCAGCCCTCCAAGGCCCAAGGGTATGAGAACTTGATGGTCCCACCCCTATTTTAAACATATCAAAAACAGATATAAATTTTTCCATAATCTTAGACAAATGTATGTTAGTTTTTTATACATTTGATAATGAAATTGTATTTACTTATTCTATTTTCAATTTTTTCCATTTGCGAAGTCAATGGTCAAGTAAATGCTCAATTCCTTGAGGCTTTAATGAAGCAAAGACCAGCTCAGTTTGCGGAAATATTAAACAATCCATCTGAATACAGGATTCAGTTATTTTATACTCAAATAGATAGAGACGAACATAATATACCGCACTTTACAGAATATAGTTATCGACTAAATCCAACGGAATATTTTTATCCAGCAAGTACGGTAAAAATGCCTTTAGCTATCTTAGCATTAGATAAAATTAATTCGCTCAACATTCCTGGATTAACCAAATCAACCTCGCTATATTATGATAGTGTTGGTGCGAGACAAGAAACCATATATAATAATCCCTATGCAGTAAATGGTAAACAAACCATTGAACAAGCCATTAAAGAAATTTTTTTAGTAAGCGACAATAATGCAGCTAATAGATTATTTGAATTCATAGGACAAGAAGCAATACATTCTACATTGGCTGAAAAAGGATACAAAGATGCCTATATTAGGAATAGACTTGAACTAGGAAGAACGCAGGAAGAAAGCAGACAAACCCAAGCCATTGATGCTTTTGATGACAATGGAAAACTAATTTACCATTTCAAGCCACAATATAATAAACAACCTTTACCTAATTATAATGTTCAATTGGGAAAAGGGTATTTAAACGGTAACGATTCGTTAATAAATGCCCCATTAGATTTTTCTACAAAAAACAGAATTTATCTAAACGATTTACACCATATTTTACAGTCCGTTATTTTTTATGATCAAACTCCTAAGGCAAAGCAATTTAATTTAACAAAGGAGGATAGAATGTTTCTTTTAAAGTGGATGCATACCTTACCCACCGAATCTCAATATCCTACTTATGATTCGCTTGATTATTGGCCAGCCTATTGTAAATTCTTACTAATGGGTGCTGAAAAAGGGCCTATTCCATCAAACATTAAAATATTTAATAAAGTAGGTGATGCTTATGGTTTTTTATTGGACGTAAGCTATATAGTAGATACAGTGAATAAGGTTGAGTTTATGTTGAGTGGCGTTATTTATTGCAATAAAGACGGAATTTTAAACGATAGTCAATACGATTATGAATCAGTCGGCTTTCCTTTTTTTAAAAATATGGGGCAACTCATTTATGATTATGAACTGAATAGAAAAAAGAAATTCCTACCCAATTTTAACCAACTCTTTCCTCAATAATTAGCTATAACATACTACCTTATTGAATTTCCTTAGATATACACAACCTAGTCAAGAAAGACTGAATAATTAAATGATATCAAAAGCCTAAAACTTACAGGCGTTTGCGAATAATTTGCGAAATTTGATATACCAAATAAATTACCATGATATTATCTTCTTTATTAAATCGCTTTAGTGAACCAGAAACTTTGAAAATGGCTAAGTTAGGCCGTGAATTAAGGGCACAAGGAATTGATGTGATTGATTTAAGCTTAGGTGAACCCGATTTTGATACGCCTCAGCATATTAAAGACGCTGCTATTAAAGCCATACATGACAACTGGTCGCATTATACACCAGTTGCCGGTTTCTTAGATTTAAGAGAAGCAGTTTGCACAAAATTGAAAAGAGACAATCACTTGGATTATAAACCGGAACAAATTGTTACTTCTACTGGAGCAAAGCAAAGTTTAGCCAATGCTATATTGGCCTTGGTGGATGAGGAGGATGAAGTTATTATCCCTACTCCGTACTGGGTTACTTACTCTGAATTGGTAAAAATTGCTAGAGGTAAAGTGGTTGAAATTAGAACAACTACTGAAGCAGGTTTTAAAGCAACTCCTGCCCAAATTGAAGCAGCAATCACTCCAAAGACAAAGGTATTTATGTTCTCTAGTCCTTGTAATCCAAGTGGTGCAGTTTATAGTAAGGATGAATTAAAGGCCATCGCTGCCGTATTTGAAAAATATCCTCATATCACTATATTGTCTGATGAAATATACGAGTACATCAACTTTGTTGGAAAACATGAAAGTATTGCACAGTTTTCTGCCATTAAGGATCAGGTTGTTGTGATTAATGGTTTAAGTAAAGGTTTTGCTATGACAGGTTGGAGATTAGGATATACTGCATCCTCAGTAGAAATTGCAAAAGCAATGGAAAAGTTACAAGGTCAGTTTACATCTGGCACTTGTTCCATTACTCAAAAAGCTGCAGTCACTGCTTTAGTGGGTGATTTAAAACCTTCATTCGAAATGACTGAAGAATTTACCCGTCGTCGAACAACTACCTTAAAATTAGTAAGTGAAATGCCTGGCTTTAAATGTTATGCTCCAGAAGGTGCATTTTATGTTTTTCCTGATGTAAGTGCCTACTATGGTAAATCGGATGGGACACAAACCATTTCAAATGCAGCTGATTTTAGCATGTATTTATTAAATACAGCACATGTTTCCTCAGTTATGGGTGATGCATTTGGCGAACCCAATTGCGTACGTTTTTCTTTTGCCAACAGCATGCCTAATATTGAAAAAGCATGGGCAAGAATTAAAGAAGCATTGGCTAAATTAAAATAGTGACTTCCGAGAAATTTCAAATGTTTGAAAACCGGCTGCTTAAAAATTATAAGCACCGCCTTAAACAAGCCAAGCGTCAAAACTTGACATGTTGGAGATTATATGATCATGACTTGCCTGAGTTCCCAATATGTGTAGAGTTTTATGAGGAATATATTTACATCGCGGAGTACAATCGAAGACATGCCCTAACCGAAGAAGAACATGCTATTTGGTTTGAAACAACCAAAGACATCATAACTAAGTTGACAGGCGTTCCTGTGGATCATATGTATGTGAAACTTAGAAAAAGAATGTCTCACAGGGAAGGCCAATATGAAAAAGAGGAAGTCACTGAATCCAAAATAATTACGGTACAAGAAAATGGACACAAATTCCTAGTCAACTTAACTGACTATCTAGATACCGGACTTTTTTTAGACCATCGGATGACGCGTCAAATGGTTGCGGCAGAAGCAAAGGATACGCACTTTTTAAATCTATTTAGTTATACCAGTTCCTTTTCGGTTTATGCTGCTGCAGCGGGCGCAAAATCAGTCACTTCGGTGGATTTATCCAAAACTTATTTGGCCTGGAGTGAGGATAATTTTACCATTAATTTATTAAAGAACCCAGTTCATTATCAATTTGTACATGCCGACGTAAAACAATATTTAAAAACACTGCCCGTCAATCATTTTGATTTAGTAGTAATGGACCCCCCTACCTTTAGTAACAGCAAAAGAATGAAGGATATTTTAGACATTCAAAGAGATCATGTGGAGTTAATCAATGATGTTTTACGTTCCATGAAACCCAACGGAATACTTTACTTTAGTACTAATTTTACACAATTTATCATTGACTTAGAACATATTAATAGTTCGCAAGTAAAGGATATTACCAAAGCAACCACTCCATTTGATTTTGAAGGAAGATTAAAACGCTGGTGCTATAAGATTATAAAATAATGAAGATTTTAAATGAGTGGCATTAAATACTGGCAAGTATTTGTTCATGCAAAGCCACCACTTGTGGCAATACCAATTGCAAGTCATCATTTACAATTACCCAATCACATAATTTCATTTTTAAAGATTCATCAATTTGATGCATCATTCTTTTTTCAACATCTTGCTGTGTACAATTATCTCTTTTCATCACCCGATGCACCCTTAATGATTTGGGTGCAGAGACCCCGATAATTTTATAGGTTCCAAGAGAGGAGCCTGATTCAAAAAATAAGGCAGCTTCTTTGATAACATAGGGCGCAGTTTGCGTAGCGGCCCAATCAATGGCAGCCTGAATGGTCACTGGATGTACAATGGCATTGAGTAATGTTAATTTATATGGGTCCGCGAAAACAATTTTTGATAAATATGTTCGATTTAAGCTACCCTCAACTCCATTATCATTTAGGGTCGAATAAACTTCAGGTCCAAAAGCTGCTATTAATTTTTCTTTAATGAAGGGACTATTATTCATTAATTGTTTAGCAGTGGCATCAGCATCAAAAATAGGCACCCCCAAATTGGCAAAAACTTTTGCAATGGTGGACTTACCTGATCCAATACCCCCTGTTAAACCAATTATCAAGGACATAAATTAATAAATTATCAAACTTAAAGTTAAGTCAAATTGGACATAAAAAATCCGAAATAAGCGCCTAGTAAAAGGATACCTATTTCGGACTTATTATAAAATGCTTAGTGCAATTAGTAGCAATTACTTATTGATTGCTTGAGACCACTCTAAACTAATAGAAGATCTTTCAATTTTTAAATAGCTTCCAGGGCTCACTTCTAATTGAACAGTGTTGTCCTCGTTCACTTTACTAATTGTACCGTGAATGCCTGCAATGGTAACAACTTTATCCCCTTTTTGCATATTGTCAATAAACTTCTTTTGTTCTTTTGCTTTTTTAGCTTGCGGACGAATCATGAAAAACCAAAACACGACCATGATACCACCTAGCATAATTAATTGAAAAGTACCACCACCTTGACCTGGTGCTTGTAATAAAAATGTTGTCATTTGTATTAATTTAATTGTTGTTGTTTATTTTATTCTTTCTTACACAAATATAGGCCACAAATACAGATAATGAAAACTATTTGCCCTTATGACTTACTTTTTGAATTTTACCGTTACCTACTAATTCTTTATGGATACTATCTAAAATCCCATTCACAAAATGACCACTTTGTTCTGTACTATAATCCTTCGCCAAATCGATATATTCATTAATAGAAACCTTGGTGGGTATTGTGTCAAAATAAACTAATTCGCAAACACCTAAACGCAATAAAATCATATCAATAACTGCAATTCGCTCAGGATCCCAGTTTTTTAATTTTGGCTTAATAATATCTTCTGAAATTGTTTTCTTTGAAATGGCAGTTTCTAATAAATCAATCGCAAACTTCATTTTTTCCTCTCCTACTAGATCTATAAAATTCACCGAACCTGGTTTTTGTATATAATTCAATACAAAGCCTATCATCATATCTCCTTCGTCCTCCCAATTCGTGAAATGTGCATCGATATAATCCACTGCATTTTCAGATCCTAAAATAATGGTGCCGAAAATGAATTTTAGAATTTCTTTTTCTTTAGCCTTGTCTCTATTTTCTTCTAAGATATAGGTTTTGTATTCATTGGATTCAGAAAGTTGTCTGAATAAATTTTTAACCAAATCAGCTTCTAACCATTGGTTGGGTTTAACCAATTCCACTGCTTTTTTGAAAGATTCTGATTCAATGGTTTGCCAAACAATTGTATTACCCGCAATTTTGATATTAACTGATAAATCAGCTTGGTCAGGTAAGTTTTTGGAAGCACGTTGTTGGGATTCCACTTCGGCATATAAAGCCACTTGATGTATAAGGTGTATTAGGAAAACAAACAGATTTCTGGATTTATCAAATTCTTTATTAAGTAATTGATTTGGGGTACCCTGAATAGTAGATTCTAGCATGTATAAAACCTGCATTACTTTAATTCGGATGTTTCTTCTGTTCATCATATTAATAAGAGCTATAAGGCGGGCAAAGCTATCTAATAAAATCCAAAAAAACTGACATTTTTTACATAATTAAGCCCAAAACCTTCAAATTTAAGCATAGATTTGCCACCCCTGTCTCCCCAAATTGCATGTTACTGCTATTTTGACTTATTTAAAGCGAAAAATAGTCACTGGCAAGGTTGTTGAAGATAGAGAAGTATATCATTTAATTTAAAACCAAAAAACGATAAAGTATGGCTAAGAGTACGGCAAAAAAACTAAACATTACGCCCTTACATGACAGAGTAATTGTGATGCCTGCCGCTGCTGAAGAGAAAACAGCTGGAGGAATCATTATCCCAGACACTGCAAAAGAGAAACCACAACGTGGAGTAATAGTTGCTGCTGGTCCTGGAAAAAAAGACGAACCCGTAACTGTTAAAGTGGGTGATACCGTTTTATATGGTAAATACGCTGGCACAGAGATTCAAATTGAAGGTCAAGATTTATTAATCATGCGTGAGAGTGATATTTTGGCTATTGTATAAATGATACATCCAATCTATCCAATTAAAATTAAATAACGTTTAAAATAAGTTTATATGTCTAAAATGATTTTTTTCGATTTAGAAGCGAGAAATAAAATGAAAAAAGGTGTTGACACATTAGCCAACGCTGTGAAAGTTACTTTAGGGCCAAAAGGTCGTAATGTAGTGATTGAGAAAAAATTTGGATCTCCCTCTGTAACAAAGGATGGTGTATCTGTAGCTAAAGAAATTGATTTAGAAGATCCAATCGAAAACATTGGCGCTCAAATGGTAAAAGAAGTTGCCTCTAAAACTGCCGATCAAGCGGGTGATGGTACCACTACAGCAACTGTATTGGCACAAGCCATTGTTGGAGAAGGTTTAAGAAACGTTACAGCTGGCGCCAATCCAATGGATTTAAAGCGTGGTATTGACAAAGCAGTTGAAAAAGTAGTGGCTAGTTTAAAAGCACAATCTCAAACAGTTGGAAACGACACAAAGAAAATTGAGCAAGTAGCTTCTATCTCTGCAAACAACGACAACGAAATTGGTAAGTTAATTGCCATGGCAATGTCTAAAGTGGGTAAAGAAGGGGTTATCACTGTTGAAGAAGCAAAAGGTACTGATACAACTGTTGACGTTGTAGAAGGTATGCAATTTGATCGTGGTTATGTATCTCCCTACTTCGTAACCAATAGCGAAAAGATGGAAGCAGAAATGCAAAATCCATACATCTTAATTTATGACAAGAAGATTTCAGCGATGAAAGACATCTTACATATTTTAGAGAAAGTAGCGCAAACAAGTCGTCCATTAGTAATTATTGCGGAGGATTTAGAAGGCGAAGCAATGGCTACATTGGTGGTAAACAAATTACGTGGCACCATTAAAGTAGCTGCTGTTAAAGCACCAGGATTTGGTGACAGAAGAAAAGAAATGTTAACAGACATCGCTATTTTAACTGCAGGCACTGTAATTAGTGAAGAGCAAGGATTTAAATTAGAAAATGCTGACTTATCTTATTTAGGTCAAGCCTCTTCCATCACTATTGACAAAGACAACACCGTTATTGTTGGTGGTAAAGGTAAAAAAGCAGATATCACAAGTCGTGTAAATCAAATTAAGGCACAAATTGAAAACACCACTTCAGAATACGATAAAGAAAAATTACAAGAGCGTTTAGCGAAATTAAGTGGTGGTGTAGCTGTATTGTATGTAGGTGCTGCCACTGAAACTGAAATGAAAGAAAAGAAGGATCGTGTGGACGATGCTTTACACGCTACACGTGCTGCAGTGGAAGAAGGTATTGTTCCAGGTGGTGGTGTTGCTTACATTCGTGCAGTAGCAAGTTTAGATAAATTAAAAGGGGCTAACGAAGATGAGAATACCGGTATCCAAATTGTACGTCGTGCAATTGAAGAGCCATTACGTCAAATTGTTAAGAATAGCGGTATCGAAGGTTCTATTGTTGTACAAAGAATCAAAGAAGGTAAAGACGACTTTGGTTTCAATGCAAGAACAGAAGTTTTCGAAAACTTATTCAAAGCAGGCGTTATCGACCCCACTAAAGTATCAAGAGTTGCATTAGAAAATGCAGCATCCATTGCTTCTATGTTATTAACAACAGAATGCGTGATTGCTGATAAACCTAAGCCAGAAGCTGCTCCACACGGTGGTGGTGCACCTGATATGGGTGGAATGGGTTACTAAAATAATACGCATAAGCGTTATCATAAAAAAAGCCTCAGCAATTGCTGAGGCTTTTTTTATTTGCTATTAATTTATTGTAATTTGGAAGCGTCCAATTTAGTAAAATATAGTTGAAACCCCTTTGCTAAAAATAATTGAGCCATACCATAAGTAAGCATGGTCACTAATCCAATATTTTTGATGGGATGATGCAATGACCAATCAAATTTATTGAAAGCTAATACAGCATCTGAGCTAATAAAAAATAACATGCCAGGCAACCAAAATAAAGTTGAAATAACCTCCCCTTTTGAATTTCCCCCAGCATGTATGGCCATTAATGCAGCACTACAAATAAGTGCCATATATACAAGAATAGGATAAATTAAAGTCCCCATTGCTTTTTGAAGCAATAAATAAATTAACACACAGAATGCCAATAACAATAAGGTAAAAAGTAAAAACTTTTTTGACTTTGGTTGACCTATGCCATTTATATTATGAAACATTAAAATATTAAAAATATGGGTAGTCATAAATGCCAACATCCCAACAATAAATAAATGATCATAGCTCAATAAAACATCCCCTAAAAAAGATCCCAACATCGCAAATAGTACCAGCCACTTAACTTTTGGCGCTGATGGAAAAAAATTTTGTGTAACTAAATATGCCATTAAAGTAGGCAATAGTAAAGCCTTTGTGGCAAACTGCCAGCTGGCAAAATTTGGACCTAATACCTGGGCGTATAAATGTGCTGACAAGATTAAGATGTAGATAGTTATCCCCCACTTTTGCATAAAAATTTTCATAGTTCGTGTTTATTTTATTAAAAGTACGGTATGACTCGTATATTATTGTCGTCATTTCATAAATTTGTAAAATGTTAAGTAAGGAGGAAGAGCAATTTTACCAACAGTGGGAAAAAGAGAGAGTCCAACCCCAATATAAACGCCGACCATTTTTACGTGGATTAAGTGTGGGTTTGCTAATTGGATTGGTGGTACTTGTCATTTCTGAATTGGGATGGTATGAAAGGGCCCAAATGGTTGCCAATCGAAGGGGTAATGAAACTTGGATAATTATTGCTATCCTCGTAATTTCAATTGGTTTTGGATGGTTATACCAGCAATTTACTTCAGAAATGAACGAACAAAGATTTCAAGAATTAAAACATATAAAAAACAAAAAATGAGCATTTTTAACACAAAAGGAAAATTCACAGCAAGTTTAGCATCTGTTTTGGCTATCACAGCCCTAATTTTCATCCTTTCTTCCCAAACTGCATGTAATAAATCAGAACCCTGTAATTTAACCGCTAATTATATACCTGATAGAAATACGGCTCAAAATGCGGCAATGGTTGCTTTTTGTAATGCCCGCAATATTACTTATACCACCGATTCAAGTGGTATTTTATACCAAATTATCACAGCTGGTGCATCCAAAAAACCAAACCTATGTGAAACAATATCAATGACTTATACAGGTACATTATTAAATGGCACCCAATTTGATGCAGGTACTATCTCCTACCCATTAAGCCAATTAATTCTAGGTTGGCAGATCGCCGTGCCTAAAATTGGTAAAGGGGGGCGCATAAAGGTGGTCATTCCTTCCTCACTTGCTTATGGAGGACAGGCAAGAAGTGGCATTCCAGCCAATTCTCCCTTGTATTTTGACATTGTTTTGAACTAGGAAATTAATGCCTTTTTAGGCCTAATTTTCCCTTGTTTCCATTATATTTGCCGACTAAAAATCAGTTAACCAAACTATTATGCAACTCAAAGGATTAGTGCGCTTTTTTGCAATTGCGCTTATTTTAATTTGTCTTTATCAATTATCATTTACCTATTTTGTAAATAGCCATGAAAAAGACATGGAGGCAAAGGCTTCAACCTGGATCAAGAAATTCCCTAAAGCTGAAAGTGTTTATCCTTCAGACAAAGAGAAACAATCATTTTACAATGACAGTTTAAGTGAAGTAAAGAAAACCTATTTCAAGCGTTTATTGGACAGTACAAAAGACACAAAATTATTTTTTGGATTAACTACTTACGGTAGTGCAAAAGAAAAAGAATTGATGTTGGGCCTTGATTTACAAGGTGGTATGAGTGTTACCATGGAAGTTAGCTTGGATGGTTTAATTAAGTCATTAGCCAACTATTCAAAGGATCCCTCATTTAATACTGCTTTAAACAATGCAGTTGCTAAAAAAGCAAATAATAGCGGTGATTTGATTACCTTATTTATGGAAGAATACGCACGTGTGAATCCATCTGGTAAATTAGCCCCTCTTTTCGCACAAAGAAGTAGTAAAAGTGCCAACAAGCTTAAAATTGATGCTTCAAACGAAGAAGTAGCCACTTATTTAAGAGCCCAATCAGCTGCTGCATTTGAATCTACAATCAATATATTAACTAAACGTATTGATAAATTTGGTTTGGCTTCTCCTAATATCAATCCAAACGCCAATAAAGGAATTATCAATATCGAATTAGCAGGTATTAGCGATAAGGAAAGAGTAAGAGCTAATTTGCAATCAACTGCCAATCTTCAAATTTTTGAAGTATATACTTTAGAAAATCCTGATTTAGGGAATGCAATTTTAGCTGCTGACAAGTCAATTGAAGATAATTTAAATGGCATTAAGGATACAACAAGTAATGCTAAATTAGATACGACAAAAATTAACCAAAATAAAAATCCATTACGTAGAATTGTTCAATTTAGTCAACCTTATCAAGGTAAAAATGGACAACCTTACTATTCTGGTGTAATTGGTTATACTTTAAAGAAAGACACTGCCACTTTAAATGCATGGTTAAAATTACCTGAAGTGAAATCGAAATTCCCTTCTAACCTAGTATTTATGTATGGTAAGACGGAAGAAGAAACAGATCCTAAAGCAAAAGACATTTTACCATTGTACGCAATTAAAACTTTAGATAATGGACAAGCTGAATTAGAAGGCGACATTATTGAAAGTGCATCAGTAGGAACCAATGAAGTGGGCAAGATTGATATCAAAATGAATATGAAATCTGATGCAACACGTATTTGGGCAAAAATGACTACCAAAAACATAGGCAAACCTATTGCCATTGTGCTTGACAACATGGTTTATTCTGCTCCTAATGTAAACGATGCAATCACTACTGGTAGTACTTCTATTAGTGGCAACTATACTATTAAAACTGCACAAGATTTAGTGGATATCTTAAAGATTGGTGCTTTACCAGCCACGGCTAAAATTGTTCAAGAGCAATTAATTGGCCCAACTTTAGGTAAAACAACAGTTGAAGGTGGATTAATGTCATTTGGTATTGCCTTCTTAGTGATTTTCGCATTAATGTTATTGTATTTTAACACAGGTGGATGGGTAGCTAATATTGCACTTATCTTAAACTTGTTATTTACGATTGGAATATTAAGTGCATTAGGATTTACTTTGACTGCCCCTGGTATCGCTGGTTTGGTATTAACCATTGGTATGGCGGTGGATACCAACGTAATTATATTTGAAAGAATTAAAGAAGAATTAACAAAAGGTAAGAGCTATCAAATGGCTGTATCTGACGGATACAAGCGTTCTATGTCACCAGTATTGGATGCACACGTTACTACCCTTTTGACTGCTTGTATTTTGGCCTACTTTGGATTAGGTCCAGTATTAGGATTTGCTACAACACAAATCATTGGTATTTTATTATCCTTGTTCTGTGGAATCTTAGTATCTCGTTTAATCACTGATATTTATACTAGCAAGAATAGACATTTTGAATACTTTACAAAAGTTTCCAAATCTATCTTCAAGCATGCTAATTTTAAATTCATTGAATTCAGAAAGTACGCATACTTATTATCAGTAGTTGTATTAATTATGGGTATTGCTTCCTTCTTTAACGGATTTGACGAAGGTGTTGAATTCGCAGGAGGAAGAAGCTACACTGTTAAATTTAACAAAGCTGTAAATACCGAAGAAGTGAGAGCAGCTTTAAAACCTGTATTTGGTGACGAAGCGCCAATTATCAAAACAATTGACACTAAGAATCAAGTAAATATTACTACCTCTTATTTAATTAAGAAACAAGGTAAAGAAGTAGATAAATTAGTGGAAACTAAATTATATGAAGGCTTAGTTAAATTTTTACCGCAGGGTACAAGCTTCAAAGATTTTGAAGAAAAATACAAACAAAGTTCTCAAACTGTATTGCCTTCCATTTCTGAGGAATTAAAATCAGGCGCTACCAACGCAACCATATTTGCCATCATCGCAATATGTTTATACATCTTTATTCGCTTCCGTGATTGGAGATATTCTTTAGGTACTATCTTCTCCTTATTGCACGATGTATTGGTCACCTTAATTGTATTTAGTTTCCTAAGAAGAGTTGTTCCATTTGCATTAGAAATTGACCAGCACTTTATTGCTGCGGTATTAACTGTAATTGGATTCTCTATGAATGATACGGTGATTGTTTATGACCGTATTCGTGAAGATTCTAATTTAATGAAAGGATCAGACAATGCTAGTATAATTAACCGAGCAATCAATGAAACATTAAGTCGTACCATCATGACTTCCTTAACGGTGTTCTTGGTAATCTTAATATTGTTCTTCTTTGGTGGTGAAGTAACCAAAGGTTTTGCATTTGCCATGTTAATTGGTGTAATTACAGGTACCTATTCTTCTATCTTCGTGGCTGCACCTGTATTGGTTGATTTCGCAAAGAATCGTCCATTGGGTCGCGCAGAAAATAAAAAGAAATAAATTATCATTCTTAATTGATACAAAAAGGCCTCACATTTGTGAGGCCTTTTTATTAGTATATAAATACAATAAGTTATACAGCAAAGCTGGTTCCACAACCACAGGTGCTTGAAGCATTGGGATTGTTAAAGGTAAAACCTCGGCTATTTAACCCGCCTTGCCAGTCGATATGCATACCAAATAAGTAAATTTGATGGGCAGCTTCCATACAACAGGGGATTCCTTCAAAAACAAATTCTAAATCACCTTCTTTAGGGGTATCAAAACCTAAAACATAGGTCATTCCGGAGCAACCTCCTCCTTTTACCCCTACCCTTAATTTTTGTTGTTGGTCAAAGTCGGGTTCACCCATTAAACGGGTTAATTCCTCCACTGCTGAGGCGGTAAAACTTACCGGAGTGTTTAATATTGTATCTGTAGCCATAAATTAATAATTTATAATGCAAAATTACAATAACTATGGGATATGCTGATTGCATAAAATTTCGAAAATAGAAATAATATCCTACCCCTTAAGATGTGATTTTTTCGTAAATTGAAGCATGCAAGACAAAGTGAAAAAGACAGACAGCGGTATATCTATCCAAAAAGTATATACCAAGGCAGATTTGCCCAATAATTTAGATGGCAGTCAATTACCAGGTGAATTTCCTTACACAAGAGGAGTCCAACCAGATATGTATCTTGGAAAATTATGGACCATGCGCCAGTATGCAGGATTTTCAACTGCCGAAGAAAGCAACCAACGTTACCATTTTTTATTAGCACAAGGTGTAATGGGATTAAGTGTTGCTTTTGATTTACCCACCCAAATTGGGTATGATCCTGATCATGCTTTAGCAGAAGGTGAAGTGGGCAAAGTAGGTGTTTCCATTTGTTCCTTAGCCGATATGGAAGTTTTATTTAAGGACATCCCTTTGGATAAAATAAGTACTTCCATGACCATTAATTCAACTGGATTTATTTTATTAGCCTTGTATGTTGCATTGGCTAAAAAAAGAGGGATTGATATTAAGCAGTTGGCAGGTACGATTCAAAATGATATTTTAAAAGAATATGCAGCAAGAGGAACTTATATTTATCCTCCCAAACATTCAATGCGTATTATCACTGATATATTTGAATGGTGCAGTACAAATGTTCCAAAATGGAATAGTATTAGTATTTCTGGTTATCATATCAGAGAAGCAGGCAGTACGGCTGTTCAAGAAATTGCTTTTACTTTAAGTAACGGTAAAGCCTATGTCAAAGCTGCATTAGAAAAAGGATTAGACATTAATGTTTTTGGAAAAAGACTTTCTTTTTTCTTCAATGCACATAATAACTTATTTGAAGAAGTAGCTAAATTTAGAGCAGCCAGAAAAATGTGGGCAACTATTATGAAAGATCTAGGCGCCACTGACGAAAAAGCTTTGATGCTACGATTTCATACACAAACAGGTGGTGCAACACTTACTGCACAACAACCCCTTAACAATATAAGCAGGGTAACTTTACAAACCCTAGCAGCTGTTTTAGGCGGCACACAAAGCTTACATACCAACGGATTCGATGAGGCATTGGGATTGCCCACACAGGAAGCTGCAAGCATTGCACTAAGAACGCAACAAATTGTCGCATATGAAAGTGGGGTCACCGATACGGTAGATCCATTGGCGGGAAGTTATTTCATTGAAAATTTAACCAATCAGGTTGAACTGGAAGCATTGAAAATTATGCAACAAATTGATGAAATGGGTGGAAGCGTAATGGCAATTGAAAATGGATTTATGCAAAATAAGATTGCAGATAGTGCATATGCATATCAGAAAAAAATAGAATCTAAAGAAAAGATAATTGTTGGAGTGAATGAATTCAAATCGGAGTCAACCACTAATATCCCTATTTTAAGAATTGATGAAAAAATTAGGCAGGAACAAATCGAAAAGTTGAAAGTATTTAAATCCAATAGAGATGAATCAAAAGTGAAAGCTAGTTTATTGGCGATAAAAGAGGCTGCCTTAGGTACGAAAAATTTAATGCCAGTGGTAATTGAAGCAGTAGAGCATCACTGCACATTAGGTGAAATTTCAGATACCTTAAGAAGTGTATTTGGCGAATACCAATCTTAACGATTTATAAAAAACATGGATCAAAAAAGTAG
This sequence comes from Bacteroidota bacterium, assembly GCA_947457075.1. Lineage (GTDB taxonomy): Bacteria > Bacteroidota > Bacteroidia > Chitinophagales > Chitinophagaceae > Sediminibacterium. Next base: position 140,439 of record CANGUG010000003.1, read on the forward strand.
TATTACTTTATATTAAATCCAATAACTAAAACAAATAACTATAAACAAATATCAATGCGAAAATTATTACTTTCCCTTTTCATTACAGGTAGCTTATCAAGCTATGCTCAAGAGCTTCCTAAAAATTATAATGAATTACTCAAGGAGGTAGAGCCTCAACTTATTAGTTGGAGAAGACATTTTCATGAATTTCCTGAACTTTCCAACAGAGAAGTCAATACAGGTAAATACATCGCAGATTTTTTGAAAACATTACCTAATGTGGAAATTAAGTACCCAGTCGCTAAAACAGGTGTAGTTGCAGTATTGAAAGGTGGAAAGCCTGGTCCTGTTGTTGCATTAAGAGCCGATATTGATGCACTTCCTGTATATGAAAGAACTCCCGTACCTTTTGCTTCCAAAGTAACCAACGAATTTAATGGCCAAAAAGTAAGTGTCAGTCATGCATGTGGGCATGATTCACATACTGCCATGTTAATGGCAACTGCTAAAGTATTGAGTGCATTACAAAAAGATGTACCAGGAACCGTTGTATTTTTATTTCAACCAGCCGAAGAAGGTGCGCCTGGAACTGAGGAAGGGGGTGCACCATTAATGATTAAAGAAGGTGCTTTAGACAATCCAAAAGTAGAAGCAGTGTATGGAATTCATATTTCTTCTCAAACACCTGTAGGTACCCTTAAGTATAAATCAGGTGCTTTCATGGCATCCTCTGATTGGTTTACGATTAAAGTAAATGGGAAAGGTAGCCATGGATCTCAACCCTGGGGTGGTGTTGATCCGATAGCTGCATCTGCACAAATTATTGAAGGACTTCAGCATATCGTAAGTCGTCAAATGGATTTAACAAAAGCACCAGTTGTAATTACCGTGGGTACGATTAATAGTGGGGTGCGCTCCAATATTATTCCTGAGACCGCTGAAATGACAGGTACCATTAGAACATTAGACAGTAAAATGCAAGAAGAAGTGCACGAAAGAATCAAGCAAACTGTAAAAACCATTGCAGCAAGTTCAGGTGCAACAGCTGATGTTACAATAGATACAAAAACTTTAGTAACCTATAATGATCCAGCCTTAGTTAAAAAAACATTACCCTCTTTAATGAAAGCAGCTGGTGAAGCCAATGTTTCAGAATCCACATGGGTAACAGGTGCAGAAGATTTTTCATTTTATGCTGCTAAGGCGCCTAGCTTTTTCTTTAATTTAGGTGCATTACCAAAAGGAACAGATCCTAAAAATGCAGGCCCACACCATACGCCCGATTTTTATTTAGATGAATCAGGTTTCATTGTTGGGGTTAAAGCTTTTACACAATTGGTATTTGACAACGCAACTATCAAAAAAGGAAAATAATAACACTGTAACTTGTTCAAATAAAAAAAGGAAGTCTAAATAAGGCTTCCTTTTTTTATTTGATATATAAATGTACAGCTAAGACGACTGGAAATACTTTGTACAATTACTTTGTATAATTTCTTGCACCAAATAACAAACTTCCAATTCTTACCATATTGCTTCCTTTAGCAATGGCTAAAGCATAGTCGGAACTCATACCCATACTTAATGTATCAAATTGTCCATTGGGGAAGGCAGATTTTGCTTTGTCAAAATATAATTTTAAAGTAGTAAACTCTGTACTTAATAATGACTGGTCTTCGCTAAAACTTGCCATTCCCATTAAACCTCTAATACGCACATTAGTATATTGTCCTATCCTATTACTTGATAATAATTCATGAAGTGCAGGTCCATCAAAACCAAACTTGGTTTCCTCTGTAGCAATATGTACTTGCAATAAACAATCAATTACTCTCCCAGCTTTTGCCCCTTGTTTATTAATTTCTTGTAATAATTTTTCTGAATCCACCCCATGAATCATATACACAAAGGGGGCAATGTATTTTACCTTATTTGATTGTAAATGTCCAATAAAATGCCATTGAATGTCCTTAGGCATCATTGTTTCTTTGTCCACTAATTCCTGTACATAGTTTTCGCCAAATGCCCTATGTCCTAAATCATATAATACTTGTAAATCCTCAATGGGCTTAGTTTTGCTTACTGCAATCAATTGGACATGATCGGCTAGTAATTTTTGTTGAATGGTTTGATATTGTTCGATATTTACAGGCATGGATATATTTTAAATCCCTATAATAGGAAAATCAAATTTACACTATTAAATTTTAAATACCTGCTTGCATCAACTATTACCTAGTGATATTTCGACCAATAACCATTTTCTGAATTTCGGTAGTACCCTCATAAATTTGGGTAATTTTTGCATCACGCATTAATCTTTCAACATGAAATTCTTTAACAAAACCATATCCACCGTGTATTTGAACAGCTTCCGTTGTTGCCCACATGGCAATATCACTTGCATGTAATTTAGCCATAGCCGCAGTAGTGGTATAATCCAAGTGATGGTCCTTTTCCCATGCAGCTTTAAAACACAATAATCTTGCTGTTTCAATTTTAGTAGCCATTTCAGCTAGTTTAAATTGAATAGCTTGATGTTCATGAATTGGCTTTCCAAAAGTTTTTCGCTCCTTACTGTATGCAAGTGCTAATTCATAGGCACCACTAGCAATACCTAACGCTTGAGCGGCAATTCCAATTCTGCCCCCATTCAAGGTTTTCATGGCAAAATTAAATCCAAATCCTTCCTCTCCTATTCTATTTTCTTTGGGTACTTTCACATCTAAAAATGAAATGGCATGGGTATCACTACCTCTAATTCCCATTTTATTTTCTTTTGCACCAACGGTAATACCTGGTGTATTTTTTTCAACGATAAAGGCATTGATCCCTTTATGTCCTTTTGTATAATCGGTCTGAGCGATGACTAAATAAACATTGGCAGTAGAACCATTGGTAATCCAGTTTTTAACCCCATTAATTACATAATAATCACCATGGTCAACAGCACTTGTATGTTGATGTGTGGCATCACTACCCGCTTCTGGTTCACTTAATAAAAAAGCACCTATATACAATTCATTGTCTTTCATGCCTTGAGCTAATGGCACTAAATATTTTTTCTTCTGTTCTTCATTTCCATAATGCTCTAAACCCCAACATACTAAACTATTGTTCACACTCATTGCTACACTTACACTGCTATCTACTTTACTTATTTCCTCCATAGCTAAAACATAACTAATGGTATCCATTCCTGCTCCTCCATAATTAGGATCAGTCATCATACCCATAAAACCAAGTTGTGCTAATTGTAACAATTGTTCTTTGGGAACTTGTTGATGTTCATCTCTTTCAATTACACCAGGCAAGCATTGTTGTTGCGCAAATTCACGAGCAGCTTTTTGAATCATTATTTGCTCTTCGGACAAGTTGAAATCCATACAATTTTAAATTTGCACAAATTTACGCTAACATTTGTTAGTTCTCAAAAAAAATAGTGAATTATTTAGGGAGTGAATTTAAATCAGGCAAACCAAGTTTCTTTTGGATTAGTTGCGCTAAAACAGACTTATCAGCTTCGTTAATAAGGGTTGTACTGTCCTGTCTAAAATGACGCTTGAATGCAATGATTGCTGCAGTTGGATCCTTTACATCATAGCCTACCAATGCTAAAGCATAAGGAATGGATAAGTTGTTGGGTAATGTATATTTTGCATTTGGCTCAAACCAAACCCCAAACCCTTTCTTAGCCAACATGGCCCAGGGGAAATGAATATTAGGATCGTCTTTTCGGGTTGGCGCAATATCCGCGTGACCAATAAAATTGGCTTCGGGTATTTTATATTTAACCTTCAATTTGTTCAATAGGTTTAATAAACTTTCAATTTGCTTGGGCTCAAAAGGCACTAATCCATCATTGTCTAATTCAATTCCAATGGAACTTGAATTTATATCGGTAGCATTGCCCCATTTCGCCACTCCACCATGCCATGCCCTAAAATAGTCATTTAACATATGGTGCACTGTCCCGTCTTTACAAATTACATAATGCGCACTCACTTTGGTCCTTTCTAACGTAAATGTCCTTAGGGTTTCCTCACAAGATTTTTGGGCGGTATGGTGTATTACCACAAAATTGGGCTTGCGTAAATCAAAATTAGTTGTCCCCACCCATTGTGGTGCAGTAATATGATTGATAGAGTCGACTACTGGATATGGTTCCGCTATAATTTCTTTAATTAAATTGGCCGCCTGTTTTTTATAAAATTGATTCGTTGAATGATACTTAAATTGATTACATGCCATTACAAAAATGGACAGGAATACTACAAATGCATATCGTACCAGTTTTAAAATCATATACTTGGTTCTTGTTGACTTAAACAATGGAAGCTACCCAATCCCCAAATAATATCGGTAGAGTCAATGCCCACCACCTGTCTATCTTTGAAACATTCCTGAATAATTTGCATTGCTTTGTCATCCTGCTCACACTGATATGTTGGTACAATTACGTGACCGTTGCTTATATAAAAATTAGCATAAGAAGCAGGAAGCATTTGTCCTTCATATATTACATCGGCAGGCATGGGCAATTCTACAATATTTAATTGTTTCCCATTTATCAAACGCATTTCTTTTAATTCCTTCAAATTTTGTTGCAATAAATCATAGTTTTCTGATAATACATTAGACTCCACTACTGTAACTACCGTATCCTCATTCACAAATCTAACTGTATCGTCAATATGACCATCGGTGTCATCACCAACAATGCCTTCAGAAACCCATAACACTTGTTCTACTCCATAATAATTACATAAATACCTTTCAATTTGATCCTGGCTTAAAGCTGGATTCCGATTGGGATTTAATAAACAACATTTTGAAGTTAATACGGTACCTGCTCCATTAAAATCAACCGACCCACCTTCCATAATAATATTTGGATAAAATACGGGTAAGTTAAGTGCTTTAGCAATATGTGTTGGTATTTCATCATCCAAATCATAAGGAGGATATTTTCCACCCCAGGCATTGATATTCCAATCCACAATGGCTTTTGGTTGATCCTTATTTTTTCTTATTAAAAAACTAGGGCCATGGTCTCTACACCATGCGTCATTGGTGGGATGTAAATAAAATTGAACTCGATTTAAATCAACACCAGCCAATTCTAACATATTAGCAGCAGACTGTCGCATTTTATCATTGAGTACATTAATACAAACCCTTTCGGTAATTGAAACCACTTTTATAAATTCACAATAGGAAGGATAAATAGAAGCGATTTTCCCTGGCCAACTTTCTTCTTTATGTGGCCAACTTAACCACATAGCGTCATGTTTGGCAAATTCAGCAGGGAAAAAATAGCCTAATGATTTTGGCGTGGGGGTATTATTAAGCATTTTCTTCGTCAATATATCTTTTAGTAATGGGTTGATAAGAATCGATTCTTCGATCGCGTAAAAATGGCCAGTGTGTGCGATAACTATCTGACTTATCAGTATCAATATCTACCACAGCTACTTCTTCTTGATCGTGAGAAGCCTTATACAATAAAGTACCGAATGGATTACTTACAAAGCTTCCACCCCAAAATTTCATTAAACCATCCTGTTCATACCCAACTCGATTCACACTAATTACAGGCACCCCATTTGCAACCGCATGACTTCGTTGAATAGTCTGCCATGCATTGTATTGTTCTATGTTAGTGGCTTCATCCTGTGCCGTTGCCCATCCAATGGCTGTTGGATAAAATAACATTTCAGCCCCCATTAAGCTGGTAATTCTAGCCGCTTCGGGATACCATTGATCCCAACAAATTAATACCCCTATGGTAGCAAATTTTGTTTTGAAAACCTTGTAACCTAAATCACCTGGAGTAAAATAAAATTTCTCATAATAAGCAGGATCATCTGGAATATGCATTTTACGATACTTACCTAAATAAGTTCCATCTGCATCTAACACTGCAGTTGTGTTATGGTATAATCCTTCCGCTCTTTTTTCAAATAAAGAAGCAATAATAACAATTCCCAATTCCTTTGCCAATAAGGATAGTTCATCGGTCGTTTTACCTGGAATTGGCTCTGCTAATTTAAAATTTTCATAGGCTTCTACATCACAAAAATATAAGGACGTATATAATTCTTGTAAGCAAACAATATTAGCACCCTGCTTTGCAGCTTCTTTTATTTTTTCGACCGCTTTTTGCTTGTTGGCATTTACCTCTGCACTACAAGTCATTTGGACCAAGCCAACTTTAACTATTGACATATCATTAAATTAAAAAGTATTAAATATTGTTTTGAAAAATAATAATGAATTTAATAATCTACTATGTTTTATTTTGAATAATTGCATCCAAACTTTTAATTCCAACTATTTTTTTTGTAATAAATCCTTCGGCATATTCTACACCAATTTGTTGTCCCAATTCTTTAGCCCTGCCTTTTACAAATTCTAAAAAAGCAGCCCCTGAAATAAATGTATCAGGCTCATTTGAATTTGGATCATAAAACTGAGAACTATGGGCTAAAATAGATTCCATTTTTTTATCCATATAGGCACTTATGTCCACCACAAAGTTAGGCGTAAGGCTTCTTGACTGAATATAATGAAATACCTGGGTAGGACGCCAAGCTTCTTGGGCAACTCCATTATGGGATGAATGAATTTTTGAAAGACCTGCTAAAAAAGCTGCTTCTTCAATTAAACTTGCTGCACGTCCATGGTCAGGATGACGATCCTCTGGTGCATTACACAAAATAATAGAAGGTTGAAAGCGTCTTATTGTTTCAATGATAGCAAATTGATGCTGTTTGTCATTGACAAAAAAGCCGTCAGCCATGCCAAGGTTTTCTCTAATCGTTAAACCCATAATTTCACAAGCCAATTGAGCCTCTTTAAGTCTTAGTGAAGTTGTTCCTCTGGTACCTAACTCCCCTTTAGTCAAATCAATAACACCCACTTTTTTACCTTCTGCAATGGCAGCCAATATTGTTCCTGAACAACCTAATTCTACATCATCGGGATGTGCACCAAAAGCAAGAATATCTAATTTAAGCATGGCCAAAAGTTAAGGTTAACAAAGGTAAGTATAATTGAGTCTGCCAACGTATTCATTCACAAAAAACCCTCTCTTGCCAGGCAAGAAAGGGTTTGGTATGTTATAAAACACAACTTTAAAAAGTAAGTGCTTAATTCTTTTTTGCGTAACGCTTGTTGAATTTATCGATACGACCAGCAGTATCCACTAACATATTTTTACCAGTGTAAAAAGGATGTGAAGTGTTAGAAATCTCCAATTTGATTACTGGATATTCATTGCCGTCCTCAAATAAAATTGTTTCTTTAGTTACAGCAGCAGATTTGCTTAAAAAAGCAGTACCGTTACTCATGTCTTTAAATACTACGAAGCGATAAGCTTCTGGATGGATACCTTGTTTCATTTAATGAATTTTTAAGGAAGCACGGTTTTTGCCGTACAATTATTGAATAGGACGCAAATTTAGGCTAAAATAGCGTTTTTGCCAAATTTTTAGGTTTGAAGCCCCTATTTAGGACTTCATATTGGCATACTGCAAAGGCACCCCAAAATTTTCTGCTCTACAAGCAGCTATAACTTCTTGTAAATCATCAATTTTCTTCCCTGTTACACGAATAATATCGTCCATTATGGCTGTTTGCACTTTTAAGCCTTTATCCTTAATGAATTTGACAATTTTTTTGGCATCCTCTTGCTTGAGGCCATTTCTTACAGGTACGTCTTTTTTAAAGATTTTGCCACTAGGTTGAGGTTCTTTGGATAAATCAAAGGCGTTGGCGTCAATTCCTTGCTTAATGGATCTGCTCAAAAGCACATCCACAATTTGTTGCACTTTCATTTCAGAATCAGACTCTAACTTAATTAAGTAGTCTTTTTTATTTAATTCAATTACAACGTGTATCCCCTTGAAATCGAATCGATTAGTGATTTCTTTCTTTACAACATTCACTGCATTGTCTAAGGCTTGAATGTCAACTGAACTTTCAATATCAAATGATGGCATAGTGTAAGATTTAAGTGTTACTTTTTAATGTCGGAAACCACTTTTTGGAAAAGACCAAAAAGACAATTCCACACAAAATTAGGATAATTGAGATGAATTCAGCCTGTGTGGGCTGAAAAGGTAAAGATGCTATTTTATTGTTCACCCTGATTTTTTCAATCAAAAAACGCTCACCACCTGCAAAAATCAAATACATCCCCGTTAAAATACCAGGTTGGGTAATTTTTTTACGCCATACCCACATAATCGCAAAAAGCAAGAAAGTACCGATAACCTCATAAAAAGTAGTGGGGAAAACGGGTTGAAGCAAGGCATTGCAATATGGTCCTACACATCCAGGGATAGCAGCCCCTTCATTCACTACATTATGGGGGTAATGATATGCCCACATCCAATCGGGCAGCCAGGTGAATGGCTTGGGTTGCAAATTCACAATCCCCCAATCTCCATCACCACTAATATGACATCCAATTCTTCCAGCGGCATAAGCAAACAACATTGTTGGTGCCATTGCATCTGCAAAATGAATTACACGAATATTGTATTTACGAATATAAATTATGATTGCAATGGTGGCTATAATTAATCCACCATAAAACGTTAATCCACTAAAAGAAATTAATGAACCAATGGGATCTCTACTAAATTCATCTAAATTTTCAAGGTTATGAAAAATTTTTGCTCCAATAAATCCCCATAACGCTGCTTGTAAAACAACATCTCCTACTCGGTCACTTGGCCATACCAAAAAGGTTTTTGTTTCGGGCTTCGCTAATTTTGATTTATCCTTTTCTTTCCATTTTAAAAAAGCCATGATTGCCCCAACCAATATCCCTGCAGGTAAACTTCCTTGAAGAGATAAAATAAATGCTTGTGTATTATTTAAGGCATTTTCAATAATGAAAGCCCCAATAATTTTATACCCAAACAAAAAACCAAATCCAAAGCTCATTAATAATTCATTCATCGTGGCTGGCGCACCTACTAAAACTTTTTCTTCGATTGGTACGAACTCACCATTTTTTTCCTTGCGCTTAAGCTCCATGTACAAAACATATCCTGATGCCACGAAAGCCAATGCCACAAAGAATCCGAAAGAATTAACTAATTTAAAAGCATTGATTTTTAGGCCAAATAAATCCTCTATTAAATAATATAAATTAGGGTACATATGATAATTGAATATGGTATTGCAATGTTACTTAGAATTATTCATTTTAGTAGTAATGAATTAAAAAAAAGGCCACACTAGAAAGTGCGGCCGTATTTTACTAACCCATCTAAAAACAAAAAACATTTACTATTTTTAAATTAATTACAATGTTGGTTAAACACTGAAATTAAATGTTGTGCGATCACTTGAGCTGGGCTTCCTTCAATATGATGTCTTTCAACCATACTTACCAATTCCCCATTTTTAAATAGTGCAATTGCAGGTGATGATGGTGGATAAGGCAAGTGGTATTCTCTTACTTTATTTACCGCTTCTAAATCAAAACCAGCAAAAGTAGTTGTGATTCTATCCGGTTTAACTGTTGCATTGGCTACCGCCATTAAAACACCTGGACGACAAGCTCCAGCTGAACAACCACAAACTGAATTTATCACTACTAATGTAGTACCATCAATTTTAATTGCATTTTCTACTTCTGATGCTGTTGTAAGATCTTCAAAACCATTATCAACTAATTCAGCTTTCATTGGTATTACAATCTCTGCAGGGTACATATCTTCTACTATTTGTACCAAAATTAGGGATTTTCAAAATGCCCTACAAATTTGTTTTAACGCCATCTTGGCACTTAACTTTCATTTAACATAGCAAAAACAAGACTAAATGGCGCAAAAAAGGCCATAATTCAGTATTATGGCCTTAAAACATTCATTATCAATTACTAACGAAGGTAACCTAATATTTTTAACATGGATTGCGCAGATTGCTCTTTGGCGTACACCCAATCCACTAGTTTTCCTGTTTTTGGATCTTTTTCAACAATAACATGTTTAGGAGAAGGAATCAAACAATGCTTGATACCGCCGTAACCACTAATCTGATCCTGATAAGCACCGGTATGGAAAAAACCAACATACAAAGGGACAATATTCTCTTCGGTTTTATCCCCTTTCTCGGAATCCTTTAATTTGGGAAGGAATACTTCATTGATATGCTCTTCAGAGTCATAATAATCATGACTGTCACAAGTAATACCTCCTAAAACCACCCTTTGGTAATCATTCTCCCATTTATTCACAGGCAACATCAAGAATTTTTCACCAATCCCCCAGGTATCCGGCAAAGTAGTGATAAAGGAAGAATCAATCATATACCAACACTCCCTATCATTTTGCTTTTTCTCCGCCAACACTTTATAGATATGCGCCATACTCTCACCCACCGTATAACTTCCAAATTCAGTATAGATATTGGGCATTGGCACTTTCGCTTTTTTACAAGCCTTCTTAATATTGGATACAATCTCATTAATCATGAATTGATAATCATATTCAAACCCTAATGAGTGCTTAATAGGGAATCCACCACCAATATTAATTGAATCTAACTCGGGACAGATCTTTTTTAACTGACAATATAAGTTAATGATTTTGTTTAATTCAGACCAATAATAAATATCATCCTTAATTCCTTTGTTCAAAAAGATATGCAACATTTTTAATTGAAACTTATCTTCATATCCTTCAATCTCATCAACATAAAATTCTAAAATATCTTTGGCACGTATTCCTAAACGGGATGTATAAAATGGGAAACTAGGCTCTTCCTCAGCGGCTACGCGTATTCCCAATTTAAAGGGTTGTTTAGCATTACGCTTGTAAAATTGTAACTCTTCTACATTATCTAAAATTGGAATTACATTTTTGAAACCAGAATTTATCAATTTAGTAATTCTACTCGTATAGGTCTTTTGCTTGTATCCATTACAGATAATAAATATGTCCTTATTTATTTTACGACGCTTATACAATTGATTGATGATTTCAATATCATAAGCGTAGGAAGTTTCTAAATGTACCCCATGAGACAAGGCCTCTTCTACGACAAATGAAAAGTGAGAACTTTTAGTACAATAACAGTAAAAATATTGCCCTTCGTATTTATGCTTTTTAAATGCAACATCAAACATTTTCTTTGCCTTATTAATTTGCATTCCAATTTTTGGAAGGTAGGTTAACTTTAAGGGCGTACCATGTTTTTCGATAATTGCTTTTAAATCCAACCCATTAAACTCCAAATAACCATTGTCATTTATATCAAAACCTTCTTGCGGAAAGTGAAAGGTTTGTTCTACTAGGGAGGTGTAGGTATTGTTCATTTCTTTAGCAGGGGTTGTTAGCTGTTATTTTAAGAGCACAAAAATAGTTCATTGAACGGATATTAGGACTGATTTTTCACAGTATTCATTAAAAACAAAATGCCCCCATGTAAGGGGGGCATTTAAAAAATCATAAAAGGCTAAATTTAATAACTCCTAAATTTTAAATAAGGAGTTATAATATAACAAATGCCCCCGTTTATGGGGGGCATTTAAAAAATCATAAGAGGAAGTAATTTTGAGGCTTTATCTTTCTTTAAAGCCGAGGAATTACTTAACTGATTGTACTAAGGCTTTGAAAGTAGCTGGCTCGTTCATTGCTAAATCAGCCAATACTTTACGGTTCAAATCAGCACCTTTCTTCGCCAATAAGTTAATGAATTGGCTATAAGTTAACCCTTCTTCTCTTACTGCTGCGTTAATACGTGCAATCCACAATGTGCGGTATTCACGCTTCTTTAATTTACGACCAACATATGAGTAAGTTAAACCTTTCTCTAATACGTTTTTGGCAACGGTATATACGTTTTTACGCTTACCATAAAAGCCTTTCGCTTGGTCTAATATCTTTTTTCTTCTTGCTCTAGATGCAACGGCATTTTTTGAACGTGGCATAATTACTATTTTTTTGAATCTACGTCAATAAGACTACGACTCGGTTAATTTAAATTTTGTGAAATTGAATCAAACGGATTGATCTTGTCGTCTTATCCTTTTAATCTTAATAAACGTAAAACGAAGTCCTTGTTAGTAGATCCTACTAAACCTTTCATTCTCATTGCTCTTTTACGCTTTGTTGATTTCTTGGTAAGGATGTGTCTTTTGAACGCTTTTTGGAAGGTGATTTCACCTGTTCCAGTAACTTTAAAACGCTTCTTTGCGCTTGAGTTAGTTTTTACTTTTGGCATTATTATAATCTTAACGATTACTCCCTACTGGCGGTCTTGCACGGGCGAGACACTTGTTGAGCCTTGTGGGAAATGGATGGCAAAGATAGTAGATATAGAGAAGATAGACAAGAAAAAAGCCCTCAAATAGAGGGCTTTTGACAAAAATTCTATTGAAAATCAGCAATTTAGCTGATTGAAGTTGATCATACTAAGCGCTTGGCTTCTTTTTACCCCCTACTTTTGGCTGGAAAATGGCGAACATTCTTTTTCCTTCCAATTTAGGCATACTCTCTAAAGTACCTGCTTCTGCTAATCTTTCTGCAAATTTTAATAAAAGCAATTGGCCACGATCTTGGAACATAATCGCACGTCCTTTAAATTGAACATAGGCTTTTACTTTATTTCCATCTTGTAAAAACTTCTCGGCATGTTTCGCTTTAAAGTCAAAGTCATGATCGTCGGTACCCGGAGTGAAACGAATTTCCTTAATTTCTGATTGCTTAGAATTGGCTTTCATTTCCTTTTCCTTACGCTTTTTCTCGTAAAGGAATTTTTTATAATCAATTACTTTACACACAGGTGGATTGGCTGTTGGAGAAATCTCCACTAGGTCCAAACCTTGTTCTTCAGCAATTTTAAGTGCATCTTGTGTAGCGTAAACGCCCACTGTAATGTTATCTCCCACTAATCGTATCTCTGGTACTCTGATTCGATCATTAATACGATGTTCTGGTTCTTGTTGTCTTTGAAACCTTGGGTTAAATCTGGGTCCTCTGTTCGGTAATGCCATTAATTTTTTAAACGTTGTTTAGTTGAGTAAAGATAGTCAATGTTACGCTTCGGGCGCCATTCTTTCCGCAATTTCTTCCACTACTTTGGCCAAGAAGGTCGCTTTGTCCAACATTCCTAGGTCCCCTTTTCCTTGTCGGCGAACAGAAAGTTTATTTTCAGCCACTTCTTTTTCCCCAATCACCAACATATAAGGCACTTTCATCATTTCGGTATCACGGATTTTTTTACCAATTTTTTCGTTTCTATCGTCAATTTCAACACGCACACCAGCTTTCTTAAATTCAGCAAATACTTCCTGCGCATAAGGCATGAACTTATCAGAGATTGGTAAAATTTTAACCTGTAAAGGGGCTAACCATACTGGGAATTTACCCGCATAATGTTCCAATAAGAACCCAATAAAACGCTCGTGTGTTCCTAAGGGGGCACGATGTATAATTAACGGATTTTCAGGCTCGTTGTCCTTGTTAGTGAAATTTAAGTTGAAGCGTTTTCCTTGTGCAAAATCTACTTGATTAGTGGCCAAAGTAAACTCTCTACCAATCACACTCCAAATTTGAACATCAATCTTAGGACCATAGAATGCTCCCTCGTCTTGAACTTCCACAAATGGGGTTCCTGTTTCAATTAACACTTCACGTACCATGGCTTCGGTCTCTAACCAAAGTTCGGGTTCATTAATATATTTCTGACCCAATTTAGCAGGATCATGTAAACTCAAACGCATCACATATTTGTCAATGCCAAAAATTTTGAAATACTTTAAATACATTTCATTTACTGCACGAAACTCGGCAGCAAATTGTTCCTTGGTACAATAAATATGCGCATCGTTCATGTGTAAACAACGTACACGCATTAAACCAAATAATTCACCAGATTGCTCGTAACGATAACAGGTGCCGTACTCTGCAAGCCTTAATGGCATGTCCTTATAGCTTTTTGGTTCTGCATCAAATATTTTATGGTGATGCGGACAATTCATTGCTTTCAAGTAATATTTAGTGCCATCCAATTCCATTGGAGGAAACATACTGTCTTGGTAATAAGGCAAGTGACCACTAGTAATGTACATGCTTTCTTTAGCGATATGTGGCGTAACCACACGCTTATAGCCAGCCGACTCTTCGGTTTCTTTTGCCAAACGCTCTAGTTCCTCAATAATAATGGTTCCATTAGGCATCCACAAAGGAAGACCAGGTCCCACATCATCATCCATGGTATAAATACCTAACTCTTTTCCTAATTTTCTATGATCTCTTTTCTTTGCTTCCTCTAACATTAACAAGTACTCATCCAATTCCTTTTGATTCGGAAATGTCACGCCATATACCCTTGTCAACATTTTATTCTTCTCATCCCCTTTCCAAAACGCGCCTGCAATATTGGTAATTTTAATTGCCTTAATCGCTCCTGTGTTGGGAATATGTGGTCCACGACATAAGTCTGTAAATTGGCCCTGTGTGTAAAAAGTAATGGTGCCGTCCTCTAGGCCAGACAATAAATCCAACTTGTACTCATCCCCCTTTTCTGTGAAATACGCTACAGCTTCTGCTTTGGTCATTTCCTTACGGATATATTCATTGGCTTGTTTAGCCAACTCATTCATTTTCTTTTCTAAAATGACAACATCTTCTTCCTTTAAAGTTTTACCCCCTAAATCAATATCATAGTAAAATCCTTTTTCCAAAGCGGGGCCAACCCAAAACTTAGCACCAGGGAATTGTATTTCAACTGCTTCGGCCAATAAATGGGCTGAAGAATGCCAAAATGTAGCTTTCCCGTCGTTGTCATCCCAGGTTAATAATTTTAAGGAAGCATCCGTATGAATAGGACGTGTGGCATCCCAAACCTCACCATTTACCGAAGCTGCTAACACTTTTTTAGCCAAACCCTCACTAATGGATTTAGCAATACCTAAAGCAGTTATTCCTTTTTCGTAAGGTCTAACCGCACCGTCTGGAAATTGAATTTGAACCATATATATGTATCTAAATAAGGGTGTAAAGATAACAAAAAATAGTGGTTGATGAATTCTTAGATTTATAGTAAAATTTATACATAGATTTGCCTTATGTATCGCTTATTGCTGATCATATTAATGTTTGGGCCTATTACCGCCATTCAATCTCAAAATTTGAGCGGGAAATGGGTGGGCTATTTTACAACCAGCGCTGGGGTCACCTACCCTTATGAAATAACCATTCAAGCAATGGGTAACACAATTAAAGCAACTACCCTCACTAAATTCTCCTACAATTCATCGGCTACTGCCATTGCCAATGGCTATTTTACGGCACAAGCAAAATTGGTAAGTATAAAAGAGTCAAAGTTTGAACACTTACAAATTGCAGCCAATGCGCAAGCTTGTTTAATGAGCAATTATTTATATTACAATAATGCAAATGGTCGTGAAACATTGCAAGGTACTTATATGTCCAATAATTACTCTGGTAGTAAGGATTGTGGTACTGGAACAGTTGTATTGGTCAAAGAAATGTTTTTTGTAAAAGCAAAACCAATACGTAAACCCAAGCCCGTAAATAAAGTAACTGTTCAAAAACCAATTGTAAAAACAATAGTAAAAAAGGACAGTACCGAAATAGCATCTTCTACCACAAAAGCGCCTGAGGAAATACAAAATACGACTGTACAAACCAATACAGTAATGATTTTGGATACAATCAAAACACAAGAATACAAGCTCCCTGTTAAAAAAGAAAAAATAGGCTTTATGCCTTGGGTTTTAATTAGCAGGGCTGATAAACTAGTTCAAGAAATCAATACCAATAGTAAAAATTTTAGTATTGAGTTATATGACAATGGTACTATTGACAATGACAGTATCACTGTATATGACAATAAAAAAATGATTCTTGATCGAATGCGGTTAACCTATACGCCTATTCGCGTCGATCTTGAATTTAACAACGGTATAACTGAACACGAAATAATTGTAGTTGCCCATAATTTGGGAATCGTACCTCCCAATACCGCATTACTAGTGGTAAAAGATAAAACAACAAAGGAAGAGTTTTTTATCAATACAAATTTTCAAACAAATGCGAAGATAATTGTGCGATATAGTCCTTAGACCAATTTGCCACATATTTTATCTTCTTATTTTTCTTGCAATATATAAATTGCTTCCACTTCCTTTTTTTGATTTGGTTGGTACGGATTCGGGGCATTTTTTTGCAAAGCAAACCAGTATAATCCATCCTCTAAAACAATATCCTCCGTTTGGAATATATATACCTGTTGTTTATTGTACCCAATTTTTCCAAGCAGGTTTAATATTTGAATAGTACACATATTCACTGAAATTTTCAATTCGGATTCATCCCCCATTCCATTACTGTAGATAAC
The DNA here is from genome assembly GCA_947457075.1 of Bacteroidota bacterium. Classification (GTDB taxonomy): domain Bacteria; phylum Bacteroidota; class Bacteroidia; order Chitinophagales; family Chitinophagaceae; genus Sediminibacterium. The sequence continues at coordinate 156,807 of CANGUG010000003.1, forward strand.
CGCTTCAAGCTCGGCAGCTATATTTTGAAAACCTGCTTTCATTTCATTATTCAATAATGTATCCTTTGATAAATCCATGGTAGCAAATGAATCTAATTGAAACTTCATTTCATTTGCCACTAAACTTATATAAGCAGTATCCTGGCGCTTTACCCCTTTGAGTAATTCCTGATATTTAACAATAATAGGTTGGCACTGCTCATCCAATACATCACTATGATTTTGAGGTTGATAGGCCCAATTATTAGTGATTGATTGAGAATTACTGTTTTGTTCTGAGCAAGCAGCTGCGGACAAACAAAATAAAATGATCAAATATTTATACATCCTTAGGAATTTTATCAAATTTATGCATATTTAGCCCGATCATGGGCTAACTTTGCGCTTTGAATTGAAAAAATATGCTGATAGGATTACAAAATGTAACATTTGAATTTGGTGCTAGAGTAATAGTAAGTGAAGCCACTTGGCATATTCAACCAGGGGAACGTATTGGCTTAATTGGTTATAATGGCACCGGGAAGTCCACCTTGTTAAAACTGCTAGTAGGTCAATACACCCCCAGTAAAGGGACAGTAGAAAAAGGAAGAGACACTACTATTGGCTATTTACACCAGGACTTATTAAGTTTTGATACTAGCGAAACCATCACCGAAGTGGCTTTAGGTGCATTTGAAAGAGTGCGTGCTTTAGAAAAAGAAATAGAACAACTAGGTATTGAACTAGAAGCCAACCCTGAGGACAATGATATTTTAATAAAATATACCGATGCATTACATGAAATTGATGTATTGGATGGTTATAATATTCAACATAAGGCCGAAGAGGTATTACATGGATTAGGATTCACTACCGCCGACTTAGCCCGACCCTATAAAGAATTTAGTGGAGGTTGGAGGATGCGTGTATTGCTTGCGAAAATGATTTTACAAGCTCCTGATGTATTGTTATTGGATGAACCTACCAACCACTTGGACTTGCCTAGTATTGAATGGTTAGAAAAGTATTTAATACATTATAAAGGCAGTGTAGTAATTGTTAGTCACGATAAATTCTTCTTGAATAAAATGGTGAATAAAATTGTGGAAGTTTATCAACAGCAATTAAATTTCTACACTGGCGATTATGCCTATTACGAAGTGGAAAAAGTACAGCGTGTCGAAATCCAGCAGCGTGCTTTTGAAAATCAACAAGATTATATACGTCAACAAGAAAAATTTATTGAGCGATTTAAAGCAAAGGCTTCAAAAGCTGCTCAAGCACAGTCCATTCAAAAAAGATTAGACCGTTTAGAAGTAATAGAAGACGTACAAATAGAACGTCCGAATATAAGAATCAATTTTGCGGTGGACAAAACACCAGGCAAGGTATTGGTTGACTTAAAAGGAATAAATAAATCCTATCCTAAGCAAATAATATTAGAGAATGCTTTTGCTGAAATTGAACGAGGTGATAAAATTGCATTAATTGGCGCCAATGGTAAAGGAAAGTCAACCTTACTTAGAATTGTGGCCGGTATGGAAACGTATGAAGGAGAACGAGTATGGGGGCACAATGTGGATGAAAGCTTTTATGCTCAACACCAATTAGAATCTTTAAATCTAAACAATACCATTCTTCAGGAAGTGCAAGAATGTGGCACTAAAAAAACCGATTTAGAATTACGTGCCTTATTGGGATGTTTCTTATTTGGCGGCGATGACGTGGATAAACGAATTAAAGTGTTAAGTGGAGGAGAAAAAGCAAGAGTCGCCCTTACTAAAACTATCATTAGCAAAGCCAACTTTTTAATGCTGGATGAACCTACTAACCACTTGGATATGGTTACGGTAGAGCTATTGGCTGAGGCATTAACAAAATATGATGGCAGTATCATTTTAGTAAGTCACGATCGTTATTTCATTTCAAAAACTGCCAATAAAATTTGGGAAATTGAAGATGAAAAAATTGTGGAATTCAAAGGTAATTATACCGAATGGGTAGAATGGAAAGAGCGAATGGCAAAGCAAAAAGCAGCACATCCAGAAGCTACAAAAGTGGCTGCTAGCAAACCAAGTACTGTTGCTGAAAAAAAGCCCGCTGTTACCGAACAAAACGCTGAAACTAAATCAGGCCCCATTGACAAAGAGCTTCAAAAACAAATTCAAAAATTACAAAAAGCCATTGCGCAATTAGAGCACAATATTGAAGTATTAAATAAGGAAAAAGTAGCTATTGAATTACAAATGGCTGACCCAAGTATCTATTCAGATGTAAGCAAATTTCAAAGTATTGAAAAAAGCTATCATGATAAGAACGCATTAATTCGATCAATGAATAAGGAATATGAAATGGCTTTTAACGATTTAGTCGAGTTGGAAAGTAAAATCAAATAGACAAAAAAGTATTTAAAATAGAATTTTTATTTTCTTATAAAATTCAAAAGGGGTCATCTGCAAAGATGAACCCCTTTTTAGGTTTAGGTAGTAAAATCAAATAAACAAAAAAGTATTTGAAATAGAATTTTTATTTTCTTATAAAATACAAAAAGGGGTCATCTGCAAAGATGAACCCCTTTTTAGGTTTAAGTAGTAAAATCAAATAGACAAAAAAGTATTTGAAATATAAATTTTATTTATTTCAAATACTTATCCAACCATCGACCTTGCTCATATAATAAGTGTAATACATTTTCCTTTCCTTTATATCCATGCGCTTCATAAGGCAAATACACAAAACGAACTGTTCCCCCATGTCCTTTAATGGCAGCATATAAACGCTCACTATTAATTGGGAAAGTACCCGTATTGTCATCGGCCTCGCCATGCGTCATTAACAAAGGAGCTTTAATTTTATCTGCAAAAGCAAATGGGCTCATTGCTAAATAAAGTTGAGGTGCTTGCCAAAAAGTACGTTCTTCATTTTGAAATCCAAATGGAGTCAATGTTCTGTTATAAGCACCACTACGTGCAATACCTGTTTTAAATAAGGAGGTATGTGCTAATAAATTGGTAGTCATAAAAGCACCATAACTATGGCCTCCTACTGCCATTCTATTCCTATCCCCAACGCCCATTTCAACTAATTTATCAATAGCAGCCGAAGCATTCAAACTTAATTGGTTTACAAAATCGTCATTAGGTTTTTTATCAGGCGAGGTAGCTACAATGGGCATTTCTGCGTTGTCTAAAATTGCATACCCTTGTGTTACATAAAATACTGGAGAACCCCATGAAAGCATAGTGAATTTATGTTGGTTCCCTCTTACCTGGCTGGCATCTGCAGCATTGGTAAATTCTCTTGGATAAGCCCAAATTAAAGTAGGTAAAGCGCCATCTTTAGCCTTATCATATCCTTTTGGCAAATACAAGTCACCGGTCAAATCTACCCCATCCTTACGCTTATACTTTATTTTTTCCTTGGTTACTCCTTCCATACCAGTATATGGATTAGCAAAACGAGTAATGGCTACTGAATTCTTTAAACCAGCGCCTGATTTGATATAATAATTAGGCACATCTTTTTCCGTTTCACGTCTGGTAACCAATTTTAAATTATTAATATCTAAAACATCCGCTACATACTCAAAGCAATCCTCCGCACAGCGCCAAAGAATTTCTTTTTGTTTGGTTTGTAAATTAAACTTTGCGATATAAGGCAAGTCTCCTTTATCCGATGCCCCTGTCGTATTGTTAAACAAAATAGATTGGCCATCACTTAACAAAGCAATAACTTGTTCCCCATATTTGTTTTTCTCCGTAACTGGCGTGCCAGGGTTATTATATAAGTCAGTGCTATTGCCTTCATATAGTTTTGTAATGGAACCATTGCTTGGATTATATATACTTACTTTATACTGTTGTTTTGATCTTAATTGTTCTGCGACTAAAGCCATTTGATTGTTACCCCAGGTTATTCTACCGTATCTAGTTTCTGTTTTAAACAATTCCTTCGCTTCTCCCTTAAAAGGCGCTTCTAAAGCAAATACAGCATCATGAAAAGGTACTTTTTTCTTAATTAATCCACTATCCAATGGCATTGCATATACAATGGTGGATGGTGCATCATTTCTCCAATCAAACCCTCTAGGTAGGTTTTGTACATTATCATATCCAGAAGGTGTACTTTCTGCAGAAGGCAAATTTGCCAAGGTATGCACTAGGTTTCCTTTGGTGTCTGTGATAAAAACAGTGGAAGCAAAACCATAAGATGGTACTAAATAAGAAAAAGGCTTATTTAGTGTACGTGTTAATATATATTGCTTATCAGGAGATAGTGAAATACTTGACAAAATACTAGGTTTACCCATTTTTGTTTCTACTCCATTATTGTTTTTCACTAATTGAACTGTTGTGAGATATTCAAACAAATATTCATCAAAAGGCGACTTGATTAAATCCTGGTAGGTTACACTAGGTGCAACTTTCCCCAAATTTTCTTGAACAGTTGGTCCTTTGGGTGTAATAGGTTTTTTAGCCACTTTTGCTGGATCATTCACATTGGTCTTATACAATACATTTACATCATCCATCCAAGTAAGTGTATTTCCTAAAACCAAATTGGCAGAAGTAGTATTTATTTTTTTACAAGTCAATGCTGTAATATCTATCACATAAACGTCCACACTGTTAGATAAAACATTAAAAAAGGCAATTTTATTTTCGGATGGATTCCAAGTAGGATTTAAAGCCGATAAATTTGCAGGTAGTCCTTTAATTTCTATATTCTTATCCGCACCTACAAGCTTAACCGAAATACGATTAATATAAGTTTGTCTTGTTAAGGAAGCATTTAATGGATTAATTCTGATACCTGCAATTTTCAATTCAGGTTGACCCAATTCCTCAACCGCTGGATAGGAATTTCGTTCCATAACCAACATGTATTTAGCATTTCCACTCACACTAATGGCAGGTGTAGGAGCAGCTAATAATAAATCAGCAATTACTTTAGGAGGTAATTGATAACTTGAATTGTCCTGAGCCGTTAAATGGACAGAAAAGACAATCATTAGTACAAGTAATACAAAGGATTTTACTGTTTTTTGCATGTTATAATATTTGCTTCAATTTAGACATTATTCAAATTGAAATGTAAAATTTTGGATGAATGATGCAAAAAAACTAACAAATGATTGGAAAATAAGAGAAAAATACCCACATCGAAAACGATATCGTTGAAAATTGGTGTCAAATGTTTAATTTTGTGGCTCCGTTTAGACGATAGTCAATTGGTTTACAATTGTAAATCAATACATTAAAGTACAATTGAATAATTTATGTCAGCAAAGAAAGTTACCAAAATTGCAGTATTAACTTCAGGGGGAGATGCTCCTGGAATGAACGCAGCAGTTAGAGCAGTTGTTAGAACAGGTATTTACCATGGTTTAGACGTGTTTGGTGTAACCCGTGGGTATAATGGTATGATTGAGGATGAAATTTTTCAAATGAATTCAAAATCTGTGGCCAATATTATTCAAAGAGGCGGAACTATTTTGAAAACTGCAAGAAGTAAGGACTTTTTCACCCCAGAGGGACGTCAAATTGCCTACCAAAATCTTAAAAAAAGAGGTATTGACGGGATCGTTGTCATAGGAGGAGATGGTAGTTTTAAAGGAGCCCAAAAGTTTAGCAATGAATTTGACATTCCCTGTATTGGTTTACCGGGAACCATTGATAAAGACATAGCTGGTAGCGACTTTACTATTGGATTTGACACAGCCGTAAATACAGCCGTTGAAGCCATTGATAAAATCAGAGATACCGCGGACGCCCATGATCGTTTATTTGTGGTGGAAGTAATGGGGCGTGACGCAGGCTATATAGCCCTGCATAGTGGTATTGCCACAGGAGCTGAAAATATATTGATTCCAGAATCTAAAACAGATATGGAAGCCTTAGTGACTTCCTTAACTGAGAAAGAAAAAAGACAAAAATTAGTCAACCTAATTGTAGTTGCTGAAGGTGATGAATTTGGAGGTGGTAATGAAGTAGGTGATTTCTTAAAACAAAGATTACCAAATGCGGACATACGTGTTTGTATTTTAGGTCATATACAAAGAGGTGGTGCCCCAAGTTGCTTGGATCGTTTAATTGCAAGCCGAATGGGATATCATGCAGTTGAATGTTTAATGAATGGCACACACAATGTGATGGTAGGTATTGAAGACAACAAAATGAAATACACTCCACTTGACAATGCCGTTAAAGCAAAACAAAAAATTTCCGAAGAGTGGTTAAAGATTGTTAAAATCTTAGCTAGTTAGTAAAGTATCAAAGAGTTAAAAATAACCCAACAAATAAAATGAGCGAACAAACTTTAAAACAAAAACATCACAAAACAAAAATCGTAGCAACCGTAGGCCCAGCTTGCGATACCTACGATCAATTAAAGGCTTTGGTGGTTGCAGGTGTGAATGTATTTCGTTTAAACTTTTCACATGGAAGTCATGAGGATAAGAAAAAAATTATTGATCATATTCGTGGCATTAACAAGGAACTAGGGTGCACCGTTGCCATTTTAGGCGACTTACAAGGCCCTAAATTACGTGTTGGAGAAATTGAAAATAATCGTTTAGAAGTAAAAGTGGGTGACGTGTTAACATTAACCAATGAAAAATGCATTGGTACTATGGAAAAAATATACGTATCCTACCCTAACCTTGCTGGCGATGTGGTGGTGGGCAATACCATTATGATTGATGATGGTAAAATTGAAGTGAAAGTGCAAAGCATTGAAGCCAATAATGATGTTAAAGTAGTAGTAAGCTTGGGAGGGATTATCTCTTCTAAAAAAGGATTAAACTTACCAGATACTAAAATTTCTTTACCTGCATTAACAGAAAAGGATTTATTAGATGCTGAATTTATCATAAAGGAAGAATTGGATTGGGTAGCATTGAGTTTCGTTAAACGTGTTGCTGATATTGAAATGTTAAGAGAAATTTTAAATAAGCATAATAGCAAATCTAAAATTATTGCAAAAATTGAAATGCCAGAAGCCATTGTAAATTTGCGTGACATTATTATTGCAAGTGATGGTATCATGGTGGCCCGAGGAGACTTGGGTGTTGAATTACCGGTTGAAAAAATACCTTTAATTCAAAAGGAGATTATTAAAAAATGTTTGCATAGAGCTAAGCCAGTGATTGTGGCAACACAAATGATGGAATCAATGATTGATCGTGTTAAGCCAAACCGCTCGGAAATCACCGACGTAGCCAATGCCGTTATTGAAGGAGCAGATGCTGTGATGTTAAGTGGTGAAACCGCAACAGGTCAATTTCCAGTTTTAGTTATTGAAACCATGAGAAAAATTATTTCAGAAGTGGAAGAATATGGCTATAACTATAACCGTTCTGAGGATTTAAAACCACAACCACACTCCCCTTCATTTGTAAGTGATGCATTATGTTACAATGCTTGTAAATTAGCAGAAGATGCTAACGCACAAGGATTAGTTGGTATGACGCAAAGTGGTTATACTGCCTTTATGTTAAGTAGTTTCCGTCCACAATCACCATTATTCATATTTACAAAAGAAAAGAGCTTAGTCAATCAATTAAGTTTAAGTTGGGGCGTAAAGGCATTTTACTATGACAAAGAGGAAAGTTTAGATAAAATCATAACCGATCAAATTCAGATTTTAAAAGACAATGGATTTGTGAAAAAAGAGGATATCGTCGTTAACACGGGTAGTACTCCAGTTAAATTACACTTGCCTACCAATATGATTAAAATTAATAAAGTAGATTAATTCAAAAAAACGCTCCTCCAAAAGGAGCGTTTTTTGTATATTTATAATGCACAAAGCAAGATGTTATGTTAGAATCATTTGAAAAAATTCCTGTAAAAATTTACAATAATCCTACTGAAGGATCTAATGCATTGGCGGCTCAAATTGCCCAATTAATTCGCGAAAAACAAGCTAAGAATTTACCCTGTGTATTGGGAATGGCTACTGGGGCTACCCCCATCCTATTGTATAAGGAATTGGTAAGAATGCATAAAGAAGAAGGTTTAAGTTTTAAAAATGTGATTACCATTAATTTAGATGAATACTATCCTATTCCTAGAAATGCCTATCAAAGCTATTGGAGTTTTATGCACCGTCATTTATTTGATCATGTGGACATTGACCCCAAAAATATTCACTTACCCAATTCAGAATGGAGCAAAGAGGAACTAAAAGAAAATTGTGTAGCTTATGAGCAAACCATTGAAAAAATTGGTGGTATTGATTTACAAGTATTGGGAATTGGAAAAAATGGACATATAGGATTTAACGAACCTGGCTCTAGCTTTCATTCAAAAACAAGGGTCATCCATTTAGACAACCAGACAAGGATGGCTAATTTATATGAATGGCATGATATGAATAAAGTACCCCGCACAGCCATTACGGTGGGTATTAGTAGTATTATGAAAGCTAAAAAAATTGTTTTGTTGGCTTGGGGAAACAAAGCTGAAATTGTAGCAAAATCAGTGGAAGGCGATGTGACTGAACAAGTGCCAGCAAGTGTATTGCAAAATCATGACGACTGCACTTTTATCATTGATGAATATGCAGCAGCAGAATTAACAAGAAATAAAGCTCCTTGGTTAACAGGTGCCAATGACTGGTCACCCAAAATGATAAAGAAAGCAGTAATTGAATTAGCCTTAAAATTAGATAAGACAGTGTTGAGTTTAACGGCTGATGATTATAAAGAAAATAGTTTAGCCGATTTATTGGTGTTAAAAGAATCGGTGTACGATATCAATTTGCAAGTATTTTATATGTTGCGTGACTCAATTACTGGATGGCCCGGAGGAAAGCCTAATGCAGTAATACCTGCACATCCTGAAAGAAGTACGCCAAGTGCAAAACGAGTAATGATATTCTCTCCTCATCCCGATGACGATATTATTAGTATGGGTGGAACATTTATGCGCTTAAATGATCAAGGACATGAAGTTCATGTTGCTTACCAAACAAGTGGGAATATTGCGGTTACCGATGAATTCGTTACCCGATTTCTTGATTTTGCGGTTGGGTTTGAGGACTTATTTGGCATCGACAATAAAAAAAGTAATGAAATATTATCTGAAGCCCGTGCCTTTTTGGGAAGTAAGAAACCAGGAGAATTAGATACGCATGAAATTCGATCCATTAAAGGTTTAATCAGAAGATGTGAAGCAAAAGCAACCTGCCGATATGTTGGCATCGATGAACAGAACTATCATTTCATGAATTTGCCCTTTTATGAAACCGGTGCCATTGATAAAAAACCAATGGGTGAAGAAGATATTGCAATCACCATGGAATTACTTAGAAAAGTTAAACCTCATCAGGTTTATTGTGCAGGTGATTTAGCTGACCCACATGGCACCCATAAAGTATGTTTAGAAATTGTTTTTGAAAGTATGCGTCGATTAAAAGCAGCCGGTGACGAATGGGTTAATGATTGTTGGGTATGGTTGTATAAAGGCGCTTGGCAGGAATGGGATATTTCTGAAATAGAAATGGCGGTGCCAATGAGTCCAGACCAAGTGATGAAAAAACGTTTTGGCATATTCATTCATCAGTCTCAAAAAGACAGTGTTCCATTCCAAGGTACCGATGCAAGGGAATTTTGGCAAAGGGCTGAAATACGCAACGCCAATACGGCTAATTTATATGCTCGATTAGGCCTTACCAAATATGCAGCTATTGAGGCCTTTGTAAGATGGCATTACTAGTATTTAAAGTCCCTAAACCACTATAAATTAGCCAATTATTTGCCCAAATACTTTGGATAAATAGGAAATTGGGCTATATTTGCACCCCTTTCTAGCCTAGCTAGAAAACGGAATGGCCCCGTAGCTCAACTGAATAGAGTATTTGACTACGGATCAAAAGGTTTCAGGTTTGAATCCTGACGGGGTCACAAAGCCCGCACGAACAGTGCGGGCTTTTTTATTGCGAGAAGGCGTCAAGAGCTTGCTCTTGTAAGTCTTCGAGTAATAAAAAAGCAAAAACATCAACTCCGTTGATGTTTTAAAGGGCTTTGGGTACGACCAATGCGAAAAGGATGCGACCGAAGGGAGCAATCCTATTTAGTCATGACAACTGCGAAAAGGATGCGACCGAAGGGAGCAATCCTATTTAGTCATGACAACTGCGAAAAGGATGCGACCGAAGGGAGCAATCCTATTTAGTCATGACAACTGCGAAATGGATGCGACCGAAGGGAGCAATCCTATTTAGTCATGACAACTGCGAAATGGATGCGACCGAAGGGAGCAATCCTATTTAG
>CANGUG010000004.1 GCA_947457075.1 Bacteroidota bacterium
TTATATATAAATATATTTCAATTTATAAATTCACATTTTTTATCAAATTTTGACATGATTTTGGTCATTTTTGCTCAATTTTACCCAAAATGAGTACAAAATTTTGCGAATTGCTTCTAAAGTGGGACGAACAAGGCAATAACCGACCTATGCCTTGGAAGGGGGAAAAAGACCCCTATAAAATATGGCTAAGTGAGATTATTCTTCAGCAAACCAGGGTGGAACAGGGATGGGCTTATTATGAGCGTTTTATTAAAAAGTATCCGACTATACATTTATTAGCCAAAGCAAAAGACCAAGCTGTATTTAAATTATGGGAAGGATTAGGCTATTACAATAGATGCAAAAATTTATTATTTACAGCAAGACAAATTGTTGCAGATTTAAAGGGACAATTTCCTGACACTTACGAACATTTATTACAATTAAAAGGAGTGGGTCCTTATACCGCTGCTGCGATTGCCTCCTTTGCTTATAATCTCCCACATGCGGTAGTGGATGGAAATGTATTTAGAGTTTTTGCTAGGTATTATGGCATTCACCAGCCCATTGATACTAAAGAAGGAATTGAGCTATTCAATAAAATTGCCTTTGAAAATTTATCAAAAAATAAAGCGGGTATTTATAATCAGGCCTTAATGGATTTTGGCGCTACTGTTTGTAAACCTGCTACACCACTATGTTCTACCTGTGTAATGAAAAAGGGTTGTAAGGCATTTTTGCATAATACTGTTGGTCAATTGCCCATTAAACTAAAAGTGATACAAAAGAAAAAAAGATATTTTGATTACTACTTTTTTATCCAAGGGGATACATTTTACCTGCAGCAAAGGCAGGCTGGCGATATTTGGGAAGGACTTTATCAACCTTATTTAGTAGAGTCAGAAAGATTAATTACTTCAACCGAAAAAGAGATTAAAGAAATGTTGTCTAGTCATTTATCCATTGACGCGACTGTAAAAGACATCCAAATCAATTCAAAATTGTATCAGCAGCAACTTACGCATCAGCTTTTGACTTTTAGGTTTACTACTATTTTTTTAAAGTCAGTGCCCAAAATGCTCGCCCATGGCAAATGGATTAAATTTAGCCAACGCGCAAAATACCCTTTCCCTAAAACAATTAAGGAATACCTGGAAAAGGAGGCGACTTTTCTTTGATGAAATGTCTTATTTAATTATTAACTTTCCACTATAAATACGTACTATTTTGGACTATTATTCGAGTCTTATCAATTTATTACAGGTTCCCAGTGCTGCCCCTGTACAACAGGACGCTTTACTTTTTTTAACAATGGTTGTTTTGTTGTTTTTTTCGTTTGCCATTGCTGGGTCTGAAGTGGCGTTTTTTTCCTTATCCTACAAGGACATACAAAATCTAAAAACAAAAAATAATAAGTCATTAAAGCGCATTGTTAGCTTACTTGAAAATCCAAACAAGTTGTTGACCAGTATGCTTATTGCCAATAGCTTTATTAACATATGCATTATTTTAATTGCCAATATTTTAATTAATCACTTATTTACATTTGATCAAATTACTTTTCCTGGCTTTGAGTTTATTGTTAAAGTATTGTCAGTGACTATTTTGTTGTTATTTTTTGCCGAGATTTTACCTAAAGTAATGGCCACTCAAAACAATATTCGTTTTGCTCAAAGTTTTGGCGGCATTATTCAAGTTGTATATTTTATTTTTTCAAAGCCAAGCGGTATTATGGTTAAATATACCAATATCATTGAAAATAAATTAGCTAAAAAAAACTTAGGCACTACTTATAGCATGGAAGAATTGGATCATGCAATTGACTTGACTGCATCAACGAATGAACAAGAAAGTGAGAAGAAAATATTAAAAGGCATTGTTAAGTTCGGGAACATTTCAGTAAAGCAAATCATGAAAACGAGGTTGGATGTTTATGGGGTAGAAGAATTAATTAGTTTTGGTGCACTGCTTGAACATATTAAGGAGTATAATTATAGCCGATTCCCGGTGTACAAAGAGGATTTAGATACCATAGTGGGTATGATTCATACTAAAGATGTGTTGCCCTATATTAATGAAAGCGCCGACCATGATTGGTCCTCCTTGATTAGACCTGCTTTTTTTGTCCATGAACAAAAAATGATTGAGGATTTATTGCAAGAGTTCCAGTCAAAGAGAATTCACTTTGCAATTGTTGTAGATGAATTTGGAGGAACAAGTGGCATTATCACATTAGAAGATATTTTAGAAGAAATTGTGGGAGATATTTCAGATGAGTTTGATGAGGAAGAAGCGATGATTAAAAAAATAGACGAATTCCATTATATCATGGAAGGCAAAACGCCTATTATTGATTTATGTAGTTATATTAATTTGTCAACTTCATTTTTTGATAAAGTAAAAGGAGAAAGTGATACTGTTGCGGGTTTATTTTTGGAACTAGCAGGACATTTCCCCACCTTACAACAAGTGGTAAAATACCAACAATTTAGTTTTACTGTTTTGGAAATTAAAAAAAATAGAATACATAAGTTACAATTAATTGTTTCACCACAAATGATGAGCAGTGCTGAAAGTGTATAAAATTAGTTGTACTATTATTACTACTTGTGCCATTGTTTTTTTGGGTTGCAACAGCCCAGTAGTGCCTAAACCCAAAGGCTACGAAAAAATGCCATTTCCTGAAAAAAAATACCAGGTATTTAACAAGGCTGGTTATCCATTTACTTTTGAATATCCAGTGTATGGTCAAATAAAAAACAACCTCAATTATTTTGGGGACAACAAACAAACCAATCATTGGATAAATATTCATTTTCCTGCAAATAGCGCCACTATTTATGTAAGTTATCGCCCTATCGAGTCCAATCAATTAGATACATTTATAAGGGATGCTTATACTTTTGCCAATAACCACACCAGCAAGGCTAGTTCCATTGAGGATTCGGCATTTGTTACTGACCAAGGGGTGTATGGCGTACTTTTCCATATTGGTGGGAATGTGGCTACTAGTTACCAGTTTCTACTCACAGATTCTACCCGTCATTTTTTTAGGGGGGCATTGTATTTTGACGCAACGCCCAACGAAGACTCTTTGGCGCCGGCCAATGAATTTTTTTTAAAAGACCTCAAGCATTTAGTAAATACATTTAAGTGGCAATAGTGCATCTTAAGTTTTATCTTTAATATAATCAGTAATTTTGTCTCGTTTAAAATAAGTGACATCCTCAAAAGTTGCATATATTTTCCCACACATCAAAAAACGCGCCGCATTTTTTTCTTATCTTTACTACACAATTACACCTATGATTATTATTGATTCTGTTTTAGTGAGTGATGAAATAGTTGAAGAACAATTTGTTTGCGATTTAGCTAAATGCAAGGGGGGTTGTTGTGAGGATGGGGACGCTGGCGCGCCTTTAGAAAATAAAGAAAAAGAGTACATCAAAGAATATTATGATATAGTAGCCCCTTATATGACCAAAGATGGGATTAAAGAGGTGAAAAAATCGGGCTTATTTACTTTTGATGAAGAATTTGGATGGGTAACGCCCACTATTAAGGGACAAATTTGTGCTTATGGATATAAGGACGAAAAAGGAATTATTAAATGCGCATTTGAGCATGCCTATAATGATGGTAAAATAAGTTGGAAAAAACCAATAAGCTGCCATTTGTTTCCTATAAAAATTACCAAGAGCAAATCGGACCCTAGTGTGGAGTATTTGAATTATGAGCCAAGAGAAGATTTATGTGCCGCTGCATGTTCATTGGGCGAAAAGTTAAAAGTGCCTGCTTACGTTTTTTTAAAGGAGTCAATTATCAGAAAATACGGCGAAGAATTTTACAATGCATTAGATGCTTCGGCACAACATCTTAAAAAATAATATTTCAATTATGCGCAGCATTTACGCCGACTCTTTTTTAGCCAACAGTGCGCAAAAGGCATTGGATCTCGAGCATCGCCGTAAAATTAATTTTAATATTGGCAAATACAATGCCGTAGTACCCAAGGGCAAAGAGCAGTTCACCGATTTAGAGCGCGTTAGAGCGCTTGCAAAAAATAGAAAATGGGAGGCAATTGAAAACCTTGATTTATACCTGACGGAGTTTGAAACTCAAATTACCAAAAGGGGTGCCAAAGTATTGTGGGCTGAAGACAGCGAGCAGGCATTAAATTTCATTGGAGAAATATGCGCGCAGAAAGCGTGTAAGTCCATTGTTAAAAGCAAGAGCATGGTTACAGAGGAGATTCATTTGAATCAATACCTTGAATCCATTGGGGTGGAAAGTGTAGAAACAGACTTAGGCGAGTACATACAACAAATGGATGGCGAAGCGCCCTATCATATTGTAACTCCTGCCATGCATAAAAGCAAGGAGGATGTTGCTAAATTATTTGCAGAAAAGCTTGGCACCGACATTAATCTTACGCCAGAGCAACTTACACAGGTAGCTAGAATAAATTTAAGAGAGAAATATGCCAATGCAGAGATAGGCATTACTGGAGCTAATTTTATTTTATCTGATATTGGAGGTATTGCTATAACTGAAAATGAAGGCAATGCAAGACTTTCTGTTGCAATGCCTAAAACGCATATTGTAATTGTTGGAATTGAAAAAGTAATTCCTTCCATTACAGATTTAGGATTATTTTGGCCTTTACTTTCCACCTATGGCACTGGTCAACAAGTTACAGTGTACAATAGTATTATTACTGGCCCTAAGCAAGCAAATGAAGTAGATGGACCAGAAGAGATGATTGTTATTTTGCTGGACAATGGAAGGACCGAATTATTAGCCGATCATAAAAGTCGAGAGGCACTTTATTGTATTAGATGTGGTGCTTGTTTAAATGCCTGCCCAGTATATAAAAATATAGGTGGTCATGCATATGAAACAACCTATAGTGGACCTATTGGAAGTGTGATTACGCCTCATTTGCGTGGGATGCATGATTACAAGCATTTGAGTTACGCATCAAGTTTATGCGGAGGTTGTACTGCTGTATGCCCTGTTAAAATTAATATACATGAGTTGCTGCTTGAAAACAGAAGATCCTCAGTAGTGGCAGGTGAAAGTGATTATGGTGAAAAATTTGCTTGGAAATTATGGAAGCAATCCTCATTGAGTCGAAGACTAATGAATCAAGGAAATGCGGCTATTAAAAATTGGTTAATCAACAAAATGTTTAAAGGTTGGAGCGCACAAAGAGCGCCGCTCGTATTCCCTAAAAAATCATTTAATCAACTCTGGAAAGAAGAAAAAAAGAGCAACTAAATTTATCAATTAAGTGACTTTCGCATTGCTTACATGCCGTCCGCATCTGCAACTGCTACCACTGGATCCTTTTGTTTTTTCAAACTTCTATTGACAAGGTAAACTCCAAAAAGAGTACAAACCGTACCTATAATACTATTCCAGGTTATTTCTTCCCCTTCCAAAAGTAGTGATCCTACCCAAATTGCAACAATTGGATTAATGTATGCATACAGTGAGGCGATTGCAGGATGCAAGTGCTTCATGCTATAGATAAAGGAGATAAATGCAAATACAGAGCCGCCAATAACCATGTAAATGATAGCAGCCCATGATACGGGAGGTATTGCATGCAAAGGAATATAGTCGCCGCTTGCCAAGGTAAATATTGCCATACAAGCAGCGCTGATTAACATTTGCCAGCCTATTGAATTATAGGCATTCATATTTATTTTATTCCTAGCAATTAAAATAGAGCCGACACTCCATGAGAACATTGCAAACATGGACAGCCCAACACCTAGTAAATAATTGGATCCATGAACTTGTAAACTGTCTTTGTAAAAAATAAAGCCAATACCAATCAATCCCAATAATAAACCAATTAAGGTTGGTGCATTTATTTTGATGGCTTTGAAATAAAAACGCTCAATAAGCACTACTGATAAAGGGTAGAGTGCTGCAATAAGGGCTGCTAGTCCACTTGTGATAAACTGTAATCCATAAGTGGCAATTCCATTGGCGGATACAAACATTAAAAAGGCAAGAGGGAATAACCACAACAACTGCTTACCAGTGGGTAATTTTTCTCCTTTGATCAAAAAGAAAATAACATAGATACTGCCTCCTAAAAATTGCCTGATACTGGCTAGTTCAAAAGCGGGCATATGTTTTACACCCATTTTACTCGCCACCCAAGTAGTACCCCATACAATACTGGTGATAGTGAGGGCTAAGTATGCTTTTTTTTGACTTGACATTTATTTTTAAATAAAACTGTAAATGCTAATGTCTAAAATGTCTTAACTGTGTCATTACCATGGCTAATCCATTTTCGACACAATAGGCGATACTATCTTTGTCTCTCACCGATCCACCTGGTTGAATATAGGCTTCAATGCCTTCGGCATGCGCTATACGCACACAGTCATCAAAAGGGAAAAAGGCATCGGAAGCCAGGGTAGCTCCTTTTAAATCAAAATTAAATTGCTTTGCTTTTTCTATTGCATGTCTTAAAGCATCTACTCTTGACGTTTGACCACAACCCTTACCTACTAATTGCTTGTTTTTAATTAATGCGATCGCATTGCTCTTTAAATGCTTACAAATGATATTGCCAAAAATCAAGTCTTCTTTTTCTTTAGCCGAACAAGGTCTTGCGCCAACTTCATCCCAATTGGCATAATTACCTTTGTCAACGCCTTGTTCAAGAATACCATTCAATATTGATTTTTGTTGCGTTGGGTTAAATTCAAGATTTTCTTTGCTTTGTAAAAGAATGCGATTCTTTTTTGCTGCTAAAATAGCCAATGCTTCTTCATCAAACGCAGGGGCAATTAATACCTCAAAAAATATTTCTTGAATAGCTTCAGCTGTTGCTTTATCAATTGTTCCATTGGTTACCAATACTCCTCCAAATGCACTTTCAGGATCGCCTGCCAATGCAGCAGTCCAACTTTCAAGTACCGTATCTCGCTGTGCTACACCGCATACATTCGTATGCTTAATAATGGCAAAACTTGTTTTTGCTAAGTCTCCTATTAAAGCAATGGCTGCATCTACATCCACCAAATTATTATAAGACAATTCTTTACCATTAAGTTGTGTAAACCATTGTGCTAAATTACCATGGAAAGTGGCCACTTGATGTGGGTTTTCACCATAACGCAACACTTTGCCTGCACTAGGGTTAAAATAATTACTAATGGCAATGTCATAATGCATAACTACTTCAAATGCTTTAGCTGCAAATGATTTTCTTTGCGCTAAAGAAGTGGTACCGTTTTGCGCAACCAACAAATCATTTAATTTTTGGTAATCGTCCTTCGCCGATAAAACCACCAAGTCACGGAAATTTTTTGCAGCTGCACGAATCATTGAAGGGCCGCCTATATCAATTTTCTCGATGATTAATTTTTCCTCATCTGTCGTTCTAAGAGTTTCTTCAAAAGGGTAAAGGTCCACAATCACTAGGTCTAATTCAGGTATTTTATATTGCGCCATTTCTTCCAAATCCTGCGCTTCATACCTGCGCCCTAAAATCCCACCAAATACCGAAGGGTGCAATGTTTTTACACGACCTCCTAAAATAGAAGGGTAACCAGTTACGGATTCAACGGCGATGCAAGGAATGCCAAGGTCTTCCAAAAACTTTTGGGTGCCACCAGTTGAGTAAATGGTAATATTTAATCCATGTAATGTTTTTGCTAAAGGCGCTAATCCGTCTTTGTAGAATACAGAGATGAGGGCTGATTGTATTTTCTTTTCCATAGGCAAAGTTAACGCCTTAATCCATTTTATTTTTTTCAGATTTTCCACAAAAAACCTTCCTAGCTGAATAACTTTATTAAATAAAAAACTAAGCAAACGCCTAAAATACCCACTAAATACCTTGTATTTTTTAAATACAGCCAAAGGTAGATACATAACAGTACTATATAATATAAAAGGATTGAAGCATTCTGCATGCTTAGCTGAACGGTTTCGGCCTTAGTGTGTTGGAACAAACCACGCACTAGCTCATTGAATCCGAGAATATATTTTTGCATGAATTGACCCCAATAGAACGCAATGGAAAACGGACTGGGTAGAATTAATAATAAGGCTAAGCCATATAATATTAGATTGCTTAATGGGACCATGATAAAATTACTGACCAATACCCATCCTGCAATTTGATGGAAATGTAAAGCAAGTAGGGGCAATGTGGTTAATTGCGCTGCTATACTTAAACAACAATTACTCCATAAAAATTGAATGATTGGATTTTTTAATTGAAGAGATTGATACAAAAGAGGATAAAATAAATGTATGCCAATGACAGCGGCATAAGATAGCTGTAGTCCAATATGATAAATTCCATTGGGTTGGACAAAAAGTAAAATTAAAATCCCTGCTGCAATAACATTGAGTGTAAAAACAGTCGACCCCATAAATTTACCAATGGTATAAATAGAGAAAAAAACAGATGCCCTTACAATGGAAGGACTTGCAAAGGCCATTAAGGTATAGGTCCATACTGAAAATAGAAGCAGTAGTAATTCAAAAATTAAAAACGGTTTATTTCTTGGCAATAGCTGCGTGAATTTGGCTAAATTTTTGAATAGAATATCCAAATGCATGCCACTAATTGCAATTATATGTACAATACCTAGTTGAGTGTATGCATTTATAAGTGATTGATTGATTTCCATTTTCACCCCTAATAAAATAGCTTGGGCAAAACCATTGGCTTCCTTATTAGGTATCGTCTGATTTATTTTATCGATCACCCAATTTCTACATTCATTTATAAATGAGATGGGCGGGTTAGCGGTATGAATGCGAAAGGGTGGAGTAGCCCAATGAATAGCTATGCCCCAACAAATAAGTATCAAGGAAATACCATAGGATAGTATCCTTATTTGTTTTTTTTGACTTGACAGTATTATAATGAGTATAAGTGTGCTCCCTATTAATGCTACTGCGTAAAATTGACCTTGTCCATTTTGTATTTGCCCAAGCCAAGAAGCGCATGCTAAGCCAATTAGTAAGTGAAAAGAAATAAATACCAATGGATGGCTTGCCTTCCAATAAGCGTAGGTATTTTGCATGCTTTAAACTAAACAATGCACTTGGCGTATAGGTTTCGGAAATTACTTAGCGCCCAATAAAAAAACGGCTAATTTTTTATGTAATTCAGGTTTATGGGCTTTCCAATAAGCAATGGGGGCTGTTTTGATCAATTCCTCCGGTCCGGTAATGTCCACACCGATACATAGTCTGGTTTGTGGATGGCAATATTGTACAATTGCTTCAAAAAGTTGATTATTGCGATAGGGTGTTTCAATAAATAGTTGTGTACTGCCTTTTAAATTGGCTTCTGCTTCTAAGCTTTGAATTTTCTTTTTCCTTTCATTTTGATCAATAGGCAGGTATCCGTGGAACTGAAAATTTTGTCCATTCATTCCACTTGCCATTAATGCAAGCAATAAGGAGGAGGGTGCAGTGTATGGCTTTACAGTGGCGCCAATAGTTTGGGCTGCTGCTACCAATAATTGCCCTGGGTCTGCGATACCAGCACAGCCTGCTTCAGAAACAATACCAATGTTTTTACCTTGTTGCAATAACTCTTTGAATAAGTTAATTTGCGCTTCCTCCACTTTATGTATCGGATGCCAAATATAATGATCGATAATCATTTCTTTCCAAACCTTCTTAAAAAACCGACGAGTTGTTTTTTCATTTTCAACAAAAAAGGCATCACATTGCGCGATCCATTTTTGAGTATCACCAGGAATGGCTTCCCAGCCTTCCTCGTGTAATAACATGGGTAATAAATAGACTTTCCCTAATGGCATTAATTATTGTCTTTTATTTCTTGTGTATTTAAATGTGCTGCAATTAATGCATAAAATGGAGCTGTAATCCATCCAACAACTGGAACCAAATGCATTAAATAAAATGCAATTCCATTGGCAATGGGCAGTCCTTTATGATTACTTACATAGTTAGCAGCTGTCACCCTATTTTTATTTTCTGTTGCTAAACCGTAGTCCAACATGGCATATCCAAAAAAGTAGCACTCAATTAATATGGTGAATATAGGAGTGAACCAACCAATAATAGGAATGGTGCAAACTAAGATAATGGGTATTAAATATACCGTTTGCCAAAGTAAATTGGTAATGGTTAATTTAATTGCCCTAAACATAAGCTTAATATATTGTCCCCATTCAAATACAAAGGTTTCGTTTTGCTGAATCGCAGCTATGCGTAAATGATGGTAAGAAAATACTGGAGAAAATAAAATCAGGAACACGAATTTAAAAATAGCAAAGTAAGAAAGTAGCAAGGTAAACCAAAGCCAGAAACTTCCCATCGTAATAAAAAAACCAAGTAAATCACTTCCAACGGCATCTACCCATGATTTTAAACCTGTTTTTAAAATAATCCATTCAATAAATGCACTAGAACTTAGGCTAAAATAGTTGATGCCAAAAACAAACATAACTCCATAAATTATTCCAGGTAAAATCATCCATCTCCACATGCGATGTTGCATAATGAATTGGTGTGCCAAGAAAAACGCACGAATGGAAATAATTAATTCTTTGAGCAATGAATTGGTTTTGCTGTAAAGATACGAAGTCCTAAATTAGGATTGCATTTTGGTTCCAAAGGCTAAATCACCTGCATCCCCTAGGCCGGGTATAATGTAACTATGGTCATTTAAGGTATCATCAATATCCCCACACCAAATGGGGATTTCTTTTCCTAGTGCAGCTTCAACCGTTTCTATGCCTTTTCGGCTAGCAATGGCAACAACGATATGTAATTCCTTGGGGGTTTGATTTTTAGTAATGGCATTGATGGTTTCCACCAATGAAGCCCCTGTTGCCAACATGGGATCCGATACAATTACTACTCGATTATTTAAATCAGGGCAACTTAAATATTCGATACTTATTTCAAAACTTCCGTCAGCATGATGCTTTCTGTAAGCAGAAATAAATGCATTATCTGCTTTGTCAAAATAATTTAACATGCCTTGGTGCAAAGGAAGTCCAGCGCGTAAAATAGTAGCCAATACCGGTTGTTCTGACAATACCTTTGACTGGTGAATGCCAAGTGGTGTGGTTGTGGGGACTGTCTTATTGGGCATTGTTTTGCTCATTTCATAGGCGACCACTTCCCCAATACGCTCTAAATTTCGTCTAAAACGCATTCTATCATTTTGCACATTAACATCTCTTAACTCAGCAATCCAATTGCTTAACAAGCTGTGCTTTTCACTTAAATGATGAACCATTTTTAATATTTTTTTTCAAAACTAAGTTTCTTCTCGTCAATTTTAAAATATTTTAAATCCATCTCCATCAAATAAGCCTTTATCACTTAGTTTTAAATGGGGAATCACTAATAATGCCATAAAACTCAAGGTCATAAAGGGAGCGCCTAGCTTACTACCCAATGATTTTGCCATTAAGTCAATTTGTGTATAGGATTGGGCAACCCAATAGGGATCTTCTACGCTCATCAGGCCAGCGACAGGTAAACCAAGCACTTGCTCCTCCTGCTCATTGACACAACTAATTCCCCCTTTTTCTTTAATGACTAAATTAATGGCTTTAACAATGCTTGCATCGTCCACCCCCACTGCAATAATATTATGGCTATCATGTGCCACGGTTGAAGCGATCGCTCCTTTTTTAAAATTAAAGTTTTTAATAAAGGCTATTTTGGGGGCTGTTTTAAAATAACGGTTATATACCACTACTTTCAGTATATCCTCCTCTATATTACTTGCTAATTGATTTTGTACTATTGTCGGCTGCCTCCAAAGACAGTGGGTGATTAATTGACCATCTATCGCCTCTATTACAGGAATCAAGCCCTGTTCATTCATTGGATAATGTTCCTTAGCTAGTTCTATGTCTTTTTCATGAATTGCTTGGGTGTCAAATTGGTTAATTACCTTTTCTTGAATTGTTGGAATAAAAGATTTTCCTTCCTCAGCAACAAGGGCTCCATTTATATATGTTTGTTTTACCTTAAAATGTACTAAATCCTCTACTACAATAAAATTTGCTGGATCTCCAACCTGCATGAATCCTGTTGGTAATTGATAATGTAAAACAGGATTTATACAAGCTGCTCTTAAAACATTAAATACATTTATACCTTTGGCAACGGCACGTGCACATAATACATTTATATGTCCCTCAAGTAAACTATCAGGATGCTTGTCATCACTACATAACATCATCATGGTAGGATGGTCGTCTAATAATTCATGTAAAGCGTCAAAGTTTTTCGCAGCACTACCTTCTCTTATTAAAATTTTCATCCCATAACTTAATTTGTCCACAGCTTCCTCAATAGTGAAACATTCATGATCGGTACTGATGCCGGCTTGTATATATTGCTGCGCTTGGGCTCCCATTAATCCAGGAGCATGTCCATCCACGGGCTTGCCCGCCTTATGGGCTGCACTTATTTTTTTCATTACCTCCTGATCCTTATTTAGGACACCAGGAAAATTCATCATTTCACTTAAGTAATAAATATCTTTATTGGCAAGTAATTCGGCTACTTGGTCACTATTGATAGTAGCACCTGCTGTTTCAAAAATAGTGGCAGGAACACAGCTGGGTGCGCCAAAGAAAAAATGAAAGGGAACTTTTTTACCATTGTGAATCATATAATACACCCCTTCCACACCGCATACATTGGCTATTTCATGCGGGTCACTAATAGTACCAATGGTTCCATGCACCACCGCAAGCTTGGCAAAGGCACTAGGAATAAGCATACTACTTTCAATATGTACATGGCTATCAATAAAGCCGGGCATGATATAATGCATTGGTGCATTATCACAGTGCTCAATTTTTTCAATTTGTCCGTTGGAGACAGTCAATTGCGCAGGGTAGATATTCTTTTTTAAAATATCTACATACTGCCCAGTGAGCGTGTAGGAAGTTCCCATAAATAGTGTGTATTATAAATTAAACCAGTAACTGAACTTAAAGATAAGTGCTCTGTTTTTATTTTTAAGCATTGGGTCTGTAAAATAATTATCGGTATATACCAAAAAGAAGTCGCTCATTGGTTTAAACCTATACTGTAAACGGCTGTTGATATTGAAATTATTTTGCTGGGTATTATACTGCATGAATGTTGTCCAAAACAATTGCGTACTAAAATTCCATTCTATTTTAGGAGAAATTAAAACTATATTATTACTCCCGTAGGGTCTTGGCAATTCAATTTTATTCACTTCTGCCCTTAAACTTATATTAAAATGAGGTTGTGATCGCCAACTTATTCCAAGGGAACCGGCTGTAACCGTTCCGTTATAAAATTGACCAACGGTGAACCTTCCAAACATGCCAAATAGTTTTCGCATATCCGATGTGTAAGACAGTTCAAATTGATTGAAACTATAATGTCCGGCAGGCAAAGGAGATGCATCTGTAAATGCAATGGGATATAACAAATTCAAACTCGTATTGCTTAATGAAGCATTTAAAAAAGAAGCATTTTTAAAATCTGTTTGAATACTGAATTCTGCATCAGATTGATTTAAACTATTATCGGTATGAAAAGTGGCAAAGTTCTCAATACTAAATTGCAATTTAGCAATGGGTCCTTTGGCTGGGAAAATTTTATAGGCTATTTGATTAAAAGTGTTCTTGAAACCTAGTCTAATAGTCGTGTCTCTTTCTGCATCATAATTATCAATCATTTGTACAAAACCCATATCGGTATAATAGTTCTTGCCAACATTTCCAATGAGGGTAACAAAAGTCCAATTGGTTTTATCACTCATCAATCCAGCTTGCACATATTTGTCCTGACTGTTAATTGTAGGTTTAAAAGCTTGGTGGTAATCGGCCCATGCGCTAAATGTACCACCCGCATTTGAATATTCAAGGGTGATCCCTGCATTACGGCCATACCTATCTAAAGGATTTTTTTTCGCTTCTTCCTCAGAAATAAAATTTTCTCTATTTAAAAAGTAGGTTTTAATGTTGGACCTTTTTAATATACTTTTTTGTAGCGTAAGGGCTGAAAAATTTTCAGGTGAATAATTTCCTTGCTTACCAGTTTGCATATTCATGACCCCAATCCTTGTGGTAGGGTTTATATTGCCTGATAATCTTGCACCAAACAAAATTGGGATTCTATTTCCCTCCTTATCTAAACCAATAGACCTAGAATAAAAAGGTCGGATTGGGGGAATGCCAAAATTGGAAAACAAATCAGAGTTCTCTAAAAAGAAGTTGCGTCTTTCGGGAAGAAAAATATTAAACCTTGTTAAATTCGTTACCTGCTGATCCACTTCCACTTGGGAGAAATCGGGGTTAACTGTTAGGTCCAAATTTAAAGAGGCATTGATGGCTACTTTTGCATCAAAACCAGCATTCCCGTTGGAATTTAGACTTTTCCCATTTTCTTTGTCTTCGGTGCTATTCCCAGTCACATAAGGCAGGAAGATGATATTTTTCGAGGTAGCAGGTGCCCCATTTTCAGGCCAATTTAACAAGCCTAAATAGCCTAGATCATAGGACCTAAAATTGACAGGCACTTTGGTCCATGCACTGTATTCATTATTTTTTGCATCAATTCGTACAAAATTAATACCCCAGTATAATTGTTTTGGATCATACCTAATGGACTTTAATGGTATCATAATTTCAGCCACCCAAAAATTTCCATAATCCTTTGTTGCTGAAAACCATTTGCTATCCCAACTCCAAGAGGGGCCGTCTTCAAAATTATTGCTTAATTGATCTTCTGACTGAACATTTAGGGCATTGACTACAAAGTAAAAACCGTTTGTTTTTCTATTTTGTGGATCTAAAATAATTCCTACGCCATCATTACCATCGTGGCCAATATCTCTTTTTAACCCTTTAATAATAGCAGTCCCACTATCATGTACTTTAAAGGCAAAGTATAAATTTTCATTATCATAAGTGACACGTACTTCGGTTTGTTTTTTCGGATCACCTATATCATTGGGATATTTTTTTTTAAAATCTTTGGCGACCGCTGATGAAGTCCATGCAGCTTCATCCAAAATCCCATCAATTTTTATTTTTTTGGAACTGGGTTGAATTTTGTATTGAAAACTTTTCTGAAAATCAGAAAAATCTTGTCCTGTTGCGTTATGGATGAATAACCCTAAAACAAAAACAGCAATAAGGGTTAAACGCATTTTTATCATAGGATGCAAATATCCACTATCCAACGCTTTGATTCGTAATTCGCGCTAAAAATTGATCAAAAAATGGGTTAAACGGCTTAATCCTTCTTTAAAATGTCTGGTCGACGTTCTTTTGTACGCTGTAAGGCTTGTTCCTGACGCCATTGGCCTACTTTTTTTGGATCTCCCGTTAATAGAATAGGGGGGACTTGTAAATCTCTAAAATTTGCAGGTCTTGAATATACCGGAGGCGCTAATAAATTATCTTGAAATGAGTCGGTTAAGGCAGAGGTTTCGTCATTCAATACGCCAGGAATGAGTCTTCCCACTGCGTCAACAATAATTGCTGCCGCTAACTCGCCACCGCTTAATACATAATCGCCAATAGATATTTCCTGGGTAACATATAGTTCTCGAATACGTTGGTCAATTCCTTTGTAATGTCCGCAAATAATTAAAATCCTATTTTTTAATGATAGCGTATTGGCGTCTTTTTGATCAAATGTTTTTCCGTCAGGAGTGACAAAAATAATTTCGTCAAATTTTCCTTCTTCCTGTAATTCATCAATCGCATTGGCCAAGGGTTCGCACATGATTACCATGCCTGCTCCTCCTCCATATTGATAGTCGTCCACCTGACCATGTTTATTAATAGCCCATTTACGTAATTGGTGCAACTTAATAGTAAGATGCCCCCTTTCTTGTGCGCGCTTCATGATACTGTGCTCAAAAGGGCTGGTTAACAATTCGGGTAGTACAGTTAATATTTCGATGGTCATGATGCAAAGTTAATCCAAAAATTCCCCTAAATCTCTTCTATTCTTTTTTGTAGGGCGTCCTATTTTACTTAATCTTTTACCCGTTTGGAAAGTAGCAGCCACCTGTCTCACTCGCTCCAATTCTTCCACCGGGGTTAAATCCTCATAATATTTGATGGCTTCGGCGTAAGCCATGCGCGATTCCAAAATTTGTGTCACACGTAGGGTCCAATTTTTGTGTTCGGTCCTGGCTTCATAAATATCGCCCACCACCACTGCGCGCGAAGCTTTTACATTTTCACCTTTTAGTTTAACACGCCCTTTATCAATTGCTTCGGTTGCTTGACTACGGGTTTTGAAAACACGTATTGACCAAAGGTACTTATCGAGTCTTACTTTTTCTTTCTTTTCTTTTTCAGTACTCATGCTTTATGCATTTTTTTCTGCAAAGTATTTATGAAAATAAGGAATGGTCTCTATGCCTTTGTAAAAGTTGACGATATCATATTTTTCATTGGGACTATGTAAATTATCACTGTCTAATCCAAAACCCATAAATACAATTTTTAAACCCAATTCTTTTTCAAACAAAGCGCAAATGGGAATACTTCCTCCACCCCTTACTGGAATGGGCTCTTTGCCAAATGTGGTAGCAATGGCTTTTGCCGCACTTTTGTATTCATGAGAATCAATGGGTGTCATATAAGGTTCGCCACCATGATGTTCAAAAGCAGCCACTTTTACGTTTGGCGGTGCAATTTTTTTAAAGTGATCCAACACCATGGCTGTAATTTTTTCTGAAGTCTGATTCGGCACCAAACGACAAGATATTTTTGCAAAGGCTTTCGATGGTAAAACAGTTTTGGCACCTTCACCCGTGTAACCTCCCCAAATTCCATTTACTTCTAGTGTAGGGCGAATACCAGTTCTTTCATTGGTACTATAACCTTTTTCACCCCACACTTCTTGTATGCCTAAATCTTCCGACCATGCTTTTAAATCAAATGGTGCTTCCGCCATTTTTGTTCTTTCCGCATCAGTGGATTCGATTACATCGTCGTAAAAACCAGGAATTGTGATATGGTTATTTTCGTCATGACAAGATGCAATCATTTTTGATAAGATGGTAATTGGATTGGCTACTGCCCCGCCATATACACCACTATGTAAATCACGGTTAGGTCCAGTTACTTCTAATTCGATATAACTTAATCCACGTACTCCTATGTCAATGGAAGGGTTGTCCATGCTTATCATAGCAGTGTCACTAATTAAAATTACATCGGCTTTCAATAAGCTATGATTGGCTTTTACGAAACTGGCTAAATTAGGGCTGCCAATTTCTTCTTCCCCTTCAATGATAAATTTAACATTAGTACACATGGTATTTGTTTTGGTCATTATTTCCAATGCCTTCACATGCATATAAAACTGGCCTTTGTCATCGCAGGCACCACGTGCAAAAATTTTACCATCAATAATAGTGGGCTCAAAAGGACCACTATGCCATAGTTCTAGTGGTTCTGCTGGTTGTACATCATAATGACCATAAACCAAAACAGTTGGAAAATTGGGGTCAATGATGATTTCACCATACACAATTGGGTGACCTTCGGTCTCATATATTTTTGTTGTTTGTGCACCTGCCTCTTGTAATGATTTTTCAACTGCTTTGGCACAGGCAATCATATCCTCCTTGTTTTCACTCTTAGCACTAATACTTGGTATCCTTAATAAATCTAATAATTCGTTTAAAAAACGTTCTTTGTTTTGTGCTTGATAGGCTGTCCAGTTTTCCATATTTATTTTTTTTCAAAATTAATCCAATGTGTTTAATAGTATAATTGGTGTTTAATATTCGCTAATACATTTTCCATGGTCCAATCTAATTTTTTCTTAAAGGGTGTTTTTCTGTGTTCACAACTTTCAAGCGTACAAATGTCACAGCTAAATGGCATACAACCATCAATATGGATAAAAAATTCCACACTATCCCCAAATTTACTTTTTATTAAATCGGTAAATTGGTCCATAATTTTATGGGCTTCATGCACGTTTAAATACCAGGGCATGGTTAAATGACAGTCTATATGTAGTAAAGGGCCATATTTAATAACCCTTAAATTGTGTAAATCAATCCAGTTTTTATTTCTGTTATCGTTAATTTCTGCAATTACATTTCCCAACAATGCCATATCGGCTTCATCCATGATACCTGCCAGCGATGCTCTAATAATTTTATAGCCATTATAAATAATCCAGCACCCCATGAGAATTGCTATTAAACTATCTAGTCCGTTAAATTGTGTGAGCAATACGATCGAAATTCCTATGATAACGCCAAAAGTGGTAACGCTATCAATGATTAAATGCTTGCCACTAGACATTAAAGCCAGTGAGTTATTTTTTTGTCCCATTTTTTTTGCTATCAATCCTGCCATTAAATTAATTAAAGCAGTAACTAACAAAATCCATAATCCGTTATCAAGTGCGTGTAAAGCATTAGGCGAAAAAAAACTAGCTACTGCTTCTACTATAATGATTAGCCCAGCGGTGATAATTAAACTGCCTTCAAATGCAGCGGAGATAAATTCGGCCTTCCCATGACCGTAGGGATGATCCTTGTCTTTTGGTTTGCTTGCAACATATAAACTATAAAGGCCAATACAACCAGCCAACACATTCACTATACTTTCTAGTGCGTCAGAAAGTACGGACAATGAATGTGTTAAATAGTAGGCAACAAACTTTAGTACAAATAAAATGATACTAAGTGTTGTTACAAATAATTGGATTTTAAAATTTTGTTTGGTTTTGTGCACGAAATAAAATTAGGCGTATGCTAAGTTGAATCTAATTATTTTGATAATGCAGCCGAATACCTGTTTTCAACAAATTCCCAATGCACAATATTCCACCAGGCATTAATATAATCGGGACGTTTGTTTTGGTATTTCAAATAGTAGGCATGTTCCCAAACATCTAAACCCAATAACGGAGTACCTTGAATTTCAGCAACATCCATTAAGGGATTGTCTTGATTGGGGGTGGAGCTTATCGCTAAACCTCCCTCTTTCTTTACCAATAACCATGCCCATCCACTACCAAATCTGGTTTTAGCAGCTTCCCCAAATGCTTTTTGAAAATCAGCGTATGAGCCAAATGTTTTTTGAATTGCCTCCGCCAATTTACCAGAAGGTGCCGTTGAGGGGGATGGCTTCATGACCTGCCAAAATAATTCATGGTTATAATGTCCCCCTGCATTATTGCGCATTTTAGTTGAATAAGTTGAAATAGATTTTAATACATCAGTCAATGAACTATTATTGATGTTTACCTTCTCTGCCTCACAAGCCTCCGCTAAGTTTTTTGCGGAGGTAGCCGCATGTTTGCTATAATGAATTTCCATGGTCATTGCGTCAATATAGGGTTCTAAAGAAGCATAGCTATAAGGAAGGGGTTGTTGTTTAAACGCGGAATCAATTAAATATTGTTCTGGCACTAGTTTCGAAATCAAGGGCATGGTAGCCAAAGCAATACCTGCTTTACCAGTTTTGGATAAAAATTGGCGGCGATTTTGATGTAAGCTTGACATATATTATTTTTTAAAGTACTTAAGTAAAGTTACTTTAATTGGCTGTAAAAGTCGATAGTAAAATTCCTGATTAAATAGTTGCGAGTCACGCATTGCCTTATAGGTAAGAAAAAATCCAATTGGAATTAAAATGGAGGAAGAAAACCACATTCCCTTATAAACAGTCCATTCGCCAGATTTTGCAAATTTCTCTCCAAAATTATTGAGCAAGAAGAATACCACAAAAAATACAATGGCCAATACAAATGGAGTTCCAAATCCTCCTTTTCTGATAATGGATCCTAATGGCGCACCAATTAAAAACAACACAATACACGCAAATGAAAGGGTAAACTTACGATGCCATTCAATCGCATGAAAAGCAGTGGAAGCTTTATTTTCTCTATAGGTATCTTTAATGGTCGTTAAATTATTTTGTAAACTTTGAAGTTGGTATCCAATTGCTTCGGAAATAATGCTTGATACGGAGTCAGGAATAACCTCATTAATTTTTTTAACAGGTTTTACTTTAGGCAAGCTGGCAAATAATTTTGCACTATCCCTGTATTTCATAAATCTTAAATAAGGGCCTACCTCGGCATTTATTTTTTTAATATAAACACTATCACTATTGGTCAGTGAATCAATAGCATTTCCTAATTGACGAACACTTAACATTTTGGGATCATAAATATTGTCATTGTCCTTGTTCATTTGAAAACTTTTCAAATTGAACACTTTTTTATATTCTTTAAAATTCAATCTTGAAAATTCGGTATTGGTCGTATTTTTAAGACCTCTTTCTTGATAACGCCAGCCGTTGTATAAAATAAATTCTAAAAACTTTTTGTCTTTGGATACCCTCATCACACCTGATTCTGCAATAATCATATTGTCTTGCAGGTTAAATTTTTTCTCAAAAATGACAATATTGCGAATCACACTATCATTGGCTTCTTTCTTGCCTAATTTAATTACATAGCCATCAATTTTATCATAAAAAACACCCTCCTTAATATCTAGGGCTGGCTTAGAAACAATTATTTCATACTTCAATGACGTCAACTTCATTTGTGTTACTGGAATAATATTATTCGCAAACAGGAAAGCAACACCTGATAAAAATATAGTAAATAAAAAAAGAGGGCGCATGAACCTAATTAGTGGGATGCCTGCTGCTTTTATAGCGATGAGTTCAAAACTTTCACCAAGGTTGCCGAATGTCATGATAGAGGAAAACAATAAAGCCAAAGGGAGTGCAGTGGTGAAAGTACTTACTGATACCAATCCAATAAGTTGCATGATGGTTAAAAAGTCTAGTCCCTTACCTACTAAGTCGTCAATGTAAAGCCAAAAAAATTGCATCGTCAGCACAAATGTAGAAATGGTAAGTGCTGCCAAAAATGGGCCTATGAAAGCCTTTAGAATTAGTATGTCTAATTTTTTGAACAAGTTGTTTAACTAGCTGCCTATACGATGAAACAGATCTTTAATTTGATATTCCCAAAGTTGTGATTGGTCTTTAATCTCATTCTTTTCAGCGAAGTCTTTGATAATTAAAATGGTTTGATTAGAGATTTCTGTTTTCTCTACTCTAAATTCAAAGTATTCATTTTTTTCGCTGTGTAACCATCTAAAGCGAATAAATTTATCTTGTTCCTGATCTAAAATTTCTGCTTTATCCGGCACACCACCATTCCAAGAAAAGCTATATACATTTTCCCATTCGTCTACTTTATCAGCAAACCATTCTTGTAAACCAGATGCAGTTGATAAAAATTCAAATAATATGCCTGGTGAACATCTTACTGGAAATTCTAGTGTAAATAATTGTTTTTTACTCATAATATCTCGGTGTCCTCTTATATAAATTAGTTCGTTAGATGCAATAATAATAATTAAAGGTTAGGTTCCAAGTTTTTTTCAAAATATATTAGTTAACAAACTGTCAAGATACGTAGCAGCCAATATCATTGTTTTTTCAAATAATTGATAATCAATATGTTAATTGCAATTTAACTCTCTATTATAAAACGTTCTAATGCGTTTTTTTTCATTTTGTTTTCTTTTGATTGGACTGCGTTCTCTGTCTTATCTTTGCTACCCTTAAAATAGCAATATGTTTAATAGTCTTAGTGAAAAATTAGAATCAGCCTTCAAACACTTAAAAGGTCAAGCGCGTATCAATGATTTGAACGTAGCCAATACCTTAAAAGATATTAGAAAAGCATTGCTAGACGCCGATGTAAACTTTAAAATTGCGAAAGAGTTTACGGATACCATCAAGGAAAAAGCCATTGGTGAAAAAGTAATCAATGCCATTAGCCCTGGTCAGTTAATGGTTAAAATTGTACAGGATGAATTAACCGCATTAATGGGTGCTGAAGCCACTCCCTTAAATTTAAATGGCAATCCAACGGTGATATTAGTAGCGGGTTTGCAAGGTAGCGGTAAGACTACTTTTTCTGGAAAATTAGCCACTTATTTAAAGGCACAAAAAAAATCGCCCTTGTTAGTTGCTGCGGACATTTATCGTCCTGCTGCCATGGATCAATTAACTGTTTTAGCAGAGCAAATTGGGGTAGATATTTTTGTAGAAAGAGAAAATAAAAATGCTGTATCCATTGCTGAAAATGCCATTGCTTATGCAAAACAAAATAATAAAAATGTAATCATCATAGATACTGCTGGTCGTTTAGCAGTGGATGAAGAGATGATGAATGAAGTGTCAAATATTAAGTCTGCCATTCATCCTCAAGAAATTTTATTTGTTGTGGATTCAATGACCGGACAGGATGCAGTCAATACAGCTAAGGCTTTCAACGATCGATTAGATTTCACAGGTGTGGTTTTAACTAAGTTAGATGGAGATACAAGAGGGGGAGCTGCATTAAGCATCAAGTACACGGTGAATAAGCCCATTAAGTTTATGAGCAGTGGGGAGAAGATGGATACTTTAGATGTATTTTATCCGGAGCGTATGGCCCAAAGAATTTTGGGAATGGGAGATATCACCTCCTTAGTAGAAAAAGCGCAAGCACAATATGATGAAGAAGCGGCAAAGAAATTAGAAAAGAAAATCAGAAAAAATCAATTTGATTTTGAAGACTTTTTAACGCAGATTCAACAAATAAAAAAGATGGGTAATTTAAAGGACTTGATGGGCATGATTCCAGGGATGGGCAAGAGTTTAAAAGACGTGGATATTAAAGATGATGCCTTTAAAGGAGTGGAAGCTATTATTCAATCCATGACCATGTTGGAAAGAAGAAATCCAGATATGTTAACCCCAAGCCGCAAGCAGAGAATTGCCAATGGGTCCGGAAAAAATATTGCAGAAATCAATGCTTTTATGAAGCAGTTTGATCAAATGAAACAGATGATGAAAATGATGAATGGACCAATGGGTGCCGCCATGGCAAGCAAAATGCCAGGAATGAGAAAATAAAGAGCCCTGCCATATCCACAACTTATTGAAAATCAATTATATTTTAGCGGGTTGTTCCCGATTACCTTGGTTTTTTTGGGTTATTTCATCCCTTTCTATTATCTTCGCGCCTCAACCTTATTTGTTAACGCCTATAAATTTCTATTTAACATGGCAGTAAAGATCAGACTACAGCGTCATGGTAGTAAAAAAAGACCTTTCTACTTTATAGTAGTGGCCGACGGACGCGCACCAAGAGATGGTAAATTCATCCAAAAAATTGGTACTTACAATCCTTTAACAGTTCCAGCGACAATCGAATTAGATCGTCAAAAAGCATTAGAGTGGTTAAACAAGGGAGCTCAACCTACAGACACTGTTCACAGAATATTGTCATTCAAAGGGGTGCTTTATTTGAAACACTTATTACGTGGTGTTAAATTAGGCTTGTTTGATGATGCAACAGCAATGGCTAAGTTCCAAACTTGGTATGCTGAGCATGAATCACAAGTAGCTTCTAAGACAGATGCACACAAAAAAGCACAAGCTGCTAAAAAAGTGTATGTACCTGTTGTAAAGAAAGTTGCTGAGCCAGTAGCGGAAGCTGCTCCTGAAGCGCCTGCTGAAGTAGCTCCTGAAGTAACTGAAGCGCCAGCTGCAGAAGCTGCTGCAGAGGAAACTCCAGCTGCAGAATAAGAAGTTGCGAATGCAACCGATAAACGGTTGGACTATTTGCAACTGATAACTGAGAAAAAAGTATCAGAAATAGCTTTAAAAGCCCCGGTTTCCTTTTGGAAGCTGGGGTTTTTTATGGGACCTATTTCTTATTAAATGATTTAAATTTGCGCATGAGTGAGTATATCCATATTGGAAAATTAGTGGCACCACATGGTGTAGCGGGGGTGGTGATATTAGAACATGCATTGGGTCAACCCATTCATTTTAAAGGGGTGGAAGCATTATTTGTAGAACAAAAAGCGGGCAGTTTTATTCCTTATTTTATTGAGTCGGCTACTGCAAAAACCGACACCATAACCCATTTACAAATTGAAGGGGTAAAAACAAGAGAAGCCGCCAATTTTTTAACCAGTAAAAAAGTTTGGTTGCCACAAGCAGATTTTCAAAAACTAGTTGAAAAAAATTCACCACTTGCCTTGCTAGGCTATATGGTGCAAGAAGCTGGTAAAGATATTGGTGTGATTCAGGAAGTGATTGAACAACCCCATCAATTAATGGTGACCATATTATACCAAGGACATGAGGCCTATATTCCTTTACATGAGGAAAGTTTGAAGGGAGTGAATCATGCAAAAAAAATAGTGCAAGTGGAGCTACCTGATGGGCTATTAGATTTATACACTGAGACTGCAGAATAGTTTTCCCTTTTTTCAAAGTGTTTGAGGCCCTAAAAATAGTTTTTATAATCCTCTATTAAAAAAGGCAGAAATAAGCTAGATACTATCTTCAAATCCTAGCAATTAAAACTAAGTTGGATAAGATAATTAGGCATTCCACTTTTCCAACTGCTTTATAGTGGCAGCTAAATCTTTAGGTAAAGGGGCTTCCAAAAAGAGCTCCTTTCCTTTGTACTCAAATTGAACACTCGCTGCATGTAATGCCTGCCTTCCCATAAGTGGACGTTCTTCTTCTTCGACTTTGGCTAACTTAAAATTTTTCTTTTTGATGCTAGACAATTTTAATTTTTCTCCATCCCCATATAATTCGTCGGATACGATGGGGTGTCCAATATGTTTTGCGTGCACTCTAATTTGATGCGTACGTCCTGTGTAAATTTGAAAGCTTACCCAGGCGTATTGCTTAAAGTATTTGATAACCTCATAAGTTGTTTTTGATTCCTTTCCTTTTGCATGTATGATCATTTGGCCCTTTTTAATAGGGTGTTCCATCATGTTTTCTTCTACCACACCTGTTTGTTGAGGGCGGCCATTCACCAATCCAAGATATTTTTTAATAATGGATCTTCCCTCAAAAATTTCACTCAACACTTTATGTGCTTCAGCATTTTTCGCAAAAATGATTAAGCCACTTGTTTGTTGGTCCAGGCGATGCACTGTAAATATGTTGCCAAATTTTTCTTGTAATAAAGATTTAACAGAACCCTCTTTGCCAAAACGGTCGGGGATACTTAACAAGCCGGCTGGCTTATTTAGTATAATCATATCCTCGTCTTCAAATAATATATCTAACATCCTTGTAAAAAGTTAATGCAATAAATGTAGCAAAGCATTTACTTGCGTTTATTTAGCCGCCTTTCGGGTAAATGATTTGTTCAAAAATTTAAGTAAGCGTACTTCTTTCTCACTTAGAAATCTCCATTTGCCTCTGTCCACATTTTTTTTAGTAAGATTAGCAAACATGACTCTATCTAAATGCCTTACATCATATCCTAAGTGCTCAAATATTCTTCGTACAATTCTATTTCGTCCACTATGAATTTCAATACCAATTACATTACGCTCTTTACCAACATAACTCACTGCATCCGCAGCAATAAATCCATCCTCTAATGTAACACCTGCTGCAATGGCTTCCATGTCGGCTTTTGTCACTGGCTTGTCTAAAGTAACCTCGTATATTTTTTTAATCTCGTAGGAGGGGTGCGTTAATTTTTGTGCTAAATCTCCGTCGTTGGTTAAAATTAAAACACCAGTAGTGTTTCTATCCAAACGACCCACTGGGAACATTCTTTGGGTAGTGGCATTTTTAATAATATCCAAAACCGTTTTTCTTCCTTCAGGATCGTTGGCTGTACAGATATAATCCTTTGGCTTATTTAATAAAATATATACCGGGGTCACTTGTAGTTGTAAAAGTTTTCCTTTTAACCTTACTACATCCTTATGCTGAACTTTATACCCTGGCTCTAAAACAGTGTCGCCATTTACGGTGATACTGCCTGCTTTTACCAATTCAGCTGCTTCGCGACGTCCACAGGTTCCAGCATGTGCGATATATTTATTCAAAGGCATTTGTTCATAAGGCAGATCGCCACTTGCATTTACTTTTCCAATGCTTGCAGTTCTTTTTGCATCAGCCTTATCCATGGATGCAGGGGTCCTTTTGGATGCAGCTAATCGAGGTGAGCCAACTCCAGCACCTCTTTTCATTTCACCATATTTTGCCGGTGTATCATCCACTGCTTTTTTAGGGGCAGATTTTGCTCTTAAGGGAATAGCATATTTTGGCGGTCCAGTTACATAATCCTTTTTAGCATAGCCGCCTTTTTTGTTGTTGCCTACTGGCTCTACTGCAATGCCTCTAGCAATGTCTTTTTTTCTTTGACGTGCGGCTTCACCTGCAGCCCTTGAATCGGCTTTTGCTTTTTTCTTTTCTTGTCTATATTCTTCTTTAACAGCACTGCCTTTTTTCTTGTTGGCAAATTTGTCAAAGTTGTCTGATCTCTTTTTGTTCATGCGCCTAATTAATTATATTATAATCGCTGGATTATCCTTTATTCGCTAATTGTCCACAAGCTGCGTCAATATCCTTGCCTCTGCTGCGTCTTACACGAACGTTTACTCTGTTCTTTTGTAAAATTTCTACAAAACGCTCAAAGCCATCTTCATCCGGTTTGTCAAATCCAAAATGATCTACTGCATTATATTCAATAACGTTGATTAAATCCGCTGGCACTTGTCTATATATTTTTGTTAACTCTTCGGCATCTTTTTCAGAGTCATTAAAGTCTTTGAATAAAATATATTCAAAGGAGATTTCTGTACCTGTTTTTTTATAGAAATAATTTAAGGCTTCAACTAATGATTTAATATTATTGCTTTCATTAATCGGCATTACCTCGTTGCGCTTTTTGTCGTTAGGCGCATGCAATGAAACAGCCAATTTAAATCGCACTCCATCATCACCCAATTGTCTAATTTGTTTTACCAATCCAGCAGTTGATACGGTGATGCGTTTAGGACTCATACCCAATCCGTCGGGGGAAGTAATTTTTTCAATGGCCTTTAATACATTATGATAATTCATTAAGGGCTCACCCATTCCCATGAAAACGATATTGCTTAAATGTTTTTCGTGTGCTGCTTCACTTTGTTGATTAATATAAACTACCTGGTCATATATTTCATCAAAGTTTAAATTTCTTTTGCGATCCATGGTGCCAGTGGCACAAAACTTACAACTTAAACTACAGCCAATCTGGGAGGAAACACAGGCGGTTTTTCTTTCACTGGTAGGGATAAGTACCCCCTCAATCATATGATCGTCATAAGTGCGGAACCTTGTTTTTA
The DNA here is from genome assembly GCA_947457075.1 of Bacteroidota bacterium. Lineage (GTDB taxonomy): Bacteria > Bacteroidota > Bacteroidia > Chitinophagales > Chitinophagaceae > Sediminibacterium. The sequence goes on from CANGUG010000004.1 coordinate 27,182, forward strand.
GGGTACCGTCCTCACTTTGCTGTGTTGTATCAATTTGTAAAGCGGGGTAGCTAAAATTTTCTATCAATAACTTTCTTAGGTCCTTGCTTAAATTGGTCATTTCGTCAAAGCTATGGGCATGCTTCTGCCATAACCATTCTACAATTTGTTTTACCCTAAATGGTTTTTCGCCAATTTGAGCTATAAAACGCTCAATTTCAGCGACTTCCACCTGTCTAATATTAGGTCTATTCTTGTCCATACTGCAAAGATACTTGATACAATTTGTTTCCATTTATTTCTTTTTTGTAGGGTCAAAAAAACGCTTTACATTCATTCTCTAAAAAAAAGACAAAATGAAAAAATTGATATTATCCTTAGTGGTAGTGCTTGGTTTTATGACGGCGGTTAATGCCCAGTCAAATCCTTTGAAGGATTATTTAGGCAAATATGTATTTGCAGCGGGTAGCCCAATTGCCGAGGCAATGGTTGAAGTGGAAGATACTACTTTGAAAGTATCAAGTCCAATGGGCAGCTTTATGCTAGAAAAGAAAGGGATGGATACATTTTATTTAGCGGCTTATGATGCTTTTGTTATTTTTAAAAGGTCAGCTTCTAAAAATGTTGAATCCGTTTCGATATCAGTTCAAGGTATGGAGCTTGTAGGTACAAAAGAAGGGGCTTCTTTAGTTGGAATCAAAGAAGAAGAATTTCAGCATGAAATTTGGGCGGAGAAAGTAGAGCACTAGTGTACTTTTTTTAGCTAAAAAGGATAAGTCAACAAATCCTTAAAGGGCAGATTGATTTGTTTTCCTGTAGCTAAATTTTTTATAGTACACTCTTGTTTGTTAACTTCTTCGGTACCAATAATCACAATATTGGGGATTCCTTTTTTCTCTGCATATTTAAATTGCTTGTCAAATTTGCTCTTTTCAGGGTACATTTCACAAGCAATTTTTTTGGCCCTTAACGTCATCATTTGTCCATAAGCGACTTGAGCTTCTGCTTCACCTAAGTTAAAAAATAAAACCTGTGTGGTATGATCAACGCTTGTAGGGAAAAGATTTTTTTCTTCCATCACATCATAAATTCGATCCACTCCAAAGCTAATACCCACGCCAGGTATATTTGGTACACCAAATAAACTAGTTAAGTCGTTATATCGTCCGCCGCCGCCAATACTGCCCATTTGCGCATCTATTGCTTTCACTTCAAATATCAATCCTGTATAATAATTTAAACCTCTAGCTAAAGTAAAATCAGCCACTAAATGTTGATCCATTCCGGTTGATTGATGATAGGATAAAACATAGTTCAATTCTTCAATGCCCTTTTTCCCGTTTTCATTTTCACCCAATAAATTTGCGAGTGCATTTATTTTTTCTGTATTGGTTCCACTAATGTTTAAATAGCGCTCTACTAATTGCTGTTGTGCATCATTAAAGCCTTTATTGTTTAATTCCTCTTTTACTTTTTCCCAACCTATTTTGTCAAGCTTGTCAATGGCAATGGTCAAATCAATTAACTTATCCTCCCCACCACAAACCTGAGCCAATCCCAATAAAATTTTTCGGTTATTTATTTTTATTTCTACTGGCAATTTTAATTGTTCAAATGCTTTTATATATACTGCAATCAAATCTACTTCGTTAAGTAAACTATCACTTCCCACTACATCGGCATCACATTGGTAAAATTCACGGTATCTTCCTTTTTGAGGACGGTCGGCTCTCCATACGGGTTGGATTTGATAACGTTTAAATGGAAAGGTCAATTGACCGTGGTTCATGGCTACATAGCGGGCAAAAGGAATCGTTAAATCATACCTCAAAGCCCTTTCGGTAATAGCGGTACTGTTTTTCCCTGCCAATACCTTGTCGAATCCCTCCTGAATGGAGGCCTTTTTTTGTGGATTGTCTAATCCGTTGTTTAAAATTTTAAAAATCAATTTGTCGCCTTCCTCCCCATATTTTCCCATAAGGGTCTCTACATTCTCCATGGCAGGTGTTTCCAATGGCTGAAATCCATAAGTTTCAAATACGTAACGTATTGTTTGGAAGATAAATTGACGTTTTTGAACCGTACTTGCATTAAAATCTCTTGTGCCCTGTGGAATGGAAGGTTTGCTCATTGTTTCGAATTTGACCGTAAAGATAAATTTTTAAATTCATCCTATATAATTGATTAATTTGCTCTTCAAATTACTTAATTCATGTCCGATTTTAACCCCAAAAGAGAAAGGTCTGAAAAAACCTATCGAATTTTCAGAAGTATTTATGATTTTACGATGGCTGCACTCATTTTAGGCTGCGGAATTGTCATGTTTGGTGCCAAATATTTTCATTTGGATCAGGTCATTAATTTAGACAATGAGTGGCGCATTATTTTTGGATGTATGTGTCTTGCCTACGGAGGGTTTAGATTGTATAGAGGGTTTCAAAAAGATTATTAGTAAACCGGTTTCATTTTTATTTTCAAATTTTATTGTATGCATCATAAAATTGGGTTATTTATTTTTTCTATTTTCTTATTTGCATGTTCTACTACTAATATGAATACACCCCAGGATACAGTTAATTCAGGGACTATTCGTATTGCAGCAGATGAGAGTTTTAAGCCTTTTTTGGACGAACAAATAAAAGTGTTCAAATCCAGTAATCCTAAAGCAAATTTCATTGTATCCTATAAGTCTGAAATTGAGTGTTTAAAGGACTTTACGTCCGATTCAACGAGAATGATATTTATTACAAGAGGATTGGATAAGCGAGAAGAAGCTTCCTTAAAAAATCATTTAGGTTTTTCACCCACATTTGGCATTTTAGCCTACAATGCTATTGCCATATTGGTGCATAAGGATGCCAAAGACTCCTTATTTACAATGAAAGATTTATCAGAACGATTAGTCGGCAACAATCCACAAACTGTGGTCATGGATGGCAATAATTTAACAGGGGTGGTGCGCTTTTTAAAAGACAGTTTAGTGAAGCAGCAGGCTTTTGGAAAAAACGTAGTTTCTACCAATGGAAGTGCGGAAGTGATTGAATATATAAAAACACATCCCGAAGCCATTGGATTTGTGGCCATGAATTGGATTGGGGACAGTTATGATCCAAAACAAGTACAAGACAGAAAATTAGTCAAAACGGCCCTTCTTGAATGTACCTTATGTACCGAAAAGGGTTTGTATGCTAAACCCTCTCAGGCAACCATTAGCAGGGGGGAATATTCCTTATCCCTGCCTATTTACTTCCATTTAAAGGAAAATGCACCCGGTTTAGGCTCAGGATTACTCAATTTTATGAGCTTAGAACGAGGTCAATTGCTATTTAAGCGCTCTTTTCTGGTACCTGCCAAAATGAGCTTTCAAAAACGCAATAGTATGATTAATTAGACAGCCGGATTAACTAACAAATTTTAGTTCTTTTGAGGAAATTAAAATATAATTCTTCCAAAAAAATTAATAATTTTAGCATTCTCAATTATCGACTGAAGGTTTTATCTTTTTTGAGAGGTGAATGCAGTTATTTTATAAAAAATAAAAAACACGTGATGAGAAAATTGGCTTTTTTAATGTTGGGTATCACTTTAATGGTGACAGGCTTAAATGCACAAGTAGGAAATCCTTCTATTGCAGAAGGTATTAAACTCTTGAATTACGAGAAAAATAAATCAGCACTTGATTTTTTTAAAGCTGCATCAGATAAAAATCCTGCTGATTCCGAAACTGCTTTCTGGTATGGACAGGCTTTATTAGCCCAAAACTATAATGGGGTACCAACTCCTGAATATATTCAAAAAGCGAAAGCGCTTTATCAGCAAGGTTTACAAGCAAAAGGAAGCGATGCTTGGTTGTTGATAGGAATGGCCCATATCCAATATTTAGAAGGAGGGGATGATGGTCAAATTAAAAATAATTTAGAGCTAGCCATAACTTCTTCAAAAGTTGAAAAGGGTAAAAATAAAGGAAAGAACAATCCTGAAATCATCAATGCCATTGCACGTATTTTTGCTGAATTGCCCATGAATATTGGCGATCACAATTACGCCATTGACAAAGCAAAGGAAGTTATTTCTGCCTATGAAGGACAGCCTATCAATCCCAATTTATATATGAACCTTGGTATTAATTACTTAAAACTAGGGGGAGAAAAAGGAGGAGAAGCAGTAAGTGCTTTTTCAAAAGCAATTGACGCTGATGCGAATAACGCCTATGCTTATTACAGAATTGGTAAGGTATATCAAAGTCAAAGTAATAAGGATGTTTTTGAAGAAAATTACAGCAGGGCCATTTCTATTGATCCAGCTATAGCCCCTGTATATGTTTCTTTGTATAATTTTTATGCATCCATTGACACAACAATTGCTAGGAAAAACTTGGATTTGTTTATCAAGAACGCAGATAAAGACCCTGCTTTCGAATATTTATATGCCGATTATTTATTTCAGGTAGCACAGTATGACGCTTCATTGGAAAAGGCATTGAATTTAAAAAATACCATTGGTATTGAAACTTACCCACGTATCGCCGTTTTATTAGCGTATAATTACGACCGTAAAGGTGATTCTATCAATGCCAAAAATTATATTGAGCAATTTGTCAATAATGCCCCAGCTGATAAGGTATTACCACAGGACTATGATTTGGCGGTGAAAGTGATGTCTAAATTCCCTGGGGCACAAAATTCAGTAGCGGCTATTTTAGAAAAAGCAATTGTTGCTAGCGCATCCAATAAGAAAAGTTGCCTTAAATTTTACAAATTAGGTTATGAAATGTTTGAAAAATCTAATATGTATAATGATGCTTATAATTGGTTTGCAAGATATGCAGCCCTCAATGGCATTAAAGACGAGTTCTATTACTTTAAAACAGGAAGTTTTGCTTTAAATGCTAAAAATGGTTTGGCGGCAGATTCTGCGGCCAACGGCTATATCGCTGCCTTCCCAGATAAGTCAAGAGGGTATGTATTTAAAATTAAGGCTGCCATGATGCTTGACTCAGCCAATACAAGTGGGCTATTGATTCAGGCATTGACCATGAATACACAGTTTTTGTTGAAAGATGCGATCACAAATAAGCAGAAATTGATAGACAATTATGGCCAAATGTTGGTTTATTATAATGAAGTAAAAAATTATGACGAGGCAGTTGTAATGTGCGATAAAATTCTAGAATTAGCACCTGGTGACGCTAACATGTTAAAGTATAGAGAGCAATTTGCAAAAAATGCAGCGTTGATGAAGAATAACGCTAATAAAGCTGGAGCTAAGCCAGCTTCCAACACACCACCAAATACACCTCCTAAGAGCAATTAACTTTATCCGGAAAATATTTAAAAAAAACTCCCCATTTATGGGGAGTTTTTCGTGCTAGGTGCTATCCTTTGTGTATTTTTGCGAAATCTAAAACAAGGGTATGAATTTGATGCAATTAATAGGCGCTGCAAATGAAGTAAATAATGCTGCCAATTACCTTCCTATTGCCTTGCAAATACTATTTGCTGGTGGTTTTGTAGCGTTCATGATTTTGGTTTCTAGCTTACTTGGACCAAAGCGTAAAACAGACGACAAGTTAGCCACTTTCACTAGTGGAATTCCTACGCACGGAGACGCAAGATCTCCAATGGCGATTAAATATTTTTTAATTGCTATTCTATTTGTTTTGTTTGATGTGGAAGTAATTTTCTTTTATCCATATGCAGTGAATTTTAAAAGTTTAGGATGGGGTGGTTTAGGAGAAGTTATTTTATTTGTTTCATTTTTCTTAGTTGGTTTTATATACATCATTAAGAAAGGTGCATTAAAATGGGAAGATTAATATTTTTTAAAAATACAAAGCATACATATGCGTCCAGTTAGATTTAACATTCATCCAAAAGAAGCAGAAATTGCAGATGCAATTTCAATGGCACCTGCACCAGATGGTATAGGAGGAGAAGGATTTTTTGCAACACAATTAAGTTCGGTGGTAGGACTTGCACGAAAAAATTCATTATGGCCATTGCCTTTTGCCACTTCTTGTTGTGGTATTGAATTCATGGCAACCATGGCATCCCATTATGACCTTTCTCGTTTTGGTTCAGAGCGTGTTGGGTTCTCTCCACGCCAGTGTGATTTATTAATGGTGATGGGAACAATCGCAAAAAAAATGGCACCTGTATTACGTCAAGTGTATTTGCAAATGGCAGAGCCACGCTGGGTAATAGCTGTTGGAGCATGTGCTTCTAGTGGTGGAATATTTGATACGTATAGTGTTTTACAAGGGATAGACCAAGTGATTCCTGTGGACGTTTATGTTCCCGGATGTCCTCCAAGACCAGAAGCCATTATTGATGGATTTATGAAAATCCAAGATTTAGTTGGTCAAGAAAGTATTCGTCGTAGAAATAGCGATCAATACAAAGATTTACTAAACAGCTATGGTATCCAATAAAATAAAAAACTAGTTCAATAATATGTCTTTAACATATACAACGATACAAGAAAAATTGGAAGAGAAATTTGGCGAACAGGTTTCTTTGTTTTCAACTGACTCAGGAATACTTTCTTTCGAATCGCCTGCTGCACAAAATTTAAAAGTAATGCAATTTCTGTTTGATGAATTGGGCTTTACTTTTTTAACTGATTTGTGTGGTGTAAATTATCCTGATCAAAAAGACGCCGAGTTAGTAGTTGTTTATCACTTACATAATTTTGTAGATAATATTCGTTTGCGTTATTCGGTTGCAGTACCTGTTGCTCAACCCGATGTTTTTACAGCAACAAAATTATTTGAAAGTGCTAACTGGATGGAGCGTGAAACCTATGATTTTTTTGGAATTAATTTTATAGGTCATCCAAATTTGAAACGTATTTTGAATGTAGATGAAATGGATTATTTTCCTCTAAGAAAAGAATTCCCATTAGAGGATCAAACAAGAATTGATAAAGACGACGAAATGTTTGGAAGAGGGTAATTGAAATTTTAAAATTAGCTAAGCGTAACAAAGCATACTATGGAAGCACATCACAATATAGTTTTACCAGAGGGTTCAATTGAAAAAACCACTACTACCCTTAATTTAGGGCCTACGCATCCTGCTACGCACGGGGTATTTCAAAATATCATGGAAATTGATGGAGAGCGAGTAGTGTCAACAGAACAATCGGTAGGGTTCATTCATCGTGCATTTGAAAAATTAGCAGAACGAAGAAATTTATACCAAATCACACCAATTACTGATCGTTTAAATTATTGTAGCAGCCCTATTAATAATATGGGTTGGCATATTACCTGCGAAAGATTTTTAAAAGTTGAAACACCTAAACGTGTTGATTATTTAAGAATCATAATCATGGAATTGGCTAGAATCTCTGATCACTTAATTTGTAACTCCATTGTGGGTGTGGATACGGGGGCATACACTGGCTTTTTGTATGTGATGCAATACAGAGAATTAATTTATGAAATATATGAAGAGGTATGCGGGTCCCGCCTTACTACAAATATTGGTCGTATTGGCGGCTTTGAAAGGAATTTCACCAATACAGCGTTTACGAAGCTCGAGAAATTTTTAAATGAATATCCAAAGGTTTTACAAGAGTTTGAAAACCTATTTACACGTAACCGTATTTTCATGGAGCGTACACAAGGTACAGGAGGCATTAGTGCAGCTAGAGCCATGAATTATGGATTTACGGGTCCTAACCTGCGCGCTGCAGGGGTGGATTATGATGTACGCGTTGCGCATCCTTATAGTAGTTACCAGGACCTTGATTTTAGCATTCCAGTAGGAACCACAGGTGATAACTATGATCGTTTCTTAGTGCGTAATGCAGAAATGTGGCAGAGTATTTCCATTATCAAGCAGGCTTACGAAAAAGTACAATCTTTTAAAGGAACCGAAGCAGAAATATTCCATGCAGATGTACCTGAATATTATCTGCCTAAGAAAGAAGATGTATATAATAATATGGAGGCATTAATTTGGCACTTCAAAATTATTATGGGTGAAATAGATTTACCTAAAGGACAAATTTACAGTGCTGTGGAAGGGGGTAATGGTGAATTAGGATTTTATTTAGTAAGTGATGGGGGTCGTACTCCATTCCGTTTGCATTTCCGTCGTCCTTGTTTCATTTATTATCAAGCCTATCCTGAATTAATTACGGGCGGGATGTTAAGTGATGCGGTGGTGACCATGAGTAGTTTGAATTTGATTGCCGGTGAATTAGATGCGTAGCATTTAAATTGCTTAGCGATTTGTGGGTAATTGAATTGCTTTGACAATGAGATTGATGATGAAAGAATAGGGTTCAATTAATGGAGTAAAGTGTTTGAATTGAAAAGAATTATAGAAAAAAGAAAGTTTTAAATATGGCTACTACTTTTAATGATACACAAATGACCGAGTTTAAACGCTTGGTAGCTCGTTATCCAGAAGGAAAACAAAAAAGTGCATTGCTGCCTGCCTTGCATTTAGCACAAGACAGCTTTGGCGGGTGGTTATCTACTGAAACTTTGGACTATGTTGCAAGCTTATTGCAAATTGAACCAATTGAAGTTTATGAAGTGGCTACTTTTTATAGCATGTATAATTTAAAGCCAGTAGGTAAGTTTGTTTTTGAAGTTTGTCAAACGGGTCCATGTATGGTAAGCGGTTCAGACAATATCATTGATTATATTAAAAAAACATTGGACATTAAGCCAGGCGAAACAACCAAGGATGGGATGTTTACTTTAAAACTTGTAGAATGTTTAGGGGCATGTGGATATGCACCTATGATGCAGGTGGGTAAAATTTATAAAGAACATTTGACGAAAGAAAAAGTGGATAGCATTATTGCGGAATATCGTGCACAAGCTGCAGCCAACAATTAATGCAAACAAAAATTAAGTAAGACCTGAATTAAATATATTAAAATGGGCGTAAAATTATTATTAGACAAAGCAAATGTACCAGGTATTCGTACTTATGAAGTGTATCGTCGTGAGGGAGGATACCGCTCGGTAGAAAAAGCTTTGAAGGAAATGACCACAGATGCCATTGTGGAAGAGGTGAAAAAAAGTGGATTAAGAGGGCGTGGTGGTGCAGGCTTCCCAACAGGAATGAAATGGAGTTTTATTGCAAAGCCTGAAGGGGTACCTCGTCACTTAGTATGTAATGCCGATGAATCAGAGCCAGGTACATTTAAGGATCGTTATTTGATGGAGTTTATCCCGCACTTGTTAATTGAAGGTTTAATTGTATCAAGTTATGCTTTAGGCTCAAATGATACTTACATATATATAAGAGGTGAATATGCATGGATCACAGATATTTTGGAAGAGGCCATCAATGAAGCAAAAGCAGCAGGTTGGTTAGGAAAAAATATTTTAGGAACTGGCTTTGAGTGTAATATACATGTACAACGCGGCGGTGGTGCTTATATATGTGGTGAAGAAACAGCTTTGATTGAATCACTAGAGGGTAAAAGAGGTAATCCAAGAATTAAACCTCCATTTCCTGCCATTCAAGGTTTATGGATGCGTCCAACAGTGGTGAACAATGTAGAAACATTAGCAGCGGTAGTGCCCATTATTAATATGGGTGGTGAAGAATATGCAAAAATTGGCGTTGGAAAATCAACAGGTACTAAATTAATTTCTGCATGTGGTAATATTAATAAACCAGGTGTGTATGAAATTGATATGACCATATCAGTAGAAGAATTTATTTACAGTGACGAATATTGCGGTGGTATCAAAGATGGTAAAAAATTAAAAGCTTGTATTCCAGGTGGATCTTCGGTACCTATTTTACCAGCCAATTTATTATTAAAAACTGCCAAGGGGGAAACACGTTACATGAACTATGAAAGTTTAAGTGATGGCGGTTTTGCAACTGGATCCATGTTGGGATCGGGTGGTTTTATTGTTTTAGACGAGGATCAATGTATTGTAAAAAACACCTACACTTTAGCAAGATTTTATCGTCATGAAAGTTGTGGGCAATGTTCACCTTGCCGTGAAGGAACGGGTTGGATGGAAAAGATTTTACATAAAATTGAAACAGGTAAAGGGGAAATGAGTGACATTGATTTACTATGGGATATTCAAAGAAAAATTGAGGGAAATACTATTTGTCCATTAGGTGACGCTGCTGCTTGGCCGGTGGCTGCTGCCATTCGTCATTTCCGTGACGAGTTTGAATGGCATGTAAACAATCCCGAATTAGCACAAACAAGCAATTTTGGTTTACAACACTATGCGGATCCAATTCATGTACCTGCATAATATAGAAAGATAAACTATGAGCGAACAAACATTATTTAAAGTAACAGTGGACGGCATCACAATAGAGGTACCAGCAGGCACTACTATTTTACAAGCTGCACGTCAAATAGGTGGTGAAGTTGCCCCTCCTGCAATGTGTTATTATAGCAAATTGAAAGGAAGTGGAGGTAAATGCCGCACTTGTTTAGTGGAAGTGGCAAAAGGTTCTGAAAAAGATCCAAGACCCATGCCAAAATTAGTAGCGTCTTGTCGTACGACGGTGATGGATGGCATGGAAGTAAAAAATATTACCAGTGAAAAAGTATTGGATGCGCGCGCGGGGGTAGTAGAATTTTTATTGTTGAATCATCCTTTGGATTGTCCAATATGTGACCAGGCCGGTGAATGTCATTTGCAGGATTTAAGTTTTGATCACGGCAAATCAAAAACACGTTTTGAATTTCAAAAAAGAACTTTCAAAAAGCATGATTTAGGTAAAAACATACAATTGCATATGACGCGTTGTATTTTATGTTACCGCTGTGTGTTCACTGCCGATCAATTAACCAATAAGCGTGTACATGGCATATTAGACAGAGGCGATCATGCAGAAATTGCTACACATATTGAAAAGAGTTTGGACAATGAATTTATTGGTAACGTTATTGATGTATGCCCAGTAGGTGCTTTAACGGATAAAACATTCCGCTTTAAAAATCGTGTTTGGTTTTTAAAACCAATGGATGCGCATCGTGACTGTCCTACTTGTTCGGGAAGGGTTACTTTGTGGAATAGAGGTGACGAAGTATATCGTGTAACTGCACGTAAGGATGAGTGGGGTGAAATTGAAGATACACCCGATGGTGAGCCAGGATGGATTTGTAACACTTGTCGTTTCGATAAAAAGAATGCAAGTGATTGGGTAATTGAAGGGCCACGTGAAATTAGCCGTGCTTCAGTAATTTCTCAAGGTCATTACTCAGGTAAAGTGGGTACTACAAAACCAACTGAAACATTCTTAGCTGTAAATGGGGGAAGGGCGCCACATTTGCTCATGGATATTCATGACGAAAGTGAAGTGAATCAACAAAATATTCATTTGGGTCAAATTCAAGGACCTTCTCATGGTGATACTTTTAATAAAATTGAAAACGCTTCCTAAGCGCACATTAATATTTATAACATGACAATTCTCGCACTAGATTGGGCATTAATGATAGAAAAATTAATTATGATAGCTATTATTGTTTTAGCTAGCTTAGGTATTGCCCTTTATACCACTTTTGCAGAACGTAAAGTAGCTGCTATTTTACAAGACCGTCCAGGTCCAAGCCGTGCTGGCCCTTTTGGTTTATTGCAACCATTAGCGGATGGATTGAAATTAATCATGAAGGAAGAAATTATTCCCAATGCTGCCAATAAGTGGTTGTTTATTTTAGGACCAGGATTGGCCATGACAGCTAGTTTAATGACTTGTGCCGTTATTCCATGGGGAAGTGCAATAGATGTATTTGGCCGTCATATTGAATTACAAATTGCCGACGTTAACATTGGTATTTTATATGTGTTTGCGGTGGTAAGTATGGGGGTTTATGGAATTATGATTGGGGGATGGGCTTCCAATAATAAGTTTTCATTAATGTCTGCATTGCGTGCGGCATCACAGGCCATTAGCTATGAACTAGCAATGGGCTTGGCATTGATTGCTTTATTAATGACGACTGGCTCATTAAGTTTAAAAACAATTGTGGAGCAACAAGTGAGTGGAAATTGGTGGAATATCGTTTATCAACCATTGGGTTTTTTAATTTTCTTTATCACGGCAATGGCAGAGTGTAACAGAACACCTTTTGATTTGCCAGAAGCAGAGAATGAATTAAACTTTGGATACCATCAGGAATATTCTTCAATGAAGTTGGGTTTTTATTTATTTGCCGAGTACATAAACATGATTATGAGTAGTGCAATTATGGCATCCATGTATTTTGGTGGTTATGACCTTCCTTTCTTTAATGAAGCAAGTGTATCGCCAAATATTGCGGCAATGATTGGAGTGGGTACTTTGCTCATTAAAATTGTACTATTTATTTTCTTATTTATGTGGATACGTTGGACAATTCCACGTTTTAGATATGATCAACTAATGGGCTTGGGTTGGAAAACTTTAATACCATTGGCATTATTTAATATGTTAGTTACAGGCGCTGTAATATTAGCCAACCAATAATTTTATTTTAATTAATTATTTCAAATAGTATGCAAGCATTAACCAATAAAGCACAAGCTGTAAACCGAAAACCAATGACGTTTTGGGAGCGCTTGTATTTGATTAATATTATTAAGGGGATGATGATTACGTTTAGTCATATGTTTAAGAAACAACCTACTATCCGCTACCCCGAAGAAAAGCGTGAATTTAGTCCAGTATTCAGGGGCTTGCATGTGTTAAACAGGGACGAGGAAGGGCGTGAGCGTTGTACCGCTTGCGGATTGTGTGCGGTAGCTTGTCCTGCAGAAGCAATTACCATGGAAGCTGCTGAAAGAGTAGAAGGTGAAGAAAATTTATATAGAGAAGAAAAGTACGCAGCTAAATATGAAATTAATATGCTTCGTTGTATTTTCTGTGGTTTATGTGAAGACGCTTGTCCGAAAGACGCAATTTATTTAAGTGAAACTTTCGCACCAGCAAACTTTACACGTAAAGGATTTATTTATGGCAAACCTGATTTATTAATTCCTAATCCAAAGACAGAAGCGGAAGCTTTTGCGGAGGCAAAAGGAGTAGAAGCTTAATTGATATGAGTACATTAGAAATTTTATTTTTTGCCTTATCTGCATTTGCAATTGTTAGTGCAATTATGGTATTGGTTAGCAAGAACCCTATTCATAGTGTGTTATGGTTAATTTTGGTGTTTTTTGCCATCTCAGGACATTATATCTTATTGAATGCCCAGTTTTTGGCGATTGTAAACATTATTGTATATGCCGGAGCCATCATGGTATTGTTCCTGTTTGTCATCATGTTAATGAATGTAAAGTCAGACAATGAGCCTCAAAAAAAATTACTTACCAAGTTTGTAGGTGTTTTATCTGGAGGAAGCCTGTTGATTTTATTAATCGCATTAGTAAAACAAACCGCGCAATTGCAAGGGAAGCAAGTTTTAATGAAAGAAGGTACAATTGGTTTAATTCATCCATTGGGTAAAGCCTTATTTAATGATTATGTATTGCCTTTTGAAATAAGCAGTGTGTTGTTTTTAAGTGCGATGGTGGGAGCAGTCATTATTGGAAAAAAATAAACATTGAAAAAATTAAATTAAAATAATTCATTAAAATATTCGGTATGCCTATTCAGTACTATATCTTTTTTTGCTTAACCTTATTTAGCATCGGCGTGGTTGGCGTGCTAACAAGACGCAATGCCATTATTGTATTTATGTGCATTGAATTAATGTTAAACGCGGTAAACTTATTGTTGGTTGCTTTTTCAAAAATGCACAGTGGAGCTGCATTGGCTGCTTCACCAACAAGCACGGCGGGTATTGATGCACAAATATTTGTATTTTTTATAATGGTGGTGGCAGCAGCCGAGGTAAGTGTTGGCTTAGCCATTATTGTAATGATGTATAGAAACACACATTCAACCGATATCAATTTCTTAAATAGATTAAAGAATTAATTCATTTCGCATGAAACTAATAATAGGATTAATAGTACTATGGCCGCTGATTGGATTTTTGTTCAATGGGTTAGGTCGTAATATTTGGAGTAAAAAAGTAATCGCTTATAATGCAACGGGCTTCATTTTAATTTCTTTTGTATTTAGTGTATTGGCTTTTTTAAATGTACAATCTAATGGGGCTGCAACCGTGCACTTTTTTGATTTCATCAATACGGCTAATTTCAAAATCCCCTTTGATTTAAAAGTAGATGCTTTATCAAGTTTATTTTTGCTGGTCATTACAGGAGTGGGTTCCTTGATTCACTTATATTCTACTGCGTATATGAAAGAGGAAGAAGCGCCACATTATGCACGCTACTTCGCTTATTTAAATTTATTCGTATTCTCGATGTTGCTATTGGTATTAGGCGACAACTATGTAATTATGTTTATAGGTTGGGAAGGGGTAGGATTGTGTTCCTATTTATTAATTGGGTATTGGTTTACCAATGCTACATATAATTATGCTGCTAAGAAAGCCTTTGTCATGAATCGTATCGGTGACCTTGGTTTTTTACTGGCTATTTTCTGGTTAATTGTAAAGTTAGGCACCGTGAGTTACGGTAGTGTACTAACTGCCCAAAGTTTAGCTAAATTATCTACTACCGATATTACAGCGATCACCCTTTTATTATTTGTAGGTGCCATGGGAAAGAGTGCGCAAATACCTTTATATACTTGGCTTCCTGATGCAATGGCGGGTCCAACACCCGTTTCTGCATTAATCCATGCTGCAACCATGGTCACCGCTGGTATTTACATGATTACCCGTTCAAATTTATTATTTAGTGCGAGCGAATTGACACAACATGTTGTGGCAATTGTGGGAATTAGTACTGCTTTATTGGCGGCAACTATTGCCATTAAGCAAAACGATATTAAAAAAGTATTGGCTTATTCAACAGTAAGTCAGTTAGGTTATATGTTTTTAGGATTGGGTGTAGGTGCTTATTCTGGCGCTGTGTTTCATGTAATTACCCATGCGTTTTTTAAAGCTTTATTATTCCTAGGAGCGGGTTCTGTAATTCATGCAATGCATCATGAACAAGATATTCGTAAAATGGGAGGGTTGAAAGCTAAATTGCCCATTACGCATCTTACTTTTTTAATTGGATGTATTGCTATTGCCGGGGTGCCTCCTTTTAGTGGTTTCTTTTCTAAAGATGAAATTTTAGCGGCTGCCTTTGCCAAAAATCCAATTTACTGGGGATTAGGCGTAGTAGGTGCTGCGATGACTGCCTTTTATATGTTCCGCTTATATGTCACTACTTTCTTAGGACAGTTTAGAGGTACTCAGGATCAAGCACATCATTTACATGAAAGTCCTTCAGCAATGACTTTGCCTTTAATTATATTAGCAGTAGCAAGTGCCATAGCTGGTGCCATTGGAATACCTGAATTAATGGGAGGGCATCATTGGCTATCTCATCAATTAATTCCAATTGTGGGAGAAGTAAAGGAAGTAGCGCTATCACATTCAACTGAATGGGCTTTGATGGGCGCTTCGGTTAGTATTGCGGTCATTGCATTATTAGTAGCTATTAACAGGTATAAGCGCCAAGCAGATGATGAACCTCAAACTGCTTTGGGTAAATTCTTATACCATAAATGGTATGTTGATGAATTGTATGAAAATGCAATTGTTCAACCCTTACATAAATTGGCAGGTTTCTTAAAGGAAATCATTGAAAAAAATATCATTGATGGTGCTGTGAATGGAACGGGCAAACTTGTTCAATTTAGCGCAAGAAAAATTAGACTAGTACAAAATGGACAAGTAGGGTATTATATTTTATTTACGGTCGTTGGCATAATTCTGCTTTTCCTTTGTTGGTTTAATGATGTTGCCATCATCCGATTCTTTAATAATTTGATTAAATAAATTTATAGCAATAATGTTATTACTTTCAACTTTATGTATTCCGTTTATCGCAGCTATTATTTTGCTGTTTGTTAAACATAATGAAAAAGCAAATTACGTTGCTATTGCATGTAGTGGCGTGACAATGGCACTTGCATTTAATATTGCTTTTAATGGAGCAACGAGTTTTGATGCGAATTGGATTTTAAGCATTAATGCAAGATTTTTATTGTCAGCGGATGGTTTGGCCAAAATACTGGTTTTATTAACCGGCATTAGCTTCCCAGCTATTTTTATTGCTACATCAAAAAATGAAATAAAAAATAGAAATCAATTTTTGTCTTTAATGTTATTTACACAAACTGGTTTATTGGGTGTGTTTTTAGCAGGAGATGCTTTGTTATTTTATTTCTTTTGGGAGTTGGCGTTAATTCCAGTTTACTTTTTATGTTCAATTTGGGGAGGAGAAAAAAGAGTCGCGATTACTTTTAAATTTTTCATCTATACGTTTTTGGGATCTTTATTAATGTTAATTGGTATTATTTTGGTTTACACCAACACACCTGACCATAGTTTTTTAATTGGTTCATTTAAAAGTGCACTATTGACGAAAGGTCAGCAGCTTACCGCTTTCGCGCTATTTTTTACAGCTTTTGCCATTAAAATGCCCATCTTCCCTTTACATACATGGCAGCCGGATGCCTATGAACAATCTCCCACTCCAGTGACAATGGTGCTAAGTGCGGTGATGGTAAAAATGGGTTTATATGGAGTAATGCGTTGGTTACTTCCATTGTTTCCAGCTGCGTCATTAAGCCATGCACACTTTGTAGTTACCCTTTCCATTATAGGCGTTTTGTACGCTTCCTTTATTGCTATACGCCAGGATGATGTAAAGCGATTAATTGCTTATTCCTCCATTGCCCATATTGGTTTAATGAGTGCTGCCTTATTTACGTTTAAATCTATTGGAGTACAAGGGGTCATGATTCAATTGTTTTCACATGGTATCAATGTATTAGGTCTTTGGATTATTGCTGACATTATTGAGCAACAAACAGGTACCAGATCCATGAAGGCCTTAGGAGGGCTTGCTAAAAAGCAACCTACGCTAGCCATTTTATTAGTTGGTTTTGCTTTTGCCAATATTGCACTTCCTTTAACCAATGCTTTTGTGGGTGAATTTTTAATGTTCAATGCCATTTTCCAATTTAGTCCTTGGATGGCCGCATTCGCAGGAGTAAGTGTTGTATTGGCTGCGATATACACTTTGAATATGGTACAAAAAATTGCTTATGGCGAAGTGAGCGATGCAATAAATAAAATGCAATTACCAAATAAAAATGCCCAAAGCATATTAATTGTGTTATTGGTAATTGTTTTTGTCACAGGGGTGTATCCGCAGTTATTATTTAATATCAGCTCGGATACCTTACAACAATTGTTTGTCAAATAATTAAATGAATTAGTAATGAATGCTATAATAGTTTCAACTTTATTAGGGGTTATCATGATGTTTGTTTCTTGGGGAACTACTTCGTCAAAATTGCAAAGAAGTATTGGCTTGATGGGTATGCTGGTACTAATTGTAGCCAACCTAGCGCAATTAAACAATTGGTGGTCCATTGAGTTTAATACCAAGGGAATGCTAGAGTTTAATCAAATGGGCCTTTATGTAAACACAATATTATTTGTAATCACATTCATTTACTTATGGATCAATGGGGAAGAGATTGAAAAAATAGGCAACCATACTGCAGATTTTTATGCTATTTTCTTTTTTATTTTATGTGGGGTGAGTCTATTAACCTCCTTCAATAATTTATTGATGTTATTTATTGGAATTGAGATTTTGTCTATTCCTTTATATATTTTGACCGGCTCCGATAAAAAGAATTTATTTAGCAATGAAGCTTCGATAAAATATTTTTTAATGGGCTCTTTTTCAACAGGAATTTTGTTGTTAGGGATTGCATTTATTTATGGTGCTACGGGTACTTTTACTTTAACAACGCCGGTGGTTAACCCCATCACAAACATACCCAATGAACATTTTTTAATGTCTGCAGGATTGCTTTTGTTATTTGTTTCAATGAATTTTAAAGTTTCAGCAGCCCCTTTTCATTTTTGGACACCTGATGTTTATGATGGAGCGCCTACGGTGTTTACGCCGTTCATGGCAACAGTTGTCAAAGCGGCAGGATTTATTGCATTTATCAAAATATTCGAAGTGCAACGTGTTGCATTAGGGCAAGGCACTTGGATGATTATATTGCCATTGGTCATTGTAGCTACTTTATTAGTAGGTAATGTTACTGCGGTATTTCAGCGAAGCGTGAAGCGTATGTTGGCGTATTCAAGTATTGCGCAAGCTGGCTTTATGTTATTTGCATTATACGGTAATTCAACCTTTAACAACGAAGGAATTTTATTATACATAGTTGCTTATTCATTAGCTACGATTGGTGTATTTGCGGTATTAATAAAAATGAAAGACTATAGTATTGAGTCTTTTAATGGGTTGGCTAAATCCAATCCCACTTTGGCTTTTTTAACTACTTTATTTTTATTTTCATTAGCAGGGATACCTTTGACTGCTGGCTTTTTTGCCAAGTACTACATGCTAAATGCTTTATTTACTGCAGGCGCAGGCATTTGGCTATTGATTACTGCTGTGGTATTTGCAGCCATCAGCGTTTATTATTACTTTAAGCTAGTGCAGGCAATGTATTTTGCAGAAGGCACACCAGCCATCCACCCAATAGGCAAACAATATGAACTGAAGCTATGGGTAATTGCCATTATCTTATTGGTGCTAGGTGTTTTCCCTCCCTTATTGTTCAATTATATACTCATATAGCCGTTCCTCAAATAGTAGCCCTGTCAAAGCACATATTGTTGAAATCGCACTACCTTTAGGCTAATAAACCTCAAATAATGACTATTCAGGATTCATTTGCATTGGCATGGAGAACGGTAAAAGGGAATAAACTGCGAACCGGTATTACGGTTGCGATTATTGCTTTTGGGATCATGGCCTTAATTGGTATTATTACCGCGATTTCTGCAATGAATCAAAGTTTAAAAGAGAACTTTTCTTTTATGGGGGCCAATGCATTTAGTGTACGCTATAAAGAATTAAATGCAAGAATTGGGGGGAATAACGGCGAAGAGTTTGCTAAATCAAAAAAAGGACAGAAAGAAAAAAAATCAAATTTAGATAAGCCCATTAGAATTGAAGAAGCGACCTACTTCAAAGACCATTTTAGTTTTTCAAGGGCTGTTGTAAGTATTTCAAGAAGGGCGGGAGGTAACAATGAATTACATTACAAGGATAAAAAAACCAATCCCCAAATTAGTTTAATGGGTGGCGACGAAAACTATTTACCAGTAAATGGTTATTCATTAACAGCAGGGCGTAACTTAAACAATGTTGATATTGCCTCAGGTAGAAATGTATGTATCATTGGTAGTAATGTGGCTGCTAAATTATTTCCGAATAAGCCATCGGCCTGTATTGATAAAGTTATTCTATTACAAAGCAAACCCTATCGAGTAATTGGCTTGCTAAAATCTAAGGGCTCAAGCGCGATGATGCGCCAGGATGATATTGCCATTACTTCCATAAAAAATGTAAGGCAATTTGCCAATATAAATCCATCCTATGCCATTGGTGTGATGGTGAATAATGTAACAGAATTAGAGCCGGCAATAGGAGAAACAACCGAGCAAATGAGAAAAGCAAGAAGGTTAATTCCTGCCGAAGCAGATAATTTTGTGATAGATAAAAGTGATAAGTTCGCTGATATGTTTATTGGATTTTTAGCCGGCATTAGTGGCGCTGCAGGTGCCATAGGAATGATTACTTTAATTGGTGCTGCCATTGGTTTAATGAATATTATGTTGGTTGCGGTTAGCGAAAGAACCCGTGAAGTGGGGTTGATTAAAGCATTGGGTGGCAAAAAGAAAGATGTGCGCCGTCAGTTTTTATTTGAAAGCGTATGTATTAGTTTATTAGGTGCCTTTTTTGGCATTTTACTTGGCGTGGGAGTAGGTAATTTATTTAGTTTAATATTGAATACAGGCTTTGTCGTTCCTTGGTTCTGGGTCTTTACAGGGATAATCATTTGTTCGGTAGTAGGCTTGGCTGCAGGTATTTATCCTGCCATGAAAGCTGCCTCACTGAATCCGATTAACGCCTTACGCTATGAATAGTTGGTATAAATATTTGATAATGCCTCAATGGCAATTAGAATTAAATATATACCAAAGCCTAACTTCGAACATAGCGAAGCGAGTACTTAAACTGCAAAATTTACAATTAGTAAATAGTAAAAGAAACGTATTCAATTTATTATTGCTACAGCGTTTTGTGCGCGAGAGGCGAGTATGTATTTAATTCTAATAGCTAGATTGGTGAAATAACAAAAGGCCCGCATTGTGGGCCTTTTGTTATTATCGGCGTACTTTTTTGAACTTTTATATTTCATTTTAAAAGTGATAAAAAAGCAAAGGCCCGCAAGCGGGCCATAAAATCATCGGCGTGCTTTTTTAGTTTTTATTTTTATTTCAAAAACGATAAAAAAGCAAAAGGCCCGCTTGCGGGCCTTTTGCTTTTGAAAACTAAAGTAATTATTTAGGATCCAAAATATGTTTAATACGATCTTGTAAGTCATCAAAATGGCTTACAGAACTTGCATCATTGATACTTCCTTTGTTGGCTTGAATAGCTGCAGCTAATTTTTTCAATTGCGCTTTAGCTTCAGAAACAATATCAGTATTTTCAAAATCAATTGCAGGGCCCATTCTCAATACGGGTGCACCTGCTGTAGCGCCAGTAGAAGGATTAATTAAATCACCTAATTGCGATACATATACTTTTTGCAAATTACGACGGAATACGTCTGTTGCTTGACGGCTATTCAATTCAGAGAATAAACCTTTTCTTGTATCCTCCATCATATCATGTAAGGAGTAAGAGGCATTTCCAAAACGAGTAGTGCTTGTGGTTAAACGGTACAAGCGTCCCTTTTCTAATAAATTCTTTAAAACACTTGTTTGAACAGATTGCAATCTTTCATTGGCCACTGGATTAGATATTTTATTCAAAATTGTATTATCTAATAACCATTTAGGTGTTGCAAATAATTGTGTTTGTAAAAAATTCATTGCAGACTTTTGTATTGCAACCGGTGTTGCAGTATATACATCACCTTTTTCCTCTACACTTTTAATTGTTTCATATACACCCCCTACATTTTTTAATACATGTCCCATATAGCGACTGTATTGTCCAACAAGTTGTGTATAGATATCATTTAAATTTTGATAACGATCTCCTTCTTCTTTTGTCCATTCTGGAAGTTTAACAACAATACGCTTTAAGTTTTTTATTCCATACTCGCTTGCTAAAACGGAGTTATCTCCTAAATCCTCTGTTTGTGCGCGTGGGTCTGCATTAAATCCTTCTCCGCCAAACCATAAACGATCATTGCTATTTAAAGCATCAATGATCCATTTGTTGTTAATTTTTTTATCTGCTTCATCTCCCACACCTGTATAAGTGTAGCCCCACTTAATGGCCCACTTATCATAGTCCCCGATACGAGGGAACAATCCCATTTGTGTAACATTGTCTTCAGGCTGCGCTACATAGTTAAAACGTGCGTAATCCATAATGCTCGCAGTATGACCATTGGCTTCCAACCATTTTGCGTCTCTTAATTTCTCTACTGGAGTTTTGCTACTGCTACCCATATTATGTCTCAAGCCTAATGTATGTCCCACTTCATGAGAAGATACGAAACGAATTAAATTACCCATTAAGCTATCGTCGAATTTCATTTTTCTTGCAGCAGGATCTACAGCAGCTGTTTGAATCATATACCAGTCATGCACTAAGTTCATCACATTATGGTACCAGCCAATATGGCTTTCTAAAATTTCACCACTTCTAGGATCGTGTACTTGAGGTCCGTAAGCGTTTTCAATGTCAGAGGCAAAATAACGAATCACTGAAAAACGTGCATCCTCTAAACTCATTGTACTATCATTAGGCCATTCTTTACCTTGAATAGCATTTTTCCAACCTGCTTTTTCGAAGGCAACATTCCAGTCATTGACTCCTGCCATTAAATAAGGCACCCATTTTTTAGGGGTTGCAGGGTCGATATAATATACGATAGGTTTAACTGGCTCCACCAATTCACCTCTCTTGTACTTTTCCATATCAGCTGGCTTTGGCTCTAATTTATAACGTACAGCGAATATTTGGTTTTCCACTTTGTGTTGATCGTCCGAATATTGCACAAAATTATCTGCGAAATAACCCACTCTAGGGTCAAATAAACGGGTATGCATTGGAACCTTAGGTAATAGTCTAATTGAAGTATTTAACTCGAAGGTAACGGCCCCAGCATTGATTGCAGCTGGAATTGCAGCACCTCCTAAAGGACTACCTGGGGTAGGAGCACTTGCTGAATAGGTTTTTACTGTCCTAATTTCCAAATTAATAGGGTAAGACTTGATGCTTTCAATATAGGATCTGTCCGATGCCAAGCCTGAAAGATTAAAGCTTCTCTTTTCTCCACTTGTTAAACTAACCGCTTGATTGTCTCCTTTAAAGAAGTCAGTTACCTCAATAACACTGCTGGTAGAGTCTTTTCCTAGGGCTTTTATGTCAAAAGAAGCCACAATCGGGTCTAAATTTGAGTTTTTCACCGCTTTTGCGATGGTTTGGGTAGAATCGGCCTTTGAAATTAAGGTCACCACGCGCATGAATATTTTTTGACCTGGTCCTTTTTCAAATAAAAGGCTTTGCTCGTTTACTTCCTCCCCGCCATAGCGTCTCGCCCCGCCCGCTACTTTGGCAAATCGGGTAACTGCCAATAATTCACGGCCCAATAAGCTGTCTGGAATTTCAAAAAAGTATTTATCGTCTTGAAAATGAACGTTAAATACCCCTTTTTGGCTCACTGCTTTTTTGGTGATTACGTCGCCAAAGGCTTTGGGCCCGGGTTTGGCAGGTGCGTCTTTTTTTACACTAGAAGTGTCCATTTTTTGTGCGTTTACACTTGTTGTCAAAACGACACAAAGACTAGTAAATACTAGAAGTTTTTTCATATTATATAAATATTGGTACTAAAATAGAATGATAAATATATTGATTTCTATTAACAGTAGTTAGCTAGATTAATTTTTAAATAAAAAAATGCGTTGAAATTTGTTTCAACCAATAAATTACTTATTTTGTAACCCCTTAGAAACTAGTGCGTAGAGATCCGAGTGAATTCTAATCAATAGTGAAAAGGATAAAATCTTTTTATAAATTTTTATTTAAAACCAAAAATCAATTGAATCATGGCTGATTTAACTAAACCAACTGCAACCGCTGCACCAAAGACAGCAGCACAGCCGAAAAAAGGCGGCAACTTGATTGCAACTTTAGCACCTATCGCTTGTATCGTAGCAGGCTATGTTATCTGGCGTTTTGTATTAGGTAATGCTGCAAATTTCACTAATCCTGATCCTAGTGGTGGTTTCTGGCCTTCACACAAAGGACCAAAAGGAACATTTACTAAAATGTACGAGGGTGGTATCGTCGTGCCTATTTTGATTGGATGCTTTTTCGTAGTATTAACTTTCGTTATCGAAAGATTATTAACTGTTGCTAAAGCAGCAGGTACTGGTAGCAACACTGAGTTCATCCGTAAAGTACAATTTCATTTAGCAAACAAAGAAGTGGATAAAGCGATTGCTGAGTGTGACAAACAAAAAGGTTCTGTAGGTAATGTAATGAAATCAGGTTTGAAAAAATATAAAGAAATGATTTCAAATACTGAATTAGATACCGATCAGAAAGTTTTAAATATTCAAAAAGAAATTGAAGAAGCAACTGCACTTGAATTACCAATGTTAGAAAAGAACTTAGTATTCTTATCAACGATCGCATCAGTAGCAACCTTATTAGGATTGTTCGGTACGGTATTAGGTATGATTCGTTCTTTCTCTAAATTAGGAGAAGAAGGTGGTGGAGAAGCTGCTCGTGAATTATCTCAAGGTATCTCTGAGGCCTTATATAATACCGCATTAGGTATCGGTACTTCTGCAGTAGCGATTATCATGTACAACGTATTCACAACAAGAATCGATGGTATTACTTATGGTATCGATGAGTCTGGATTTACTTTAACTCAAAGCTTCGCTGCTAACTATAAGTAGTAGAAAATAACATTTTAAATAAGGGTAACCTTATCAATAAATTAAAAGATAATAAAAATGGGTAGAGCCAAATTACCTCGTAAGAGTACCAACATCGACATGACTGCCATGTGTGATGTGGCTTTCCTTTTATTGTCATTTTTTATCTTGACTACTAAATTCAAACCAGCTGAAGCAATTGCGGTGACTACTCCAAGTTCAGTAGCATCAAAAGTTGCACCAAGCAAAGATTTTGTATTGGTTACAATAGATAAAGATGGTAAAGTGTTTTTAACAATAGATGATAAGAGCAAAAGAGAATTAGTCGTTAATTCTATCAATACCACTAAGAATGCAGGAATTGACGTTGCTAAGTTTAAGGCAGCCAGTTTTATTGGTGCTTCTTTTAGCGGCTTAAACGCTTTCTTATCTATCTCTGAAGAAAACAGAAAAGGAAATGCACTTCCAGGTATTCCTTGTAAGGATACTACGAATAATGAATTAACTGTTTGGATGCAAGCCATTACTGAAGCATATGCTGGAACTAAAATGGACCTTTTGTTAAAAGGGGACAACTTAGCAAAGTATCCTTCTTTCAAAGGCGTATTAACTGCATTCAAAAAGAACAACATTCAGAAGTTCCAGATGGTTACCAATCCTGAAAATGCGCCAGCAGGTTCAGAATTGTACAAGAAATCAATGAGTGGAGAAAAAATGGATAATTAAATTATAAACTGATTAAAAGCTATTTACTATGGCAGAATTAGATACCTCGGGTGGTGGCCATAAGAAAGGACCCGGTGTCAAGAAAGGGAAAAAGCTATCAACACGTGTCGATTTGACACCGATGGTGGATTTAGGTTTCCTCTTGATTACCTTCTTCATCTTCACTACCACGATGAGTCAACCAACCGCTATGAAGTTGCTTTTGCCGGATGATAAAGTAAAACCTGAAGAGCAAAACAAAGCGAAAGAGTCAGGTGCTTTAACCATCTTAATGGGTGCGGATAATCACTTATACTATTATGAAGGACAGTTAAAGCCGGATGCTTCTAACTTCTTATCAGCTTCTTATAATGGAGAAAACTCAATTAGAGACGTAATCCTTAAAAAGAAAGCCTATGTAAGAAGTATTGCGACGGATCCTAACGACCCTGAACATGACTTAGTAGTGGTGATCAAACCTAGCCAATATTGCAATTACAAAAACGTAATTGATATTTTAGATGAAATGTCAATTAACGTAGTTAAGAAATTCGCATTAGTCGACATTTTTGAAACAGAAGAGCAATTGGTGAAAATTTCCGATGCATCAGCAAAACCTTAAAGCATAAAAAGCATTCAAAATGGACATAAATAAAATATTAACCGCTGACGTATTAGACCTCATTTTTGAGGGCAGATACAAGGAGTATGGTGCTTATGAGCTACGTAAAACATACAACGACCGTCTTAAGAAGGCGTTGATTGCTATGATAGCCATTACAGCATTATTAGCGGGTGGTGCTATTTGGTCTAACAACGCTAAAAAATCAAAAGCCGACATTATTGTTGCCGATGTTTCTTTAGCCGATGTTAACAATCAAGAAAAGAAAGCGCCACCACCGCCACCTCCGCCGCCACCTCCAAAACAGGAGCCACCTAAAGTGGAAATGGCAAAATTCACTCCTCCTAAAATTGTGAAGGATGAGGAAGTGAAAAAAGAAGATGAGGTAAAAGAAGTTGAAAAACTAGAAGACGTAAAAATTGGTGCAGTTGACCAAAAAGGTATTAAGGACGATGGTATCGTTGCACCAGTTGAACAAAGTACTGGCCCTGTTGCACCTCCTGAAGAAGAGACAGATAAAATCTTCACAGTAGTACAACAACCTGCGGAATTCCCAGGTGGTCAATCTGGATGGATTCGTTATCTAGAAAGAACTTTGAATAGAGATTTACCCGTTGAAAACGGCGCACCTGCTGGAAGATATGCAGTAACCGTTTCTTTCGTTGTATCAAGAGATGGTTCAATTTCAGACGTAAGAGCTGAAAATAACCCAGGCTATGGTACCGCAGATGAAGCAGTTCGTGTAATTACTAGAGGGCCAAAATGGAAGGCAGCTGTTCAAAATGGTAAGAATGTAATATATCGCCATAGACAAGCAATTGTATTCCAAGTTTCTGACGAATAGTTTTTATGCCTGTATGTTTCATACTAGGCGTTAAACGGTAACTTATAAAAATTAAATGGCAGCCCCTAAACAGGCTGCCATTTGTTTTTCTGCCCTTTAATTTAAATTTATACAATAGACTATCTTTGCGCTATGCGTGAAAATTTGAGTACTTGGAATGATACGATTGTAGCTTTAGCAACTGCACCTGGATTAGGCGCAATCGCAGTGATTAGATTAAGTGGCGCACAGGCCATTGAAATCACTGCATCGGTTTTTTCTAAAAAGAGTTTAATTCAACAGCCCTCCCATACGGTTCATTTTGGTAAATTAATGAATGGATCAGAGACCATCGATGAAGTAGTGGTAAGTATTTATCGTGCACCACGTTCCTATACAGGGGAGGAAGTAGTTGAAATTTCCTGTCATGGTGCTCCGTTGATTCAGGATCAAATTTTACAATTAATGATTCAGGCGGGCGCAAGAATGGCTAAGCCAGGCGAATTTACACAAAGGGCTTTTTTGAATGGAAAATTGGATTTAACACAAGCCGAAGCAGTAGCTGATTTAATTGCCAGCAATACCGAAGCTGCACGAAAATCGGCCCTGCATAATTTGAAAGGAGGGTTCTCCACGGACTTGCAAATAATGCGAGAGAAGCTAATTAAATTTTCGGCCTTGATTGAATTAGAATTAGATTTCTCACAAGAGGATGTTGCCTTTGCCAATAAAAAAGAATTAGAAGTTTTAGTACAACAATTGCAAATTAAAACACAAGCATTATTGGACTCCTTTAAATTGGGTAATGTAATTAAAAATGGAGTGCAGGTAGCCATCGTTGGAAAGCCCAATGCAGGAAAATCTACCTTATTAAATGCGTTGTTAAATGAAAATAGGGCATTGGTTAGTGAGATACCGGGCACTACTCGTGATACGGTGGAAGAATATTTAAATATTCAGGGCGTACTTTTTAAATTGATAGATACAGCAGGCATAAGGTTGTCCACTACCGATCGCATTGAGCAAATGGGTATCGAAAAGAGTAAAGAAAAAATACTAGGGGCAGATATTGTGATTGCTTTATTTGATGTGAATGACCAAGGTTTAGATCAGGTAAGTACCTGGCAATCGGAAGTTAGTGCGGATAAATTAATATTGGTAGGAAATAAAAAGGATTTGCTAGCGGATCCATCTATATTATCAAATAGTGCTTATAACCAAGTGGTATTTATTTCTGCAAAAGAAAAGGACAATATCAAATCACTAGAAAATCTCTTGTATGAAAAAGCGGTGGGAGAAGCAATTCAAAAAGAGGGTACCATTATCACCAATGCAAGACATGTCGCTTCCTTGAAAAAATTATCCATGGCATTGAATGATGTTGAAACTGGATTACAGCATAATGTAACAGGCGATTTGTTGGCTTTAGATATTCGCCAAGCATTACATTACTTAGGCACCATCACGGGTCAAATCACCAACGAGGATCAGTTAGATTTTATTTTCTCTAAATTTTGTATCGGGAAATAAACAACAAGTATGCTTATGCCATGTTATGGTGCTTATTGCATAAAAGTGCTGATTGATTTAACCTTTACTCTCCTCCCCAGATTTCTACCGTCTTTTTAGCGCTACCAATAATCGTATTGCCTTTCATTAAATCTGCTTTGAACTTATACGTGTCAAAACCTACATTGTTTAATTGGAAAAGGATATAATGTTTATTATGCGCATATCCATCTGTAGAAAAATTAAATGATTTTTTAAATTCTTTTAATTGCACTTTTCCTTTTGTAGTACTTACTCTCAAAGTGAATGGTTTGTATTCACCTGGCTTGATATATTTACTTAAATTTTTTGGGTCAATTTCAACGAAAATATATAGTTCGTCAAAAAATTCATTAAAGTAAGTAATGGAACCAGAGCCATCGTCCTCCTTTTCAGAAAAAGATGCATCGTATTCATTAAAAGTTTTGATATGTAATTGAAGGCTATTTGATTGAGCAGTTGAAAAAAATGCAATAAAAATTGCAATGAATGAAAATAAAATTGACTTTCTCATTTTTATGTAGTTTAATTCAACAATATTGTATGGTTCTTTGATTAAATTTATGGTTTTTTATTATAAATCATCAAATTGACATATTTATCTAAGAAACCTATCGTAAAATGGTTTTCAAATTAGTGAACTAGTAATTTAACATAGTCACTTGTATAATGTATCACGTTGGCGAAGGATGCAAACTCTGATTGAGTGTGTTCTCCCAAAATAACTACCGCTTTCATGCCTGCGTTCAATGCACATTCCACCCCTTTGGGAGTGTCTTCAAATACAATACACTCTTGGGGAGAAAGGCCTAATCGTTGAGCGCATTTCAAAAAGGTTTCGGGGTGTGGTTTGCTTTGTTGAACATCATTGGCACTTACAATGGCACTGAAATAATGGCTTATTTGTAAATTATCAATAACAAAATTAATGTTTTCGGTGATGGCGGCAGAACCAATGGCCATTTGGATTTTTCTTTCACTAGCGGTGGCTAAAAAAGGAGCAAGCCCGTCAATGAGTTTTAACTGAGGCTTAAATTCAATACGATATAAAGCTTCTTTGTCATTGCCTAATTTTATTTTTTCTTCCATGGTAAATCGCCCTGGGAAAATACGCTCAAGTAATTCGTCATTTTTACCATAACATTGGTGTTTCATTTCCTCCAAGCTAAGGGTGCCACCCAATTTTACTATTTCTTGATGCCATGCTTTAATATGATAAGGCATATCGTTGACCATAGTGCCATTTAAATCAAATAAAAATCCTTTTGCCGAAAATATTTCTGTCAAAGACATCTTCCTTTTTTTTATTCATTAATTGTATCTACTAAACAAATTAATTGCCGTATTCATAATTACATGGATCCACCTGCAATGAATTTAGCTTCTACTGTTAACTCCGTTAAAGTTTTACCTCCTTTCATGTTGGCCATCATTTGAACAAAGGCCAATTTTCCTAATTCATGACCACTTGTTTCTACATAACTAATTCGGGGATAATATAAGTTGGGAATAAATCCATTACTAATACTTATCACGCCAATATCAGTTGGGATTTTTAGTTCTAATTCTTGTATAGTTCTCATTACGCCAATGAGTATCTCATCGGTCATGCAAAACACCGTATCTATTTTTTGTGTTTTATGGGTATTTTTTTTCATTACCTCTTCGGCCTCCTTTGTACTGGCAGCATTGGTATAACTGCAATGAATTTTGGGAGCAAAGTCCTGCATAAATTTTTGAAATGCTGCTTTCCTTTTTTGTGTGATGGATAAATTTTCATCCCCAAAAATGGCCAATACTTTTTTGGCGTTACGTTTTATAATATTTTCGGCAGCCATTATTGCACAACGCTCATCCGCCATTCGCACTTTGGTAAATTTGTTGTCTTTGGGTACAATGTCAAAAAAAACAACTGGAATATCACGGTCATTCATTTTTTGATATACCTCAATATTTTCAGCACTTGAAGACAAGCATGCAAAAACGCCACTCACCCTGTTTTGCCTAAAAATTTTCAAATTGTTCAACTCATTTTCAGGATTATGACTTGATTGAAGAATCATTAATGCATACCCATTTTTTCGGCTCTCTTCCTCAATAGCTGCGATAAAGCTATCGTAAAACAAGTTAGAGATGGCTGGTACAATTACGCCAAGTATTTTACTGTTTTGTGTTCTTAATTGAATGGCATAAGCATTGGGTTCATAATCCATGCTTTGTGCAAGGGCATTTACCTTTGCTTTGGTACTTGCTGAAATGTCTGGATGATCCTTTAGGGCTCTTGATACGGTTGAAATACTCAACTGTAATTGTTGAGCCAACAGCTTTAGGGTAGTATTTGTCATACGCAATCGATTACGTGAATTTAAGAAAATATTTCCACAAAAATTATCGCAAACGTTTGTTATTCAAATAATACCAATGATATTACCCCCCTTTAAGTTTATTTTAGGAAGGCGTTAAAATTTTGCAAAAGCATTGAATTTATTGGCATTTAAGGCGATTTACTGAGAGCATGTATTCTAAAAAACGAACTACTGTTAGCTTTTTAGTTAAAAAAAGTTAAAAAAAATTTAACAATTGACCCTTATAATATTAAAAATGTGTATTTTGGACGTGCTTAATAAACCAATAAACTGCCAATTATGAATTTCAAAATTGTCAAGTCCACTTTTGTTGGACTTCTTCTAAGCTTGTTTGTATTAAATGCGCAAGCTCAGAACAAAACAGTTACAGGTAAGGTTACTGATTCAAAAGACGGTTCAGCGATTGTTGCTGCATCTGTTGTTGGTCAAGGGACTACAATAGGTACAAGAACAGCTGCAGACGGATCTTTTAAATTAACAGTTCCTTCTTCTGTTACTACTTTATTTATCTCTTCAGTAGGTTATGCTTCTAAGCAAGTAACCATTACTGGTGGTGAGTTAAATGTTTCTCTTGTTGAATCCAGTGAACAACTTAATGAAGTTGTTGTAATTGGATACGGTACTGCACGTAAAAAAGACGTGACTGGTGCTGTTTCTTCAGTTCAAGCGAAGGACTTTAACCAAGGGGTAATTGCTTCTCCTGACCAATTATTACAAAATAAGGTTGCGGGTTTGGACATCACTAGTGCTTCTGGTCAACCGGGTGCTGCTACAACTGTTAAGATCAGAGGTAATAACTCTGTTCGTGCCAACTCTAATCCGTTGTATGTAATTGATGGAGTGCCTTTAGATGGTAGATCTGCAAGACCAAATGCTGGAACAGGATTTGGTGCTTCTCCAGATGCAAACCCATTAAACTTTATCAATCCTAACGACATCCAAAGTGTGGACGTATTAAAAGATGCGTCTTCTGCTGCTATCTACGGTTCTCGTGGTGCTAATGGTGTGATCGTTATTACTACTAAGTCTGGTTCTTCAACTGGCACTAAAATAGAATTCGGTACTAGCTTAAGTATGAACGCTGGTTTAATGAAAGACTATGAGGTGTTAGATGCGCCAACTTTCATTAAAGGTTTAGCTAAATATAATGTAGCTGGTCAAAACTTCGGTTCTGATGTAAACGCAATGAAAGAATTAATGAATAATGACATTTTCCAAAACTACAACTTAGCATTAAGTGGTGGTAATGACAATGGAAAGTTCCGCGCTTCTTTCAATGGTTCTACTATTAATGGTACTATCAAAGGTTCTACTTTAGATAAATATGTAGCTAACTTTGGTGGTCAATACAAATTCTTAGATAAGCGTTTGACTTTAGGCTTTGGCTTAACTTATGGACACACTGACGAAAATGTAATTCCATTCTCTAACAACGCAGGTTCAACTGGTAACATTATCAGTGCCATCTTGCAATGGAATCCAACTCAAAAATTAAGAGATGCTAGCGGTAACTTTGTTTACCCAACAAACGGTTCTGGTAACCCATTAGCAATGTTAAGAGCTACAGATGACCAAGTTGGTGTAAACTCTTTATTAGCAAACATCCGTGCTTCTTATAAAATCACTGATGACATTGAATACCGTTTATTATATGCATTAAACAGTTCAAATGGTGCAAGAGCTACTAACGTTTATGGTTTCATGCCAGGCTTTAGTGGTATCTCTGGTGTAGGTTCTGCTTCAATTTCAAATGCTGCGTTAACTTCTCAAACAGTTACACACACAATGAACTACAAGAAGGACATCACTTCTAAATTAAACTTAGACGCCTTGGCTGGTTTTGAATATTGGAAATCTGATTATTCAAACAATGGCTTCTCTGGTTCTGGTTTCAATACTAACTTAGATGCAAACAGATTGACTTTGCCTTATACAAATACAATGGCAAATGCTTTGACAATGAATCCTCCTAGCACATTTGTTTCTCCAAGTACAGAATTGCAATCTTTCTTCGGTCGTTTCCAATTGAACCAAGAAGATAAATACTACTTAACTGCTACATTCAGAGCGGATGGTTCTAGCAAATTTGGTACAAATAACAAATATGCTTACTTCCCTTCATTGGGTGCTAAGTGGGCAATCATTAACGAAAACTTCATGAAAGGAAATAAGATGTTCTCTAACTTAGCGTTAAGAGCATCTTGGGGTATCACTGGTAACCAAGAGTTCCCAGCGGGTGCTTCTCAAGAACAATTCTTCTTTGGTTCTTTCAACAATGCAAGTCAAGTTAACGTAGCTAACCCAAATCTTAAGTGGGAAGAGTCAAGAGCAATTGACATTGGTATCGAATTCGCCACTAAGAATGGTAAAATCTTCGGTACTATCGATTGGTATGACAAGAATACTTCAAACATCTTGTTCCAATCAACTGCAATTCAACCAGCACCAGCTTCTATCTTCTTTATTAACTTACCAAACGCTGAATTACAAAACACAGGTTTTGAATTTACTTTGGGTGCTAATTTAATTTCTAAGAAAGATTTAACTTGGGATATCACTGGTTATGTTGCTTACAATAAAAACATGTTGAAGAACTTTACTCAAAATGGTCAAGATATTCAAATCTTAACTGGTAGTATCGATGGTCAAGGTGTATCTGGAACATTAGGTCAAGTGATCACAAACAACCAACCAATCAACGAATTCTATTTGAAGAAATTCTTAGGATTTGATGCAAATGGTAACCAATTGTTTGCTGACAACCCTACAATGGCTGGAAACCCTAACCCAACAACAACTTATGGTATCAGCACTACAGTTAATTACAAGAAGTTCACTTTTGTAGTAAACGGTGGTGGATCAGCAGGATACTCTGTATATAACAACACTGCTACAAGTGTTACTAATATTGCAGGTATTGCGAATGGTAGAAATATTAGCTTATCAGCTTTTAATTCTCCAGAAAGACCATCTAGCCCAGTTGCTGCAAACTCTAGATTCTTAGAAAGCGGTAATTTCTTCAAGTTGAGAAACGCATCAATTTCTTACCACTTCGGTAACTACGGTAAGTACATCAAAAACTTGAATGCATTTGTTTCTGGAAACAACTTGTTAGTTTTCACCAAGTTCTCTGGATTTGATCCTGAGGTTAATATCGACAAAGGAAGCAATAACTATCCTTCAAGATCAATTGAATACTTGCCTTATCCAACTGCAAGAACATTCTCTGCCGGTGTAAACTTTTCTTTATAATCTAATTAATAAAACAATAATTTATGATAAAGTCATTTAAATTAAAAGTGTTCGGGTTAGTATTAGTTACAGCCGTTGGTTGTACTAAGCTAGACGAGCGTTTAAATAGCACTTTGACGAATACTCAAACTGCTAATGCATTGGGTAGTGCCGGTGTGGGCTTGCTATTGCAAGCTGCCTATACTGATATCGGCGGACCATTCACTGCACAAGACTTGATTTTTTCTTTACAGGAAAACTCAACTGACGAGTCATTAGTACCTACAAGAGGTGGTGACTGGGATGATAATGGTGTATGGCGTGTTGTTCACAGTCATACTTGGGACGCAAACCATAGCCAAGTTTTAAATGTTTACAATTCTTTAAACAAAATTAACTTTGATGCTACGAATGTATTGGCATTTAGCCCAAGCGCTCAACAAGCTGCTGAAGCTAGATTTATCCGTGCATTGTCATTGTATCAGTTGTTAGACTTATACGGTCAATTCCCAGTAAGAAACCCAGGAGACAATTTATTGAATGCTCCTAGAGTGTTAGCTGGTGCAGCTGCTGCTGACTTCATCATTTCTGAATTAACTGCTATTATTCCAAGCTTGCCAGCAACTTCTGCTGCAAACAAAGCTAACCAAACTTCAGGTAACGTTTTATTAATGAAATGTTATTTGAACAAGGGTGCATGGACTAATAGAGAAGCTCCTACTTTTGCTGATGCTGATATGCAACAGGTGATTACTATTGGTAATTCAATTATCAATGCGGGAAGATACAGTTTAGCTACTGAGTATTTCAGCAACTTTGATGTTGACAATGGCTCTTCTCCTGAGAATATCTTTACTTATGTAAATACTACAGGTGTTGGTGCTAACAATAGCGGTATCAATGGTACATGGGCTAGAACTTTGCACTATAACTCTTATACTCCAGCAAATCCAAACGCAGGTTGGAATGGTTTCTCTACAATGAGTGACTTCTACAATAGTTTTGGTGCGGTAACTCCAGCGGTGGGTGTAACTCAGTTTAATTCTGGTAACAGAACTGGTAGATACGCTGACACAGCTATGGATAGCCGTATCGGTGGACGCTATTATGCAAAATCAACTCCACAATCAGGTATCAGACCAGGTTTCTTAATTGGTCAACAATACAATGAAAACGGTGTTGCATCAGTTGATAGAAAAGGTGCTCCTTTAGCATTCGATCCAACAATTGCGAACGATATGAAAGAAACAGGTGCTAACCTTGAGGTAACTGGTATTCGTGTTGTGAAATACGCTCCAGATTTAAGCTTACCTGGTACTGCTTCTTTTGGTGGTCCTTCAGGTAATGACTTAGTTATTTTCCGTTATGCAGATGTATTGTTAATGGTTGCTGAAGCAAGAATGCGTGCAGCTACTCCAACTACTTCTACTGCATTAGCATTAATCAATCAAGTTAGAACAGCTAGAAGAGCAGCTCCAGTAACTGCAATGCCTTTAGCTAATCCTAATAACCCTGTTGATCCAACAACTTTGTTGGCTGAAAGAGGTAGAGAATTCTATTGGGAGTCTCAAAGAAGAACAGACTTAATTCGTTTTGGTGTATACTTGAAGCCATGGCAATATAAGCCTGTTGACAACCCTAAATATTTATTGTTCCCTATTCCTTCACAGGCTTTAGCTGCGAACCCTAATTTGAAGCAAAATCCTGGATACTAGTTGTAATAATTACAATATAAATATCTAATTTTGAAGAGGCCAATTTTATTGGCCTCTTCTTTTTTTATAGCTTTGTATATGTTTAATTTATCCAAATTTTTCTTTGGTTTTGCAGTGCTATTTTTAGCAGGTTGTAGCGCTAAGCAAAAGCAGCCTTTGTTTGAATTAATGGAAAAAACGGGGATTGATTTTACCAATCAGGTGGAGGATGGGAAAAAAGAAAATAGCTTTTTATTTCGAAATTTTTACAACGGAGGTGGGGTAGCCATTGGCGATATTAATAATGATGGCCTTGCAGATGTTTTTTTGACCTCGAATACTGCAGCCAACAAATTGTATTTAAACAAAGGTAATTTTCAATTTGAGGACATTTCTGTAAAGGCGGGCATCATTGCCGATGATATTTGGAATACTGGCGTTGTAATGGCCGATATCAATGCCGATGGATGGTTAGATATTTATGTTTGCAGTTCGGGACATATGCCTACTGGAAACCGTTTAAATAAATTATACATTAATAATCGTAATGGTGGTTTCACTGAGGAGGCAAAAAAATATGGCTTAGACATAAAAGCCTATACCACACAGGTTTCCTTTTTCGATTATGACATGGATGGAGATTTGGATTGCTTTATGATTAATAATAGTCCAATTCCAGTAAATCAATTAGAATTTTCAAATAAAAGAGATTTATTAGAAAGTAAATGGCCTGTGGGCGATTTTTTAAAAGGGGGTGGAGATCATTTATACCAAAATAACAATGGGCGTTTTACAGAAGTTACGCAGGATGCGGGTATACATGGAACTTTATTAAGTTTTGGCATGGGCGTATCGGTGGGTGATATCAATAATGATGGCTATCCAGATGTATATGTAGCCAATGACTCTTATGAAAGAGATTACTTGTACATCAATCAAAAAAATGGCAAGTTCAAAGATATGCTGGAGGAAAAAATGCAGCATACAAGTTTTTCTTCCATGGGTGCAGATATTGCGGACGTGAATAATGATGGCTATAGCGATATTTTTACAACAGACATGTTGCCGCTCTCTGATTTTAGAATAAAAACTACAGGTGCTTTTGATGATATTGATATGTTTAATCGAAAAATTGGCGCGGGCTTTTATTACCATTATGTAAAAAACTGTTTACAATTAAATTCTCCTTCTGGTAATTTTAAGGACATTGGTAATTATTCCGGCGTATCTGCTTCCGATTGGAGCTGGGGTGCATTGATGTTTGATATGGACAATGATGGGTGGAATGATATTTTAGCTTGCAATGGAGTAAACCATGATGTGACCGATTTGGACTTTATGAACTTTTTTGCCAATGATGTAATTCAAAGAATGATTTTATCGGGTAAAAAGGACGAAGTGGATCAAGTGCTAAAGCAAATTCCTAAAACCCCCCTTCCTAATAAAGTATATAAAAACGAACATAATTTAAAATTCATTGATATTGGAGAGGAATGGGGATTGGGTCAAAATACTTTTTCAAATGGTGCCGCATATGGCGACTTAGACAATGATGGTGATTTAGATATTATCATTAATAATCAAAATCAGCCGAGTTTTGTTTATAAGAATAATTCAAGACAAATTAATCAACATAATTATATAGGTATTCAGTTAAAGGGGGAGGGGAAAAACACTTATGCAGTGGGGAGTAAAATTCAGTTATTTATTGGGAATCAAATTTTAACAAAAGAAGTTATTCCAAGCAGGGGATTTCAGTCCTCGGTGGATTATAAACAAATAATGGGTATTGGAAAGTTTACCAAAATAGATTCGATGCATATTATTTGGCCTAACCGAATAGTTTCTAGTATCAAGAACCCGGCGATCAATAAAGTGTATAATTATACACAAACTTCTTTAGGGGTTTTATTACAAGAGTCAGCCATAGAAAAAAATACATTACTCTCTAAGGTTAATACGAATTTTACTAAGCATCAAGAAAATGACGTAATTGACTTTTATGCAGAAAGAGGCGTGCCTGAAATGCTTTCAAAAGAAGGGCCAAAAGCAGCCGTAGCAGATGTGAATGGAGATTTGTTGGAGGATATTTTTATTGGAGGTACGCCCAGCCATCCTGGACAATTGTATTTACAAGACAAAGCAGGCAATTTCACTATTAAGCCGCAAAAGGGATTTGAAGCATTTACTACTTTTGAAGACGTGGCTGTTCAGTTAGTGGATATTGACAACGATAAAGATGTTGATTTGATTATTGGTCCTGGAGGTAATAACAATGAACCCAATACAAGAGAATTACAAATAAGGTTATTTAAAAATGATGGCAAAGGAAATTTCGAAATAGATGCCATGGCTTTCCCTAATGTATCCATGAATATTTCTGTTATTGCACCCTATGATTTCAATAAGGATGGATTTATTGATTTGTTTGTAGGTGCAAGAAACTACCCCTTTGTGTATGGGATGAACCCCACTAGTTTCTTATTTCAAAATGATGGTAAAGGTCATTTTATTGATATTGCTCCAAGCAAAGTACCTGCAATTTCAAATATAGGTATGGTCACTGATGCTAAATGGATGGATATCGATGGAGACCAGTCATCCGATTTAGTGATTGTTGGGGAATGGATGTCGCCTCATATTTTTAAAAATAATAAAGGACAGTTCAAAGAGTTGTCAAGCAATTTAAACGAATTAAATGGGTGGTGGCAAACAGTTGCTTTTGCTGATGTAAACAATGACGGGAAGCAAGATTTGATCATGGGGAATATTGGAGAGAATTTTTACTTACAACCCTCTAAAAAAAGTCCGGTTAAACTTTTTGTGAATGATTTTGATAAAAACGGTATTAAAGACAAGGTGGTCACTTATACAATTGAAGGCAAAGACAAACCGGTGGTTGTTAAAAGAGAGTTAGAGGAAATGGTCCCACTGATAAAGAAAAACAACTTAAAGCATATAGAATATGCACGTAAGTCCATTCAGGAAATTTTTACACCCGAGGATATAAAGTCTTCCATCATTAAAATTTTTGACTTTGCTACTTCAATCGTTGCGCTTAATAAAGGGGGCGGTAATTTTGAAATAGTGCCTTTGCCAGCAATGACGCAGCTAAGTAGTGTTAATGCAATACAAGTGACCGACTTGAATAGAGACGGGAAGGTAGATTTATTATTGGGTGGGAATCATTTTGATTATCAACCTCAATATGATCGATTAGATGCAAGTTTTGTAGATATTTTAGTGCAAAATAAAAACGGCCAATTTGATATAGTTGAGCCTTTGAAGGCGGGTATCTTGTTAAAAGGTCAAATGAGAGATATTAAAAAGGTGAATAGACAAGGCAAAGAACACTTTCTTTTCTTACAAAACAATGATTATCCAGTTTTATACCAATT
Source organism: Bacteroidota bacterium (assembly GCA_947457075.1). Lineage (GTDB taxonomy): Bacteria > Bacteroidota > Bacteroidia > Chitinophagales > Chitinophagaceae > Sediminibacterium. Next base: position 65,560 of record CANGUG010000004.1, read on the forward strand.
GAACTCCTTAAAATAATTTACGAATGCGATTTTTAGTAAGCGCTCATAAAATTTACATATACCTATTTGTCACTTTTGTGTTGACCCTAGGTGCGTGCAGAGGAAACAATAAAGAAGCTGCATTATTTGAATTGATGGATAAAACTGGAATTGATTTTAACAATAAGGTCCAAGACAACGACAGCATCAATATCCTTAATTATAGAAATTTTTACAATGGGGGCGGGGTTGCAATCGGGGACTTAAACAATGACGGTTTACCTGATGTTTTTTTTACTGCCAATCAAGGAGCAAATAAATTATACTTAAATAAAGGAAACTTTCAATTTCAAGATATTTCTGCGGCGGCAGGTTTTGTAGAAAAACAGCAGTTTAGTACTGGCGTTGTCATGGTGGATATTAATAATGATGGTTGGTTGGATTTGTATGTAAGCAATGCGGGTAGCATGGGTAATGAGGCATTTAGAGCCAACCAGCTTTTTATCAATAACCATAATTTAACGTTTACGGAAAAAGCGGCAGAATATGGCCTGGCAGACACTGGCTATACCACCCAGTCCACTTTCTTTGATTATGACATGGATGGTGACCTTGACTGCTTTTTAATTAACAATAGCCCTATCCCTGTTAATAGTCTTGGTTATCCAAAGCAAAGGGATATCCTTTCAAAGGATTGGAAAGTGCCCGAAAATATGAAAGGAGGGGGGGATCATTTATATCAAAACAACAATGGACATTTTGTTGAAGTAACTAAGCAGGCAGGTATTCACGGAACCTTAATGAGCTTTGGCTTAGGAATTTCTATTGGAGATATTAATGGCGACTACTATCCAGATATTTTTGTTTCCAATGATTTTTTTGAAAGAGACTACTTATACATTAATCAAAAAAATGGAACATTTATTGACCAATTAGATACGATGTTATCCCATAGTAGTTTTGCTTCCATGGGTGCCGATATTGGCGACATCAATAATGACGGCTATCCTGATATTTTCACCACCGACATGTTGCCTGCCGACGATTATCGATTAAAAACAACTTTAAGTTTTGATGATATTGATCAATACCGATTAAAAGAGCGAAATGACTTTCACCATCAATTTTTACAAAATACCTTGCAGTTAAATACAAAGCAAGGAAAGTTTATTGATATTGCTAATTACAGTGGGGTGAATGCTTCAGAATGGAGTTGGGGTGCCTTACTTTTTGATGCAGATAATGATGGGTATAATGATATTTATATTTGTAATGGAATTTATAGAGATTTAACCAATCAGGATTTTTTAGATTTTGATGCGAATGAGATCAAAGAACAAATGATTCAGACTGGGAAAAAAAGTTTAACCAATTTGGTGAATAGGATCCCTTCCATTGCAGTTCCAAATAAATTATTTAGAAATCAGGGAAATTTAAAATTCGAAGACAAATCTGCTGATTGGGGTTTTAATCAAAATTCCTTTTCAAATGGAGCTGCCTATGCCGACTTGGATAATGACGGTGATTTGGACTTGGTCATTAACAATGTAAATGAACCTGCATTGATTTATAAAAATCTAAATAATGAAAAAAAGCAAAACCATTATATTGCTTTTACATTACAAGGGTTAGATCATAATAAATTTGGTGTCGGCACTAAAATTGTGGCTTATGTTGGTGACCAAATCATAAGTAGGGAGTTAATACCAAGTAGGGGATTTCAGTCCTCGGTAGATTATAAATTAATCATGGGCTTAGGACAAAAGAATAAAATTGATTCTCTTAAAGTATTTTGGCCTAACAATACCTTTCAAAAATTGACTGGCAATTATTCCATTGACAGCACTTATATTATACGTCAACCTGCAATGGGGGATCCCGCACTACAAGTAAATAACAACACCCCTACTTACGAAGCAGTTAGCCCTTTATTTACACCAGTGAACTTTATTTTTGATAAGCACAAGCAACCAGATTACACCGATTTTTATGCGGAGCGGGGGATTCCACAAATGCTATCCCATAACGGGCCCAAAGCGGCAGTAGGCGACGTTAATGGTGATGGGCTTCAGGATATTTATATTGGAGGTACGAGTGAACAAATTGGACAACTTTATCTTCAAAATAGTGGAGGATTTTTGAAAAAAGAAATCCCTGACATGAAAATGTATTTAAATTTTGAGGATGCAGCCATTTCCTTAATTGATGTGGATGGTGACAAGGATTTAGATTTATTTATTGCCGCTTCAGGAAATGTGGCTAGCCCAGCATCAAGGGAATTACAATCAAGGTTATTTATAAATGACGGGAAAGCCAACTTTAAGATATCAACATCCTCCTTTCCAATCAATAAAGACAATATTGGGGCGGTGGTATGGCATGATTTTGATAAAGATGGGGACTTGGATTTATTTGTGGGCGCTTTCTGTGTAACCAAAGAGTATGGTGTAACACCACAATCCCATTTTTATTTAAATGATGGTAAAGGAAAATTCACCGACCTAGCTAAAGCTAACTTAAATGGACTAGACCAAATAGGCATGGTTCAATCTGCTACGCTTTCAAATGTAGATGGGGATAAGGATATGGAATTGGTGATTGTGGGTGAATGGATGAGCCCACATATTTATAAATTTAAGAATGGGGCTTTTGTCGAGCTTAGTTCCAATTTAAATAAATTAGCAGGCTGGTGGAGTGCAGTGCATTCGGTGGATGTAAACAATGATGGTAAGGCAGATTTAGTATTAGGAAATATTGGAGAGAACTTCAATTTACATCCCAATGAAAATGCACCATTAAAATTATTTATCAATGATTTTGATGGGAATGGCAGTATTGATAAAATCATGACCAAGACCTATGAAAAAAGAGATGTGCCTGTTTTCATGAAACGAGATTTGCAGGATCAAATTCCATCCCTTAAAAAGAATGCCTTACATCATGAGGAGTATGCAAAAAAATCGGTGAATGATTTATTTGAAGCAGAATCAATTAATAATTCAGTTAAGAAACAAGTGAATTATGTATCAACAATTATTGCGATCAACAAAGGCAATGGTCAATATGATATTCAACCAATGACACCATTGGTTCAGTTTTCAAGTATTCACAGTATTTTGAGCCTGGACATAAACAAAGATGGTCATCAAGACCTTGTTATGGGCGGCAATGATTTTTATTTTCAACCACAATTAGGTAGGTTGGATGCCAATCAAGGTTTGGTGTTATTGGGGGATGGGAAAGGCAATTTTATGCCGCTAAGCAATAAGGCAACAGGACTTAATTTGAATGGCATGGTTAGAGATATCCAATCAATTCTATACCAAAAACAAAACGCTATCTTGGTGCTGCAAAATGATAAACTACCACAATTGTTTAGTTTTAAGCAGTAATTACATTACAGGATAAAAAATTCTAGTTTTCCATTGAGCACTATCCAATACCGTTTGACGATCATTGACTAATAGTTCAAATGGGACTGCTGGGGAAGGCCTTTTTGAGTCTAATAAAAATAGTTTTACAGCAGCATATCCTTTATTAATGGTAGATTGGTTCCCAATAACATCTGCCACAAACATTTTACCAAAAACGGGCATTTTTTTAATGGTAAACTTTTCATTTGTGGGAATTTCACCGTCAATAGAAATACCCACCATCACTGTAAAGTCATTTATGTTATTTTCTAGCACCGTCACCATTGGATTTTCTAGTGCCTTTTTTTGATAGCTTGTCAAATAAGTCGTTAATTCCTTTGCTGCCTTGTAAATTTGATCATTAGTAGGCATCGACTTACTTGTAAATTTGGTTGAAATTAAAATCGTATCCTTTAAGGTTATTTCTTTAATATCAAATCCATATATATTAATGGGTTGTTGTACAAATTCATTGAATAGTTTAATGAGTTTAGCACTGGCTTTTTTAATTTTTACTGCTTCATTATAATCCTGCCATCTTTTCAGTGGATTGTAGGAAGTTTGGAATTCAGAAAACCAACTAATGTTGGAAGTTTCATTGGAAACTATATTCGCAGTTATAAAACTGTTTACTTGTAAACGTTTTGTTGTTACATTTAGCTGAATCACATTTGATAGTGCCTTATTGAGTGTAAATTCAACTTGGTCAATGATAATTTTTTTAGAAGTACTGTCGTAATAGTTTCCCACACTTTTGATTAACAAGTCATGGTTGTCAATAAACCTCACCACCCTTAATTCGGGTGACTTACTTTCAATAAAATTGGATACCTTAATATGTGTTGGGATAAAAAAATATAAATAGCCAATGGCCGCTACGATACTAATGATCACTGCTATTTTTAGGTATTTCATTTCTATTTTAATTTGAGCGTAAAAATAAGCTATGCTTTTTATTTTAGCATTAAAATCTTAGCCTTGGATAAGGGTAGGATTGAATGAAAACAATTAACTTTAACATCTATTATTTGACCTTCTATATTAAATAATAATATAATATATTTGTTGCATTTTAGGTATAAAAACACCATTAGTGAATAATTTGATTTTTAATATACAAACAAGCTGGGGAAACCAGGGGGCTTTCAAAAAGCTAGTAAGTTGGTGCTTATTGGTGATAGGCATTACTAGTTCACTACATTGCAATACCAATTCCAAAGATCCTGTTTTATTTGAAATGTTAGATGCTGCAAAAACAGGCATACAATTTGAAAATAAATTAAAGCCTAATGAAGCATTTAATATGTTTCATTACATGTATTATTATAATGGTGCAGGGGTGGGTACAGGTGATTTTAATAAGGATGGTAAGATTGACATTTTTTTTGCCTCTAATGAGGGTGAAAATCAATTGTATTTGAATAAAGGAGGAATGAAGTTTGAGAACAATACAAAAGAGGCAAATATCCCACAGGATTCCTCATGGAATACAGGCGTATCGGTGGTAGATATTAATAATGATGGCTTATTGGACCTTTACATATGCAGGCTTGGCAATTTTGAAAAATTCAAAGGGAAGAATCAATTATTAATTTGTAAGGAAATAAAAAATGGTATTCCTCAATACAGTGAGGAAGCGACTGCTTATGGATTGGATTTTTCTGGGTTTAGTACACAAGCTGCTTTTTTTGATTATGATAATGATGGGGATTTAGATATGTTTTTACTGAATCATGCTGTCCATCAAAACGGGACTTTCGCTCCCCGAACCAATTTTTTAGGCACTTATGATTTATTATCTGGGGATCGAATTTTTAAAAACAACAATGGCAAATTTGAGGATGTTACCAAAGCAACAAAAATTAATAGTAGTAAAATTAGCTATGGACTGGGGGTAGTGATAAGTGATATCAATTTAGACGGGTATCCTGATATATATGCCGGCAATGATTTTCATGAAAACGATTACTTGTATATTAATCAGAAAAACGGCAGTTTCACCGAGGAGCAAGAGCAAAGAATGATGCATACCAGTCAATATTCTATGGGAGTGGATGCAGGTGATTTAAACAATGATGGTTTTCCCGAAATCATTTCAATGGACATGTTGCCAAAGGATCCCTATATTTTAAAACGTTCCTTAGGGGAGGATGACTTTGATACCTATAAGTATAAAATTTCCGTAGGATATGGCGTGCAGGTTACAAGAAATAATTTACAATGGAATAGAAGGAATGGTCATTTTAGTGAAGTTGGAATGTATGCTGGAATTTTTGCCACAGATTGGTCGTGGTCCACTCTTATGTTAGACTTTGATAACGATGGGTACAAGGATATTTTCGTTGCCAATGGAATTCCGAAACGAATGAATGACATGGATTATGTTAATTATGTATCCAACCAGGAAATCCAAGAAAAAATCAGAGACCATAAAATGGGAGATAAGGATATGGCATTGATTGAAAAGTTTCCTGAAATAAAAATTCCGAATCAATTTTTCTTGAATAAAGGCGGCTTGTCATTTTCTGATAAAGAAAATAATATTCTCAATAATCCCAATTCCTATTCCAATGGTGCAGCTTATGCTGATTTTGACAATGATGGAGACTTGGATTTAGTAGTGAACAATGTGAACGACAAGTCATTTATTTATGAAAACAAAGCCAATGCTGATACTGCCAACAAGTTTGTATCTATTCAATTAATTGGGCCAGAGAATAATATTCATGCATTGGGCGCTAAACTAATATTGTTTACCCCCAATGAAGTTAGGACTTATGAGAAATATCCAGTGAAAGGGTTTTTATCTAGTATGGAAGTGCCTTTACTGGTTGGATTAAAGCAAACTAAAATTGATTCAGCAGTTTTAGTTTGGCCTGACAATACTTTTCAAAAAATTAATTTAACAGGCAAATTAAATGCAACTGTTCAATTTAATTATCAAAAAGGGTTACCCCTATTTAACTATGATGTATTGAATCATCATTGGGAATCACAAGGGTATTCAATGTCCGATATTACCTCTACAACAGGTATTCAATACAAGCACCAAGAAAATGTTTTTCAAGAATTTAATAGGGAGCAATTAATTCCACAAATGAATTCCACTGCGGGTCCTGCACTCGCTTTGGGGGATATCAATAATGACGGATTGGAAGATTTTTTTATTGGAGCGGCTAGAGGAGGTAAAAATGCTGTTTATGTTCAAGAAAAAAAAGGGAAGTTTAAAAAAATACCGCAGCCTGCTCTTTTGCTTGACAGTAATTACGAAGACGTAGATGCGCTATGGGCGGATTTAAATAAAGATGGTCGTTTGGACTTGGTAGTGGGTTCTGGTGGAAATGAATATTTTGGAAAGGATCAATTCATGCAATCCCGTGTTTATTTAAATGACGGAGCAGGAAATTTATCAAAACTTGAAAATGCGATTCCGGTTTTTAATCAAACCTCTTCCATCATTACAAGTGATTTTAACAAAGACGGCTATCCTGATTTATTTATAAGCTCCAAAACCATATCGGCACAATATGGAATGCCTGCCGATTCTTATGTATTGATGAATACGGGAGATGGTCATTTTAAGGACGTCACCGAAAAGGTAGCGCCTTTCCTAACAAAAATTGGCATGGTGTCTAATGCCACCCTTGCAGATATAAATAAGGATGGTGTACACGAATTAATTCTTTCCTATCAGTGGGGGGGAATTGATATAGTATATCCAAAATCAGGTACTTGGTCAAAAGCTACTTTGACTGATTTAAAAGGCTGGTGGAATTTTTCTACCGCCTTGGATATAGATTTAGATGGGGACTTGGATTTAATTGCTGGTAACTTGGGATTGAATACAAGATTAAAATCAACCATCAAGGAACCAATAAGAATGTATTATAACGATTTTGATGACAATGGTAGTTATGAACAAATTGTAAGTTATTATTTACAAGGGAAAGAAATTCCTTTTGCCAATAAAGATGAGCTACAAAGACAAATCCCACTCATTAAAAAGAAATATTTATATGCCGAAGATTTTGCAAAAGCGAATTTAGAAGATATTTTTTCGAGCACTAAATTAAAGTCCTCCACAAAATACGAAGCGTATCATTTTGCCAATACTGTATTTATGAATGATGGGAAGGGGAATTTTACAGCGACTAATTTACCCTGGGAAGCACAAATTACCTCTTATAATACGGCTATCGCTTGCGATGCCAATGGAGATAATTTGCCTGATGTTTTAATGATGGGGAATTTTTATGAAAACAATGTGCAAATGGGAAGGTATGATGCGGATTACGGCACTTTATTGTTAAATAAAGGAAAGGGGCAGTTTGACGCAATGCCTTTTAATGGCTTGGTTGTAAAAGGGCAGGTAAGAAAAATAAAGCCCATTCATATAGGGAATCAACAAAATTTCATTTTAGCAATGAATACAGATAGTTTGAGGGTTATTCAACTAAATAAGCCCACAAAATAAACTTGTTGCAAAAAATAAACATCAACCATTCAACATGAAAAAAATTTTCTTGGCCTCTTTTGTATTTATGGCTATTAGCGCTTTTGCGCAAAAAATAGATCCTTGGCACATTGAAGCAAAAAATTGGGATGCTAAAAATTATTATGGTGTAACTGTTGCCAATGGAATGATTGGTATTGTATCCTCTCCTATACCCTTTAAGGTAAAGGAAGTGGTATTGGCGGGTGCCTATGATTTATATGGTAGAGGAAGGGTGAGTAATTTTTTACGCAGTTTTAACTTACTTAACATGCAAGTAAGTATCAATGGTGAACAAGTCAATGAAAACAATACGCAGAATTTTGTACAGCGTTTGGATATGAAAAATGCAAGTTTTACTGCAAGTTTTGAAATGGGCGATAAGGCAACAGTGACCTATACCTATTATGCTTTAAGACAATTACCTTTTACGGTATTAATGGATGTGGAAATTACTGCAAAAAAGGATATTGATTTGGGTGCTGCCAGTGTGATGGAAGCCCCTGATGCCTTAAAGGAAGTGCAAAATTATTATAACGAAATTGATCGTCCCCATGTGGTGATAAGCCTCTTAACTTCTAATGCAAAAAGTCCTACTGGAAAATTAACAATGAGTGCTTCAAACACTTTCTTGTTTACCGAAAATCATGGAACTGAACCCAGGGTTATTCATGAAATGTGGGATAACAATATGCACTTAATGAAATTTGGAAAAAAAATAAAAGCAGGTAGCTCTTATCGTTTTTCAATAGCAGGAAGTTCAATTACCTCTGCACACCATGAGGATCCATTAAATGAAGCAGAGCGTTTAACTATTTTTGCAAAATTAGAAGGTCGGGATCGTTTAATTGCACGTCATCAAGCCGCATGGGCGGATTTATGGAAAAGCGATATACAAATTAATGGCGACGACCAAGCACAACAGGATGTGCATAGTATGTTGTATCACTTATATTCATTTGTACGTGCAGGGTCTAATTTAAGTCCATCTCCAATGGGCTTGTCTGGTTTAGGGTATAATGGTCATGTATTTTGGGATACCGAACTTTGGATGTATCCTGCTTTATTGACCCTTCATCCTGAAATGGCCAAGTCCATGCTTCAGTACCGCTTTGATCGTCTTGAAGCGGCAAGGCGTAATGCCTTTAATCATGGGTACAATGGTGCCATGTTTCCTTGGGAGAGTGCTGGAACAGGTGTGGAAGAAACCCCGGTTTGGGCTTTAAGTGGTCCCTTTGAACACCATATTACTGCGGATGTGGGATTTGCTGCATGGAATTATTATTGTGTCACACAGGATAAAGATTGGTTAGCAACAACAGGCTGGCCTTTAATAAAAGAGACAGCAGATTTTTGGACTTCACGAGTAGAAAGAAAAAGCCCAGGAAATTTTGAAATTAACAATGTGGTAGCCGCCGATGAGTGGGCTGAAAATGTTGATAATAATGCATTTACCAACGCAGCTGCGATAGCCAATTTGCAGGCAGCTACCAAAGCAGCCAATATAATGGGCATTAAGGCCAATCCGGATTGGGATTTTGTAGCCAAAAATATTCCTCTATTAACAATGCCAGATACTCAGGGGGAGGCAGTCGGAGTCACCAGGGAACATGCCAATTATCGTGGGGAAGGCATTAAGCAAGCGGATGTTAATTTATTGGCTTATCCATTAAAAACAATAACAGATAAGTCACAGATAAAAAAAGACCTGGATTATTATTCTAAAAGAGTGCCTAATCAAGGAACTCCAGCGATGACACATGCCATTTTCGCACTCTTGTATGCAAGACTTGGTGAAACCGAAAAAGCACATCAATTATTCAATGAATCCTATGTTCCCAACCTGAATCCTCCATTTAGGGTGATTGCAGAAACAAAAGGAGGGACCAATCCTTACTTTTCAACGGGCGCTGGTGGGGTCATTCAGTCTTTGTTGATGGGTTTCGGAGGCCTAGACATTACTGAGAAAGGGATTGTCCAATTACCTAGCAAACTACCCAAAACATGGAAAAAATTGACAATTACGGGGGTACAGGGTAAAACATACACAATACAGTAATTTTTAGTATTTTTATATCCAATTGAAAAAGGTAGTCGCCATATTATTCGTGGGCATATTGCTGTTTAACGGTTTTGGTTACCGCATTGTGTCTAATTATTTTGATCAGAAAGCCCAAGCTCATTTGGCTACCCTGATTGAGCAAGATAATTATGACGCCTCCTCATTGGTATCTATCAAAACACCCATTCACTTACCTTATTATTCCAATGATCCTAGATTTGAAAAAGTAGAGGGCGAAATGGAAATTGATGGCGTTGTTTACCAATATGTTGAAAGAAGGGTGTACAATGATAGTGTTGAAATTAGGGTATTGCCCAACCAAGACAGAATGCATATTAAAAATGCAAAAGAAAGCTTTGATCAATTAGCTGCTGATTTCGAACAAAAGTTAACTCCCAAAAAATCAGTCCCAGTAAATAAGTCTTCTGTTAAACTAATTAACTTTGATTACATTGATCAAAACAATCAGTGGTCACTGAATAAATTTATTCCTCGTAAAATGGTAATTGGTATCCATTTTGATGAGCGTTTATTAAGCGTTTGTTTACCGATACAAGCGCCCCCTCCAAAAAATATTGCTTAGTTTGTTAAGCAATCCTGCCATTAGGTTTTGGCAGGATATTTTTATTTTTTGCTACCCATCATTCGAGCTTAAGCTTTTTTGGGTCCCCACAAATTTCAATCGTTGATAATGAAAAACATTTTTTTAGTTGCACTTATAGCAATTGGTTTTTTTGCATGTAATCCTAAAGGTGATTATAAAAAAATTACACACAATCCCGATTTGTATGCCCACGCGGTACATGAATTAAATCAGGTAGTAATGGGTAATAATTTCAGTCCAATTGTTGCATCGCGTAATTATGCTTATGCGGCGATTGCGGGTTATGAAGTAACAGCTGCAGGACATCCAGCTAAATATCAAAGTTTGGCAGGACAATTAAAAGGATTAACTGAAATTCCCCAGCCAACGGACACGGCGAATATTGATTTCCCCTATGCGTCCTTAGTGGCATATTGTATGGTGGGAGAAGCCGTTACTTTTCCAGAAGGAAGTTTAAAAACCTATACCGACAGCTTACACCAATTGGTGCAATCTAATGGGATGCCTTCTAAAATGATTGAAACTTCTGAAGCCTATGCCAAAAAAGTGGGAGCAGCCATTATTGCTTGGAGCAAAAAGGATAACTATGCACAAACTAGAAGTGCTGAAAAATACACAGTAAAAGACGAGCCAGGAAGATGGGTGCCCACTCCTCCAATGTATGCACAAGCTGCAGAGCCCCATTGGAAGGAAATTAGAACCATGGTATTGGACAGTGCGAGTCAGTTTCGTCCCAAAGCACCACCTGCATTTAATGTAACTGATAAAAACAGTGAGTATTATAAAAATGTAATGATGGTGAAAAATGCAGTGGACAGTTTAACGGAGGAGCAAAAGCATATTGCCAATTTCTGGGATGACAATCCCTTTAAAGTAAATGTGAGTGGACATATCATGTTTAGTTCTAAAAAATTCTCCCCTCCTGGACATTGGATGAGTGTAGTAGGTATTGCGAATAAAACAGCAAAAGCTGATTTTGAAACCGCTACTTATGCCTATGCAAAAACAGCCATTGCGCTTTTTGACGCATTTATACATACATGGGATGCAAAATATGAATACAATACAGTACGTCCAGAAACGGTGATCAATAAGTACTTTGACATGAACTGGAAACCTTTATTGCAAACACCTGCCTTCCCGGAATATACTTGTGGTCATTCCACTATTTCTTCTTCAGCTGCCGAGGTATTAACAAGCGTTTATGGCGACAATTTTGCCTATACCGATTCTACTGAATTGGAATTTGGTATTGCCAATAGAAGCTTTAAATCATTTAGGGCGGCTGCCGAGGAAAACAACTGGGCAAGATTTTACGGGGGCTTACATTTTCACAATTCTTGTATCGTGAGTACGGAGCAAGGAAAAAAAGTAGGCAACTGGATCGTAGATCATTTAAAAATGAAAAAATAGTTTTAAATTACATTAGTAAAAAAGAAGTACATGAAAAATTTATATATATTATCGACTATATTATTATTCTCTGTTTTGACAATTCAGTCAAGTGCACAAAAGGCGCCTAAACAAAAAGCGGACACAACAAAGCCTTGTAAGCCAACAAAGTCGGGCAAACATTGCGCTAAGCCTTCTAAGGGGTAAAATTTATGTTACATCATCTTGTCTGTCAATCATCGAAAAATGATTGATTAAAAAGGTGCGTTCATAATTTTATTTCAAAATAATTAATAATATAATGAGACTATCAAAAATCAAGATGGCATTGTTGCTTTTTGCAATAATCAATCTTTCTATAAACACAGTTTATGCGCAAACTGATCAGGATGCCATAATGATGAACAAGAACTTGTTCTGTACTGGTATCGTATTTGGAACAAGTAGTTGGAATAAATATTGGGAAGGGGTCAATTCAAGAGAAAATTTAAATTTAGGAACAGTAAGTTCCAATAGCCTTTCCGTAATGGGGAACTATGGTGTAAAGGACAATTTAAATATCTTGTTTAATGCTCCTTACATTTCTAACAAAGCAAGTGCTGGGGTCCTTCACTCAATTAGTGGAGTGCAAGATTTATCGGTATGGGTAAAATGGATGCCTATTGAAAAAGAGCTAAAGCAAGGGACTTTTTCTTTGTACTTATTAGGGGGTGCTTCTACACCACTTTCAGATTATATTGTTGATTATTTACCATTGTCAATAGGGTTAAAATCAAATACATTCTCAGGTAGATTAATGTTAGATTATCAAATAAATGATTTTTTTATTACCGCTTCAGAAACTTATACTTTAAGAGGGAATTCGACCCTTGAACGTAACGCTTATTTTACCAATAAATTATACTTGACCAATAAAGTAGCCATGCCAGCAGTTAATACAATTAATGTACGAGCAGGCTATAGAAGTTATTGGTTAATCGCAGAAGCATTGTTAACGGATACGAAAACCTTGGGGGGCTTTGATATAACAAGAAACAATATGCCATTCCCAAGCAATGAAATGAATTCAACAAGTGTAGGGGTGAATTTTAAATACGAGATACCTAAAGTTGCTGGGCTTTCTTTGGTTAGTGGCGGGAATCATGTTATAAAAGGTCGAAATGTTGGTCAATCAACTGCTTATTATGGCGGCTTATTTTACATTTTAGATTTTACAAGAAAGCGTAAAACAGAATCGAATGCACAAAACACTTCAACTCAATCAAAATAGTATGCAAAAAATATATAGGTATTTTACATTTATAATCATTGCTGCAACATTATTTGCCTGCAGTAAACAAGTAGAGAGCAGAACAGATAATTTGCCTGCATTGCAACCAAGCAATGCTAACTTAAATGCGGGTGAATGGAAAACCATCTTACTAAAAAGGCTAGATACATTCGCGGTAGCAACGCCAATTGCTGTGACCCATGTAAATTATGTTGCAGAATTAAATGAAATTAAAGGATTACAAAAAAACTTAACCAATAATCAAAATGACAATATAAAATATTGGGCAGCAGGGGGTGTCTTAAGATGGAATGAGACGATGCGTGAGCTAGTTGCCAAATACAATTTACCCCCGTATGAAAATGCGGATGGAACTTATCCCATTCCAAGTGCTGCGAATCCGTTTGCATACCCTTTATTCCCTTTTGCCAATCCTCCTTATGCTGCAAGAGCGTATGCTTATATTTCAGCAGCACAATATGATGCATTGGTAGCTTGTTGGCATTATAAAAAATTATACAACCGTCCTGCTCCATCCATCACAGATGCTGCTATTGTTGCAAAAGCAGGGGCTACTCCATTGCCATCTTATCCTTCTGAGGCTGCAGTAATTGCTGGAGTCACTGCAGAGATGATGAAATTATTTTTTCCCACAGAGATCGGGGCAATTGAGCAAAAAGCGAAATTACATCAAGATGCTGCCATCATGTCTGGCGCTGCAACAAGAAGTGATATTGTAGCAGGAGAAGCTTTAGGAAGACAAATTGCACAAGTATTTATAGCACGAGGAAGAACTGATAATGCAGGGAAAGCAGTTGGCACACCAGCCGACTGGGCAAATTTTGAAACAACAACGATAGCGAAAGGCGAAATTCCTTGGATTAGTCAAGACAAACCCAAACGTCCAGGTATGTTGCCTTTGTTTGGAAATGTGGTACCCTTTTTATTTGATACAGCCACTTCAAGGGCATTAATACCCCCACCTCCCCCTTCAACTAGTAGTGATAAAATGAAGCAAGAACTTGCTGAAGTATATAGTTACACTAAAAATCCTACCCTCAAAAATCAACAATTGGTTCTTTTTTGGGGGGATGGTGTAGGAACTTACACGCCTCCTGGTCACTGGAATGCAATAGCTGCTGAAGACTTTATAAAATTAAATTTAAGTGAAGTGAAATGGGCAAGAAACCTAGCTTTATTAAATATGAGCCTTATGGATGCGGGTATTGTTTGTTGGAAAACAAAATATACTTATTACAATCCAAGACCTTCTCAATTAGATCCTAGAATTAAAACTTTAACAGGTTTGCCTAATTTTCCAGCTTATATTTCAGGCCACTCCACCTTTAGTGGAGCTGCTGCTAGCATTTTAGGATATCTAGTACCTAACCGAGCTGCTGCATATACGCAAATGGCCAATGATGCTTCAAAGTCAAGATTAATTGGTGGTTTACATTTTAGGGCAGACTGTGAAGTGGGATTACAAGTGGGGGCTCAAGTGGGTCAATATGCTATTAACAAAGCAAAAATAGATGGCGCAAATTAATGCCATTCAATTTACCTAAATAACTATTTATTTAGGTAGTGCACAAAATGAATCATTGAAGCTTCACTTTTGTTATTGCCTGGATGATTATGCCAATACGCTTTCCAAAGAGTATCCTCTATGGAAAGCGTATTTTTTATGGCGCTTACATTGGGTTTGTTACTTACTTCAAACATTGTACGACTGTTTTTTTCAAATATACAATAGGCTTCTTGTTGGACATAGGCGCTTTCGGTAGGCCCTCCATAAGAATAGGCTTCTCTTATTTTTTTACGGACCCATTTTAATAATTGGTAACGACTACCGTCGGCCAAAACCTGAAAAAAATTGGTTCCATTGGTGATTTTGGTTGCTGGATAGCCTGCTACAAAATGAAGTAGGCTGGAATCCTTGGCTAAATAAAATTCCGAGATAGCCCCCTCTACAAAATAAAATTGATTGAATCTTTTAAAATAAAGTTTATCCTCATACAAAGAATAGTTTAAAGCGGTATCCTGAAACCTGACTCCATTCTTTAATATTACTGTACCTTTTACCCAATTGTCCAATAATAATGGGCTTCCCTTGGTATCTTCCTTGGCGCCAATAGGAATCATTCTGCCATCATTATTTTGAATTTCAAAATTACCGCCCACGCCATTAGCGCCTGCATAGGCGCCTCCACTTAATTGTGATTTTGCACTTAGCGCTACCAATAAAATAGATACTAGAAAAATAGTTGGCTTCATAAATACAGTTAAGCTTGATTGATGAATGCAAAATTATAACATACAAGCTTATTATTTAAACTAAAGTACAAGCGGAATGAGTCAAAAATTATATTCGATTAAATTATACTTTGGTAAAAGACCCATGCATTTAGCAATTTCCAAAATAACATTCATCCAAATTATTTCGCTTCTAGTAGTGCAAAACTAAAAGGAGGGAGTACAAAGTATTCGTTGTCGTTACCTACTTGGTAATCATTACCAGTCCAATGGTCGTGTAATACGGAAGGTCTTTCTCCATGCTCTTTAAATGCATACCAGGTGACAAAGGAGGCTGAATTTTTATAATTGAATAAACAGTATAATTTTTTATGTTCATTTGAGCGAATAAAGCCTGCAACATGAATATTGTGCGGTGTCATCCAAGTAACATTTTTGGTATCACTCATCACTTCTAATTTATTCCTTGTGGAAATCATTTTTTTTGTTTCATTGAATATGCGATACTCAAAAGTTGTATGTTCTTTTCGTTTTTCATTGCGTTCCCAATTCATTATTGGACGATGCATCCACCGGTTGTCATAGCTTTTCCCCGGATCTTGTAAATAACTATAGTCATTGGTATAGGCTAATTCGTCTCCATAAAACAACATGGGGATACCACCCATAAACATACTATGCGCTTGCATTAAAATTATTTTTCTCAATGCATTTTCAATTTCATCAGCACTATTCCATTCAACTGCTTTTTCCAAACCACATAAGGAAGCAAGAGAACCACTTATTCGTGCATCGCCTGTTTTGGGGTTAACTGAAAATAAAGCACCCGCTGCAACGGAACCTTCCTGCCAACCAGCAAAGTAATTTTTCAAATAAGTTCGGTGCTGATAAGGATTGAATCCAGCCCTTTCAATCATATAATCATCATAACCCAAGCCAATGTCATCATGACAACGGGTATAGGCAATCCAAGTGCAACCATAAGGTTTTTGCATAATTGGATGTTGTGCCGCAAGCATGACCCCGGTATCGCCAGTAGCTAAAGCATCCCATTGTAATGCCATTTGAGTAGCGTTGTAAGCCACATCACATTCTTTTGCGATAAATTGGTCTGTTCCAAAGTATTTAATAATCTCATCAGGCGCAACGATGGCTTCGCCTAACAATGCCATTCCTGGACTAGCCACTTGCACACATTGTTTTATCAAACGCAATAAAGTATGTGCTTGCGGAAGGTTTTGACAAGTAGTACCTAGTTGCTTCCAAATAAATGCGGGCGCATCAATCCGTAAAATATCAACCCCTAAATTGGCGTAATATAAAACAGTATCAAGCATGGCCACGAATACATTCGGGTTACTGTAGTTGAGGTCCCATTGATAATGATGAAAAACCGTCATTACCCATTTATTGCATTCTGGTATATAAGTAAAACTGCCTGGAGAGGATTCTGGAAAAATCTCTGGCATGGTTTGGTCTAATTGATTAGGGATATCCCTGTTGTCGTAAAAATAAAAGAACTCCTGATAGAAAGGGTCTCCTGCTTTTGCTTTTTGTGCCCATTCATGATGGTGAGAAGTATGGTTCAAAACAATGTCCAACATGAGGTACATGTTTTGGGCATTCATTTTTTCAATAAGTGTATTCAAATCCTCATTGCTACCAAAACGTTCATCTACTTTTCTAAAATTAGATACAGCGTATCCGCCATCACTTTCACCTGCTGGACTTTCGAAAACAGGCATTAAGTGTAAAAAATTAACACCTAGTTCATCAAAGTAATTTAATTTATTGGTCAGGCCATTTAAATTTCCTGCAAAACGGTCCACGTATAAACTCATGCCCGTTATTGTATGACTCAGGTACCAGTTGCCTTGTTTTTGTTTGGCAGCATCTTTTTTCAATAATGTCGTTGACCTTTGTTGGTAACTGTGAATGATGGAAGAAAGCAATGCGTTAAAGCTTTCATTACGATGATAATGATTTCCATAAATTTCATTGAATAATAATTCAATGCTGTCTAAATGCTGTGAGAATCTTTGTGCAAAATCCTTATCCTTTCCCTTCGTATCTATATTATTGGCTTGGAGCATTTCTTTTCCAAAAGCCTGTAAGGCGTTCAAGTTCACTGTGCGAAAAATATTTTAATTAAAAATAGAATTGTTTAAATGTTTGAAAGCCTCCATTGCTCCCATATATTCGCAAGTTCTTGCACCCGCTTTATTGGCATTGGCAATAATTTTTTCCCATTCCATTAAACTAATTGAAGCTAATTGAGCGGGATTGAAATTGATTAATTGAAACAATACAGCGCCCACAAAAGCATCCCCTGCGCCAGTCGCATCCACTGGAGTAATGGCAATACTTTCAATCATTTTCATATGATTCCCTACCGACAATAATGTACCGTCTTTGCCCAAAGTGATAGCAAAAATAGCATTGGTTTTTTCCCTTAAACTATCAGCTGCCTGCTGAACTGTATCACAACCGGTGATTAATATTGCTTCTTCATCACTCAATTTAAAAAAATGGCATTGTTCAATAAATGGCCAAGATTGGTCAATGAAACTTTGTGTATTATTTTGAAATAATAAATGACGATAGTTGGGATCAAAACTAATAATAGCATTATTTGCTTTCGCTTTTGCTAACAAATGGGTATAGGCAGTTTGCAATGGCCCTGGTAAAAAACCAGTTGCAGATCCAAAATGCACAATACTATATTCATTTAAATGGATGGTCGATAAATCTTCCTTACTTAATTGTCCATCTGCACCACGATTAAAATAAAAATCTCTTTCACCATCCTCCATTAATGATACAAAAGCAAAAGTGGTAAAATTATTTTCATCTTGAATGACCCATTGGGTATTTACCCCCATTTCATTTAATAAGTCAATCAAATGTTGTCCAAACGGATCCTTACCTACTTTAGCCGCCATGTCCACTTTACCACCTAATGCAGCAATAGCAGCAGCAACATTGGCGGGAGCACCCCCCGCTTTTTTTAAAAAGTTTTGACCATTGGATAAGCTTGATCCTCTGTCGGTACAAATCATATCAATCAATGCTTCTCCTATACATAGTACTTTCATAAAAAAATAATTTTAATTATTAATGCCCCGAGCCCATGTGCATTTCTTGGCTATTTTCTTTTGAAGCAGATTCACTTTGAATAAATAAAGTCAACACTGCTGCAATCAATAAAAATACGCCTCCAAAACTAATTGCCTTTCCTGGATCATTGTTTAAAAAATGTTTTAAGATATATCCAAAAGTGGTTGTTTGAATTAACATAGGAATTACAATCATCATATTAATGATACCCATGTAAACACCATAGCGTTCTTTTGGAATTTTATGTACAACCAATAAATAAGGAATACCCATCATACTGGCCCATGCTATCCCAAAACCTGTCATTGGGATAAACAATATATTTTTATCGGTGATATGAGGAAATGCTAATAAACCCACACCTGCCATCACTAAACAAATCACATGAATCAATTTTGGACTTATTTTTTTGGCTAGCCATAGTAAACCAAAGGCAGATAAAAAAGTAACAATATTATACCAGCCATTCACTAAACCTGTCCATGCCACCGCTTTTTCATAAAGGGGGTTATGTTCATAAGTGCTCGTGTTCCAAACGGAAAAGGCAATACTTTTAGAAGCATTTTGCCAATAACAAAACAGTGCATACCATTGAAACATATATACTAAACCTAGCTGCCACATTACTTTAGGCATGCTTTTAATGGCACTGGCAATTTCAATAAACGGGGTAAATATATTTAAAGGTTCTTTTTTTAATGCAGCCAATTCCTCCTCGGTAGGGGGAATTTCGGGAGTCTTGTAAACAGACCAACTTACAGAAGCGATGGAGCAAATGGTGCCTAAAAAAAAGGAAGCATATACCCAAATAGGAAGCTTGCCAAAATCTCCTTTGATTTTGTCTTGAAAATAAAAAATAGAAAGATTAGCAAGTGTAATCCCTAGTCCAGTAAAAAAACTTTGAGTTAAAAAGCCGGAAGCATGTTGTTCGCTAGGCAATTTGTCGGCAATAAATGCTCGATAAGGTTCCATAGCAGTATTATTAGCGGCATCTAATACCCATAATAAACCAACGGCCATCCATAATGCACTGCTAAATGGAAATAAAAACAAACATAAACTACAAAGAATAGCCCCTATCATAAAGTAAGGCTTACGGCGTCCAAATCGAGGAGACCATGTTTTATCGCTCATGGCACCAATAATAGGTTGAATGATTAAGCCAGTCATGGGTCCTGCCAAGTTTAACAATGGAATTTGATCGGGACTTGCTCCGAGCATATCATAAATTGGGTTCACAGCGGACTGTTGTAATCCAAAACTATATTGGATGCCAAAAAATCCCACATTCATATTAATGATTTGAGAAAAACTTAGTCTGGGTTTAAAACTCATAATGGCGTATTTTAAATTAGCAAAGCGTTGCTAAATATAGCTATTTTGTATTTTCCTAAAGGGCTTTCCCCCCTCAATTTTGTAGTTTTCAAGTAAAAAAATTACTGCAAACCTTTGCGGGATGTATCTTTGTCCACAATAAGCATAAATAAAGTAAATGTCCCACACTATTTCATTTAAAAAAACCGAAGTTTTACAAGCCCTTCGGTATCATTTTATCAAGCAAAAGGAAATTAAGTCCTTAATGATCATTGTGAATATTTATGCCATTATAACTGCTGTATTATTGTTCATGAAAAAAATTCGACCAGAACCCTTTTTATTAGGATCTATTTTATGGATTTTATTAATGGGATTTTTTTGGTTTATCCTACCCAATATGTTTTATAGAAAAACAACCCTTTTTAAAGAGGAGTGGGAATTTGATTACAACCAAAAGGAAGCAAGGTTATTAAGCAAGTTAGGGGAAGCTAGTTGGTCCTGGGATAGCGTTACACATTATTTTGAAAGCCCTTATTTTTTTCATTTTTATTTTAGCCCTAAAAGCTTTTTTCTGGTTTCCAAGTTGGACCTGCCCATGGAGGACCAGCATATAATAAGGGGTATTTTAAAAGACAAGTAATTATCAATCAATTACAGTCATCTACACTACTGGTTGTTCGTATTGTTCAATCAATTACCCTATGCATCTGAGCCTATTTTCAAGGCTAAAATGCCCAAATAAAGGCCAAAAAGGGCAAATTCAACCCCTATGCTTAAAATGTGCAAACAAAAAAGCAAATAAAATATGGGTATTTTAACAAAAAGTATATTTTTGCGCCGTAAACAAAACTATTTACAATGTCAGAAATCGCATCAAGAGTTAAAAAAATCATCGTTGACAAATTAGGCGTTGATGAAGCAGAAGTTACTAACGAAGCATCATTTACAAATGATTTGGGAGCAGATTCTTTAGACACCGTTGAGTTAATTATGGAATTCGAAAAAGAATTCAATATCTCTATTCCAGACGAACAAGCAGAAACGATTACTACTGTTGGTCAAGCTGTAGCTTATATCGATGAGCACGCAAAATAATTTTACTTATTATTTGACGGCTTCCAATTAAACACAGCATATTTAATCCGCCTTTTTGAGCCTTTGCTTTAAAGGCGGATTATTAATTTAAAACAAAAAGACATGCAAACTAAACGCATTGTTGTTACAGGTATCGGTACATTAAACCCATTGGGAAATAGTCTTAGTGAATACTGGGATAATTTAGTAAATGGAGTTTCAGGGGCAGATATGGTAACCCAATTTGATGCTTCTAAGTTTAAAACAAAGTTTGCGTGTGAAATTAAAGGCTTTGATGCGACCAATTATATGGATCGCAAAGAAGCAAGAAAATTAGATAGGTTTTCTCAAATAGCCTTAGTGGCTAGTGACCAAGCGGTTTTAGACGCTGGCATCACAAGTGAAAATGTTGATCCAGATAGAGTGGGTGTTATTTTTGCCAGTGGGATTGGTGGATTAACCACTTTTACCGAAGAGGTAACCAATTTTGTACATGGTGATGGCACCCCAAGATTCAATCCTTTCTTCATACCTAAAATCATTTTAGATATTGCTGCCGGACAAATTTCCATGAAACATGGTTTCAGAGGCCCTAACTATGCTGTGGTAAGTGCATGTGCATCCAGCACAAATGCTATTATCTCCGCAATGGATAATTTAAAATTAGGGAAGGCAGATATTATTATTACCGGAGGAGCAGAGTCGGTGATTGGCATTGCAGGTATGGGCGGATTTAACGCTATGAAAGCAATGAGTGAGCGCAATGATGATCCCAAAACTGCTAGCCGTCCTTATGACAAGGAACGCGATGGTTTTGTAATGGGAGAAGCGAGTGGAGTATTAGTATTAGAAGAATTAGCGCATGCAATTAAACGCGGTGCAAAAATATATTGTGAAGTAGTGGGTGGTGGTGCAACAGCCGATGCGTATCATTTAACTGCGCCACATCCAGAAGGATTGGGTGCGAAAAATGTGATGATTGCAGCGTTGAAAGATGCGGAGATGGTTCCAACAGATATTGATTATATCAATACGCATGGCACTTCAACACCATTGGGAGATATTGCAGAGTCAAAAGCAATTATCGATGTTTTTGGAGAACATTCCTATCATTTAAACATTAGTGCTACAAAATCCATGACCGGACACTGTTTAGGTGCCGCAGGGGTGATTGAAGCCATTGCCTGTATTCAATCGGTGATTCATGATATAGTACCACCAACAATTAATCATTTTACCGATGATCCTGAATTGGACAATCGTTTAAACTTTACTTTTAACAAAGCCCAAAAGCGTGTG
This sequence comes from Bacteroidota bacterium, assembly GCA_947457075.1. Classification (GTDB taxonomy): domain Bacteria; phylum Bacteroidota; class Bacteroidia; order Chitinophagales; family Chitinophagaceae; genus Sediminibacterium. The sequence continues at coordinate 87,832 of CANGUG010000004.1, forward strand.
GTGAATGCCGCTTTGAGCAACACTTTTGGTTTTGGTGGTCACAATGCTTGTGTGATTGTGAAAAAGTATAAGGCTTAATTTTTACTCGTGAAACGCCGAATCAACCAATTCATTTCTTTTTTTAAGAAAACAGGTTTTGAGGCAGATTTACAACATTTATTAGGGTATCGCACTAGCAATATATTGCTATACCAAACTGCTTTAAATCATCGCTCAGTAAAAGATCATCCTACTGAAAATAATGAACGCCTAGAATTTTTAGGAGACGCTGTGATTGGTGCTGTAGTGGCAGATTATTTATTTAAAAAATACCCCTATAAAGGAGAAGGTTTTTTAACAGAGATGCGATCCAAAATGGTGAATCGTGCTCAGTTAAATCATATTGCATTGCAAATGGGCTTACGTAAATTGACTAGATTTAATAAAATGGATGGAGGATTAAGAACCAGTCAAATTTTTGGTAATACCCTGGAAGCCTTAGTGGGCGCTATTTATCTGGATAAAAAATATGACTTTACAAAAAAGTGGATTGTAGAAAAAATGATTCAGCCTTATTTGTTCATGGATGATTTAGAACAAATTGACATTAACATAAAAAACAAAATTATTGGTTGGGCTTTGAAACAAGGAAAGCAAATAGATTTTGTTTTGGCGGGTGAACAATTGGAAGGCCGCCGTCGTTTATTCACTATTAATGTTGTGCTGGACGGGGAAGTAATTGCTAGTCAAAAAGGCTTTACCAAAAAAGACGCAAGTCAATTGGCTGCACAAAAAGCCATAGAAATTTTAGGCATTTAATCAACTTCTTGTAGGCCTTAATTTACACAATGGCTTGACATAACTCAATCAAAACCCCATTGCAATCTTTAGGGTGGACAAAACAAACCCATTTATTATCAGCGCCTTGTTTTGGACTTTCATTTAACAAGGTAAACCCTTCGGCTTTCAATCGGTTCATTTCGGCTTGAATATCAGGCACTTCAAAGGCAATATGGTGCATTCCTTCTCCCTTTTTTTCAATAAATTTTGCAATCACCCCCTCTGGCTCCGCACTCTCCAATAGTTCAATTTTCGTGTGATTTTGAAGAAAAAAGGCAGTATTGACCTTTTCTGAGTCCACAGATTCAGTTTTATAACAAGGGCTATTTAATAACCTTTCGTATAAGGGAATACTTTGTGCCAGGTTTTTAACTGCAATCCCTATGTGTTCTACGTTATAGCTCATAATACTTTGTTTTACGAATTGGGAAAAAAATGCCGCTCAAAGCTAACGAAATACTGTTAATCGGTGGCTAAGCTTTACTTTTGTAGTCTGAAAAATCATAAACAGACATGTTAAAATTACCTATTTATCTTGATCATAACGCAACTACCCCAATGGATCCAAGGGTATTAGAGGCGATGATTCCTTATTTTACCGAAAATTTCGGAAATGCAGCAAGCAGAAACCATTCATTTGGATGGCATGCCGAAGAAGCCGTGGATTATGCACGTGAGCAAGTGGCTAAATTAATTGGTGCAGACCCTAAAGAAATCATCTTTACTTCGGGTGCAACAGAAGGAGACAACTTAGCCATTAAAGGTGTGTATGAAATGTATGCAAGCAAGGGTAATCATATCATTACTTGTACGACTGAGCACAAAGCGGTGTTAGATACTTGTAAGCACTTAGAAAAATTAGGCGCTGAAGTCACTTATTTGGAAGTGCAACCTGATGGATTGGTGGACTTAAAAGCCTTGGAAGCTGCAATGAGACCCACTACAATTTTAGTGACCATCATGTATGCGAATAATGAAATTGGCGTGGTACAACCTGTGAAAGAAATAAGTGCAATTGCAAAAAAGCATGGTGCTTTGTTTTTCACTGATGGCGTGCAAGCAGTAGGTAAAATTCCTGTTGACGTTAACGCGGATGGAATCGATATTATGGCATTTACAGCACATAAAATGTACGGCCCTAAAGGCGTTGGTGCATTATATGTTCGTCGTAAAAATCCACGTGTAAAAGTAACGGCACAAATGGATGGCGGTGGCCACGAAAGAGGAATGCGTAGCGGTACTTTAAATGTTCCTGGTATTGTTGGCTTTGGTAAAGCGGCCGAAATAGCAAGAACAGACATGGCTGCTGACACAGAAAGAATTTCCAAATTAAGAGATAAGTTAGAGAATGCCTTAAAGCAAATTGACGAATCGTATGTAAATGGAAATCCAGCACATCGTTTACCGCATGTAAGCAATATTTCATTTAAATATGTAGAGGGGGAAGGCTTGATGATGGGCTTTAATAAAGACATCGCCTTGTCTTCTGGATCGGCTTGTACCTCTGCTTCCTTAGAGCCTAGCTATGTATTAAAAGCGTTAGGTTTAGGAGATGATTTGGCACATAGTTCATTAAGATTTGGATTAGGACGTTATACCACCGAAGAGCAAATTGATTTCACCATTAAAGCAGTAACGGATACGGTTTTAAAATTGAGAGAGATGAGCCCACTTTGGGAAATGTTTAAAGAAGGGGTGGATATTGATTCAATTCAATGGGCACATCACTAATTAAAATATTTTTTGGGATCTGCGGTACATCGCTAATTTCTATCTAATTTTAGTAAATAATTAAAACTTATAACAATGGCATATTCAGATAAAGTAATTGATCATTATTCTAATCCTAAAAATGTAGGAACATTAGATAAAGCATCTAAAACTGTAGGAACTGGTTTAGTAGGTGCACCAGAATGCGGAGACGTTATGCGTTTGCAAATTCAGGTGGACGAAGCAACAGGTATTATCACTGACGCAAAGTTCAAAACTTTTGGTTGTGGTTCTGCAATTGCATCTAGTTCTTTAGCTACTGAGTGGTTAAAAGGAAAGTCAGTGGACGAGGCAGTTAAAATTGATAACATGGATTTAGTAGAGGAATTAAATTTACCTCCAGTTAAAATTCACTGTTCAGTATTGGCTGAGGATGCTATCAAGTCTGCAATTAATGATTACCGTAAGAAAAATGGTTTAGAGGAGTTGGTATTCGAAGAGCGTATCCACTAATTGAAACAATGAGTACCGTAGTAGAAAATATCATTTTAGTTAGCGAAAAAGCCAAAGCAAAAGTAACTCAACTTATGCAGGATGCTGAAATCGCCAACGATCCATCTTACTTTTTAAGGGTTGGTGTAGTGGGTGGAGGTTGTTCGGGGTTAAGTTATAAGCTTGACTTTGACAATGAAATCAAACCCATGGACCAGGTATTTGAGGACAATGGGGTAAAAGTGGTGACAGACCTAAAAAGCTTCCTTTATTTAGTGAACACCGAATTGGATTTTTCGGATGGTTTAAATGGGAAAGGGTTTTATTTTAACAACCCTAATGCAAGTCGAAGTTGTGGTTGTGGTGAAAGCTTTGCTGTATAGCATCCATTTTATAAAAATTTTACAAAATGCCTCCGTATTTATGGGGGCATTTTTTTGATTATTTATAGTAGCTTTGAAACCTATGTGGGCAATATGTAAAAAAGAATGGACACACTATTTCAGTGGATTAACTGGGTACTTAATTATTGGCTTTTACCTTATTGTCAATGGGTTGTTTTTATTTGTACTGCCTAATTACAATATTTTTGATTTTGGTTATACTTCCCTTCAGGTGTATTTTGATTTTGCACCCTGGTTTTTATTGTTGCTGATTCCAGCCATCACCATGAGAAGTTTTTCGGATGAGTACGAGCAAGGAACTTATGAACTATTAAGAACACTGCCCATTAGTCCGGTTAAATTAGTGTTGGCTAAATTCTTAGGCTCTTTTTTAATTGTTTTCATCGCTATTGTACCTACCCTTTTATATGCTATTTCATTAGACAGTCTAAGTATGGTTGGGGGATTAGATTGGGGGGCAACTTTAGGATCTTATTTGGGCTTATTCAATTTAGCAATGGTATATACAGCAGTGGGTGTATTTACCAGTAGCACTACTAAAAATAGTCTGGTAGCATTGCTGGTTTCAATAGTGCTTTCCGTTTTATTATTCAAAGGTTTTGAATGGTTGAGTCAACTTGGGTTTTTAAAAAATGGATTTGGCTATTATGTTCTTCAATTGGGCTTATCGCATCATTATCAAAATATGAGTAAGGGTGTTGTAACGCTTACGGACTTGATATATTTCCTTTCTATTTCAACTTTATTTGGCATTGGCGCTATTGAACAAGTGAATGGCAAAATAAAATACATCTTATCAATCGTTTTAATTTTAGCAATTAATTTTAGTACGAGCTATTTTCCCTTTCAGTGGGATTTAACAAAGGATCATAGATATACCTTAAGTGAAAGCTCCACTCAAATTGTTAAAGGCGTTGAATTAAATACTAAAATACATTTGTATTTAGGAGGCGATTTACCCACGCATTATAAAAAATTAGCACAATCTACCGCTGCATTGCTTAACCAGCTACAAAAAGCCAATCCCAATAATATACAATGGATACTGGAAGTACCCAATGAACAATACAAGGACAGCACATTGTATCAATTTTATGATAGTTTAGCCCGATTGGGACTTCCCATTGAAAGAATACAACAACAAGATAATAGCCAGGATAAAAGAGTTGATCAATTAATTATCCCAGGTGCGGTTGTTGAAATAGAAGGTAAAAAGCCAATTGCTATTGATTTACGTTCAGGAAAAAAATATTTTAAACCTTATAATGTTGTAAAAGATATTCCTACCGAAGATGTTGAAGCTAGTGCAAATGCAGCGGAAGCCTTACTTGAGTATAAATTTGTCCAAGCAATTTATTTATTAAATAGAGCAACAGTCCCACAAATTAGTTACCTTATTGGCAACGGGGAACAGGTTGATTTAACTGTAAGTGATTTAGGCTTTTCCATTAAAAATCAATATCAATTAACTGTATTTGATTTAAAGCAAGGATATCCTGATGCATCAAAAATCAAAACCCTATTAATCATTAAACCAACGCAGCCATTTACGGACAAGGATAAGCTTAAGCTTGACCAATTTGTTATGAATGGAGGTAATATTATTTGGGCCGTTGATAAATTATACGCCGATTATGATAGTTTGAAACAAACCAATGGCGCTTATATTGCTTTTGATCGAAATTTAGGGTTAGATGATTTATTGTTCAAATATGGCGTAAGAATTAATTCCAATTTAGTACAGGACTTGAATTGCGCGAAGCTCCCTATTGTAGTGGGTAAACAACCCGACGGGAAGCCTTTAATCCAAAGAATGCCATGGCCTTATTATCCTTTTTTATACGGCAATGAAAATAATGGTATCTCTCAAAATATGGATCGTGTTTTATCTTTATTTCCTTCCAGTATTGATACCATCGCCAATAGCGAAATTAAAAAAACAGTATTACTAAGTTCTGATACAAATAGTCGCATTATTTCCACCCCAAATTTAGTGTCCATTAATAGTGTAAAGGATGATGACGATTTAATGTCTTTTAATAAACATCATTTACCTGTTGCAGTGATGCTTGAGGGGAAATTTAAATCCTTATTTGCCAATAGAATCAGCGCTGCCGATAAGGACAGTGTAAGGGTAAGCACAGGTAAGGAATTTGCTGCAAAGGGCACTGCCTTATCAAAACAAATAGTAGTTGCAGATGCCGATTTATTTACCAATATGACAACCAGAGACGAGGAAGGAGGGCTTAAACCTTTGCCCATGGGTAGTTTACCTTTTGAGGAATATCAGTTCGCCAATAAAAGCTTTTACTTAAACAGTATTGCTTATTTAAATGATCCGGATGGCTTACTTGAAAGCAGAAATAAAGTTTTGGTATTAAGGTTGCTGGATAAAGAGAAGCTTGACAATAACAAATTAATATGGCAACTTATTTTAATTCTTGGCCCTTTATTGTTATTGGGAATTTTTTATTTTATTTGGACAGCGTATAGAAAAAAACAATATTCTGTTCAATAATATATTTAACTTTACGCATGAGTAAAGATCAAATTGTGTATGCAGTATTCGGTTGTATCATTGCTACTGCATTAGTGTTGGACCTGGGTTTTTTAAGTAGAAAAAATACCATCATTACAATGCGTCAAGCATTGAAACAAACTTTTTTGTGGATTTTATTGGCCTTGGCTTTTTTTGTTTTTTTATGGATTGAAGAAGGTCAAAAATTAGGATTGGAATATTTGAGTGGGTATTTAATGGAGTGGAGTTTAAGTATTGATAATATTTTTGTTTTCATTCTTATTTTTGACGCTTTCAAAGTCAAAGAAAAAAACTATCCAAGGGTACTTTTAATTGGGATTTTAGCGGCGATTTTATTTCGTGTAATCTTTATTACTTTGGGCGTGGCCTTGGTTGCTAAATTTGCTTGGATTTTATATTTGTTCGGCCTCTTTTTATTATACACCGGATATAAAATGTTTAATGCCAGTACCGAATCTTCTTTTGATCCGCATTCCTCGGCCATTTACAAATTTCTGAAAAAAGTATTACCCATTGGAACTACAGACGGTGACGGTAAATTTCTAATAAGAGATCATAATAATAAACCGGTTTATACCAGTTTATTTGTCGTGGTAGTGTTACTTGCAGCCATTGATATTGTTTTTGCATTAGATTCAATACCCGCTATTATGGGAATATCGCAAAGTAGCTTAGTGATTTACACTTCCAATATTTTTGCCGTATTGGGTTTAAGATCCCTATTTTTCCTGCTTAGGGGCGCTGTAAATCAATTTCAATACTTGCAACAGGGCATTGCGATTGTATTAATATTTATAGGCATCAAAATGATAGGAGAGCACTATATTAGTTTATGGATGGACAAGAATGCGCAAGTAATATTATCCTTATTGGTAATCATGTTTTGTATTACTGGGTCCATTATATATTCTGTAATTATTGGTAAACAAAAATTAACCAAAGAATCTAAAGACTAACTTATCTTTGACCACAATTGAAAATTCATTATGAACGGGAAAAAAGTAATTGCATTAGTTGCTTTAATTATTATCATTGACCAAGTTATAAAGTTTTATATTAAATTAAATTACTTTATAGGTGAAGAGCATTTGTTATTGGGGTCATGGGCAAGACTTCATTTTGTAGAAAATGAAGGCATGGCTTGGGGATTAAAATTTGGGGGCGATTTCGGCAAAATTTTATTGACACTTTTTAGGTTAGCGGCAGTAATTTGGGGGGTATTTCTAATTAAAGGATTCATTGCTAAAAAATACCATAACGGATTTATTATATGCGCCTCATTGATTTTCGCGGGGGCTGTAGGCAATTTAATTGATAGCATGTTTTATGGTTTAATTTTTGACCATAGTATGTCATTCACCACGCAGGTGGCAACGCTCTTTCCTGAAAATGGCGGTTATGCACCCTTTTTACATGGTAAAGTGGTAGATATGTTTTATTTCCCAATTATAAGAGATGCACATTTCCCTAGTTGGTTTCCTATTTGGGGAGGCGAGGAATTTGAATTTTTCAGACCCGTTTTTAATTTCGCCGATGCGGCAATTAGTACTGGGGTTATTTCCTTATTTGTGTTCCAAAAAAGGTTTTTTGGTACCAATATGACCGAAAATCAACCAGATAAAGCCGAATCCACTCCTTTAAACTAGCTGATTGCCCTAAATAAGCGGTTGCTATTTCCCTAGCTATTTCGTACCTTCGTGCCCTAAAAATCAGCTAGGACAAGCGTTTTATGAGCAACCAATACCCAGAATTTAATGGCTTACATCTGCCCACCATTGAAGCAGAAATATTAGCAGCCTGGAAAAAAGAACAGGCATTTGAACAATCCGTTAGTTTACGTGAGGGTAAAACACCCTTCGTTTTTTATGAAGGGCCTCCAAGTGCCAATGGCATGCCAGGCATTCACCACGTTATTTCAAGGACCTTGAAGGACATGATGTGTCGTTATAAAACAATGCAGGGTTTTCAAGTAAAAAGAAAAGGGGGCTGGGATACCCACGGTTTGCCAGTTGAATTAGGGGTAGAAAAAGAATTAGGGATCACCAAGGAAGATATTGGAAAAAAAATAACGATAGAAGAGTATAATCAAAAATGTCGTGAGGCGGTATTAAGATATAAAAAAGAGTGGGACGATATTACCAATAAGATGGGGTATTGGGTAGACTTAAATAACCCTTATATTACTTTTGAAAACAATTATATTGAAACCCTTTGGTGGATTTTAAGCACGCTTTATAAAAAAGGGTACCTATATCAAAGTGTGAGTATTCAACCTTATTCCCCTGCTGCAGGTACGGGTTTAAGTTCGCATGAATTAAATCAGCCAGGCACTTACAAGGATGTAAAAGATACTTCCGCAGTTGCGATGTTCAAAGCGATACCATCTACTGAAAGCCAATTTTTATTTGATGCTGCGGCAATGAATAAAAACAATCAGGATGTGTATTATATGGCTTGGACTACCACGCCATGGACATTGCCCTCCAACCTAGGATTAACCGTGGGCCCAAATATTGATTATGTTTTAGTAGCTACCTATAATCCATATACTGCAATGCCAGTGAATGTGGTGTTGGCAAAAGCATTATTGTCAAAGTATTTTAAAGAGGAAGGTTTAACAATAGAAAACTTTGCAGAAGGGGATAAAATTATTCCTTGGAAAATTTTGACTGAATTTAAAGGTGCTCAATTAAATGGATTACGCTATGAGCAGTTAATGCCATTTGAAGCCAATGACCCTGCTACTTTTGAAGGGGATCCTTTTAAAATAATTACGGGCGATTTTGTAACTACTGAAGACGGAACAGGTATTGTACATACCTCACCTGCATTTGGTGCGGATGACTATAAAGTGGGACAAAAAAATAATTTAGGAATTATTACTTTGGTGGATAGAGAAGGAAAATTTGTTGACGGAGTTGGTGAGTTTAGTGGTCGCTATGTAAAAAATTACAAAGACGAAAAAGACTATGTGGATGTAAACGTAGATATCTGCGTTAAATTGAAAAAAGAAAATCGTGCGTTTAAGGTTGAAAAATACGAACACAATTATCCGCATTGTTGGAGAACAGACAAACCCATTTTATACTATCCTTTGGATGCCTGGTTTATTAAAACCACGGCTGTAAAAGATAGATTAGTTGAATTGAATAAAACCATAAACTGGAAACCAAAGAGCACAGGGGAAGGTCGTTTTGGCAATTGGTTAGAGAATATGGTGGATTGGAATTTATCCCGAAGCAGGTATTGGGGAACACCATTACCTATTTGGAGAACGGAAGATGGCACCGAAGAAATTTGTGTTGGCTCGGTAGAAGAGCTGACTACTTTATATACAGCAGCTAAAGAAAAAGGGTTTAATAAGGAAGTGCACTTGCAAATTGTAAACGGAAAGCTAGATGTTGATTTGCATAAGCCTTTTGTAGATCAAATAGAATTATTAAGCGCTACTGGCCAACCCATGAAACGTGTTTCCGATTTAGTAGATGTTTGGTTTGACTCAGGCGCCATGCCTTATGCGCAATGGCATTATCCATTTGAGAATAAGGATTTAATTGACAAAGGAGAAGCTTTCCCAGCCGACTTTATTTGCGAAGGAGTGGATCAAACACGTGGATGGTTTTATACCTTACATACATTAGGTGTATTATTATTTGATAGTGTTGCTTACAAAGCGGTAATGAGCAATGGTTTGGTGTTGGATAAGAATGGCAACAAAATGAGTAAGCGTTTAGGGAATGTAGTCAATCCATTTGAAACCTTAAATACTTATGGAGCCGATGCAACAAGGTGGTATTTAGTGACCAATGCTTCGCCATGGGATAATTTAAAATTTGACTTATCAGGCATTCAGGAAGTGCAAAGAAAATTCTTTGGTACTTTGTATAATACCTATCAGTTTTTTGTATTGTATGCCAATGTGGATGGCTTTAAATTTGAGCAAGATTATATTCCTGTAGCAGAACGTCCAGAGATTGATCGTTGGATTATTTCTTCTCTAAATAGTTTGGTACAAACGGTGACTACAAGTATGGATGACTTTGAACCCACTAATGCCGGACGTGCGATAGAAACCTTTGTGGACGAGCATTTGAGCAATTGGTATGTGCGTTTATGTCGTCGTCGTTTTTGGAAAGGAACCTACACCCAGGATAAAATTGCTGCGTACCAAACCTTGTATGAGTGTTTAGAAACCATCACCAGATTAATGGCGCCAATTGCACCTTTCTTCTGTGACCAAGTATTTAGAAATTTAAATGGTATTACAAAACGTCATAATGCTACTTCTATTCACCATGTAGATTTCCCTAAAGCGGATATTGCTAAAATTGATATGGCTTTAGAAGAACGCATGCAAATGGCACAAGATATTTGTTCATTGGTATTGTCTATTCGTAAAAAGGTCAATATCAAAGTGCGTCAGCCATTACAAAAAATATTAATTCCTGTTTTAGATCCAAAACAAAAAGCCGCTATTGAACAAATGGAGGAGCTTATTTTGGCCGAGGTAAATGTGAAGGAAATTAATTATATCACCGAAACGGAAGGAGTAATTAGTAAAAAATTGAAACCGAACTTCAAATTATTGGGGGCTAAATTGGGTACAAAAATGAAGCAGGCTTCTGCGACTATTGCTGCCTTAAGTCAGGCACAAATTACCCAGTTGGAAAAAGAGGGAACTTTGAATTTGGAGATAGACGGGGAAACGATTCCCTTATTGGTGACCGAAGTGGAAATCATTGCCGAAGATATCCCTGGTTGGAGCGTGGCCGTAAAAAATGCCCTTACCGTTGCCTTAGACATAACCCTAAGCCCTACCTTGTTGAAGGAAGGAAATGCGCGAGAATTGGTAAATAGGGTCCAAAACATAAGAAAAGAGGCCAATTTTGAGCTTACAGACAAGATTTTACTACGAATTGTGGATAACACCGATTTGAAGGACGCCATTAATGAATTTTCCGATTATATTTGCCGCGAAATACTGGCATTGGAAATTGACTGGGTTCCCTCATTGGAAGACGGGGTGGATGTCGAAATAAATGACCAAAAATTAAGGATTTCAGTTTTACAAAAAGGATAAATATGGCTACAAAGAAACCAGCGCCTAAAAAAGCGGCACCAGCGAAAAAGGCGGCACCTGCAAAAAAAGCAGCGCCAGCAAAAAAAGCGGCACCAGCCAAAAAGGCGGCACCCGCTAAAAAAGCAGCTCCTGTAAAAAAAGCGGCTCCCGCTAAAAAAGCAGCGCCAGCTAAGAAAGCGGCACCAGCGAAAAAGGCGGCACCCGCTAAGAAAGTGGCTCCTGTAAAAAAGGCAGCACCCGCTAAAAAAGCAGCGCCAGCAAAAAAAGCAGCACCTGCTAAAAAAGCGGCTCCTGTAAAAAAAGTAGCACCTGCAAAAAAAGCGGCGCCAGCGAAAAAGGCAGCACCTGCTAAAGTAGTAGCTAAAGCACCAGTAAAAGCGGCACCGGCTAAAAAAGCGGCGCCTGCTAAAGTAGTTGCTAAAGCCCCTGTTAAGGCAGCCCCTGCAAAACCTGCCCTTCCAGCGAAGCCAGTTGAAAAATACGTACCTCCTGCAAAGCCAGTACCTAAAATACCTACACCACCTGTAAAGCCAGTGCGTAAAGCAGCTGAGCCCATTAAAGATGTAAAGGTACCTAAGATCAATGCAAAAAGCAGTGTACCTTATCAACCAGGGTATGTACCTATGGAAAAAAGAAAAGAAGTTGAAAGATCAACTGAGACTTTAGTGAAATATTCAGATGCGGAGTTAGCGGAATTCAAAGAAATAATTACCCGCAAATTAGATGCAGCAAAAAAAGAATTAGTTTACTTGCAAGGAATCATTACTCGTAAGGATGAACTTGGAGGAGACAATGATGATGCTAGATACATGACCATGGAAGACGGTAGCGTAAGTATGGAAAGAGAGCAATTGGGTCAAATGGCAAGTCGTCAAATTACTTTTATTGACCACTTAGAAAAAGCCTTGATGCGTATCGAAAACAAAACATACGGTATTTGTCGTGTGACTGGTTTATTAATTGATAAAGCGCGTTTAAAAGCGGTTCCTCATGCAACTTTAAGCTTAGAAGCAAAATTAGGCTACGTGAAAAATAGCCCTAATGTTCCTGAGTAATAATGAATGGTGTGAACCTTGGAAATAATGAAAAGCCTCGATTCGTCGGGGCTTTTTTAATGTAGTTATTTCACCTCCTGCATATCAATCAACTTACGGTAATAACCGTTTTGAGCAATCAGGGTGTCATGGTTGCCGCGTTCTACAATGCTTCCTTTTTGTAATACAATAATTTCGTCCGCGTGACGAATGGTTGAAAGTCTATGTGCAATGACAATTGAAGTTCTATTTTGCATCATATTGTTAATTGCATCTTGCACCAGTTTTTCACTTTCAGTATCCAATGCGGAAGTCGCCTCGTCTAAAATTAAAATTGGCGGATTTTTTAATACTGCTCTTGCAATGGTTAAACGTTGACGTTCCCCTCCACTTAATTTACTTCCTCTATCACCAATGATGGTGTTAAAGCCATCTTCCTTCTTCAAAATAAAATCGTAGGCATTGGCAATTTTTGCAGCAGCGATTATTTCTGCCTCAGTCGCATCGGGCTTGCCTAATGCAATATTGGCGGATATGGTGTCATTGAATAATATGGGTTCCTGGGTGACAATGCTAATTTGTTGCCTTAAACTATGTAAACTATACTCTTTTATATTTTTGCCATCAATTAATAATTCACCTCCAGTCACATCATGAAAACGGGGTACTAAATCAGCCAATGTGCTTTTTCCTGCACCGGATGAGCCAACTAATGCAATGGTTTTACCCTTTTCAATAGTAAGGTTAATATTGTTTAGGATACTAATATCTTGATAAGAGAATTGAATATGATTAAACTGAATTGAATGACTAAATCCATTTAGTTCAATTGGATTTTTATGCTCATCTACCACAATTGGTGCTTCTAAAACCTCGTTGAGTCTATCTAAAGTAGCCACGCCACGATTCACATTGTACACCGCTTGTGACAAGGCTTTTGCAGGATTGATAATTTGAGAAAATAAAGCAACATAACCGATAAATGAACTACCTGAAAGTATTTCACCACTCAATACCAATTTACCTCCAAACCACAAAACGCAACAAAGTATAATTACGCCTAAGGATTCAGAAAGTGGAGACGCTAAATCGCGGCGGTATAAAATTTTATTCTTGATTAAAAATATTTCATCTACCAGACTAAAAAAACTTTTCTTCACCTTATGCTCCGCATTGAATGCTTTTATGATTCTCAAGCCTGTTAAAGTTTCTTCCATCTGCGACATAATTTCTCCCCACTTCACTTGCGCCTTATTGGTTTGTTTTTTTAAACTTCTACCAATTCTCCCTACAATCAAACCTGCAAGGGGCAATAAAACAAAAACAAATAAAGTAAGCTTTACGCTTATTGCAAAAAGCACAATAATAATCCCAATAATATTCAAAGGCTCTTTAATCATGCCTTCTAATGCACAAATAATGGATGATTCCAATTCAGCAATATCATTAGAGGATCTACTTAAAATATCTCCCTTTCTTTGCTCCGTAAAATAGCCAATAGGCAATTGCAATACTTTATTGTATAATAATTTTGAATATTTCCTGGTTACCGCATTTCGAATAGGGGCCAAAAAATAAAAGGCAAGGTATAGGAATAAATTTTTTAGCAAAACGGCTGCAATAATTCCAAAACAAATCCAACCCAAGGCATTTACTTTACCATGTTGGGCAATATTCACTTGAAGGAAATTATAAAGCATGTCTTTTAAACTTCCTGCGCCGGCAGTTGCTTGTTTGACCACCCCAGTTAGTTCAGTACTTCCAAAAATGAGGTCCATAAAGGGCATCAACATACTCAAGGAAAAAAGGCTGAATATTATAGAAAGGGTAATAAATACCGAGTACAGGCTCATGTGAACCTTGTATTCCTTGATATAACTAATAATTCTAAAAAATTTCTTCATATACAAACTATTCCACGGAATAATCAGCAAAGTAACTAATTTTACAGCGAATCAACGATTTTGATTATTATGGAAGAAGGTAAAAGACAGAAACAAGTAGCTGGGGCCATTCAGAGCACCATGAATGATATATTTTTAAAATTAGGCCTCAACATAGTGGATGGTGGAATGGTATCTATCTCCTCGGTCAAAGTGACGCCCGATTTATTGGAAGCCAGAATATACCTTAGCTTATTTCAGGTTTCGGACCAGGCTGCTTGCTTCAAAAAAATCCAATCTCAGGCCTGGGAAATTAAAAAGCGATTAGGGGAGGAAATGAAACACCAGCTTAGGAGAATCCCTGTATTGCATTTTTATTTAGACGACACATTGGATTATGTGTTTAAAATGGAAGAGATTTTTAAAACCTTATAAGTGTATCTTTTATTTGCTTGGCGATATTTTAGAGGCAAGTATGCTTTTCAAGCAATACAAATTATTGTTTGGGTAAGTGTTTTTGCAATAGCCATTGGCACTGCCGCCCTCATTACTATTTTGAGCGTATCCAACGGATTCACTTCAGTGGTGAAAACCCTGTATGCCGACTTTTATGCCGATGTTAGAGTGACCCCCAAAGAAGGTAAATATTTTACAATTACGGATGCTCAATTTTCAAAACTTAAGTCCATCCAAGGTGTTCAAGCAGTGAGTAAAGTAATTGAGAATAGGGCGCTACTCATGAAGGACGGATACCAAGCAGTAGCCTTAGTAAAGGGAGTTGATACCAATTATGGTCGTATCAATCAAGTAAGTAAATACTTGAAAAGAGGATCATATGCTATTGGTGATTTGGATAAACCAATGTTGTTAATGGGCATTGGCATTGAGCAGAAATTAGGTTTATTTCAAAATGAGGTAGGAGATACTGTACAAATGTATGCAGTGAATAGATCAGGCAAAGTAATCACACAGCTAGGGCAACTTAATTCGCTGAGTGCACAGGAAGCAGGGTCTTTTTCAGTACAACAGGAATTTGATGATCAATATGTTTTTACCAATACAGCATTTGCACAATATTTATTTGATTTGCAACCCAATGAAATTTCTGCCATTGAGTTTTCAGTACCAATGCAGGAGGATAAAGTAGTTACTGCTATACAAGAAATACTGGGTCCCGGTTTTTTAGTACGCAATAAGTATCAGCAAAATATTGATTTATATAGAATCATGCAAGCAGAAAAATGGATTATATTTTGCATACTGGCCTTAGTTATGGTAGTGGCCTCCTTTAATTTAGTGGGCGCATTAACCATGCTTGTTTTAGAAAAACAAAAGGATATACATGTACTCAATGCAATGGGTGCAACCGCCTGGGATGTGCAGAAAATATTTTTGATGTTATCGGCAGTGATGGCCTTACTAGGTGCATTTATTGGAGGCGGCATTGCAAGTTTATTTATCTGGTTACAGCATAAATTTCACCTTATCAAATTAGGAGGAAGCTCCTTTATCATTGACTATTACCCCATTGAGCCCATGGTAATTGACTATGTGGCCATTATGTTATTGGTTGTATTTATTGCAATACTGGCAGGGTGGATTCCTTCTAGAAAAGCAGCTGCAAAAATTTATGAAGGCGTTGGGAATCAATAAGGGCTATTAAAAATTAGCCCTTATTGATTTTCCCTTTTTTTGATTTTTACTACTTTTCACTATCGTTCAAATTTTTTCAAAATTTTGAACGTCAGTAGTAGGGCTATTAAAAATTAGCCCTTATTGATTTTCCCTTTTTTTGATTTTTACTACTTTTCACTATCGTTCAAATTTTTTCAAAATTTTGAACGTCAGTAGTAGGGCTATAAAAAAACCGCAAGGTTTAATTGCGGCTTTTTAATATTATTTCAAAAGGATTAGTAGTCTCCTAAGGTTTCTTCTAATTGACTTAAGGCATTGGCTAATTGTTCATCGTTAGGGGCAATGCCATGCCACTCGTGTCCGGTTTCCATAAAATCAACGCCTTTGCCCATTACTGTTTTCATCAAAATAACGATAGGCTTGCCTTGACCGGTTAATGATTTTGCTTTTTCTAAAGTACTTACAATCTCCTCCATATTATGTCCGTCCATATGCAACACCGTCCAATGAAATGCCTTGAATTTTTCTTCTAAATTATCTAGGTTCAATACTTTGCTTAAAGGACCATCAATTTGTTGGCCGTTCACATCGATAGTGGCGATATAGTTGTCCACTTTATTATGGGCAGCAAACATAATGGCTTCCCAATTTTGACCTTCCTGTAACTCACCATCACCATGTAAAGAATAAACAATACGATCGTCTGCTTTGTATTTTTTTGAAAGTGCAGCACCAATGGCCACACTCATTCCTTGTCCTAGTGAACCACTTGCAATACGAATACCAGGTAGTCCTTCATGGGTAGTAGGATGACCTTGTAAACGAGAATTTATTTTACGGAAAGTAGCAAGTTCTTTTACATCAAAATAACCTGAACGAGACAAAACTGAATAAAAAACGGGAGAGATATGGCCGTTAGACAAAAAGAATAAATCTTCATTTTTGCCATCCATTTTAAAATCGGTATCCTTCTTTAATACTTTAAAATAAAGTGCAGTTAAAAAGTCAGTACAACCTAAAGAACCTCCAGGGTGACCGCTTTGTTGTGCATGAACCATTCTTACAATGTCTCTTCTTACTTGAGAAGCAATTTTAGTTAATTCTGATGTTGCCATATAATAGGGTATTGGTGGCAAAGATAGATAAAAAAAAGACTTATGGAGAATACGATGATTTGCGTAGCTTTGTAAATTCAAATTATTGATTATGTCAGAGGAATTAAAAAAAATCACGACCGAAGCGGAAGCAGGTATGAAAAAGGCGATTAATTACCTGGAAATAGAAATTTCTAAAATCAGAGCCGGAAAAGCAAGCCCTTCCATTTTAGAAGGAGTGAATGTTGATTATTATGGCACACCTACACCAATTAGTCAGGTAGCCAATGTGCAGGTTTTAGACACTAGAACCATTAGCATCCAACCTTGGGAAAAAAACATGTTGGCCTTAATTGAAAGAGCTATTATGGCTGCGAATATTGGTATTACTCCACAAAATGATGGGGTGAATATTCGTTTATTCATGCCTCCATTAACCGAAGAACGTCGTAAAGAATTATATAAAAAAGCGGCAGGAGAAGGCGAACATAGTAAAGTAGCTATCAGAAATATAAGAAGAGACCATATTGAAAAAGTGAAGAAAGTGCAAAAAGACGGAGCAAGTGAAGATATTTGTAAGGGCGCAGAAGAAGAAATACAAGCCCTGACCGATAAGCATATTGCTTTAGTGGACAAACACCTTGAAGCAAAAGAAAAAGAAATAATGACGGTATAAACTCAAAAAATTTATTGGAACGAAGCCCTCTTTACTTATTGTTTGGAGGGCTTTTTTATGAAATTTAAATTCCCTCTGTTCACAATATAAACACCCAGTAAGATGACCCCTAAACAAATAAGCTGTTTAAAGCTTAAGGATTCGCCATCAATTAACCCCCAGCCCACTGCAACAATTGGTATGCCATAAGTGACCATTGATCCAAATAAAATACCTGCCCTTTTCACTAAAAAATAAAATAAGATAGTGGCAATTGAAGTACCCACAATTCCCAAAATACTACTGGCCATTAATGATTTAATTACGGCAGGGTTATGTAATGAGTAATTAAAAAAGCCTGTAAAATATAAAACCGCAAAACTTGGGATTACTAAAAATGCAAAAGCCAATGAGGCTATATTTAGGGAGCCTAAATTTTGCATATACCTACCCACCAAATTGACATTAATTCCATAAAGTAGTGTAGCTAAAAGTACTAAACCAGCAAAGGATAAATTATGCAAGCTCACATCCTTGCCTGATGCCAATAAAAAACTAAGACCAATAAAGCCAATAATCATCCCCAACACTTTTACCCAACTTGTATTTACTTTAAAAAAAAGTACGCCAACAATAATGGTAAACAAGGGGGTTAGGGAGTTTAATATACCTGCTAAGGAACTATCTATTTCGGTTTCGGCAATACAAAATAAAAAGGCGGGGATAAAATTGCCTAAAAAGCCAGTTAACAATACTAGCCCCATTTTTGCCCTTGGAATTAATTGAATGGCTTTGTAAGCAAAAGGGAGTAAAATCAAACCAGCGGAAAGCATTCTAAGAGAGGCCACCTGGTAGGGGCTGAAAGATTTCAAGCCTTCTTTCATCAGTATAAAGGAGCTGCCCCAAACAAGGGCTAAAAGGGCAAAAACCAACCAATTGGTCCACTTAGCATGCATTCAATAATAATTTGTCCAAAGATGCTCCATTTTTCCTTAAAAGTGGATAAATAATTGCCTATTTATGGGGAATTTAAAGAGGTTTGCTTTTCTTTGTAGCCTATGAGTCAGCATGCTAATTATTCGATAAAAGTGGACCAATTTGAGGGGCCATTCGACCTATTGTTATTTTTTATTGAAAGAGATGAGATGGATATTTATAATATTCAAATCACTAAAATTATCAACGACTTTTTAGACTTCATTCATCATCAGGATAAACTGAATATTGAGTTAAGTAGTGAATTTATTTTATTTGTTTCTACCCTGATGCGCATTAAGGCAAAATTATTATTGCCTAGAAAAGAAATTGATGCACAAGGAAACGAAATTGATCCAAGACAAGAATTAATTGACAAGATTTTAGAGTATAAAAAATACAAGGAAGCAGCAGTTCAAATGGCCGATTTGGAAGCCATGAGAATGTTGATGATGAAGCGTGGAAATATTCAAAAAGAAATGTCCATGGTGGGCGAGGAAGCTGCGGAGGGCACGGAATTGCAAACAGTTACTTTATTTAAATTGATGAAGTCATTTGAAAAAGTAATGTTGCGCTTGCAAGATCGTCAATTCAAACCTGTTCACACGGTTGTTCGCTATAATTATACCATGGAGGGAAGTAGAGAACATGTGTTAACCTTGGTGGAGCAAGAAAAAACAGTATCCTTTGAAAAAGTATTTGATTTATGTCAGGATCGCGTGCACGCTTTGTTTTTATTCTTATCTATTCTTGAACTTTCTCAACAAAAATATATGAAGTTGATGGTGGGAGAGGGCAGAAATAATTTTATTATCGAATGGAATGAGAACAGAGCCGATGATTTAGAACCTGGGCATGTTGATACATTTGATGCTTGGGAAACCAAGTCCGACTTAGAGGCGTTTAAAGACAATCCAACATCCACTGCAGAAGGTGATTTTGATCCAAGCTTAAATTAACGGGACAATTTACAAACCTTTTGGATTGCAAGGTTAAAGGCGGATGTATAAGTAAATTTTTATGCCAAGGCTTCTTCCAACACTGATTTTCCTAATAAGGTTTTAACAGCATCGGCAATTGCAGCTGCATCATAATGGCACTCTTGATGAAGTTCCTTTAAACTTCCATGTTCAACGACCGCATCAGGAATACCTAATATTTTAATTTGACTTTGGTAGCCATGTGCATTCATGAATTCTAAAATAGCAGACCCAAAACCACCTATTACAGTCGCGTCTTCTACCGTTACTATTTTATCATATTGCTGGAATACTTCGTGTAATAAAGCCTCATCTAATGGTTTTACAAATCGCAAATCATAATGTGCAGGATCTATTCCCTCGCTTCTTAAATTGCGAATAGCGGTTTGCGCAAAATTACCAGGATGGCCAAGCGTTAAAATTGCAATTTCTTTTCCGTCTTTTAATTTTCTTCCCTTACCAATAGGTAGTTGCTCAAATGGTTTTTTCCAATCTACCATCACGCCTTCCCCACGTGGATAGCGAATAACAAACGGCAGTTCCATTTCAGGAAGTTGTGCAGTGTACATAAGGTTGCGCAATTCTTGTTCATTCATTGGCGCAGCAATAATCATATTGGGGATACATCTAAAAAAGGCAATATCATAACATCCATGATGTGTTGGGCCGTCTTCTCCTACCAAACCAGCGCGGTCCAAACAAAATACGACTGGTAATTTTTGTAAAGCAACATCATGAATAACTTGGTCGTACGCACGTTGCATAAATGAGCTGTAAATATTACAGAACACTTTCATTCCCTGTGTTGCCAAACCAGCACTTAAGGTAACAGCATGTTGTTCACAAATGCCCACATCAAAAGCACGATGCGGCATGGCATCCATCATGAATTTTAAAGAAGAGCCACTTGGCATTGCTGGAGTGACGCCCATGATATGGGGATTCTGTTCGGCCAATTCTACAATACTATGTCCAAAAACATCTTGGTATTTAGGTGGAGTGGGAGCATCTACTTTTTTCTTAATTATTTCTCCTGTTAACTTGTCAAATAGTCCTGGAGCATGCCATTTAGTTTGGTCTTTTTCAGCCAATTCATACCCCTTTCCTTTCACAGTAAGGATATGCAATATTTTAGGTCCTGGGATTTCACGTAAGTCCTTAAGGGTATCTACCAATTTGGTGATATTATGTCCATCTATTGGACCAAAATACCTTAATTGTAAGGCTTCAAATAAATTACTGCTTTTTGAAACCACGCCCTTTAAACCTGCTTCCACTTTGGACGCCATTTCGCGGGTAAAGTTTTTTCCAATAGGCATTTTGCCCATTACATTCCAAAGCTCATCCCTAAATTTATTGTAGGTAGGAGAGGTACTGATATCAGTTAAGTATTCCTTAAGCGCACCCACATTTGGGTCAATACTCATACAGTTGTCATTGAGTATGATAAGCATGTCACTATCGGCCACACCTGCATGATTCATTGCTTCAAATGCCATTCCAGCCGTCATTGAACCATCCCCAATAATAGCCACTGATTTTCTGTTTTCACCCTTGTATTTTGCCGCCATGGACATGCCTAAAGCAGCTGATATGGAAGTAGAAGAGTGCCCCACGCCAAAAGTGTCATAAGGGCTTTCGGATCTTTTAGGAAATCCGCTCATTCCTTTATACTTTCTATTGGTGGAAAAATGGTCCCTGCGGCCAGTGAGTATTTTATGGCCATAAGCCTGATGCCCTACATCCCAAACCAGTTGATCATAGGGGGTATTGTAAACATAATGTAAGGCTACGCTAAGTTCAACTACCCCTAAGCTAGAGGCAAAATGACCGCCTTGCACACTTACTACGTCAATGATGTATTGTCTTAGCTCATCGCAAATTTGATGCAACTTTTCTCTGGGGAACTTTTTTAAGTCCTCAGGAGAATTAATCGTCTTTAATAAAGGGCCAGCCTCAAAATGCATATGCAAGTATTGTGTTGTAAAAGTAAGGTAATAACATAAAAAAAGACTAAAAGTTTAAACGAAAAACCATATTTCCATTTATCTAGTGATATTGCCATTAATCTAGTAATCATGGCAAATAAACAGCTGCAGGGCGTAAATTTGGGTATAATGAAAAAACAATCTACCATTTATTGGTTCTGTCAAATTGGGGGCTGGGTAAGTTATGCACTCACTTTTGTGCTATTTGCCTATATCCTTGAAAAGCAGTTTAGCCTTGTTTTTATACAAAGAATTTTGGTGAATGTGTTTTTGGGTATTGTTTTTACCCATTTGATGAGGAAGGTGTTGATTATGAATAAACTAAGGCCGCCCTCTCCTTCAAAAAACTGGTGGAAAATTTTTTTACTGGTCCTGCTATTCTCTTTTACATTCAGCGTGTTGAGCAGTTCCTTAATTGAAATATTGCGACTTTTTGATTCAAGCCGTGATAATCTAAAAACAATCAATAATCAATTTGTTTTTTCATTGGATGCAATTGTCGCAAATTGGAACGGCGCTAGAGTTATTAAAAGATTATTGTTTAGTTTGATTTTAGACACACCTATTTTTTTAGTGTGGATTTCAATTTACATTTTGTGGCATTATATTGAATTGACCAACAAAGAAGCCATTGATAAAATACGACTTGAAACCCTTATCAAGGAGCTAGAATTAAAAACCATAAAGTCTCAAATCAATCCCCATTTTATTTTCAATGCATTAAATAGTATCAGGGCTTTAGTGGATGAGGAACCACAGCGCGCCAGACAAGCCATTACTGAGCTAAGCAATATTTTAAGAAGTAGTATTCAAATAGATAAATTTGAAACCACTAGTTTTGAAAAAGAATTGGCCATTGTAAAGGATTACTTAGCATTAGAGTATATAAGATTTGCGGATAGACTCGTTATTGAGTATGATATTGACTATGCTACTTTGCAAAATCAAATCCCACCCATGATGTTGCAAACCCTGGTTGAAAATGCCATCAAACACGGTCTGGGAAAGCAACCTGGAAATTGCACGATAAAAATTAGCGCTCATTTTGTTGATGACAAACAAATAATCACTGTGGTGAATAATGGTAAATTGCAAATGGTAGAGCAGGATGGTTTTGGATTACAAAGTACTAAGGAAAGACTCCAAATTTTATATAAAGAAGCAGCTACATTTGAAATATTTCAGGATGCAGACAATCTTGTTACTGCCAAATTAATGATCCCCATTCAAAAGTAAAATACAATCCTATGTCTACAACCCCTATTAAAGCGATTATTGTTGACGACGAACGTTTAGCCAGGACTGAATTAAAAAAATTATTGGAACAGCACCCTGAAATACAAGTGGTGGAAGAGGCAAGTAATGTTGACGAGGGAATTGAAAAAATAGATACGGTTAAACCCGACTTATTATTTTTGGACATTCAAATGCCCGGTAAAACAGGATTTGATTTGTTGGCTGAAATAGAAAAAGCGCCTAGAGTCATTTTTACAACGGCCTACGATGAGTTTGCCTTAAAAGCGTTTGAAGTAAATGCTTTGGACTATTTATTAAAACCCATTGATCCAAAACGTTTAGCCGATGCGATACAAAAATTACAAACTGAAATACAATTAGAGCAAGCAAGTTTATTGGGAACGAGTCGTGGACCATTGACTGAGGCCGATCAAGTGTTTGTAAAAGACGGTGAAAAATGTTGGTTTGTGAAGCTTGCTGAAATTAGGTTATTTGAGAGCGTAGGTAATTATGCTAAAGTATATTTTTCAACCAATAAGCCACTTATTTTAAAGTCCCTTAACGCCTTAGAAGACCGCTTGGATGAAAGGGTATTTTTCAGAGCCAATCGTAAACATATCATCAATTTGCATTGGATTGAAAAGATAGAACCCTATTTTAATGGAGGGTTATTGGTAGAATTAAAAGGAGGCGAGAAAATTGAAATTAGTCGTCGTCAAACTGTGAAGTTCAAGGAAATGATGAGTTTCTAGTAGCAAGTCCTATTTATTCAAGCTATGGATGGCTGCAGCAATCTCACTAATTAAAGCAGGGTCCTTTTCAACAGCATTTCCTACTACAATTATATCAGCACCAGCCAAACAGTTTTCTTTTGCTTTTGCTGCGGTGGTAATGCCGCCGCCGATAATAAGCGGTATTTTAATATACTTGGAAACCTCTTGAATCATGGCGCTTGGTATGGCTGTTTGTGCCCCACTTCCGGCATCCATATAAATTACTTTTAAACCCAGCATTTCTCCTGCCATTGCGGTGCAAGAAGCGATATCATTTTTATTAGCAGGAATCGGATTGGTATTTGAGATATAAGACACAGTAGTGGGAGTGCCACCATCTACTAACATATATCCAACAGGGATAATTTCCAATCCACTTTGTCTTACGAAAGGGGCACTAATTACATGTTGCCCAATTAATAGTTCTGGATTTCTACCTGAAATAAGGGATAGGTATAGTAAGGCGTCTGCATTGGGTGTAATTTGATCGGGAGAACCAGGGAATAAAACAACTGGAATCGAACAAGCCGCTTTAATAGTAGTTACCACTTTGTCTAAAGTATCTGTTACTACTAGGCTACCCCCTACAAAAAAATAGTCCACTTTGGCGTCAATGGCTAATTGAATGGTATCCGATAATGCTTGTTCATTCAATTTATCAGGATCTATTAAAACCGCAAAAGCCTTATTTGCATTGGCTTTTTGTTGGTATAAAGCTTCAAGCATTTTGTTTTTCATAATCTCTCCTTATTGTGTAATATCTGGTCTCTCAAAGGTCAAAAATATCAATTTTAATGCTATCGAAATACAAGACCCCTATTTATTACAAAAAATTCTGAAAACGGGCCTATTTTTTTTCTCAGAAACTAACATCGGTTGGGGATAAATCGTAGAATTCAATGGGGTTATGGACTTTCCGATTGTTCACTTGAATTTTCCACAGCTGTTGATATTTCAGGGAGGGAATTGTGGAAAGCAAAGGATATTTTCGTCTACCCATCAAGGTTTTTCAAAAAACCTATTGGGGGACATAACTAACACCCTTTTAAAATAGAATACGAACATGGCTACTCCAAAAACAAAAACCACCGCGAAAAAAGGCTTAGAGTTTTCTCGCCGCTTTACAAAAGACAATGTGTCTCCATTTGATCAATTTGAGTACGACTATCGTGATAGCGTAATTAAAAATCCCAACGGAGAAAAAGTGTTTGAAATGACAAACGTAGAAGTTCCAAAACAATGGAGCCAAATTGCTACGGACATTTTAGCACAAAAATATTTTAGAAAAGCAGGTGTCCCTCAAGCGGATGGTTCTTTAGGTAGAGAAACTTCTGTGAAGCAAGTCGCACATCGTATGGCGAATTGTTGGAGAGTATGGGGAGAGCGTTATGGTTATTTCGCTACTGCGAATGATGCGCAAGTATTCTATGAAGAATTAGTATATAGTATCTTAAACCAAGCATGTGTGCCAAACTCGCCACAATGGTTTAATACAGGGTTGCATGAAAGTTATGGTATTACAGGTGGTGCACAAGGTCACTATTATGTAGATCCTATTGACAAGCAATTGAAAAAATCAACCAGTGCTTACGAGCGTCCTCAACCACATGCCTGTTTTATTTTAAGTGTGAGTGATGACTTAGTAAATGAGGGGGGTATCATGGATTTATGGACAAGAGAAGCAAGAATCTTTAAATATGGTTCTGGGGTAGGAACCAACTTTTCTCAAATCAGAGGAGCAAACGAAAAATTATCTGGTGGTGGTTCATCAAGTGGTTTAATGAGCTTCTTGAAAATTGGAGACCGTGCTGCTGGAGCCATCAAATCGGGTGGAACCACACGTCGTGCTGCTAAAATGGTTTGCTTGGATTTAGACCACCCTGAAGTATTAGAATTCATTAACTGGAAAGTACAAGAGGAAGATAAAGTAGCTGCATTAGTAGCTGCAGGTTATGATAATGGGTATGAAGGAGAAGCGTATGCGACTGTTTCAGGACAAAACTCCAACAACTCGGTGCGAATTCCTAACAGCTTCTTTAAAGCATTATCTGAAAATGGCAACTGGGAATTAAAAGCACGTACCGATGGCCGTGTGATGAAATCTGTTCCTGCAAGAGAAGTATGGGAGCAAATTGCGAACGCTGCTTGGCGTTGTGCGGATCCAGGTACACAATATGATACAACCATTAATGAGTGGCATACTTGCCCTAAAGGTGGACGTATCAATGCATCTAACCCATGTTCTGAATACATGTTCTTAGATAATACTGCTTGTAACTTGGCTTCTATCAACTTAAGAAAATTCTTCAACGAATCAGATAACTCATTTGATGTTGAAGGTTTTGAATATACAACAAGATTATGGCAGACGGTATTAGAAGTATCTATTTTAATGGCGCAGTTCCCTTCTAAAGAAGTGGCGCAATTATCTTATGACTACCGTACTACTGGTTTAGGATTTGCGAACCTTGGTTCTATGTTAATG
This sequence comes from Bacteroidota bacterium, assembly GCA_947457075.1. GTDB lineage: Bacteria > Bacteroidota > Bacteroidia > Chitinophagales > Chitinophagaceae > Sediminibacterium. The sequence goes on from CANGUG010000004.1 coordinate 113,614, forward strand.
GTAAGTGGTATTCCTTATGATAGTGAAGAAGCACGTGGTATTGCCGGTGCAATTTCAGCGATCATGACTGGGGTAGCTTATAAAACATCTGCTGAAATGGCGGCGTTCTTAGGTGCTTTTGATAAGTACGAAGAAAACAAAGAAGATATGTTACGTGTAATGCGTAACCACCGCGCAGCTGCTTATGATGCGGATGCCTATGTGGGAATCGAAATCAAACCTCAAGGAATTAAAGCACAACATACGCCTGATTATTTATTAAAAGCGGCAACCAAAGCTTGGGATGATGCAGTGAAATTAGGAGAGAAATATGGTTACAGAAACGCGCAAACAACCGTAATCGCGCCAACAGGAACTATTGGTTTGGTAATGGATTGTGATACTACAGGGGTAGAGCCAGATTTCGCTTTAGTGAAGTTTAAAAAATTATCTGGTGGTGGATACTTCAAAATCATCAACCAATCTGTACCTCAAGCATTAAAGAACCTGGGTTATACACAAAAGCAAAATGATGCAATTGTTAACTTTGCAGTTGGTCATGCAAGCTTTGAAGGGGCCCCTCATATTAACAATGAATCTTTATTAGCAAAAGGATTTACTCAAGAAGAAGTAGCTAAATTAAATGGTGCAGCAAAATCTGCATTCGAAATTGGATTCATCTTTAACCGTTTCACTTTAGGGGATGCTTGTTTAACAAGATTAGGATTCAAAGAAGAAGAATTTGCAGATTGGAGCTTTAATTTATTAGAAGCTTTAGGATTTAGCGATGATCAAATTGATGCAGCGAACGATTATGTTTGCGGTACCATGACTGTGGAAGGTGCACCAGACTTAGATCCTGCACACTTGCCGGTATTTGATTGTGCGAATAAAAATGGTAAAAAAGGAGTTAGATATATTCATGCGCATGGTCACATTAGAATGATGGCTGCTTGTCAACCATTCTTATCTGGTGCGATTTCAAAAACAATTAACCTTCCCAACGAAGCAACTGTTGAAGAAATTGCTGAATGTTATTTAATGAGTTGGGAATTAGGTTTAAAAGCAAACGCTTTATACCGTGATGGTTCTAAATTAAGCCAACCATTATCCACTAAGTCTGATAAGAAAAAGAAAACTGATGAAGATGCGAACGCATCTGATGAAGCAGCAATAGTAAATGATGGAGCTTCTCAATTAGTTGACCTAAGCAATTTAACCGTTGACGAATTATTAGAAGAAGTACAAAAGAGAATGACTACTTCAACTGATACTAAATTAAAGCGTCAATTGTCTCGCATTGTAGAGCGTAAATCCTTACCAGCTAAGCGTCGTGGCTTTACACAAAAAGCAAGAATTGGCGGTCAAGTATTATTCTTAAGAACAGGTGAATATGCCGACGGAACAGTAGGAGAATTATTCATTGACTTAGCTAAAGAAGGTTCAACCTTGCGTAGCTTGATGAACTGCTTTGCGATTTCAATTTCTGTTGGCCTACAATATGGTGTGCCTTTAGAAGAGTTCGTTGACAAATTCGTATTCACTAAGTTTGAACCATCAGGAATGGTGGATCATCCAAATATTAAAACAACCACTTCTATCGTGGACTTTATCTTCCGTTCATTAGCTTATGAATATTTAGGCAGAACCGATTTAGTACATGTATTAGATAAGCCAACCGTTGAAAATTTGGGCGAAGCTGGCGACATTACGCTAGTAGGAAAGCCGGAATTAAGCAGTATCCGCGTAACAGCGCCTGCAGCTACACCAGCACCTACTGCAAAAGCAAATGTAGCAGCCGCAGTAAATGAAGGTGGTTCATTGGACAATGTAACTGCAGCAGCAAAGAGCATGCAAAGCGATGCGCCAGCATGTAGCACTTGTGGACATATCACTATTCGTAGCGGTACTTGTTACAAATGCTTGAACTGTGGAACAAGCATGGGTTGTAGTTAAATTTATCGGCCCCTATTTTAGAAAATAGGGCCTCAAATGATAACCTCTTATGATTTTAAATGCCACCCGTTGGGGTGGCATTTTTACTTTTACACTTTCATGTAAAAAAATGAGGTGCATTCATAAAAATCAGTAAATTCATAGTTCAAATTTCATTAGAAAAAAGAGTACACTATGTCAGATTTTCAAGTAAAAGTTGCCCCCAAAAAATACGATGCGGTTATTGTAGGATCCGGTGCGGGTGGAGGAATGGCAGCTTATGTATTAGCAAAAGCAGGACTGAAAGTTTGTTTACTGGAAGCGGGTCCTGATTATGATCCAGCAAAAAATTCATCGCAGTTAAAAAATCCTTGGGATTCACCCCGTCGTGGAGCAAGTTCAAAGTTTCGTCCATTTGGCGAATTTGATGGTTGCTACTGGGGCTGGGAAATAGAAGGAGAACCCTATACGCAAACAAAAGGATCCGATCATTTTGATTGGTGGAGAGCAAGAATGGTGGGAGGTCGTACCAATCATTGGGGACGTATTTCCTTAAGATTTGGGCCAAAGGATTTTAAAAGAAAAAGTATTGATGGCTTAGGGGATGACTGGCCCATTGGTTATGAGGATGTAAAACCTTATTACGATAAAATTGATCGCTTAATTGGGGTCTATGGTACCAATGAAGGTTTGGAGAATGATCCTGATGGTATTTTTTTACCACCGCCTAAACCTCGTTTACATGAATTGATGTTCAAGAAAGCAGCTACGGGTATTAATATACCGGTGATTCCTTCTCGTTTATCCATATTGACCAAAAAAATTAATGAGGAGCGAGGTGCCTGTTTTTACTGTGGTCAATGTAATAGATCCTGTAAAGTATATGGCGACTTTTCTTCTTCCTCTGTTTTAGTTCGACCAGCGGTTTTAACGGGTAATGTAGATTTAATCACTGGTGCGATGGCACGTGAAGTTTTAACCGATAAGGAAGGAAAAGCAGTAGGCATTTCTTATGTAAATAAATCAGACAAGCAGGAATATCAAGTAAATGCAAAAGTGGTTATCCTTGGAGCAAGTACTTGTGAAACCGCGCGTTTATTATTGAATTCAAAATCTCAAAAACACCCCAATGGTTTGGCAAATAGTAGTGGCGTCGTAGGGCACTATCTACATGATTCTACTGGTGCTGCATTAGGTGGCGTGATTCCTAATTTAATGGGACGCAAGCGCTACAATGAAGACGGTGTAGGAGGTATGCATGTTTACACTCCTTGGTGGTTGGATAATAAAAAATTAGATTTCCCAAGAGGATACCATATCGAATATTGGGGTGGTATGAGCCAACCTAGTTATGGTTTTGGAATGGGAATGCAAGGATTAAATGGTAAGTTCCAAGTAAATGGAAAAACAAAAGAAGAGGGAGGATATGGTTCTTCCTTAAAAGAAGATGTTCGTTTCTTTTATGGCGCCAGCGTAGGAATGGGTGGTCGTGGTGAAGCAGTGCCTCGTTTTGAAAACCATTGTAAGATTGATCCAGATGTAGTAGATAAATACGGTATTCCTGTTTTGAAATTTGATTGTAAGAATTCTGAATATGAAATTAAGCAAGCAAAACACATGAAGGAAACCTTCCGTGAAATCATGCATGAAATGGGGGCAGTCATCACTTGGGGGGACTCGGATGATGCAAGTAATAATTATGGATTATCCAATCCTGGAAATATTATTCACGAAGCAGGAACCGTAAGAATGGGGAATGATAAAAAAACATCGGCTTTGAATGCATGGGGTCAGGCGCATGATTGTAAAAATTTATTCTGTGTAGATGGATCTGTATTTACCTCACAAGCGGATAAAAATATTACCTGGACGATCTTGGCCTTGTCAATGCGCACTTCAGAGTATATCTTGGATCAGTTACAAAAACAAAATTTATAATTTTGTTTTTAAAATCATAAAACAAGTTTAGGGCTTGCTTAAATTTTATATTTGGCAAGTAATAAACGACAAAAACAAAATTTATAATTTTGTTTTTAAAATCATAAAACAAGTTTAGGGCTTGCTTAAATTTCACATTTAGCAAGTAATAAACGACAAAAACAAAATTTATAAAATTACATATTATGGATAGACGGAATTCAATTAAAACCATGTTTTTCGGTGCGGTATCGGCAAGTGTATTTTTAGAAGCTTGTAAAAGTGCCAACACAACGGTTACAGTGGCGAACGACGACGATCGTATGCAAGAAGAAAAAGATTATTTGGTAAAAGTGAATGCACAACCAAAATTCTTCGACGAACACGAAATGAATACCATCACTGTATTAGGTGACATTATTATGCCAAAGGACGCCACTAGCGGTTCGGCCTCTGAGGCAAAAGTGCCTGAATTCATTGAGTTTATCGTGAAAGATATGCCTGAGCACCAAGTGCCAGTGAGAGGAGGTTTAAGGTGGTTGGATTTACATAGTTTTAATAAGCATGGAAAATCCTTTGTGGGCTGTACTCATGAGCAACAAATAGGCATCGTTGATGAAATCGCGTATCCTAAAAAAGCCAAGCCTGAAGTTGCCCAAGGGGTAAGTTTCTTTAATAAAATGCGTGACTTAGTAACCACTGGTTTTTATACTTCTGAAATTGGGGTAAAGGACTTGGGATATATGGGCAACCAGCCGAATCAATGGAATGGGGTGCCTGATGAGGTTTTAAAACAACATGGCTTAGCCTACACCGAAAAGGAATTAAAAGAGTGTATTTCGTACTAAATAAAAAAAGCCCTTCCAATTAGAAGGGCTTTTTTTATTTATGCAATGGTACTACCCGCTGCAATAGCTTCAGTTGGACGCACAAAGTATAATTTACCATTGGCGTCTTCGGCCATCAAAATCATACCCTTACTTTCAATACCGCGCATTTTGCGTGGTGCTAAATTAGCCACAATGGTTACTTGCTTGCCTACAATATCTTCTGGATTAAAGTGCATTGCGATGCCTGATAAAATGGTTCTTTTTTCAAAACCAAGATCTACTAACAATTCTAATAGTTTATCTGCCTTCTCTACTTTCTTGGCTTCTACAATGGTGCCTACACGTAAATCAATCTTGCCAAAATCGTCAAAAACAATTTCAGGTTTTAATGGGGCGATGCCCTTTTCAGCATTCGCTTCAGCGCCATTATTGGCAGGAGTGGTATTTTCCATTTTTGTTTTTTTAGCTGCTGCGTTGGCGTTTAATTGAGCCAACTCTGTAGCGATTTCTTCGTCTTCAATTTTTCTAAACAATAATTCAGGAGCACGTAAGCTATACCCAACTTTTAACAAGTTAAAATTGCCTGCATTTTCCCATTCTAGCATTTTGGGTACCACTTTCATTAAGTGACACATTTTCTTTGCTGTAAATGGCAAGAAAGGATTAATTAAAATAGCAAGGTTTGCTGAAAGTTGCAAACAACCATGCATACAATTATCAATCTTTGCTTGAGCCGTTGGGTCGGTTTCAATATGCTTTGCTAAAATCCAAGGCTCTTTCTTTTGCATATATTGATTACCCAAGCGCGCTAAGTTCACCACTTCAAACTGCGCCTCTCTAAATTTATATTGTTCTAATAAAGCAGTTACTTTTTCTTTGGTCTCTTTCACACTAAGCAGCAAGGCCTGATCTTCTTCATCCAACAACTCGGTATGTATTTTAGGCACTTTGCCATTGGTGAGTTTGTGCATCAATACCCATGTTCTATTAACATAGTTAGCGAAGATGCTTACCAATTCACCATTTACAGCATCCTGAAAACCTTTCCAAGTGAATTCACTATCCTTGGATTCAGGTGCGATGGAATTTAAATAAAAACGTAAGCAATCCGCCAAGGACTCACCACCGTTTTCTTTTTTAATCCATTTATTGATATAATCATCCATTTCAATACTCCAACCTCTAGAAGTACTCATTTTATCGCCCTCTAAATTCATAAACTCATTGGCGGGCACATTTTCTGGTAAAATATTGCCATGCAATTTTAACATCACAGGGAAAATAATACAGTGAAATACAATATTGTCCTTACCAATAAAATGAACCAATTTAGTTTCTGGATCATTCCAAAAAGGTTTCCAGTCCTTGTCATTATTGATGGCCCATTGCTTGGTCGCACTAATGTAGCCAATAGGTGCATCAAACCAAACGTATAATACTTTACCATCACCACCCGCCACAGGTACTTTCACACCCCAATCTAAATCACGCGTTACAGCACGCGGTTGTAATCCACCTTCAATCCAACTTTTGCATTGCCCCACTACGGCCGGTCTCCAATCTTGTGCGTGTTCTTCTAAAATCCATTTACGTAAAAAATCTTCATGCCTATTTAATGGTAAATACCAATGGGTGGTTTCCTTTTTAATGGGAGCGTTACCACTAAGTGTACTAACAGGATTAATTAATTCCTCGGGGCTTAAACTTTTACCACATTTTTCACACTGATCCCCATAAGCTTCATCATGTCCACAATTAGGGCAGGTACCTTTTATATAACGGTCTGCTAAAAAGGTATTGGCCTGGGCGTCAAAATATTGTTCGCTTGTTTTAGTTTCTAAATCACCACGACTTTCTAAGTCTTTAAAAAATTCACTTGCTGTTTCATGGTGCAATGGGTCACTGGTACGATGATAAATATCAAATTCAATACCAAGATCCTTGAAATTTTGTTCAATGATAGGATGATATTTGTCAATGATGGCTTGTGCAGTAGTACCTTCCTTAGTAGCCTGAATGGGGATGGCAGTTCCATGCTCATCACTACCACAAACAAAAACCACCTCTCTATTTTGCGCTTTTAAATAGCGAACATATATATCGGCAGGTAAATAAGCGCCCGCTAAATGCCCAATATGTTTCAGTCCATTGGCATAAGGCAGGGCAGCGGTTATCAAATATCTTTTTGGCGTCTTCATTGGTGCAAAAGTACTTAATATTGCGGTATGATTCAACCTCAAAACCTACAACCCGGCGACATTATTGGCATGGTATGTCCTGCTGGGACCATTCCTTTGGAAACCGTTCAAAAATGTATAGAAACCCTTACTAGTTGGGGTTTTACGGTAAAATTGGGTAAAACAGTAGGTGGAAAACATTTCACTTTTTCGGGTACAGACCTTGAACGTACAGCCGATTTGCAGGAAATGATGGATGATGAAAATGTGAAAGCTATTTTATGTGCGAGAGGGGGTTATGGACTTAGCAGAATCATTGGTCATTTGGATTTTACTGCTTTGAAAAGAAGCCCCAAATGGATTATAGGCTTTAGTGATATTACTGTTTTACATGCGGCCTTACAAAAAAATCAAATCATGAGTATTCATGGTCCAATGGCCGCTGCATTTAACAAGGGAGCAGAGGGCGCCCCTTATGTACAGGCTTTAAAGTCCATATTCAATGGGGAGCTTTGTCAATACGAAACCCCAGCGCATGCATATAATCAACTTGGCTCCGTTACAGCGCCCATTATTGGCGGTAATTTATGTTTAATTGCGCATTTGATTGGCTCGGTCAATAGCATTACTACCAAAGGGAAAATTCTATTTTTAGAAGACATTGGGGAGTTTCATTATAATTTGGACCGAATGGTGATTCAAATGAAAAATGCCGGCTTATTCCATGATTTGGCCGGGTTGGTCATAGGGGGCTTTTCAGCTATGCGCGATGAGCCTACAGATATTGGAGCGGGGGCTTATGAAATTATCCAGTCCCATATTAAAGAATTTAATTATCCAATTTGTTATGATTTCCCTATTAGCCATGGCTTGGCAAATTACCCTATTAAATTGGGGGCTACCTATGCCTTACATGTGCTAGCGCAAGGGGTTACACTCACAGAACAGTAGCCCTGACAATTTTTTTAAAAGCATCGTTAATATTGGGGCTAATTGCTTTGCGCACCCGATTATGTACTAAATTTGTCGTATAAAATTTATTTCTATGCAAAAGTTATTTTTTAGTTTTTTAGTAACCTGTTTACTGAGCGCTCAAGCCTCTTTTGCACAGTCTTACATTTTGTCTGGGGTTGAAAAGACGGACAAGGAGGACATGCAATATGAAGTATTAGGAAAAGTGGCTAATAACTATTGGATTTACAAAAAAAATGGGAATCTTTCAACAATAGCACAGTACAATGCACAAATGCAATTAGTTAAGCAAAATGATTTAGCATTCTTACCAGCATCTGTTTCTTCCATTGAGTTTATTGTGCGTGCTGAAAAAGTTTTTGCATTTTATCAATTCCAAAATAAGACTACTGTGTTTGCGGCAGCTGCAGAAATAAATACAGATGGACAATTAGTAGGGAATCCAAAAATAATTGACACAGCTGAAAATATCCGTCCAGGTTCAAATATAAAAGTGTTTAATTTATTGCAAAGTGACGATCGTAATAAACTGGCCATTTTTAGTGTGAATACAACACATGAGGCATCCATAAAAGTTAAAATGATGTCCTTGAATAGCAACTTTGAATTAGTTAATGAAGCTGCTATCAATGTAAATGCAAAAAATAAAAAAAGTAACTTATCTGATTTCGCATTAGACAATGCAGGCAATTTATTTTGTTTAAGAAATATGACCCTTGAAAATGCAGCACCAGCAGTAAGCTTACTTTATTTAGCTGCCGATGGCTCCGAAGTGGTTGAATCTTCAATATTGAACAATACATTGTTATTGGATGATATTCGATTGAAAGTAGATAACGTCAATGGGCGTGTGTTATTGACCTCCTTTTATGCCATGACAAAAAAGGGAAATATCGAGGGCTTATATACTTATATGTGGGACATTAATTCCAAAAAAGAATTGTTAAGCAATGCTGCTAGATTTACCGATGCACTCCGAGCTGCAGTAAGTTCAAAACGAAATTTAAAAGCGGTATTTGATCATTATTATATAGATAGAATGCAAGTGCAAACCGATGGAAGCATTACGGTGGTTGCTGAACGAGCTGAGACAAATGGCAATAGAAATTTTTTTTCTAGATGGGATTATTTTTATGGAGGACCTTTTTATAGCCCATTTATGTTTAACTATTGGAATAGACCATTTGGCTTTTATCCATGGACAAGATTTGGTCTAGGCTTTGGTTTTGGATATGGATTAGGCTTTGGTTTTGGTATGTCACCATTTATGTGGGGACCTTGGATGAATCCCTATGCTGGATTCGGTTATAACTCGGTTACTTACAGTGCGGATAAAGTAGCTTTTGTTTCCATTGACACAAAGGGAGCAATTCAATCGATAAAAACCATTGACAAGCGCCAGTCTGATTTCAATACAGATCAATTTATTGGGTATGGTACAGTTGATAACAACAATGGAACAAGCTTTGTTTATCAGAAAAAAGAAAAAGGAGTCAGTCAATTTGTGCTGAATACAATAACCAAGGAGGGACAATTGGTTAAAGGTGAAAATATTATTTTGGCCGAAAAGAAATACGAATGGATGCCACGTTCTTTAAAACAAGTTGGAGAAAACGAAGCAATAGTTCCTTATCAATACAAGGATAAAATTGGCTTCGCAAAAATTCAAATTAAATAAGATAGCGTGGTTTTTTTATTTAGAGATAGGTCGGATATTAATTTACTTTTTTTAGTACTGCTTAGTGTTGGTTTGCATTTTCATGTATGGATACATCCACCCACGGTTATTGCCAATGCCTCTGATGGATTATTGCCCTACATTTTAGTAAACTATATTAAACCCCTGCCTTCGCTCGTTTTAATTATATTGTTCCAGGTAATCATTTTAAGCCAAGCAATACGATTAAATATTTTAATGAGTAAACTTAAAATGTTTCAACAGGTAAGTTACTTGCCGGGGTTCACTTATATCATTCTCACTGCCTTATTCCCTTATTGGGATGTTATCAGCTCGGGCTTGGTAGCCAACTCCTTGGTGATTTGGATTTTGGTAAAACTCTTAAGATTGTACGATCAAAATCAACCTAAGTCATTGGAATTTAATATCGGTTTGATTTTGGGCTGTTCAATTTTATTATATGAGCCTATTGCAATTTTAATTCCAGTAGTTTTGTTTGCACTCACCATAATTCGCCCCTTTAAAATCACCGAATGGTTGGTGTTGTTAATGGGCATATTGTTGCCATTTTATTTTATTTTCACTTTTGTATTTTTAACAAGTGGGATACAAGAATTCAGGCATTTCTTACCCAGGCTTGACTGGAAAAATCCATTTGTAAGACCCGATTTCCGAATTATCATTACATTGGTATTGATTGCGGTTCAGTTTTTTGTGGGCCTATATTATTGGCGAGACCAACAATCCAGGTTTATCATTCAAGTTCGAAAATATTGGGGTGTTTTGTTACTAGTGTTGATTTTAACCTTATTTCAGCCAATTATTTTCTCGGCACAGGCTTTGTATGCTTCTGCTATTGTTTTAACCCCCTTAGCCTGCTTTATTAGCTTTGGGTATTCAGTGCCTAAGCGCCTATTTGTACCTAATATCTTGTTTTGGTCGGCCATAGCGGTTATTGTGTATAACCACATAGGTTAAGTGAAGAATTTAAAGAACAATTTTTAGGGCTTTTTGGTAACTTTGGCCTTCAAATTTATCCTCATACATAAAATTGACATTTATGAAGTTTGGCGTAGTTGTTTTCCCTGGTTCCAATTGTGATAGAGATATGCAAGATGCATTAGAAAAAGACTTAGGATATCCAGTTGAAATGCTATGGCATAAGGACAGCGACCTGTCCCATTTTACAACAGAGGATTGCGTGGTTTTGCCAGGCGGATTTTCTTACGGTGATTATTTACGTTGTGGGGCGATTGCCAAATTTAGTCCAATGATGCAATCAGTTATCGAATTTGCAAATAAAGGAGGAAAGGTATTGGGCGTTTGTAATGGCTTTCAAATTTTATGCGAAAGTGGCTTGTTGCCAGGTGCCTTATTGCAAAATCAAAATCAGCAATTTATTTGCAAAAACGTACATATAAAATCTGAAACCAGCGAAGCCTTGCAAATACCCATCGCACATGGCGAGGGTAGGTATTTTGCAGATGAAGCAACTTTAACTCATTTGGAAAATAACCATCAAATATTATTTCGTTATTGCGATGAAAATGGTATCGTGGGTGGCGCTGCGAATCCCAATGGTTCCACCAATAATATTGCCGGAATTTGCAATGATAAGCGCAATGTGTTTGGTATGATGCCTCACCCCGAGCGTGCAACTAGTAGTGCTTTGAGTAATGTGGATGGCAAAAAAGTCTTTGCCATGTTGGGGCTGTCTAAATAAATAAAATTTAATTTCTTAGTAATGAAAAAAATAATTGTTTTTGCTTTAGTAATTTTAATAGGTTTAAATGTAACAGCGCAAAAATTAAATCCAGTTAAATGGAATTTTGAGGCAGTGAAGAAATCAGATAAACAATATGATATTGTGTTGACTGCAAATGTGGATGCGCCTTGGCATATTTATTCTCAGTTTGTAAAAAAGGGCCCTGTACCCACTAAAATTACCCTAAAGAAAAATTCATTGGTACAAGTAAATGGTAAGACTAAAGAATTGGGTAAGTTAGAAAAGAGTTTTGATAAGAACTTCGGGGCAGAGATTGCCTATTTTAGCAAAAAAGTTCAATTTGTTCAATCCGTTACTTTAAAAGTAGCAAGTAAAACAAGATTGACTGGTGAAATAGAATACATGGTATGTAATGATGAAAGATGTTTACCGCCAACGAAAGTGCCTTTTGATATTGCCATACAATAGCATGCATGTTGAATACAATGTGCGTTTAAAAAATAGATTTTGAAAAATATTTTTAGATTTTTTATAGCAGTCTTCGCTTTATTGACTGTGCAGCATACTGCTTTCGCACAAATGGATAGTTTAGTGAAGGTTAAAGTGGTGACTACCCCCATAAATGATAGTAGCTATACTGTTAAATATACTATTCAGGTGAATAAGGATTGGCATATTTATGGAAATACGCCTGCAGCCGAAGCAGGAGGGGATCCATTGACAGTCGCACCTAAAATAGTGTATGCATTAGAATCGATTAAACCTACTTCATCAGCGGTTTATTCAACAACTCCCACCAATCAAAAAGATGAATTATTTCAAAATGCATTTGTTTTTGATGGTTCAATAGAAGTAACAGAAACATTTACCATTAGTGGTTTTCAGCCGGATACATTAAGAGGAACCCTTCAATTGGCTATTGCCAAAGGGAATGAATTTTACCAAGAAGAAATTCCTGTGGCCCTATTTTTAGCGAATGGGAAAAAAGTGGAAGGCAATAAAGTGTTGCTTCCAACTACAGCAACTACTCCACCTGTTGGGGCCTGTGGTGATGCAGCACATGATAGTCAACAATCAAGCGCCTGGTCGGTTTTTGTTTTAGGATTTTTAGGAGGGTTAATTGCTTTAATTACCCCCTGTGTATTTCCAATGATACCGGTTACGGTTTCTTTTTTCACCAAGCGTTCAAAAACCAGAAAGCAGGGAATAAAAAATGGATTGCTTTATGGCTTGAGTATTTTTTTAATTTATGTTTTAGCAAGTTTGCCATTTCATGTTATGGGCAATGTTCAGCCCGAAATATTTAATAGTATTTCTACTAGCCCCGTTTTAAATATTATTTTCTTTGTCATTTTTATCTTCTTTTCTATTTCATTTTTCGGCTTTTTTGAAATTTCGCTTCCAAGTGGAATTGCGAATAAAGCCGATTCGAAAAGTGGACTGGGTAGCTTAGGGGGTATCTTTTTTATGGCCATTACATTAGCCATTGTTTCCTTTTCATGCACCGGTCCAATACTGGGAACCTTATTAGTGGGCTCCTTACAAGGGGGTGCATGGGCACTCACTTTTGGAATGGCTGGTTTTGGCGTTGCGTTGGCCTTGCCTTTTACTTTATTTGCCATATTCCCACAATGGTTACAAAGTTTACCTAAATCTGGAGGATGGTTAGATACCGTTAAAAAAGTATTGGCCTTTTTAGAATTGGCTTTAGCATTCAAATTTTTATCCAATGCCGATTTAGTACAACATTGGGGGCTATTAAAACGTGAAGTATTTTTAGCGATATGGGCATTGATTAGTGTAGGACTTGCACTTTATTTAGCGGGCATTTTACGATTACCACATGATACAAAGGGCGCAAAGGTATCAATAGGTAGAAAATTCGGCGCGCTCGTATCCATTGCTTTTGCTGTGGTATTGATGATGGGTATATTTCCTAAAAATGCAAAATATATTCAATTCCTAAGTGGATTTCCACCACCAAGTCATTATAGCCTACTAGCTAAGACAAGTGATGATAATACAGGGTTGCATGCCAATGTGGTAAATGATTATGAAAAAGCATTGACCATGTCTAAGGCGCAAAACAAACCTATTTTAATTGACTTTACAGGATGGGCTTGTGTGAATTGTAGAAAGATGGAAGAAAATGTGTGGACAGATCCATCCGTTGCTGACTATATTAAAAACAATTTTATCCTTGTTTCTTTATATGTGGACGATAAAGAAATGCTGCCTGTTGAAAAGCGCTTTAAATACAAAGGTAAAACGGGTATTGAAAAACAAATAAATAGCGTGGGTGATTTGTGGGCTACATTCCAGGCCGAAAATTTTAATCAGGTAACACAACCTTTGTATGTGGTGATGAGCCCTAATCAACAATTGCTTTCTCATCCAGTAGGCTATACGCCGGATGCACAAGTGTATTTAAATTGGTTGCAATGTAGTGTTGCAAAAGGCAAGCCTTAAGCTTAATGATATTGTAATAAAAAAGGCTCCCTTGAAGGAGCCTTTTTTGTATCGAAAAAACAATACATCTAAACTAGTAGCATTCTTATAAGCTCATACCTCGCTCGTTCATCATTTTTCTTAAGTTAATTAAGCCATAACGCATTCTACCCAACGCTGTATTAATACTGCAATTGGTCATTTGTGCAATTTCTTTAAAGCTTAAGTTGGCATAATGTCTTAGCACAATAATTTCTCTTTGCTCCTCAGGCAATAAATCTACTAGCTCCTGAATATTGCGATGCGTTTGACTGCGGGTCATTTTGTAATCGGCAGGATGATCGGAATGTTTAATCACCTCAAATAAATCCTGGTCGTCGCTCGTTTTAATTGTAGGGGTTCTTTTTACTTTTCTAAAATGATCTACACAAAAATTGTGTGCAATACGTAAAGCCCATGGTAAAAACTTACCCTCGTCGTTGTATTTATTAAGTTTTAAATTATGGATAATCTTAATGAAAATATCTTGGATAAGGTCCTCGGCTAAATAACTGTCTTTTACCATAAATAAAATGGCATTGTAAATTCTTTCCTGGTGACGATCAATTAAAGCATCAAAAGCACGGGTGTTTCCTTCTTGAAATAACTGAATTAATTCGTTGTCGTTAAGTTGTACGGCTTTGTTCATTGTTGTTTTTTATAGGTGTTCGAAAGCTAAGTAAGGGTGTACTTAGTTGGGTTAGTAATGGAAAATTACCCACTTATATAATCCATTTTTCATTTGTTGAAAACGAAAAATGAAGCGCGAGGATATCCACATTTACAAGGGAAGCCTAATTCAAAAAAGATTATCGCATTTGGCACAACCAATTGGCTAGGAATATGTTATTTTGCTGTATGGCAGTAAGTAAAAAAGGGAAAGATTCCATTGAGGTAGTAGGGGCAAGGGTACATAATTTAAAAAATGTATCGGTGGACTTTCCGCGTGACCAGTTTATTGTGGTAACGGGGGTTTCTGGAAGTGGCAAATCCTCTTTAACTATTGATACCTTGTTTGCCGAGGGGCAAAGACGCTATGCGGAGAGTTTGTCCTCTTACGCCCGTCAATTTATGTCCCGTATGGGCAAGCCCGATGTGGATTATATTAAAGGGCTTTGCCCCGCTATTGCCATAGAGCAAAAAGTAACTACCCGAACTCCTCGTAGTACCGTTGGCAGCATGACTGAATTGTACGATTACTTTAGGGTGTTTTTTGCACGCATAGGAAAAACCTATTCCCCCATAAGTGGCCAGGAGGTTAAAAAGCATGATGTGCAGGATGTATTGGCCTATATGCAAAAAGGAAAGGCAGGAGATAAAATGGTATTATTGGTTCCATTTAAACAACAGTCAAAACGAGATATTGCAGAGGAATTAAATATTTTGGTGCAAAAAGGATTTACGCGTATTTATTTGCGCGCTGCCAAAAAGGAGTCAACCATTGTAAGAATCGAGGAGGCTTTGGCGCTATCTAAAACGGAGCTGGCAAAAAAAGTAAAAGCACATGATGTATATGTGTTAATTGATAGAATTATAGTAAAGGACTTTGACGAGGATGATATTCACCGATTAACCGATTCCATTGGCACTGCATTTTATGAAGGTGAAGGGGTTTTGTGGGTAGAAAAAAACAATGACAGTTTACAAGATTTTAATAATAAGTTTAGTTTGGATGGGATGGAGTTTGATGAACCCACACCCAATTTATTTTCTTTCAACAATCCTTATGGTGCCTGCCCTACCTGCGAAGGGTATAGTCAGGTATTGGGCATTGATGAAAACTTGGTGATTGCCAATCCTTTTTTATCGGTATATGATGGTGGTGTGGCTCCTTGGAAGGGAGAAAAATTAAGTTGGTGGAAGGATCAGTTTGTAAAAGAAGCAGGCAAAATGGGTTTCCCCATTCATCAGCCCATTAATAAATTAACTAAGGCGCAATATACGCAGTTGTGGAAGGGAACGGGCAAAGCCTTGGGTATCGATGATTTTTTCAAAGACGTAGAAGCGCATTTATATAAAGTACAATTCCGTGTGCTATTAAGTAGGTATCGCGGTCGCACGAATTGTCCTGATTGTAATGGATACCGTGTGCGCAAGGAAGCTTTGTATGTAAAAATTGGCGGCAAACATATTGGAGAACTATGTGCAATGCCTACCAGAGAATTGCAACAATGGTTTAAAGACCTAAAATTATCTACTCAGGATAGCGAAATTGCAAAACGTATATTAGTTGAAATAGAACAGCGCATTCAAACCTTAATGGATGTAGGTTTGGGATATTTAACCTTAAGCCGTTTAGCCAATAGTTTGAGTGGGGGTGAAAGTCAGCGTATTCAATTAACCAGATGCTTGGGAAGTAACTTAACCAACTCCTTGTATATATTAGATGAGCCAAGTATTGGCTTGCATTCAAGAGATACAGAGCGCTTAATAAAAGTATTGCAAAATTTAAGAGACTTAGGCAACACCGTTGTAGTGGTAGAACATGATGAACAAATTATGCGCAAAGCTGATTATATTATTGATATGGGACCACTGGCTGCACACCAAGGGGGAGAAGTAGTGGCAGTAGGTAATGCAGCAGAATTAATCAAGGATAAGAAAAGTTTAACCGGAAAATATTTAAAAGGAGAATTGTTTATTCCGATTCCTACAAAAACAAGACCCGCGAAACATTTTATAAAATTACAAGGCGCGCATTTACATAATTTACAAAATGTAAATGTGGAGTTTCCTTTACAAAGTTTATGTGTGGTGAGTGGGGTGAGTGGAAGTGGAAAAACAACACTCGTTAAAAAAGTATTGTATAATGCTTTATTAAAAGCGAAACAACAACCTACCGAAATAGTGGGAGGATATGCTGATATTAAAGGAGACTTACATTTAATTGATGCTATTGAAATGGTGGATCAAAACCCCATTGGCAAATCTTCCAGAAGCAATCCTGTAACTTATATTAAAGCCTATGATGCTATTAGAGATGTGTATTCTAAACAAGCACTCTCTAAAATACGCGGCTTCTTGCCCAAGCATTTTTCTTTTAATGTGGACGGAGGCCGTTGTGACACTTGTAAAGGGGAAGGCGAACAATTGGTGGAAATGCAATTTTTAGCGGATGTGCATTTAACCTGCGAGGATTGTGGCGGCAAGCGTTTTAAAGAAACCGTATTAGAAGTGCATTATAAAGGCAAGAGTATTTATGATGTATTGGAAATGAGCGTGGATGAAGCGATTGAGTTTTTCAGCGAAGAAAAAAATATTGTCCTCGCCATTAGTCCATTACAGGAAGTGGGATTAGGCTATGTGAAATTAGGACAAAGCAGTAGCACCTTAAGTGGTGGTGAAGCGCAACGTGTAAAACTCGCTAGTTTTTTAGGCAAAGGGAAAGCCAATCAAAAAATGTTATTCATATTTGACGAACCTACCACCGGCTTGCACTTTCATGATATCCATAAATTATTAAAAGCCTTTAACGCTTTAATTGACCAAGGACATTCCTTAATTGTGGTAGAACATAATACCGATGTAATTAAAGCCTCCGACTGGGTAATAGACATGGGCCCCGAAGCGGGTGATGCTGGTGGAACTGTGGTTTATGCCGGAGTTCCCAGCGGATTAGCCAAATGCAAGGCTTCGCAGACAGGGAAGTACCTTTAATATTTGATTACTTAATTGGGTGAACCACAATTATAATTGCCGTTCATACTAAGGATTAACAATTTTAACATTTTAAGCCGTGGACTAGCCTACTTTACCTTTATTTTCGCGCTTCAATCATAAATTAGTTGAATGCTATTTAAAAATTTCGTTGCAAGAAGGTTCTTTTGTTTTGTTGTACTTAGTTTTATCGCTACATCATCAATTGCTCAAAGCACATTTAGTATCAAAGGTCAAGTATCGGACAGTGTTGAAAAAAAACAATTGCAGTATGCTTCCATTCATATTATTAGCGCTAAAGATTCCATTTTAATGGGATCGGCAAGGGCTGATAAAGAGGGGCGTTTTAATTTAACTGCAAAATCGGCAGGAAAATATATTTTAATGATTAGCTATCCTCAATATGCTGATTTAGTGGATAGAATTGATTTGACACAAGGACAGGACCTGAATTTGAATAATCTTTACTTAAATACCAAAACACATTTGCTTAAAGAAGTAATTGTGAAAAATACGGTATCAGCAATTCGAATCAAAGGAGATACTACTGAGTTTAAAGCGGATAGTTTTCGCGTTTCTCCCAATGCAGACGTTGCGGAGCTATTAAAGAAAATGCCTGGCATTCAGGTAAACTCTAAAGGGGAGATAACCGCGCAAGGGGAAAAAGTAAATAAAGTATTGGTAGATGGGGAAGAATTTTTTAGCGATGATCCTGCAGTAGTTACTAAAAATATAAGGGCTGATATTGTAGATAAAATACAAGTGTTTGATAAAAAATCAGATCAAGCTGCATTTACTGGGATTGATGATGGCCAAAAAACAAAAACAATTAATGTTCAATTAAAAGAAGATAAGAAAAATGGTTATTTCGGGAAAGCTGAATTGGGTAATGACTTTAAACAATATGGCAATGGTAAGTTAATGGCCAATGCTTTTAAAGGGAAGAAAAAAATGGCAGCCTACTTTACCCAAGACAATACCAAGTTCGATGCGCTTAACTGGGATGAAACAAGAAACTATTCGGATGGAGGCAATACCAATATGGAAGTGGGAGATGATGGAGGGGTAAGTATGTATTTTAGTAGCGAAAGTGATTTTGGTGACAATATAGGGCTGCCTCAACAACAAAGTGCAGGATTGGTTTTTGGCAATAAATGGTTAAAATCTTCTACCAATAATACTGCACAATATCAAAGCCTTATTGCGAATGCTTTAGGGAATAATTATTCAAAAACAATTCTTCCAGACTCTTCATTTACAAACAATACAACAACGAAGCAGCAATCTGACAAAAAGAAATACAAAATAAATAGTATAAATGAATGGGGAACAGATAGTACAGGCTTGTTTAAGTTAACTGTAAAAGCGGCTAATGTTTTGAAAAAAGGGGCTACTAATTATGAAGGTTCCACCTTTGGGGAGACGGGGCATGTAATTAATACATCAAGCAGAATTAGTTCCTTAAATGAGGATGATAAAACTTTGGCAACCAATTTGAGCTATAGATTGAGATTTGCAAAAAAAGGAAGAACAATTTCATTGCTTACCGATATGAATTTTAATGATAAGTCACAGGATGGAATGTTGATTGCAGATAATCAGTATTATAATTATACTGGTCAAATAATTAAGAAAGATTCAGCCGATCAATTAAAGATCAATAAACAAACTACGAGTGCAATAAACTCAAATGTAGTATATACGGAGCCTTTGGGTAAAAAAACATTCTTGATTTTAAAATATGCTTTTAATGTTGGCAAGAACGATGCCGAGCGCAATAGTTATGACAATACCTCGGGCCCATTGTTCTCCTCTTTGCCGGTACTTGAAAATAAAATAGATTCATTGAGCAATCACTTTATTTTTAATACAATCAATAATGCAGGATCAATAAACTATCGATTTGTAGACAAGAAAGTAAATTGGGTAGTGGGTTCTGGATTTGGTACAGCAAGTTATCAATTAGTTGATCTTGCTAGAAATTCAACACGCTCTATTGCTTTTAATAATTTCATCCCCTCATTTAGTTTAAATTACAATCCTAAACAACAAAGAAGATTTCGCTTAGATTATACGGGAAAAACGATTAATCCAACCTTATTGCAGATCCAACCTATTATAGACAATAGTGATCCTTTAAATGTTAATATCGGAAACGCCAATTTGCAACAAGGTTTTACAAATTCAATTAGCATCAATGGTAGCGAGAATAAAGTATTGAAGAGTAAGTATATGTTTTTTGACATAAATTATTCAAACACCGAAAATGCCATTAGCAATAGCACCACTGTGGATGCATTAGGAAGGAGGGTGAACCAATTTATTAATGTGCAGGGAAATTATAGTTACCGAGCTTATTTATATTATGGAATGGATATTTATAAGGGATTGCAGTTTGGTATAAATATGAATGGGGGGTTCAATAGGTTTGTAAATAAAGTAAATGGTGTTAGAAATGTTAACGATAATACCAATATAAATTACGGTGTAAATTTTAGCTACTGGGGAGATAAATGGCTAAACTTTTATTTAAATCTGAATGCGAATGACAATCGAACCTTGTCTAGTATTCGACCAGGAGGGGCCACTAATTATTGGACCTATCAAATAAATGGAAATACACAGATTAAGTTTAAAAAAATAAAAACATTTATTGATTTCAATATTGAAGCCAATATGTATCAGAAATCATCGGTATTCCCTGATCAAAGAAATGTAATTATTTTAAGTCCCAACATTAGAAAAGTAATTGGTAAATCAGATAGTTGGGAAGTTAAAATGTATGTATTTGACATGTTGAACCAAAATACCAATATTCAAAGAAACATATCTAGCAATTTTATATCTGAAACAAATAATAACGGAATTAGAAGATATACCATGTTTAGCCTTGTTTACAACTTTAGTAAAAATGGCAAACCCTCCAATATGGGCTTTTAATTAACCTTTTAAAAATTACAATGAAATACATTTATATTTTAATACTTACTTGCGCAACAATAAGTTCAAATGCGCAAACTACATTTATAACCAGCGGCAGAATTACCTACGAACGCAAGTTTGCACAATATACTTTGATGGAATCTATACAATCAGAGGAAGGCATGGATGCGGCATGGACGGAGGAATTAAAAAAATTCTTCCCTAAAATGGTTGCCGATAATTTTGTCATGGACTTCAATGAAAATCAAACCCATTACAGAATTTTAAAAGAAAATCCTGACAATAAATACATGGTATTTGGGTTTAAACCCGAAGAATCGGATTTGATTATTCAAAATTTAGCAGACGAGTCTATATTGATGAAAAAGTCGCTATTTGAAAACGAATATTTTGTAAAAGATAGCTTGCCTAAATTCGAATGGAAAATTACCAATGAATTAAGAGATATTGCTGGATTTGAATGCAAAAAGGCAATTACTAAAATTTGTGATTCAGTCGTAGTAGTTGCCTTTTACACTGATCAAATTATGGTAAAAGGTGGACCTGAAAGTTTTAATGGCTTACCAGGGATGATATTAGGATTAGCCATACCCAGACTTTCAGAAACAATTTATGCTACTAAGCTTGAACTGGTTGCACCTGAAATTCCAGTGCCTAACCCCGGTAAATCAAAGGTGGTTAAACGCAATCAAATTATGATTGACATGAAAAAGGGACTTGACAATTGGGGTAAGTTTGGTAAAGTCCTGGTCTGGTCAGCTAGTTTATAGTAACTATCTTAATCTATCGGCACTTTTTACCAATTGCTCGTCCTTGTATATTTTTACAATAGCTAATACCTGAAGTAAGGGCATTGCAAACAAAGCAATTGAGAATAAGGTAAATCCACCCCCTGGGTTATTAGCACTTACACGGTAAATTAAAAAACCAATTAAAGCAGAAAGCAAAAAGTTAACCACCGTTACTTTCAACTGCAACATACGATTGCCATATAAAAAAATAGCAATTGCACTCAAGCAAGCACTAAAAGCTAAGGTAATTAAAGTACCTGTCGAACTACTTCCTGCAATTTCTAAGGAATTAGGGGTTGGTGTATAATAAAATGGAAAGCGCAATACGACAAATGCGGCTACGCTTGCTAGTAATAACCAAATGCTTTGTATTCTTTGTATCATAGTATAAAGTTATGAAATTTTATTATCAAATAAAATAGCCCCTCCGTTGGGAGAGGCTATTGACTCGTATAAGTGCTTAAATATATTAAGCGCCCAATTCAGGATACAATACAAATTGCTCCATAAATTTATTTACGTCTTTTCTAGTTTCTGCTAAAATAGTTTCATTGTCGGCGTTCATTAATACTTTATCAATTGCATCCACCACAAATGGAATATGTCCTTCGTTCATTCCACGTGTAGTAATAGCTGCAACACCAAAACGAATACCTGAGGTTACGAAAGCTGACTTGTCATCATAAGGCACCATATTTTTATTGGCAGTAATATCCGCATGGCCTAATACCTGTTCTGCTTTCTTACCACTAATATTTTTATTGCGTAAATCAATTAACATTAAATGATTGTCGGTACCACCACTAATAATTTCATATCCTTTAGCAACAAATGCCGCTGCCATGGTTTGTGCATTTTTTTGAACCTGCTTTGCATATACCGTAAACTCGTCTGAAAGGATTTCACCAAATGCAATGGCTTTCGCAGCAATCACATGTTCTAAAGGTCCCCCTTGTGTGCCAGGAAATACCGCCATGTCAATCACATTGGACCATAATCTTAAATTGCCTTTTACGTCTTTCAAGCCTAATGTATTTTCACCATCTTTCGCCATCATAATTACCCCACCACGCGGACCACGTAAAGTTTTATGTGTTGTGGATGTAACAAAATGACAATGGTTAAATGGAGAACTTAAAAATCCCTTGGCGATTAAACCAGCGGGGTGTGCAATATCGGCAAGTACAAAAGCACCTACTTCGTCTGCTACTTTTCTGATTCTTGCATAGTCAATGTCACGGCTATAAGCACTTGCTCCACAAATAATTAATTTAGGCTTATGTGCTCTTGCTTGGCTTTCTAACATTTCATAGTCAATGAGTCCAGTTTCTTTTACCACACCATAAAAATAAGGCTTGTAGGTTTTACCTGAAAAGTTCACCGCACTTCCATGTGTTAAGTGACCACCCATGCTTAAGTCCAATCCTAAAATAGCATCACCTGGTTGTAAAATTGCCAACATCACCGCTGCATTGGCTTGTGCACCACTATGGGGTTGTACATTGGCATATTCCAAACCAAACACTTCTTTTAAACGATCAATAGCTAATTGCTCAGTTTTATCTACAATCTCGCAACCACCATAATATCTTTTACCTGGATACCCTTCGGCATATTTATTGGTCATGACTCCACCCATTGCTTGCATCACTTGCAAGCTGGTGAAGTTTTCAGAAGCGATTAATTCAATGCCACGACGTTGGCGTTGTAATTCTTGGTTGATAATGTCAAAAACCAGGGTATCTCTTTGCATAGTTGAATATATTTTATAGAATATTGGAGTTTTCGAGCAGCATATTTGGCAAAATTAATTCATTATAAAGCCTATACAAAGGTTTCTTTCAACAGTTGGGGGTCTAATATCCACATTTGTAATGGCTTTCGCCAAAAATGCCTCAAAAACCTTCATTTCATCTCAAATTTGGCCTATTACTAACGGTTATTTGCTATTTTTACCCTCCCCAAAAAGGAAATCAATGAAGGCAATTATTCCGGTTGCAGGAGCAGGCACTAAATTGCGACCCCACACATATACTCAACCTAAAGCGTTAATACCTATTGCTGGTAAAACAATTTTAAGTTTTATTGTTGATCAGTTAAAAGCGGTAGGGATTGATGAATACATTTTTATAGTGGGTTATTTGGGAGAGAAAATACAGGACTATGTGGAGCAAACCTATCCTAACTTAAAAACACATTTTGTATATCAAAATGACCGTCAAGGGACAGCACATGCGATTCAATTAACCAAGGATATTGTTCAGTCCGATGAGCTGTTTATTGCACTAGGAGATACTATTTGTGAATTTGATATTCAGGAAGTGATAGAAAGTCCAATTAGCATGTTGGGCATTAAAAAAGTAGATGATCCAAGACAATTTGGTGTAGTGGAAATTGATGAAGAAGGAAAAGTTTTACATGCAGTAGAAAAACCCTCTATACCAAAAAGTAATAATGCTTTAGTGGGTTTATATAAAATTAAGGAATCTGATATTTTATTTGATTGCTTTCAACAATTGGTAACAGAAAATATTAAATCCAACGGAGAATATAATTTAACCGATGCATTAGAGTGCATGATAAAAAAAGGAATCGCATTTAATTCTTTTAAAGTAAAGCATTGGTATGATTGTGGCAAAAAAGAATCCTTGTTAGAGGCCAATGCAGTATTGTTAAAAAAATCGGGAGGTCTTGTTGTTAATCCTAATCAATGTATCAATAGTATTATTATTCCACCAGTGAGCATTGCGGATGATTGCATCATTGAAAATTCAGTAATCGGACCACATGTTACCATTGGAAATAATACGACAATTAAAAGTTCGGTAGTGAAGGACTCCATCATTGGCACCTATACTACTTTAGATGAAGTGGTGCTAGATAATTCTTTAATTGGAAGCGATGCAGCAGTAAAGGGATTAAGTCGTACCTTAAATATTGGAGATAATACTGAAATAGATTTCGGATAAAATTTTTAAGCCCTCGGATAATTTTGAAATAGATTTCAGCACTTGTTGAATACAGTATAGTAAATGTATTTCTATTAATTGCTTAACTTTTGATTATGTCATTTGAAAATCGAATCACGCAACTTTTCAATATTGAACTCCCCATTATTCAAGCTGGAATGGTATGGGCAAGTGGCTGGGAGCTGGCAAGTGCAGTAAGCAATGCGGGAGGACTTGGCATATTAGGTGCTGGAAGTATGTATCCTGCAATTTTAAGAGAACAAATACAAAAAACAAAAGCAGCAACAAATAAACCCTTCGCGGTGAATTTGCCTATGTTGTATCCCGATTTGCAAGCGCATATTAATATCATTATAGAAGAAAAAGTGCCTATTGTTTTTACCAGTGCAGGCAATCCAAAAACCTGGACCTCCACTTTAAAAGAGGCAGGGATTATTGTAGTTCATGTGGTGAGTAGTGCTTTATTTGCACAAAAAGCCGAAGCAGCAGGCTGTGATGCAGTCGTTGCTGAAGGTTTTGAAGCAGGAGGCCATAATGGTAGAGATGAAACGACCACAATGGTATTAATTCCATTAGTGCATAAGGCTGTGAAAATACCTGTTATTGCGGCAGGGGGCATTGGAACTGGCGCGCAAATGTTAGCCGCTTTTGCATTAGGAGCCGAGGGAGTACAAATTGGCACTCGTTTTGTTTGTAGTGAAGAGTCCTGCGCACATATTCATTTTAAACAGGCGGTAGTGAATGCAGGGGAAGGTGCTACACAATTGGGCTTAAAGCAATTGGCCCCAGTAAGATTATTAAAAAATGAATTTGCAATAGAAATTTTAGCATTAGAACGTGAAGGAAAAGACAAAGAGGCCTTGGCAAGTTTCCTTGGGCGAGGAAGAGCCAAGAAAGGCATGTATGAAGGAGATATGAAGGAAGGTGAACTAGAAATTGGCCAAGTAAGTGCCATGGTTGACAATATCTTACCAGCTGCTGTAATCGTCAAGGATATTTGGAAGGAATTTCAAATCACTGCCGAACATATCAATACACTTCCATTTACTAGATCCTTTTAGCGTTCATGCAAAGCATGAATGAAATTACTATTTAGCACTAGGGGATTAGCTTAATTAATCAATTCATTTAGTGCTAGGAATTGACCTAGTCCTTGTGAATCATCGTTGAATTACCTTGCGCTAAACATGTCATGACTATATCATTGATGCAAACATGTTTTGGTGTATTGGCTACATACCAAACAGTATCTGCAATGTCTTCTGCCTTTAATGGGGTGTATCCTGCATAAACCGCAGCTGCTTTGCTTGCATCTCCTTTGAAACGTACTAATGAAAAATCAGTTTCAACTGCACCAGGGTGAATGGCCGTTACCTTAATATGGTGTGGTAATAAGTCAATTCTTTGTGCTTTAGTGATGGCATCTACTGCATGTTTTGTGGCACAATACACATTACCATCCTTATACACTTCTTTACCAGCAGTGCTACCAATATTAATGATATGACCTTCTTGTTGTATCAAATAAGGTAAAACCGCTTTAGACGCATACAAAACTCCTTTAACATTGGTATCAATCATGGTTTCCCAGTCTTCCAAATTTGCATCCATGAATGAGTCGCGGCCTAGTGCCAATCCTGCATTATTTACCAACAAATCCAGGTTTTGCCAATCTGCAGGCAGTTTCCCTAAATTTTCAAATACCTCTTTTTTATTTTGAATATCAAACACCAAGCATAGGGTTTTTACACCGAATTGTTTTTCTAACTCAGTAGCCACTGCTTCTAATTTCTCTTTTCTTCTTGCAGTTAAAATTAAATTCCATCCTCCTGCTGCAAATTTTTCAGCAATGGCTTTTCCAAATCCCGAACTAGCGCCTGTAATTAAAATTATCTTTGACATATTGTTATTTTATTTTTTTGGATGGATGATGATTATTGAATGCTTGTTTTTATTTTTCGAAAATTTTTCTCATTTTATCAATGATAATTCGCAACTGCCTCATTGATAAATCGCAGCAAGGTACTATTTACTTGCTCGCTTGCTTCTAACATCCCCATATGACCCACGTTTTCAAGAATCATAACATTATTTGGAGGCAATAGTTGTGTTTGTTGCAAAGAATCTTCAATAGGCACAGCAATATCTTGTTCCCCTACAATCATCCAAACAGGAATACGTTGTTGGGTAAGCAAATGTGTATATGCTTTACGATTGCGCATGGCCATTACAAATTGTATCATGGCTTCGCGACTCAAATCACTAACACTATCCATAACATCCTGCACTTTGTCAGGATGGGCTTGTTTAAAGGCATTGCCAAATAAGTTTTGGGCGGAGGTTTCTAAAAACTTCCTTGTGCCATGTTCTTCAATGAATTCCGCCACTTTTAATCGACTTTCTTTTTTTGCTACACTATCTTCAAATGTAGTTGAATGGATAAGTCCCAAGCCAATTACATGGTTTACATAATAATCCGCAAAAGCCAATCCAATATAACCTCCCATGCTATGCCCTAATACATAATACTTGTCAATATGTAAACTATGCATTAACTCATGCATTACTTCAACATAATTAACCAAATTGGGCGCATGCGTAGGGTGAATATTCAATGGCTTACAATGTACCCCCGGTAAATTAGGTGCAATCACCCGAAAATATTTGGAAAGAAAAGTAATTTGTGATTGCCAAATGCCATGATCTTCACCAAATCCGTGCAGGAGTAAAATTACTGCTTTTGTATTTTCCGTTTTGTCGTTGCCCTGATTATGGTGCTCATTAGGGCCCTCATCAAAATAGGCCAATTGGTCCTCACCATAATCGTAATAATGTACCATTTTATTATTGGTATTGTGCGGTTTTACCTCTTATAATAAGTCGGTATTGAACAAATAAAGTAATAACCATTACCGTCATCACTGAATTAGAAAAATGTTGTGGAATCCAATGACTAACCACCATCATTAATATAGTAATTGTAAAAAACAGGTACCCTAAATAACCTGTCCATTTTCTTGAAATAAAATAAATGGGAATGGCCACTAAATACAATGGATGAAGCCAAATTAAATTATAATTTTCATGACAGGCTGAATGTAATGAAAACTGACTCATGTATAAAACTAACCCACCACCAATGCCTAACAACAATAACAAACTAATATCCATTATGCGGGCAATACGCTGAGTAATTAATGTGTTCCAATTAGCTACAAATACATACAGCAATAAAATGCCTATTAAAATATAAATGGGTGCCCAACCTTTTTCGGCGGGTTTTGAATGGAATTGGATGTCCTTTGTTGCTATAATCAACTGGGGATTTAAAGCCATTTTCTTATATAATAATGCAGGTAAAAAAGCTTCCTGTGTCAGGTTTGGCTTTTGGTCTGCCACCGCTCCTAAAAGCAAATCAATGCCTAATCCAACCCAACCCAATCCGTTTTGATAAGGAGCAGAGACAACTTCTTCCCGATATGAATGAATGCCAATGCTATAATTATTAATAGGGGCATGTTTCAATAAGCCATCTTTAATTCGAGTAGTACAATTGTCGCGGATGAAATTGTATTGGTAAAATTTGTTGGCAGGCAACATATTGGCTTGTAATGCTTGTTGCCATTTTACTTTTTCGGACGGCGTTAATTTTAATTCTTGTTCATGTACGTCTCGGCCAAAGTATTGGTATTCATATAAAAAATTAGGGTAACTAGCTGAACTTATAAAGTAGTTTAAGTCCCCTCTCATAAATTTGGCAATAAAATTAGGAGTACTAAAATCAAAACTCCCAAAATTATATACGATATCGGTTTGTTGCACACTATCTGTTACACGAATCGCAGTATGACCCCAAATAGTATATAAATCATCGCCGGCATCACAGGTAATTAAACTAAAACGCAGTTTAGTATTTTGAATACTATCCTGCGCATATGTTAAAGGGTAGTTTATGCTTCCAACAATAAATAATAAGACGAGTATTATTTTAGTTGAAAATATATTTCGCGTAATGCTACTCCCTATCATTTTCATTAGATATTATTTACGGCTATAATTAGGTGCTTCTTTGGTAATATCAATATCATGTGCATGACTTTCTTTCATACCTGCATTGGTAATTTGAACAAAAGTGGCATTTTGTAAATCCTTGATTGTTTTTGCACCGCAATAACCCATGCCTGCTTTTAAGCCTCCTACAAATTGATAAATAATTTCATTTAGGTTTCCTTTGTAAGCCACACGCCCTTCAATACCTTCTGGTACAAATTTTTTGCTATCTGTTCCTTCTTGGAAATAACGGTCACCACTTCCTTGACCCATGGCGCCAATACTTCCCATGCCACGGTACCCTTTAAATTTACGACCCTCATATATAATGGTTTCACCTGGACTTTCTTCAGTGCCAGCAAAAATGCTTCCCATCATCACACAGTTAGCACCTGCCGCTAAAGCTTTTACCATATCCCCCGTGTAGCGTATACCTCCGTCTGCAATGACTGGAATATTTTTTCCTTTCAATGCTTTTGTTGCTTCCATAATGGCTGTTAATTGTGGGACTCCTGCACCTGCTACAATACGAGTAGTACAAATGGAGCCCGGCCCTATGCCCACTTTAACCGCATCGGCACCTGCATTCGCCAATGCTAAAGCACCTTGTGCGGTAGCAATATTCCCCGCAATGACAGGTAAGTTTTTAAAATTCTTTTTTAATGTTTTCAATGCTTCAATAACGCCCTTGCTGTGTCCATGTGCACTGTCTAAGGAAACAATGTCAACACCTACAGTTTGCAAAGCAGCTGCACGATCCAATAAATCCTTGGTGATACCCAATGCAGCCCCCACCAATAAACGACCAATTTTGTCTTTTACCGCATTTGGAAATGCACTTAATTGTAAAATATCGCGATAAGTAATTAAGCCAATTAATTTTCCTTGTTTACTTACTACAGGTAATTTTTCAATTTTATATTGTCTTAAAATTTTCTCTGCTTTTCTTAAATCGGTTCCTTCGGGAGCAATGATCAAATTTTCTTTTGTCATTACTTCACTTACTTTACGTTTACGATCGGTTTCGAAACGTAAGTCTCTATTGGTTAAAATACCTACTAACTTATGTCCTTTGTCAACAATAGGAATACCCCCAATTTTATTTTCTTTCATTAACAACAAGGCGTCACCAATGGTTGCGTTTACTTCTAATGTGATGGGGTCCACAATCATTCCGCTTTCACTTCGTTTTACTTTACGCACTTGTTCGGCTTGGCGTTCAATACTCATGTTCTTATGCAAAATACCAATACCGCCTTCACGCGCGAGGGCAATGGCTAAACTTGCTTCTGTAACGGTATCCATTGCAGAAGATAAAATAGGAACGTTGAGTTGGATGTTTTTGGTTAGCTGACTGTAAATTTTTACTTCGGAAGGAAGTATCTCAGAATAAGCCGGCATCAACAATACGTCGTCGAATGTTAAGCCTTGACCAAAAATGCGGGAGTTGTTGGTAGAATTTCTTGTTGCCATAGGCAAAGGTAGCTTTTTGGCTCATTTAGGCAAAATTGTTTTTTAAAACCCTTGAAAAACAACCACTTAGCTACAGGAATATAGATTCCCAGCTTGCAAATGGATAAGGTTATTTAATTCAAGTTGCAATAAATAACCAGCTAAAACACTACTACTAATGGCCAATTGCATTTCAATGGCATCCTTGTGAATAGGTCCCTGTGATTGTATTAGTAAATAGATTGTTTTTTCGACAGGAGCTAGTTGTAGTTCAGGCATTCCCTGAGTTGTATTTAAAGGATGATTTACCATTTGCTGCGAAGGCCAATTGAGCTGCTCTAATAAATGAATGGGGTCATGGTACATAGCGGCAATTTGATTTTTAATTAGCCATAAACATCCTTTGCTTTTTGCATCATGAATTTTCCCAGGTACTGCAAATACTTCCCTGTCATAACCTCTGGCTAGTTTTGCAGTAATCATGCTGCCTCCTTCGATATTACTTTCAATCACTATGGTCATATCACTCATGCCTGCCACAATGCGATTGCGTTTTGGAAATTGATAAGGCATGGTTAAAGTTTTTTGTCTACACTCCGTAATTAAGCCACCCTTATTTTGCAACATTTTAATTGCTAATCGTCTGTGTTGATTGGGATAAATGGTATCTAAACCATGTGCCATAATTCCCCAGGTTGGTATATTATTTTCAATGGCTAAGTCATGTGCAATGCCATCCACACCCAAGGCCATCCCGCTGATCACTCCCAATTTTAAATGGCTTAAGCCTTCAATTAATTCATGGATCACTTTTTTTACTTGGTAACTATGCTGCCTAGTACCTACAATACTTATTAATTGTGGTTGATTAAAATGGTTGGATCCTTTGACATAAAGTAATAAGGGAGGATCACTAATATGGGCAAGCCGATTTGGGTAATATTTATCTAGGATACAAAAACCTTGAATTGCATGCTTTTCCATAAACTGCATTTCAGTGGCAGCCTCATGCAAAGGCCACTCAGCTTGCTTGTGTTTTTGCATCTGATAAATAGTTGATGCAGATTGGTAGTGCTGTAAAATGGTTAACTTCTGCTTTTCAGTGATATTCTTTAACATACTAAAGGCAATGGTATAGAGTAAATCATCTCCTTGTAATTCATTGTGCTGCATTGCATAAACATAAATGAATTAGACAGTCAATGTTGCCGTATTAATACGCTAGGGAATTGTTATTGTAAAACTAGTGCGCCTATTTTGTGCGCGGCCTGCTTCACTATTATTGTCTCCAATGGGTTTACTTGCGCCATGTCCAATGGTGTAAATTTTATTGTTGTCAATTCCTTTTTGAATTAGGTAATCACCAATGGCAGCTGCTCTTTTTTCGCTTAGTTGCTTATTGAAATTTTCACTTCCTGTATTGTCGGTATGTCCTTCAATTAAAATGGTGGCAGAGGGTGTACTTTTTAAATAAGCCACTAATGCATTTAATTCATTGTAGGACCTTGTTTGTAATTGTGCAGCATTAATATTGAAAAATACATTTTTAAAATTCTTTGTAAATATTTTTTGGAGGGGAGATAATGCAAACTCTACTGTTTTGCCATTTAATATTTTTATACTGTCGGCTGTCATTAAGAATGTAGCATATTCATGTTGAGGACTGCTTACTTGCAAAGCCAATGTATCAAAATAGGGTAGCGCTAAAACAAAATCACCTGCATTGTCAACATTAATTTGCATATACTGGGTGCTGTCTGTTAAGTCGGCTAGTTTTACAATACCTGGTAAGGCTTTCCGAGTAGTGGTTTCAACAATATGTCCATTTAAATAATAAGTTTTATTTGCCTTGGTGTTATCAGACAATTTTATTTTATAAATATCTAATCCGCCTCTACTATCTGGGCGATCGCTTGCAATAAATCCTTCATGACCATTGCTTGAAATGGCAACGCTGCCTTCATTGTCAAAACTATTTATAGGGTATCCCAAATTCATTGGCTTTGTCCAACTACCATCTATTTTTTTTCTAACGACAAATAAATCAGCATTCCCAAAACCAGGCCAACCATTGGATGAAAAATACAAACTATGATTATCGGCATGTATAAAAGGAGTTTGTTCATCTCCTTTGGTATTGATATTTGGGCCTAAGTTGATGGCTTCTCCCCAAATGCCTTCTTTATCCTTAAACGAAATATAAATATCAATTCCTCCATAACCGCCTGGCTTATTGCTACAAAAATAAATGGCTTGTCCATCGGGCGTGATACTAGGGGCACTTTCCCAATAGGAGGTATTGATATTGGGCCCTAGATTCATTGGCTCCGACCAGCCGGTAGGTGTTTTGGCTACTTCATAAATATCATACCTGCCTAATCCATATTCCTGCAACTCTGCTGCAAAAAACAAAGTTTTTAAATCGGAAGATAAACTAGGTGCTCCCTTTTTATCACTATCATTAATGCTGTCCATTAATGGTTGTGCTTTACTAAATCCATTGGGGGTTATAGTGCTAAAATAAAAATCCTCTCTGGTTATGCCTTCTCTTCGCATAAACAAAAACAAACTATCCTGCACCGTGACTGTTGGAAAGTACTCAGGTGCGCGCGTGTTGATGCTATCACCTGCATTCATTACAGAAATACTTGCATCTATTTTTTGGTGAATCGCAAAATCACAAATTGAAATAAGTTCGTCTGCCTTTTGTTGTAGATTGCTTGGTAAATTTTCGTAACGCGACTGGAGAATGCTTAAGGCTTTTGTATAGTTGCCAATACTAGCATAGGTAGTGGCATATTTTACGTAAAAAGGCGTAAAATAGCTTGGGTCTTTTAAGGCTGCCCTTTCAAATACTTGAATCGCCTCCCTATTTTTTTTATGGTCAATATAGTATTCAAATAGTGCACTATAGCTATCCAAATAGTTACTATCTTTTTCGATGCTTGTATTTAATAATGTAACGCCTTCTTCAAAATGAAAATTTTCAAAAGCAGCCATTGCTTTATTGTAAAGTTTGTTGGCTGCATTGGTATTGGCTTGGGCATACAAACCTTCCTTAAAACAAAGGGTGCATAACAAAAGTAAAAATGGGAAAGCCAACTTACGAAGCATAAGTAAATTTATGGTGTAAATATACTTAGGGGACCTGAATGTACTTGTGTAATTGGGCACTTAGCTCCCATTTTGGGTTTGCTTTAACATACTCAATTACTAAGGGAGTGATTTGTGCTTGCTTATCCCATTCAGGTTGTAAATATAATTTGCAATGGGGATGAACTTCTTTTGCATAGGACTCTGCCCATTCAAAATCAGATTGATTAAATACCACAACTTTTAATTCTGAAGCAAAGGCGATATTATCAACTAATGGGGCTTTAAATTTTTTAGGAGATAAGCATACCCAATCCCACTGACCAGACATAGGGCTTGAACCAGAGGTTTCAATATTCGTTTGAAAACCAGCTGCCTTTAATGCCGTTGTTAACGGATCTAAATTATATAATAATGGTTCGCCTCCTGTAATAATAGCCAAGCGTGCAGGATGTGCTAAAGCAGTTTGAACAATTTCCTCTATTGACAAAACAGGGTGCTTACTGGCATCCCAACTATCTTTCACATCACACCAAACACAACCTACGTCACAACCCGCCAAGCGAATAAAATAAGCCGCTTTGCCTTGGTGATATCCTTCGCCTTGCAAAGAATAAAACATTTCCATTACTGGATATTGCCTGGGTTGATTTTCGCTCATGAATTGTTTACTGCTTCGGTGAATTATGGTAGAAATAAATTAAAATTTGCCTTCGTATGCTTTCATGGTATTCATTAACAAACCTGCAATGGTCATTAGCCCTACGCCACCCGGGACGGGTGTTACGGCAGCAGCTTTAGAAATAGCTTCTGCATAGTTTACATCGCCTTTAATACGAAATCCTTTTTTGGCAGTCGCATCTTCCACGCGCGTGATACCCACGTCAATAACTACTGCACCTGGCTTAATCATTTCGGCAGTCACAAAATCGGGAATGCCCACCGCTACCACTAATATATCGGCTTGTTGTGTTAATTTAATTAAATCTTCTTTTGGTGTATGTCTATGACAAAGTGTAACACTTGCATTTCCCTGAGGTCGATCCCCACTTAATAAAATACTCATGGGTCTTCCTACAATATTGCTTCGACCAATGACAACAACATGCTTTCCTTTTGTTTCAATCTTAAAATAGTCCAACATGAGTAAAACGCCATACGGCGTAGCAGGAACAAAGGTATCCAATCCTTGCACCATTCTTCCAATATTCATTGGGTGAAAACCGTCCACATCTTTGTTAGGATGAATTGCTTCAATAATTTTTTCGTCGTTAATTTGTTTCGGCAAAGGAAGTTGTACTAAAATACCATCTACGTTTTTGTCGTCATTGAGTTCATGAATTTTCGCTAGTAAATCGGACTCGCTAACTTCGTTTCCAAAGCGAATCAAGGAACTGCCAAAACCAGTTTCATCACAATTTTTCACTTTGCTAGCAACATAGGTTTCACTTGCCCCGTTATTGCCCACTAAAATAGCGGCCAAATGGGGAGTTCGTTTGCCAGCTGCTTTCAAGGCATCTGTTTTTTGTAAAAGGCTTGCTTTTACCGCTGCGGAGGCGATTTTTCCATCTAATACTAACATGGCGCAAATTTAGTTCATAGAAATGCTGCACGCTAATTTTTTTTTAACATTCCATCCCCTGTATCTTTGCCACTCAATTAATAATATGGAACAAAACCCTAATCAGCCCTTAAACATTGAAATTAGCGAGGAAATTGCAGAAGGATCTTATGCCAACCTAGCCATTATCACCCATAGCAATGCCGAGTTTGTAATTGATTTTGTGAATGTAATGCCAGGGACACCAAAAAGTAAGGTAAAGTCGCGTGTGATTTTAACCCCTATGCATGCCAAAAGATTCATGAAAGCCTTGGTGGAAAATGTTGAAAGATATGAAGAAGCCAATGGCCCAATTGGAGATATTTCACCAGTAGAAATTCCAATGAATTTCGGAGGCCCAACTGCACAAGCATAGTATCCTTTATTTAGAGTGCCCATTGTATAAAAGGCCTTTATATTAATGCCACTACCAGCTATTGCTTTGTTCGGCATAACTGTAATATCCTTCGGTACTAACTATAATGTGGTCTATTAATTTTATATCCAAAAGGGTGGCCGCTTTTTTTATTTTTTCCGTTAAAGAATCGTCCATTCTGCTGGGTTGCAATTGACCACTTGGGTGATTATGACAAATGATAAAACCAGTGGCTTCATAACTTAGGGCCAATTTAAACAATACTCTAGGATCCGCCACAGTCCCTGTTATCCCACCTTCGCTTAATATTTGTTCATGTATTATTTTATTGGCTTGATTCAGCAGTAATACCATAAATATTTCCTTGGACTCAAATTGCAAACTATATTTTAAATGTGCAATTACGTCTCCGCTTTGCAAAATATTTTTACCTAATTCTTTTTTTTCAATTCTTCTTGAGCCCAATTCAATGGCTGCAATAATTCTTATGGCTTTGACTTTACCAATTCCCTTTATTTTTAATGCAATCAAATCCTGCGCAGAAAATTTGGATAATTTTTGTAAGTTATTATTGCTTTTGTGTAAAAGGACCCTTGCTAAATCTACCGCATTATTTTGCGCTGTACCCTGCTGAATTAAAATGGCGATAAGCTCGGTGTCACTCAAATATTTTGCTCCCTTGGTATATAATTTATAGGTGGGTTGATCATTAAGGGCCCATAATTTAATTGTCATGGTAAATAGTATGATGAACCAAAGTAGTCATTTAGGAGGCCCTCTATAAGGGTATTAATACTTATAAAAAAGTACAATTTTTATGGAAGTGAATGACTTGTTGAAAAGTACCCCCTTTATTCTAAGCAAAATGCTTTACAGAATGATAACTTTGAACCACATTCAACCTACCCATGAACCCTTCTGTTAAAATATTTGCTGGAACTGGCTCAACGGCCCTAGCAGAGAAAATTGCCCAACGATTTGGTGCACCCATTGGCAAAATCAACATTCAAAAATTTAGTGACGGCGAGTTTCAACCCATTTTCTTGGAAAGTGTGCGTGGAGACTATGTTTTCTTAGTGCAAAGCACCTATGCGCCAACCGACAATTTATTTGAATTGTTATTAATGATAGATGCAGCAAAACGCGCAAGTGCTTATAAAATTATTGTGGTAATCCCTTATTATGGTTTTGCGCGCCAGGACCGTAAGGACAAACCAAGGGTTGCGATAGGGGCAAAATTAATTGCCACCTTATTAGAAGCTGCAGGAGCGAATAGGGTAATCACTATGGACTTACACGCTGCGCAGATTCAGGGATTCTTTGATGTACCTGTGGATCATTTGGATAGCTCTGCTATATTTATCCCTTATATAGAGTCTCTAAAATTAGAAAACCTTTGCTTTGCGGCACCCGATGTGGGAAGTACCAACCGTGTGCGTGAGGTGGCCAACTACTTCAATGCCGAAATGGTAATTTGTGATAAGCACCGTAAACGTGCCAATGAAATTGCGAGCATGGTGGTTATTGGAGAAGTGACCGGTAAAGACATTGTGTTGGTGGACGATATTTGTGATACAGGGGGAACTTTAGTGAAAGCAGCTGCTTTATTAAAAGAAAAGGGAGCAAGAACAGTGCGTGCTTTAATTACCCATCCGGTATTAAGTGGCAAAGCTTATGAAAACATCGAAAATTCTATATTAGAAGAATTGGTGGTTTGCGATACCATTCCTTTAGCGCACCCATCGCCCAAAATTAAGGTAGTCACCGTGGCGGACTTGTTTGCCATTGCCATTAGAAATGCCTATGAAAACAAGAGTATTACCAGCTTATTTGTACATGCTCAATTAAAGTCAAGAAGCTAATAATCAATTAGTTAGATAATATTAAGTAGCAGCCTTGGTTGCTACTTTTTTATTTCCTATCTTCGCGCTCCATTATTGAGAAAGAATAATGGGCGGGGTTTTGTAAAAGAATCCCATTTTTTAAAAAACAAATAGATCTCAAATGAAAACAGTTACAATCGAAGGCCACTTGAGGACCGAAGCTGGCAAAAAAGTCGCCCGCCAACTACGCTCTCAGGAAAATGTGCTAGGTGTAATTTACGGGGGTGCTACAGAAGTTAATTTCTATGCTTCTGCAAAGGCGTTAAAGCCATTGGTGTACACAAGTGAATTCCAAATAGCAGAAGTTACAGTAGAAGGTAAAACTTACAAGTGTATCTTGAAAGATTTACAATTTCATAAAGTTACAGATGCTTTATTGCATGTTGACTTATTAGAATTAGTTGACGACAAAAAAGTAATCGCTACATTACCTTTAAAATTAGTAGGTTCTGCTGCCGGTGTGAAAGCGGGTGGTAAATTAATTTCTAAAGTAAAAGCAGTTAAAGTAAAAGCTTTACCAAAGGACTTGAAAGAGTTCATTGAGCTTGATATTACTAATTTAGAGTTGAATGCGAATATTCGTATTCAAGATATCCAAGTGGCTAATATGGAGATATTAAACCCTCCACGTATTCCAGTAGCTTCAATTGTAATGACACGTCAGTTAAAGCAAGAGGAGTCTGAAGCAGCGAAAGCAGCAAAAAAATAATTTAAAATTATTTGAATATACAATCCCTCCGATAATTCGGGGGGATTTTTGTTTTTGAGGTTTGATATTATAAAATATAGATCCAACCTCTAATAACCGCTAAAGATGTTAAAATCCCTAGCGGGATTTTTGTGTTAACACCTTGTGCGATTTTGTGTATTTTTGAACTCGAAGAGAAAAGCTATGTCTAAATTTTTATTAGTAGGACTCGGTAATATAGGAGCCGAATACGCACACACCCGACACAATATTGGGTTTGACGTGTTGGATGCATTTGTCATAAAGCATGGGGGCTTTTTTAAATTAGACCGATTGGCTGAAGTAGCAGAGGTAAAATGGAAGGGGAAGACCTTTATATGTGTGAAGCCAACTACCTATATGAATTTAAGTGGGAAGGCATTTAAATATTGGATGGATAAAGAAAAAGTGGAACTTGAAAACACTTTAA
Source organism: Bacteroidota bacterium (assembly GCA_947457075.1). Classification (GTDB taxonomy): domain Bacteria; phylum Bacteroidota; class Bacteroidia; order Chitinophagales; family Chitinophagaceae; genus Sediminibacterium. Next base: position 151,286 of record CANGUG010000004.1, read on the forward strand.
CCATTGTAGATGATTTGGCATTACCAATCAATAAATTAAGATTACGTGCTTCTGGTTCTGATGCCGGACACAACGGTTTAAAAGATATTCAATTAACGCTTGGTACGGACGCTTATCCAAAATTACGTTTTGGTATTGGCAATGATTTTGCCAAAGGACAACAGGTAGATTTTGTCTTGGGCAAGTGGGCGCAAAACGAACGAAAAACCATTGATCTGAAAATTCAGAAAAGTGTAGAAGTGATTGAATCCTTTGCGGCAATAGGGCTAGCACGTACCATGACCATGGCCAACGCATTGGATATTAAGGAAGCCTAATGATTGTAAACTAGCAAACTCAAAATAATTGTATGAGTATATTTTGTATTGGACGTAACTATGTGGAGCATGCACATGAATTAGGAAATGAAGTGCCTACTTCAGCGATTATATTTATGAAGCCGGATACGGCTTTGTTACCGAAAGGTGAAAATTTTTCCATTCCTAGTTTCACCAACGACTTACATTTTGAAGGAGAGTTGGTATTGCGTGTAAGTAAGCAAGGAAAAAATTTAACACAGTTGCATCCTGAAGGAATTCCAGTGATTGACTATTGTGATGCCATAAGTGTAGGAATAGATTTTACAGCAAGAGACTTACAAAACAAATTAAAAGAAAAAGGCCTTCCTTGGGAAAAAGCAAAAGCCTTTGACAATGCTGCGGTATTAGGGGAGTGGCATCCCTTAACAAAGGAGATTTTATCTGGACCCATTCATTATACATTAGAAAAGAATGGCAACACGGTTCAAACTGGTGACTCTAGCTTAATGATATTCCCATTAGATAAGATTTTAGCGGGTATTACAGAGTATTTCACCATCTACCCAGGCGACCTCATATACACAGGAACCCCTGCTGGGGTGGGCCCAACCGCCAAAGGGGATACATTTGAGGGATTTTTTGAAGGACAGTCGGTTTTTAGTCTTAAAGTGAACCCATAAATTCAAAAAAATTAAGTAGTTTTGCCACCCTTTTAAGGGTATAACCAATAGGTTCTGGCGAGGTAGCTCAGTTGGTTAGAGCACAGGATTCATAACCCTGAGGTCCCGGGTTCAAATCCCGGTCTCGCTACAAAGCCTGTCACGAAAGTGACAGGCTTTTTTCGTTTGAGGCAGCGTCACAAGCTTGCTTGTGTAAGCTGACGAGAATGAAAAAAGACAACTAAA
>CANGUG010000005.1 GCA_947457075.1 Bacteroidota bacterium
ACTTTTGATGCCGACGGACAGCGTTTTGATACCGATATTACCACTGATGGGTATGCTAAAAACAACGACAAAGTTATTAAGCAAGTGAACCTTATTAATATCCCATTAACGGAAACGGAAAAAGTACAGAAAAAAGCGCAGCAGGATGCATTATGGGCAAGCCAACATAAATATGGTTTAAATGCAAGGACGGTTGACTCATTAATGCAGCTAAGCAAGGATTATGTGGAGCTACACCATCCGTTTAACCAGGAGCGTATTATAGAAAAGGATTTAAAGGAGTACAATAACCTAATTAGCAGGATCCGCAATATGCGTGGCAAAGAAATAGTGATTGTGTCTGCAACCGATTGTAATGGAACGGAGCAGTACAATGAAGGCTTATCACAACGCAGGGCCAAGCGTATTTACAACAAAATAAATGGCCTGTCTAGCAATAAAGTGGTGATTAAAAATGTAGGCGAACGTGAACTGTTAAAAGCTTGTGACGACGTTCAAAAAAGCATCGAAGAGCAGGTCACCAACAGGTATAGCTTTGTATTTATTATAGATAAAAAATAAATCCTAATTTTAAGGGTATTATTGACTTAAGCATATGTACCCTATTTATTTTTTTTACTACATAAGTCAGTTAATATATACTGCCAAATGTAAGCTCAATAAATCTGAGCAATGGGCCATTACCTATATGCGCCAACTTGAACAAAAGTATGATGGGCATTTTAATGATGCGATCATCCAAAAAGTAGCCAGGTTCCAAAGTATTCAGTTGCACTTTATAGCCAACACTTTTTCAGGTTTATTTAATAGGCAGAATAATCCATCTGAAACCGAATGCAATATGGATTATTTTTTAATGACCGTATTGTATGATGCATTAATTGATGAGGAAAAAGTCAGTGAAACGCATTTAAATGATTTGTTTTATCATACAGCAACTACTACACCCGCCAATTTTAATGAAAGCGTTTTAGTGGCAATACATCTTAAGCTGCTTGATAAAGTAACAGATAAGGACGGATATTGGAAAATTATTGAGTCGGTACATTTAGCTCAAAAAGATTCTTCAAGCCAATTTGAAAATGGTTTAAGTATTGAACATATTGTTGATATTACTAAAAGAAAAGGAGGTTTTAGTTTGTTAATGTGTAGGTACTATTTAATCGACCCCACCTACAATTCATTAGATAACTGCTGGTATCATTTAGGCGGTTTAATACAAATGACCAATGACCTATATGACACGTATAAGGACAGTCAATCCAATATCCATACATTCGCTACAAAATTAAAATCTATTGAAGCAATTAAAGAAATATACAATCAACAAAAACATTTGTTTAATACAAGTATAAAGGCATTGCCCATCAGTAGGCAACGTAAACTAATATTTGCGATTAAAACAGCTGTGATTGGCGCATTTGGCGACATTGCTATTCAACAATTAAGTAAATTACAAACTAACCAGGGCGAATTACCCAATTTAAAAATAGTACCAAGGGCTAAATTGATTATAGATATGGAAAAAAGAAAAAACCAATTTAAATTAATACGTTACGCCTACAAAAACGGGAAAAGATGGATGTAAAAATTGAACCAAGTTGGAAAATAGCGCTCAGTACTTTATTTGATCAACCTTATTTTTCCAAAATAACAGCTCATCTGAAAACTGAAAAAGCTTTAAATAGTACCATTTATCCAAAAGGCACACTCATATTTAATGCTTTTGAACAAACTCCTTTTGACCAAGTCAAAGTTGTTATTTTAGGTCAAGATCCTTATCATAATCCTGGACAAGCAATGGGCTTGAGTTTTTCGGTTCCAGAGGGTGTAAAAACGCCCCCTTCCCTAGTGAATATTTACAAGGAACTACATAAAGATATTGGAATGCCCATACCCACAACTGGTAATTTAACTAATTGGGCTCAACAAGGTGTTTTATTGTTAAATGCAGTACTTACTGTTCGTGCTAACGAACCGGGAAGCCATAGTAAAATTGGCTGGATGGATTTCACGGACGACGTTATAAAAATTATTTCAGCCCAAAAAAAGAATGTTGTATTTCTATTATGGGGTAACTTTGCACAACAAAAACAAGTATTCATTGATGCTACTAAACATAAAATCTTAAAAGCGGCGCACCCATCCCCGCTCAGTGCACATAATGGTTTTTTTGGATGCAAACACTTTAGTAGTACCAACCAATATTTAACCCAATATCAAAATAATCCAATCGATTGGATGCCTTAATGATAAATAGATTTTTATGATGAAATTAATTAGGAGTATAATAGGAAGATTTTTAGCATTCTGGGCTTTATTCATGTTTGCAAGTAGCATGTTTATTTACATGTGGTTTTACTTATACTGCTTAGTATTACCTGAACCCCGAAAAACAAAATGGCATCGAATAGTTTCACAATGGTGGATGGGAACATTTATGCTTTTATCGGGAATTCGTTTTTCAGTAAGAGGCAAACATTATTTTGATAATCTAGAAAATGCAGTTGTGGTTTGTAACCACAATAGTATGTTAGACATTCCTGTAAGTTTCCCCTTCTTGCCTAGAGCCAATAAAACAATTGCTAAGAAATCCTTGTCTAAAGTACCCATTTTTGGATGGATTTATTCCATTGGAACGGTACTTGTTGATCGAAATGATAGTAAAAGCAGGCAAGAAAGCTACGATAAAATGAAATTTGTTTTAAATCACGGTTTAGATATGCTACTTTATCCCGAAGGCACTAGAAACAAAACAAGTGCCCCCTTAAAATCATTTTATGACGGTGCATTTAAATTAGCTATTGAAACGCAAAAGCCTATTGTTCCAGTAGTAATATTAAATACCAAAAAAATGTTACCTGCAAAACCAGTCATGTATTTTAAGCCAGGGAAAATTACCATGCACATATTACCCGCAGTTTATCCAGAAAAACATACCATTGACACTTTAAAGAATAAGGTATATGATATAATGGCGAATTTTTATTTGGAAAACGAAAAATAAAAACCCTAGAAGCTAGAGGAAGAGAATGTACGGCTACGATTGATTCTTAAGTCTCTTAAAATGCCTGATTTTGGATTAACAGTAATGCTAAATGACTTATACAATCCAATAGGAGTAATATTAATTGCCAATTGCCAACAATGCATTTCTCTTGTAATAAACATACTTAATTGTTGTATATTCTTTTTTTCAACATCTATAAAACCGGTCCCTCCTATTTTCCATTTTGGTGTTAAACTAAAGTCACCACTAAAATTTAATGAGGAAAAAGTTTGTAAATTATACCCTGAAAAATCTGGTTTTAAAATTCTACTAAAATTAAAAGAGTAAGAAACAGTAAGTGTCCATGGAATATTAAAGTCGGTAAACTCGGCAGGATTAGCCCTTACATACTGCAATTGTCTTTGCTGTTCTTCGGGCGTCATGAATGGATCCAATGGTACTGATTTCTTTTTTGATTCATCTTCATTAGTTGATTTACTTTTAAATGAAGTAGAAAAAGCAACGGCCCCATTGGTGATATTGCCAAATCTTAACCTTGTTGGATCAATGTCAATTCTATTAACACGGTACCCTTGTTTATCTGTAGCATAAGGATCTATGGTAAAGGAAGAGTTAATGTTTATTTTATTAAACAACATAGTTCTAGCATAAAAATTGAAATTACCTAGTGCAAAGCTATCTGCTAAAAAATTGAAATTGGAGGTAAACCCAAATCCCTCTATTAATTTTATTTTCTTAAATGGATTCTCTGAAGTGGAGTCATTTTTATCCCTCACCTTCATTTCTAATAAATTATCAATACCAAATCCCAAACCTCCAAATGTACCTTCCGAATAGGCGCCTCCCATTCCCAAACCATTAAATTTACTAAACCTGGCCCTTCTGCCAGCTGAATCAACCTGGGCGGTATAGTGGTAAGAAGCTGCTAAATCGGGTGTATAATTAAAATTGATAGAGGGTCTAATTTCATGCCTAATTGCTTCAATATTTTTCCCCTTAATTTTATAAGTTCCAAAAATTCTAGTCGCTGTTCCAAAACCAAATGTCACAAGTGAAGCATTATAAAACCCTCTAGAAATAAGGGTATCCACTTTCTTTAAGGTTGGGTTCCATTGTAAAGTATTTGACTGTCCAAACCATTTACTTTCAAAATTAACTGAAGGTGTAATAGTAATGGGCCCTAAGCTTGGCAAGGACAATGAAATAGGAATACTATGTGTAGCTCCCCATTGCATGGTATCTAATAATTTTCTTATGTTCATGGATGAGTCATAAAAACTCAACTGATTTTGAAAAGCACCATTATATCCTATACCAATTTTTTCATACCATTTTCCATTCCCAATTTGGTCTTTTTTCTGAAAAGGGTAAACGGTAAGGGCATTAAAGTTGATATTAGGTAAACTTAAATTTACAAGACGCAAATTAGTATTTTGGTTATGGTTAATGTTCACTGATAAATTATAAAGATTATTCCAAGACTTTGAATACGAGATGGAAGAACTTAATCTATTTTGAAAGTTTTGAAATGGATTATTTAACAAAAAAGTATTGAACTTTGAGCTACCAAAATTAACATTGGCTGAAAAATTGGTTCCAGGCAATGCCCTGCTATCCATTTGATGAGACCAATTCAACATAAATGTTTTTCCTCCTGTAAATTCATTTGGATTAGCGGTACTTCTGTTAAGTATTTTGGTGTTTTGTAATGCCAAATTAAAATTCCCCAAATACTTATACCGTTGGGTATATTTTGTATTAATATTTAGACTCCACCCACCATAGGAATAAATATTTGATCGGACTGTTGCATCTACATTATCACTTAAAATTTTATAGTACCCCAACCCTTCTAAACCCAATCCAAAATCTTCACTTGTATTAAAGGCAGGTGCCATAAATCCTGAGTGCCTTCCTCTTGTTAATGGGAATATGGCAAAAGGTATTTGTAGTGGTATGGGGACGCCTTCAAACTCGGGATAAATAGGGCCTGACATTCCCACTTTATCTGTGATAATTTTTAGCTTCTTTGTTACGAATGCAAAGTGAGGGTCATCTAAATTACAAGTAGTGAATTTTGACTTCCAAGCAAATGCTTCATCCTTACTTATTTTTTTCATGGTGGTCGCATTCACATATATTTCCCCCTGTTGAAAATTAGTATTTTGAGTTAAACCCTTACCTGATTTCATATTATACACGATGGTATCATTTACAGACACCATTTCCCCTTCTTTAAATTTGGGATTACTAAGTGGATTTCCAGTGGTATCTTTTGCACCAAAAGCCCTTATATTTTGGGATTGCTGGTCAAAAACAATATTCGCAGCTTCAAGCTGTGAAGTTTTATAAATCATTCTTGCATCGCCATACAAAAGAAACTCTTTGGTTTTTACAATCATGACCCCTGAATCACTTGCATTGTAATCGACTGCTGCTTCCAAACTGTCTTTTGACATTCGCAATGACCTAACATAAATGATACTGTCTTTGTATTTTACAGTGGTATCCTTTTTAACAAGGACGCTATCTTTTGAAATAACCGTACTGTCCTTTGAAAAAGAGACAACAGAGGTGTTTTTATCCTTTTTCGGCTTGAAAAGCTGTGCTTTCACCAAGGAAGATGGTAAAACAATTGTTAATAATAGTAAAATCCCCATTTTTACAATATAGGGCCTATATTTTACGTTAAATTTGTATCCTAGATGTATCACTGTTGCAAAAATAAACTAAAACAGCATTAAGGAACTGATTATGAAGCAAAATAGACTGATTTTAGCATTTACTTTGGGCATTTTTGCCATTTTAACGGTGCATTCTGGCAAACTGAATGCCCAGACCCAGCCAAAAACCTTAAAAAGAATTGTAATAGACCCTGGTCATGGTGGTTCAGATCCAGGTGCAGGAGGTCGATATTCTACAGAAGCTGCCATTGCTTTATCAGTTTCATTGAAATTAGCCGAATATATCAAGGCTTCTTTACCTGAGGTGGACGTGGTTTTAACCCGAAAAACCGACATATTCCATTCAGTAGTTGAAAAAGCAAAAATTGCCAATGCGGCAAAAGGTGATTTATTTGTGTGTATCCATACCAATTCCGCCGATCCGCATCAAAAAAGAGAAGTGATTGGCCATACCACAAAAACTCGCTATGTTAAAAAGAATGGGAAAAGAAGAAAAGTGAGTGTACAAGTGCCTTTGTATAAGGTAAGCTATACCCCTAGTGAGGCAAGGGGTACAGAAACCTATATATACAATGTTTCCAAATCAGATCAACGCAAGGAACTGGCCAACGAAGCCGTGGATGAAGTCGTCGAAAAATTGGATTCGGTATCTGAAAGACAAATTAAGGAATTGAATTCAACCGACCCGACTAGGTCGATGATGGCAAGTCTTTTAACCCAACAATATTTCCAAAGAGCCGCTAGTTTGGCTTTAACCATTGAAGAAGAATTCAAGAAGGCAGGTCGTTTAAGCAGGGAGGCTAAACAAAGACAGGTTGGCATATGGGTTTTAGCCGCTGTTCAGATGCCTGCGGTATTGGTTGAGACAGGATTTATATCCAACCCCGAGGATGAGGATTACCTAAATAGCGAGGAGGGTCAAAATCAAATATGTGAAGTGATCACAAAATCATTGATTCGGTACAAAAACTCCTTAGAAAACCAGAAAAAGACCAATTCAAATTAGCCAATTTTTTTAGGTAAATTTGCAATTGTAGCTATAATCAATAAAGATGAAGGTATCAAACGAAACCAAAGTGGGTGCATTAACCATTATCGCCATCACTTTAATTATTTTAGGATTTAACTTTTTAAAGGGAAAGACTATATTCAAGTCGGGTACTTTTATTTATGCTAAGTATGCAGATACGAAAGGACTAATTGTTTCCAATCCAGTTTTTGTAAACGGTTATCAAGTAGGTACCATTTTTGATATTGAAAATAACTCAACCGATTTATCTCAAATAGTCGTTTCCATAAAGCTAAATAAGGTTTATCAAATACCTAATAATTCAGTAGCTACCATTCAAGACAACCCACTTGGAACAAATAGCATTAGTATTGTATTAGGAAATTCAAAACAATACTTAAAGTCGGAGGATACCATTACCACAGCACCTGCCGCTAGTTTATTAGGTGACTTAATGAATACACTCTCTCCTTTGGGCGAGCAAACTAAAAAAACAATTACTGAACTTCAAAAAGTACTTAAAAACATTAATACGGTTTTAAATGACCAGAACATGTCAAATTTTGAAATAATTCTTAAAAATTTATCAAAAACGACGGAAAATTTAAACAAATCCATGGAGTCAATTGAATCCATGTTGCAAAAGCAAAACGGATCTATTACGCAAACAGCAAACAACCTTAATAGTTTCACTAAAAATTTAACAGACAATAATAAAAAAATTAATGACATTATTGGGAATTTAGATGCAAGCACTAAGCAAATAAAAGACGCAGATTTAGAAAAAACAATCAAGGAGGTCCATACAGCCGTGAAAGAACTTTCTATCATGCTAAATAAACTAAATAATGGCGATGGAACTGCTGCTAAAATTTTAAATGACAAAGAAGTGTATCAACAGCTTCAAGGAACTATTAAAAGCATTAACACATTAGTGGATGATGTAAAAACACATCCAAAAAGATATATAAATATTGCCATTTTTGGGAAAAAGGATAAATCAGTTCCGCTCAAAAAGCCAATCGCAGACACTTTACCCTAATGAAAAATATTGGCTATATTTTATTGCTATTTTTTTGCGCAACGCAATCAGCAAAAGCACAGTATAAATTTGGTGGCACTAATGCGCCAATAGATAGCAATGCTAAGCTAATTGAATTTTTATCTGCAGAAACGTACAATGTAAAAAAGAAAGACAGCATGGACTACTTAATATTAGTGGGCCATGTGAAAATTAAACAAGGCAAAACCCTGCTGTTTGGCGATAGTATCATTGTTAATTCAACACTTAATACAGTAGAAGGATTTGGCAATGTACACATTAATGACGCTGACAGTGTGCATACTTATGCCGACTATTTAAAATATTTAGGCAATACAAAAAAAGCCTTTTTAAGAAAACATGTTAGGTTAACAGATGGAAAGGGTGTATTGACAACCGACTCCTTAGACTACGACGTTTCTATAAAAGTAGGGAGTTTCAAACGAGGTGGGAAGCTAGTAAGAAACAGTACCACATTAACTAGCATAGAAGGCATTTATTATGGAGTTACAAGAGATGTGATATTCAGAAAAAAAGTGGAGTTAAAAGACCCGGAAAGTACTATCATCACAGATACCCTTGAATACAATACCTATTCACAATTAGCTAATTTTATTAGTCCCACTAAAATTATATCTAAAACCAGAACCATTCGAACAAGCAATGGTAATTATAACTTAGGAACTGAAAAAGGATATTTATATGAGCGCTCCTCCGTGGACGATAAAGAATATACATTTATTGCCGACGAAATGGCCATTGATGATATTAATGGATTAGGCGAATTTAGAGGGAATGCAATATACAGATCCAAGGACAGTGCTAGTTTTGATTTAATGGCCAATAATATCAAAACAAATAGGAAAAAGGATATCATGTTAGCCACTGAACTTCCTATTTTATTGATAAAGCAAAAAAATGATAGTTTATACGTAACTGCCGACACCTTATATGCTGCAAAAATAACTGACCTAAAACGTCCATTAACAAAAGCCAGAGATAGTGTTGGTGTTTTAAAGGATACTACTTTAAATAAATATTTTGAAGCATTTCATAACGTCAAAGTATATTCAGACTCTTTACAAGCAAAGTGCGACAGTTTATTTTATTCCTTGAGTGATTCTACCATACGATTATTAAAAAATCCTATTGTTTGGTCAAATAATAATCAAATTACCGGAGATACCATTTTCATGTTCCTAATTAACAGAAAGCCAGAACAATTAGTGGTATTCGAAAATGCTTTAGCCATTAATAAAGTAGATACCACCAATTACTTTAATCAAATTAGAGGAATAAAACTTAATGCGTATTTCAACGACGGAGATTTAACAAAAATGATTACCAGGGGCAGCGCAGAGAATATATATTTTGCCATCGATGAACAAAATAAGTTTATTGGCATGAACCATTCTTCAGCACAATCAATAGAAATTACTTTTGAAAATAATGAGGTATCCAGGGTCAAATTCATCAACCAACTCAATGGTAAAATGTCTCCCATAGGGCAGACTCCTGCAATGGATATGCGCGTTAAAGGATTTCAATGGCTAGAGGCACAAAGACCTAAATCAAAATACGCTTTACTATCCCCTTCCAATTAATCAATGGTATTGTTTTGTTCCACTGATTGGCTATTGCCCCGACATTAAATAGGCTTTAATAAATCCTTCTATTTCTCCATCCATCACAGGTCCTACATTACCCACTTCATAGTCTGTTCGATGGTCCTTGATCATTTTGTAAGGATGAAAAACATAGGAGCGTATTTGACTACCCCATTCTATTTTTTTCTTGGTTGAATTAGTTGCATTGAGCGCCTCTTGTTTTTTACGCATCTCTTCCTCGTATAGTCGGCTCTTTAACATTTTCATGGCAATTTCACGATTCTCCCCCTGTGTTCTTGACTGTTGACATTCTACAATAATCCCCGAAGGAATATGCTTTAATCGAACCGCAGTTTCTACTTTATTTACGTTTTGTCCTCCTTTTCCACCACTGCGATAAAACTCCCATTCAATATCGGCAGGGCTTACCGTAATCTCTATACTATCGTCAATTAAAGGATATACATATACAGAGGCAAAACTAGTATGTCGGCGCGCATTACTGTCAAAGGGAGAAATTCTTACTAAACGATGTACCCCTGATTCCGCTTTTAGAAAGCCGTAAGCAAACGGGCCATCAAATTGAATAGTAGCTGATTTTATCCCTGCTCCATCCCCTTCTTGGAAATCAAGGGAACTAACAGTCCATCCTTGCTTATCTCCAAACATATTATACATTCTAAGGAGCATTTCGGCCCAATCCTGGCTTTCTGTTCCACCAGCACCTGGATTGATTTGCATAATGGCAGGTAGCTCATCCTCGGGCTTATTTAAAGTACTTTTAAATTCAGCATCTTCTATTAAAAAAACAGCTTTATCAAACGCTTCTTTGGTTTCTAATTCGGTGGCATCCCCCCCTTTCCAGAAATCAAATAAAACAGCGAAATCTTCTACACTTGTTTCCACTTTTTGAAATAGATGAATCCAATACTCATTCATCTTAATTTCTTTCATGATATTCGTGGCACGGGTATTGTCATCCCAAAAACCGGGTGACAAAGACATTTGTTTGTCTTGATCTACTTTTTGAATACGATTGTCAACGTCAAAGAAACCTCCTCAGGACAGTCACCTGGTCCTTCATGCGCTTAATTTGCTCTATCGTCATGATCAGTTTTACTAGTTCCATTAAAGGAACTATTTGTTTTAATTATAAAATACGTCTTTTAAAAAACGAATTGTTCAAAGTACTACAAGCCTCATAAGCCGGATTCTGTTTCTAAACTATCATTTATCTAGCTTCACCATTGCTGATGAAGTCATGCTGCCTACCCTAGAACTCGAGCGAGTCGCTCTCAAGCGTTCCTATACGTGACATTACAGCACCCAAGGTTTACCCTATAAAACAATTACTTGCTTTATTCGTGAGCTCTTACCTCACGTTTTCACCTTTTCCTCCTGCGAGGTAGTTATTTTCTGTGGCACTTTCTCTGCCCTCTTACGAGAACGCCGGCTATTCACCGGTGGGTTACTCTATGCTGTCCGGACTTTCCTTGGCAATTGCTTACCACGATAGCTCGGGTTTGTAGTAAAACAAAGATAGTAAAAAAAACAAGTAATATAAAGCTAATGAAGCAGCTTTGAGGACTATGAAATCTTTAACCAATTGCTAAAAGTGAAATTAGTACTCAAAAAATACTTCTGTTGCCCCATACCCATAAAAATCAGAATATTGATTTATAAAGCTTTTTACACCTGGCTTAACTTTTAACAAGTCATGTATTTCCTGTTTTAATTTACCCTTTCCAACACCATGTATGATGATCATAGAGGGTAAATGATGAAATCTTGCCAACTCAAACCATTTCTCAAATTCTTGCAATTGAAAATGCAAAATTTCAGCATTGCTTAAATGGTTATGTCGATCCATTATTTTTTCGATATGCAAATCAATTACCGAACGGGCTTGTTGGATATGTTGTTTTATTTTAGATGCATCATACACTTTATAACCTGCATTGCGTAAAATATCAATGGCAATATGGTTATCTTCTTCCTTATCAGGATAGGTTTCAAATAAAGGATAACGAATATGTGCTTTTTCGTCCTCTTTTAAAATTTCAATTTTTTGGAAAAACTGTTTAGGCTTTATTTTTACTATTGCTTCAAAATGATCCGCTTTCTTTTTATGCGGTTCGGTTAACGAAAAATCAACTGAAAAACTAGGCCCGTCATTAATGGCTTCAAATGGAATATCATGTATATAAAAATCAGTAAAAGGAGCAATAGTTGATTCTATAGAAAAATTACTTTGGCCGCCAAAAGCTTGGTCATAAATAAATTGGTAACTTACCCTATTGCGATTGGATAAATATATTTTTAAATTATCGACAATTTCGTCGTTGAAATCATCCAAACTAAATTTGGGAATGATATTAAGCCAAACACCCTCTTCCTCCTTACTATCATTTTTTACTACTTTCTCTTTTGGAATTTGATCTACATATATTTTTTGAGGAGCAGCTTTCTGTGGGAAAAGTTTTTTTTCTGTAAATCTTTTAAAATAGGGAAAGTCTATCTGGTCCATATAGGCCGGGAACTTTACGCCACGTACTTCAATCATGACCATTTGGTCATTCATGATTTCAACAACACGGCCTTCTTCATTGCTATGTAACACTAAAATCTCATCACCAATTTGATACTTCATAAAATACTAGCTTGAAGGACTACTTTCATTAAGTTTAGATTTTTTACTGCCATAAAGTGCATAAAAAACTAAACCTATACCCATCCATATAAAAAACCATAACCAACTAATAGGAGGTATTTCAATCATTAAATACAAACAGCACATTGCTCCAATTATTGGTATGACCGAATACTTACGTAAAAAAGTAAATAAAGCAACAATCACTAATATAAATACAAATACTAAATACAAGATTTCTTGATACCCTTCCTTGCCTATTGCAGCAAAAGCAGATTTAATCCGACCCTGTCCAAAATAGATAAATACCAACGCTAAAATGGGTATAATAAATTGTCCATTGATATAGGGTAATCTAAATGCTTGACGTTTTGTTCCCTCCGAAAGTTTAGGAAGTACTAAAACACCAAAACAAACCAATACAAAGGCAAATAAAGTACCAATACTAGTTAGGTCGGTCATAGCACTAATGGACATGAATAAGGAAGGTATCCCAACAAAAATACCAGTGATGATAGTTGCAAAAGCGGGTGTACCAAATTTGGGATGCACATTTGAAAACTTTTTAGGTAATAAACCATCACGACTCATACTCATCCAAATTCTAGGCTGGCCCAATTGAAAAACCAACAAAACACTCGTAGTTGCCACCACAGCACTAATAGAAATAATGTACCCAATTTTATGCATTCCAATTTTTTCAAAAACAAAAGCCAAAGGATCATCCACTTTCAACTGCGTATAGTTTACCATGCCCGTCAAGACCAAGGCAATTAAAATATAAAGCACTGTACAAATTAATAAAGAGTATATCATACCTCTTGGCAAGTCACGTTGTGGATTTTTACATTCTTCGGCAGTGGTAGAAATTGCATCGAAACCAATATAAGCGTAAAACACAGCAGAAACACCCGCTAAAACACCTTTAAACCCATTTGGCATGAAAGGATCCCAGTTAGCAGTGTCCACATAAAAGAAGCCTAATACAATAATGCCAATGATGATGCAAATTTTAAAAATCACCATTGCATTGGTACTCTTTTTACTTTCTTTAATGCCCCTATAAACCAATAAAGTAATTAAAACGACAATAATAAAGGCAGGTACATTTAAAATAATTTTCCAACTTCCTATTTGCGGAGCGTTAGTGATAGCATCATAGCCTATTCTTGCTAACTTACTAAAAGTAGCTTGTGTCCCACCAGCTTTTAAATGAGCCATTGCTTCGGCATAGCCTTGATTAGCCTGGTCATAATTGGTAGATAACCAACCTGGCAAATGGATATGGAAGCCTTCCAATAAATTCACAAAATAACCGCTCCAACTAATGGCAACTACAATATTGCCAATGGCATATTCTAAAATTAAAGCCCAACCTATAATCCATGCAACCAATTCACCGAAAGTTACATAAGCATAAGTATATGCGCTTCCAGCAATAGGAACCCTGCTAGCAAACTCGGCATAACATAAAGCACTAAAGCCACAAGTAATAGCCGTTATTATAAAAAGTAAGGCAATACCGGGGCCTCCATGATAGGCGGCAGTACCAATGGTTGAAAATATCCCTGCACCAACAACGGCAGCAATACCCATAAATGTTAAATCCCTAACCCCTAGTTCTTTTTTTAAGCCACCTGCACTGTGTCCGTCAGACACACCCAATGCAGCATCCTGCACAATTTTATCGATTGATTTTTTTCTAAAAAGATTCATTATTTGATGGGGTTATTTATTACGATTCATTAAATAATTGGCAAGATCAATAAGCGGTTGCTTGCGGGCAGAAACTACTGCGATAGATTCTAAATGATCAAAAGCTTCTTGCATATATTTTGCTTTTAAATTTTCGGCCCATTCACCCACCCCACAAGCATTAAATAAGGCTAATACCTTTTCCACTTTATCTGGGGAATTGGTTTTTAACAATTCATCTAATTGTTTGCGTTGTGAAGGATTTGCAACTGATAAAGCATGTAAAAGCAAAAATGTTTTTTTATTTTGTTTGATATCACCGCCTACTTCTTTTCCAAAATCAGCAGCATTACCATAAGCATCTAAATAATCGTCTTGAATTTGAAAAGCAATACCAATTTTTTTACCAAACTCATACAAGTGTTGGCAATTATTTTCACCGGCACCACCAATGATGGCACCAATTTCTAAACTAGCTGCTAATAAAACAGAGGTTTTTAAAGTAATCATTTGGATATATTCCTCCATAGTCACTTCCTCCTTCTTTGCATAATCCATATCTAATTGCTGCCCTTCACAAACCTCTCTTGCTGTTTTATTAAAAATCTTTAAAATTTTAGGTAAATAACTAGGTTGAATATTTTGCAAAAATTCATAGGCTCTAATCAACATTACATCTCCTACCAATAAAGCTGTATTGGCATCATATTTTGTATGGACAGTTGGCATGCCTCTTCTTAAACTAGCTTCATCCATCATATCGTCATGAACCAATGTAAAATTGTGAAAAAGCTCAATGGCTCTTGCCACTAAAAAAGCATCGGCATGAATATCACTAAACAATTCATTACCCATCATACACATTACTGGGCGAATGCGTTTCCCACCAATGGTTAAAAAATATTCTCCTGGTGCATACAATGTACTTGGCGCAGCAGGGAAATGCTGGGTATCAAATTGTTGATTGAATTGAGCAGATAATTCTTGAAAACTTAACATGTTACAAACTTACCCAAATTTTAGCATTTATAAAACAGTCAATTTTGAGAAATCACCTTAATTTTGTACTCCCTCAACATTGATATTTTATGAAAATGTATCGATTCTTAGTGATAGGCATTTTAATGACAATCACGAACTCCAGTTTTTCACAAAATTATACGCCGGATACTGTGATTGATAGACAGGTGCATCTATATGCAAATCCATATTCGAAGGCCATTGGGGTAAAAATGTACCCTAGCGCAATTTCCTATAAGAAGTTTATTAAAGCAAATACTGCTTATGAATTGTTAGGTTATTTTTCATTAGATGGTTTCCGCACCACTGCCCTTTATGAAAAATACATGCCCATTGAAGGTAACGAAAACCTTACTTGGTATGTAGGATATGGTGGACATTTAGGATTATGGAGCGAGGAATGGAAAAAGAAGAATCCTACTCATTCAGCTGGCATTTCATTAGGAGTTGATGGAATACTAGGGCTTGATTATAAAGTAAAAAATGCCCCTTTAAATATTAGTGTAGATTGGCAACCTTCTTTCAACTTTGTTGGTGCAAATTATTTTGAAAGTGGTTGGGCCGGACTGGGCGTGAGATATACTTTTTAGTTTTATTTATTCAAACTAAATAAGGAATCAACGAAGGCGGTTTTATCAAACAGCATCAAATCACTGATTTGTTCTCCCACCCCAATATACTTCACCGGAATCTTGCATTGATGTGCAATGGCAAGCACTACACCCCCTTTAGCTGTACCATCTAATTTAGTGATCGCCAATGCGTTTACATTGGTTACCGCCATAAATTGTTTAGCTTGCTCTAATGCATTTTGTCCAGTAGAGCCATCTAAAACCAACAATACTTCATGAGGTGCTTCAGGTAATTGCTTTTGTATTACACGTTTAATTTTATTCAATTCATCCATTAAATGTGCTTTATTATGTAATCTACCTGCTGTATCAATTAAAACCACATCCGCCTTTTTAGCAATCGCCGACTGAATAGTATCAAAAGCTACTGCACTTGGATCAGACCCCATATTTTGTTTTACAATTTGCACACCAACCCTTTCACTCCAAATGGTGAGTTGGTCCACGGCTGCTGCCCTAAATGTATCTGCCGCCCCCAAAACCACTTCATTGCCTGCCGCTTTATAATGATGCGCCAATTTGCCAATGGTAGTTGTTTTACCTACCCCATTCACGCCCACTACCAAAACCACATAAGGCTTTTTATTGTCTGGAGGCAGGAAGCCCATTTGATCCTCGGGTGCATCCACTAATAAATGTGCTATTTCTTTTTGAAGAAGCGCATTTAATTCGGCAGTGGAAATATATTTCTCCTTCTTAACGCGGTTCTGTATTTGTTCAATAATAGCCAGGGTAGTATCTACACCTACATCAGCACCAATCAACGCTTCTTCTAATTGATCCAACACTTCGTCATCCACCGAAGTTTTGCCAATGATCACTTTAGAAATACGTTCAAAAAATCCTTGTTTGGTTTTTTCTAACCCCTGATCTAAAGTCTCTTTCTCTTTTTTCCCAAATAATTTTCCTAAAAAACTCATATAACAAAATTAAGGAATTATAGACGCTTATGATACAATCTGCCTGCTATGAGGTAAATAAATGTCCTGTTGGGACATTAAAGTCATTGGCGAATTTGTATTGAGCTTACCCTATGCATAGCCATAATAAAAAATAAAAAAAGCTTCCCAATTGGAAAGCTTTCAATATTTTCTGTTACGAAAAGTAAGGTAATGAATTACTTAGCGGCTAAGAATTCAGCTACTTTATCTTTATGAACAATATTCTCTTTAAAAGTATACGCGCCTGTTTTAGGGCTACGGATCGCTTTAATTACTTTTGTCCAGTTTTTAGCTTCAGCAGAAGCCTTTAAATCCTTTACTTTCGCGTTTTTAGATGCTGCTTTTGCCATGATTATTTAATTTCTTTGTGAACAGTTACTTTTTTCAAAATTGGGTTATACTTTTTGAACTCCAAACGATCTGGGGTATTCTTTTTGTTCTTAGTCGTAATATAACGGCTAGTTCCTGCCATGCCAGAAGTTTTGTGCTCTGTGCATTCTAATATTACTTGAACTCTGTTTCCTTTACGTGCCATGATGGTATATTATTATACTTAATTACTTAGTTTCTTAGTTAGATTTTTTCTCCAGCTGCTCTTAATTCTTTCACAACTGCACCTAAACCATTTTTGTTGATCGTTCTTAAAGCATCAGTTGATACTTTTAAAGTGATCCAACGATCTTCTTCTGCATAAAAGAAACGCTTCTTTTGCAAATTTGGAAGAAAACGACGCTTCGTTTTGATATTAGAATGCGATACACTGTTTCCAGTCATCGGTTTCTTTCCTGTTATCTGACATACTCTAGCCATGAGAAATAATTTTTTACGGACGGCAAAGGTAAGTAAATAACCCTTACTATCCCATTTTTTTTAAGTTTTTTTATTCTAAACGCTCAATTTGACCAAAATATTGCTAAAACATTGAAAATCTTAGCCTTATAATTGACCAAAACCCCACTATGCATACATTTCTGCCCTTAGTTCTTGCACCCTTTTATCCTCCATATATTCATCAAAGGTCATTAATCGGTCAATGATTCCTTTGGGAGTTAATTCAATCACTCTATTGGCCACTGTTTGCATGAAAGTATGGTCATGAGAAGTCATTAAAACAATCCCTGGATAGTTTTGACAACCTTCGTTAAAACTTTGGATACTTTCCAAATCCAAGTGGTTGGTTGGCTGATCCAAAACTACCACATTGGGGTTTTGTAACATCATTTTACTAACCATACAACGCACTTTTTCACCTCCACTTAAAACGTTGGTTTTTTTCATTACGTCGTCTCCACTAAATAACATCTTCCCTAAGAAACCTCTGATAAATGGCTCATCGGCATCCGTTACATGCGCTGGCACAAATTGTCTTAACCAATCCATCAAAGTCAACGGATTAGTGAATTCTTCATTATGCTCCATGGGTAAATAAGCCTTAGTGATGGTTGTTCCCCATTCAAATGATCCACTATCCGCTTTCCCGTTTTCATTGATGATTTCAAAAAAATAAGTAATTGCTAGAGGATCTTTACTTAAGAAAGCGATTTTATCATTTTTGCTTACCGAGAAAGTAACGTCTTTAAACAAGACACGTCCATCTACTTCCTTTTGCAAACGCTCTACATTTAAAATTTGATTACCCACTTCACGCAATGGCTGAAAGATAATGCCAGGGTACTTTCTATTAGAGGGCTCAATTTCTTCGATGGTTAATTTTTCTAAAGCTTTTTTACGAGAAGTAGCTTGCTTACTCTTACTTGCATTGGCAGAGAAACGTGCAATGAAGTCTAATAATGCAGCACGCTTTTCTTCGTTCTTTTTATTCTTATCACTCATTTGACGCGCCATCAATTGTGAAGACTCATACCAAAATGAATAGTTACCAGTGAACGTTTTAATCTTAGAACGATCTACGTCTGAAACATGGGTACACACTGTATCTAAAAAGTGACGGTCGTGACTTACCACCAATACAATATTTTCATAATCGGCTAAAAAATTCTCTAACCAACCAATGGTTTCAATATCCAAACCGTTGGTAGGCTCATCCAGTAATAAGATATCTGGATTCCCAAATAGGGATTGTGCCAACAACACACGCAATTTAAAATTACTAGGAATGTCCTTCATTAAGGATTGATGCATATCTTCCTTCACCCCTAAATCACTTAATAAACTTGCCGCATTGCTCTCGGCTTCATATCCTCCCATTTCACCAAACTCTGCTTCTAACTCTCCCGCCTTTAATCCATCATCTTCGGTAAAATCTTCTTTGGCATACAATGCATCTTTTGCATGCATAACATCCCACATGCGCTTATGCCCTTGCATTACTGTATTCAATACCGTTTGCTCATCAAACTCAAACTGATTTTGTTTCAAGAAAGACATACGCTCCCCTGGCGTAATTTCAACCGAACCTTTTGTAGGCTCAATTTCACCACTTAATATTTTTAAGAAGGTAGATTTACCTGCACCATTGGCACCGATAATTCCATAGCAATTTCCTTTGGTGAAGCTAATATTCACTTCATCAAACAACACCCTTTTACCAAAGGACAATGTAATGTTTCTAGCACTAATCATATATGTAGGTTAATTTGAGGTCGCAAAGTTAAGCAAATAATGCTTACCAATTGGAACGGGCTGTAGCCGACACGGATAAGTCGTCAAAAGCACCCGCCATAAATTTATAATGGGCAGTAATAGCAATCATCGCCGCATTATCGGTACAATATTCAAATTTTGGTAAGTATGCTTTACAGTTGGTCTTTTTACCAAGCTCCTGCACCCCTGCTCTTAACCCCGAATTAGCACTTACGCCTCCTGCAATACATATTTCGCGAATGCCGGTTTGTTGTATTGCCTTTTTCAATTTCTTCATTAATATTTCAACTATCGTGTATTGAACAGAAGCACATAAATCATTCAAATGGGCATCAATAAAACCTGGCTCCTGTTTTTGTAAAAAATACAAGACACTCGTTTTTAAACCGCTAAACGAATAATTTAAATCAGGCACCAATGGCCTTGCAAATTCAAATGCTTTAGGGTTGCCTAGTTGAGCTAGCTTGTCTAACACAGGGCCACCAGGATAAGGCAATCCAATAATTTTTGAAATTTTATCAAAGGCTTCGCCAGCAGCATCGTCAATGGTTTCTCCTAATATGATTAATTCGGCCGGGCTATTACATTGTACAATTTGTGTATGTCCACCGCTCACCGTTAAACATAAAAATGGGAAGTTTGGACGCTCATCTGCAATTAAATTGGCCAATACATGTGCCTGCATGTGATGTACTGATATCAATGGTTTCCCCAATGTTAACGCTAAGGATTTTGCAAATTGCGCACCCACCAACAAGGAGCCAATTAAACCTGGTGCTTGGGTAAAAGCAATGGCATCGATTTGTGCTAATCTTTCAAAATGTGAAAGCGTAGGAAAAGCAGTTTTAAGGGATTCCTCCACCACTGGAACGATATTTTCCATATGCGCACGACTCGCTAATTCGG
This sequence comes from Bacteroidota bacterium, assembly GCA_947457075.1. Taxonomy (GTDB): domain Bacteria; phylum Bacteroidota; class Bacteroidia; order Chitinophagales; family Chitinophagaceae; genus Sediminibacterium. The sequence continues at coordinate 19,801 of CANGUG010000005.1, forward strand.
GTACTACACCCCCAAATTTTTCATGCACTGCTTGATTGGCAATAAAATTGGATCTTATTTTCCCATCCACAATTACTGAGGCTGCGGTTTCATCACAGGAGGATTCAATGGCTAATATGGTAACGGCTTGTACAGACACTGCGCGAAGTTAGTCAAAACACTTTGTTTACTTTATTCCAAAAGGGTGTAAACTAAATTACTTTGTCCTGATGGCTTCCACTGGATTCATTTTTGCAGCGATAGATGCCGGAATAATGCCAGATATCATACCTAAAATAATACAAATGCTGAGGGCTAAAAATACGATGCTTGGCGCTATAAATATGGGGAAAGGCAACACTGCCCCCAGGGCCATCGTGAGCAGCCAAACGAGCAATAAACCCACTAAACCCCCAATGATGCATAAAAAGGCGCTCTCCAAAAGAAATTCATATAATATGGTACTGCTTTTGGCTCCAATGGCTTTTTTGAGTCCAATTTGACTAGTGCGTTCCCGTACGGTTACGAACATAATATTAGCCACGCCAAATGCCCCAACTAACAAGGATAAGCCCGCTATCGCCCAGCCCCCTTGGTTAATGGCGCCAAATACATTTTCAATTTGATCCTTAAATTGTGCCACGTCATTGCAAGTGAAATTGTCCTCCTGTGTAGGACTAAGTTTGCGTAACTGACGCATGATGCCGTTTAATTCATCCTGCAAAGCCTTGGAAGGAATGCCCGATTTGGCTTGCACCATGATATAAGGATTGTTATTATCTGGATTAAACACAGAAGCGAAATAATAATAAGGAACGATGACCGTTTTATCATAATCAAAACCTCCAATCATGGAACTTCCTTGTTTTTCGATTACCCCAATAACCAACAGCCTTCTTCCTCCGTATGAAATGGTTTTATCAATGGCCTTTTCAGGTTTCCCATATAATTCTTCGGCTACCTGATAGCCAATTACGCAGTATGGAACACCTCGATTAAAATCGGTGTCATTAAAATAACGCCCTTTTTGAATGTTAAAGGTTTGAATTTTATTGAAATCGTTAGTGACACCATATAAGTTAACCCCTTTTAATTGATTTTCTTCGAAGGTGAAACTTGCTGTTGAAGAAACAAAAAAGGCAATATTGGAAGCTAAATTGGAACGCTTTTGGATGTAATCCATCTCAGTCACTTTCATGTTTGGACGTTTTACAAACTTCCACCATGGGTAATCAGGGCCTCCATTATAATCCCATTTATCAATAAAAATAGTGTTGTTCCCCAAGCCTGATAAATCATTATTGATTTTTGACTTTAAACTATCAATCGTAGCCAGCACCCCAATAATGCAAAATATCCCAATGGTGATGCCAAAAAGAGATAAAAAGGTCCTTAATTTATTCACCTTTAACTCCTGTAAAGCCATTTTAAAACTATTCCAAAGTATGGATAACACCTTTATCATATTGTAAAAATAGCTGAAATAAGCATTCATTAACCAAACTTTATGCGAACGGTCATTTAACTATCTAAATGCACAATTTGTTAAGGTATTTTGCTTTACTCCTTAAAATCATTCAAACGATTGGTAGCTAGTATTAAATTGATGCGTATTTTTGCGTCGATTTTTAAATCATCAACAATATGAGCTCCAAAAATATGTTTACCTCCTCGGTAGGGAAAAAATTAGTAATGGCCTTCACAGGAATTTTCTTAATTCTGTTTTTAATTGTTCATGCAGGATTAAACGCTTGTATTTGGGCAAATGACGAAGGATTAATGTTTAACAAAGCGGCTCACTTTATGGGAAGTTTTGTTGTACCGCGTATTTTAGAAGTAGGCCTTTTCTTGGGTATCTTTTTACACATCATTCAAGGTTATTTATTAACCTTAGAAAACAGAAGTAAAAGAGCAGTAGATTATGCAGTAAATTATTCAAAAGGAAGTAAATGGTATAGCCGAAGTATGGCTTTGTTAGGTACTTTACTTTTAATGTTTTTAGTAATGCATATTTATCATTTTTGGACACCTAGTCGACTAGGCGGAATTGGAGGGATAAAGTCATTGACCGTATTTGATAAGAATGGTGTTGAATACCACAACTTATATGCTGAAATGAAATTGGTATTTGAAAACCTTTACGTAGTTATTGTATATGTGTTAGCATGTGGATCACTTGGCTACCACTTAGCACATGGTTTTCAAAGTGCATTTAAAACAATTGGTATTCACAATAAAAAATACCATGCCATCATCAGTACTATTGGATATGGTTTCTCCATATTCATTTCATTAGTATTTGCGATGATGCCAATTAGTTTTTATTTTGGCTTGGTTAAATAAAAAAATATTCTACACTTTAGATAAAAGATTTCAATATGTTAAACTCAAAAATACCTGCAGGAAATTTAGACGACAAATGGGTGGATTATAAAGGTCACTGTAAATTGGTGAACCCTGCAAATAAAAGAAAAATGGAAGTGATTGTGGTGGGTACCGGTTTAGCTGGTGCAAGTGCCGCTGCTTCCTTAGGTGAATTAGGCTATAAAGTAAAAGCATTTTGCTTTCAAGATAGTCCACGTCGTGCGCACAGTATTGCAGCACAAGGTGGAATTAACGCTGCTAAAAACTATCAGAATGATGGTGATAGTGTTTTTCGTTTATTTTATGACACGATTAAAGGAGGTGACTACCGTGCGCGTGAAGCAAACGTTCATCGTTTAGCGGAAGTGAGTGTGAATATTATTGACCAATGCGTTGCACAAGGTGTTCCATTCGCACGTGAATATGGCGGATTATTAAGTAACAGAAGTTTTGGTGGTACACAGGTACAAAGAACTTTTTATGCTGCAGGACAAACTGGTCAGCAATTATTAATAGGTGCTTACCAAGCTTTAGAGCGTCAGGTAGCATTAGGCAATGTAACCATGTATTCCCGTCACGAAATGTTAGATGTGGTGAAGATTGACGGAAAAGCAAAAGGGATCATCGCTAGAAATTTAATTACAGGTGAATTAGAAAAGCATTTTGGATACGCAGTATTATTATGTACAGGCGGATATGGTAATGTGTTTTATTTATCAACCAATGCAATGGGTTCGAATGTAACTGCTGCATGGAAAGCGCATAAAAAAGGTGCTTATTTCGCCAATCCATGTTTCACACAAATTCACCCGACATGTATTCCTGTTTCTGGTGACCATCAGTCTAAATTAACATTGATGTCTGAGTCTTTAAGAAACGACGGTCGTATTTGGGTACCTAAAAAACATGGGGATGATCGCAAACCAAACGATATTCCTGAAGAAGAAAGAGATTATTATTTAGAGCGTCGCTACCCTGCCTTCGGAAACTTAGTGCCTCGTGATGTAGCTTCTCGTGCTGCAAAAGAAAGATGTGATGCAGGATATGGCGTTGGTACTTCTAAGCAGGCGGTTTATTTAGATTATGCTGCTGCCATTGAGCGTTATGGTAAAACAGAAGTAAGCAAGAAAGGCTTAAGCAATGTAAGCCATGAAGATATAATTGCTTTAGGTAAGGAAGTCGTAAAAGAAAAATACGGCAACTTATTTGATATGTACGCAAAAATCACAGGTGAAAATCCATACGAAGTGCCAATGCGTATTTATCCAGCGGTACACTATACCATGGGTGGATTATGGGTAGATTATGAATTACAAACCAATGTACCTGGATTATATGCATTAGGAGAAGCTAACTTTAGCGACCATGGTGCCAACCGTTTAGGGGCATCTGCGTTGATGCAAGGTTTGGCGGATGGTTACTTTGTTATCCCTTATACTTTAGGAAATAATTTAGCCGATGAAATTTACAATCCTCCTATTCCTACCACTCATCCTGCATTTGAAGCGGCTGAAAAAGCCGTAGCTGATCGCATTCAAAAATTGAAAAATATTAATGGTACGCAATCAGTAGAAAGTTTCCATAAGCGATTAGGTAAAATTATTTGGAATGAGTGTGGAATGTCAAGAAGTGAAGCTGGCTTAAAAAAAGCGATCGCTGATGTTCAAGCATTGAAAAAAGAATTTTGGAGTGATGTAAGAATCCCAGGCGAGATTAACGAATACAATCCTGAATTAGATAAAGCCAATCGTGTGGCAGACTTTATTGAATTAGGAGAATTAATGTGTGTTGATGCTTTAAATAGAAATGAAAGCTGTGGTGGTCACTTTAGAGAAGAATACCAAACACCCGATGGCGAGGCTTTAAGAGACGACGAAAATTATATGTATGTTGCTGCATGGGAAGCTACAGGCGAACATCAATGGCAATTACATAAGGAAGAATTAAAGTATGATGTCATTAAACCTTCTCAACGTAACTACAAATAAATAAACCAATTAACTACCAGTATAACTAATTATAATATGGCACACAACAACTTAAATTTAAAATTGAAAGTTTGGCGTCAAAAAAATGCAACTACTCCAGGTGCATTTAAAACATATGAAGTAAATGATATTTCAGATGAAATGTCATTTTTAGAAATGTTAGACGTTTTAAATGAAAAATTAATTGTAACAGGTGATGAGCCTATTGCATTTGATCATGACTGTAGAGAAGGTATTTGCGGAATGTGTTCTTTATATATTGATGGGAAGCCACATGGCCCTTGGCAAGCAAATACCACTTGTCAATTACATATGCGTGCTTTTAAGGACGGAGATACTATTACCATTGAGCCATGGAGAGCCAACGCTTTCCCAATTGTAAAGGACTTAACGGTTGACCGTGGCGCATTTGATAGAATCATTCAAGCTGGCGGATACGTAAGTGTTAATACTGGTAATGCAGTAGATGGAAACAGTTTGCCTATTGAAAAAGACAATGCCGACGCTGCTTTTGCTGCAGCAATGTGTATTGGTTGTGGTGCTTGTGTGGCTGCATGTAAAAATAGCTCAGCGATGTTGTTTTTAAGTGCTAAAGTTTCTCACTTAGCCTTATTACCACAAGGAGAGCCTGAAAGAAAATCTCGTGTATTAAATATGGTGGCTCAAATGGACAAAGAAGGATTCGGATCTTGTACCAATACTGGTGCTTGTGAAGCAGCTTGTCCAAAAGAAATTTCAATTGCTAATATCGCTCGTTTAAATAAAGAGTATTTAAGAGCAGGATTAACTGCAGAATAGTGTCCAACACTTATTTTCAGTTTAAACAATTTATCGTGCATCAGGAACATACCGCCATGAAGGTATGTACTGATGCATGTTTATTTGGGGCCTGGTTGGCCAAGGATGAAAATATAAAAACTGCATCAACCCTTTTAGATATTGGCACGGGTACTGGGTTATTAAGCTTAATGGTTGCTCAATCGATTGCTGAAAACAAAAAAAGCAATGCAAAAATTACCGCTGTTGAAATTGAACCAACCGCTGCCAATGAAGCTAAAAGCAATTTTAATATAAGCCCCTGGTCCAATGAGATTGAACTCATTAATGGTCCCATTCAAGCATTAAGCCAACCCTCATTTGATTGCATTTTTACCAATCCCCCATTTTACGAAGGGGATTTAATTTCTATGAGTGATAAAATGAATTTAGCGGCGCATAGCAAAGCATTGCCATGGACTGATTTAATGGAGTCAGTATCCAATTTACTCAATTCCAATGGCTACTACTATGTTTTAGTACCCGCCTTACGCGCTTATACCATGCAAAAATTAGCAGGACAAAAAGGCTTGCAATTAATGGAAGAAGTAGTAGTGTATAATGCAGCAAAACAAAAGCCGATTAGAGCAATGCAAAAATTTAAAAAAATGGAAGCAACCAATTTAGCTGTCACTAGAACTAATTTTATAATTAAGGATGCAGACAATAATTACTCTGCTCATTTCAAGCAATTACTTGCACCTTTCTACTTGCACTTATAAACTAATGCTTTGCATAATTACTTAAATACTGGTAAGCCTTAGTTAACTTACCTTGCGCTAAAATAGTAGCATTGGTAATAATTTCATTTCCTTCCCCAATTAAATCAGGTAAAACATATTTAATTAACTGTTCCCCAAAAAAACGACTCGCATCTCTTGGTAATTCGTTGGGTAAATTGCCTACTGCCATCACATCAATACTATTGGGCAAATAAGGCGCAGTTTTTTTTATTGAATTTATTTCAACCCCATATACTGGCTCCTCGCTAGTTGCATCACCTAAATTAATAGGAACACTGCCATGGGCATCATCAGTAATATCTGCAATGGTTGTTAATGCAATATTATCTTCCTTTAATTCATCAATGGTAAATAAGGGAGGAATTCCTTTTTCCCAATAAATACCATTCATTAACACATGCGTATGTTTTAGATATCGGTTATAAACACAATCATAATTTTGTGGATTTTCATGAAAATCTAATCTTTCATATAATCCTGTTTCTTTATGAACATACAAATCACGTCCTTTTAAATGAACATACACTGGATAAGCATATTTCCGATGAATGTATTCATCAGGCTCTACTTGTTGTACATCCATTAAATTCATGATTTCTAAAATACCATGCGCCACCCTTCCTGATCCTGTTACAGCAATTTTAATATTGGGTAGCTTTAACCCAAAATAAGTATGCACCAATTCCATATAATCCTTTACATCTTTCACCCTTCCTAACTGAAATGCTTTTGTCCGATTGCCATAAGCCATAATCCCATTATGGGCACCAACAATACCCGCAAAAAAACCAAACCCAATAAGTCTTTGTCCATCCTCATGTGCCAGACATTCATAATCAATCATCGTAATTTCCTTATCCATCATTGCATGAAACAAGGATTGATTATAGGGTTGCTCTTTTTTGGTATGAGAGAAAAACAAATAGGTTTTACCTTTAATTAATTGTGCTATAGGTACTTCTTTAATACCCAACAATAAGTCAGCATCGCTAATATCTGAAACAACTTTAATACCTTCCTTTTCATATTCCTTATCTGAAAAACACCTAGAGGAGGAGGATTCCACTAAAATATCCCAATGGGGGAAATTAGCTTTAAACCAGGCACATTGCTTGGGCGTTAAAGCTACCCGATTGTCACTGGGAACTTTTCCCTCTTTAATAAGTCCTACTATTGGCATTTGACTAATTTTGCACAATATACAAAAGATAGAAATGAATTTTTTTGAATTATTTGGTTTACCTATTGCTTTTAAAACTGATAAAAATCAGTTAAGGTTGGCATTTATGAATATTCAAAGGGCATCCCACCCTGATAAATTCATACAAGGTAGTGAAGCCGAACAGGAATTGGCTTTAGAACAATCGGCTTTGGCCAATAAAGGTTTTACCCTACTTAATAATCAAGAAAAAATAATCCCCTATGTACTTGAAATAACGGGACATATTCAAGCAGACGAAAAGTACAATCTAGCGCCCGACTTTTTAATGGAAATGATGGAGTTAAATGAGGGCTGGATGGATGCGGATTCGGAAGAGGCAAAACAAAATATACTGAACCAAATTAATACCTTAAAAAATGACATTTTTAGCCCCATTCAAGCCTATTTGGAAGCTGATTCGATCCATGTTATTCCCCAAGAAGCAATGCTGCAAATAAAGGACTATTACTACAAGAAAAAATACCTTGACCGTATTTTGGAAGATTTCCACCATTAACGTAATATTGCATCCCGCCTGGATAACTTGTTTATCCGAATAATAATGCCCAGATGGCGGAACTGGTAGACGCGCTAGACTCAAAATCTGGTTATCGCAAGGTAGTGCAGGTTCGATTCCTGTTCTGGGCACAAACCCTGTCACGCAAGTGACAGGGTTTTTTGTTTCGAAGCTGTGTCAAAAGCTTGCTTTTGTAAACAGATGAGAAGCAAAAAACCCAACGAAATGCGAAGCATTTTGTTGAAAGGGTTTGGGTAAACCCGCCATTCAAGGAAGACGTTTGAGCGAAGCGAGAACGGCAGTCCTTTTCTGGGAACATACCATTACAGGCTTTTAAACGAGCAGGTTATTACAAAGATTTTACCGCACGAACGTGTGGTATGTCATCAGAAAATTCTAGACTTTCACTAATAGTCTTTAATTTACCATCGTTAAAATCTAAATACCAGTATCCGTATTTTGATTTTTTAGACCCCGACCAATAATTAATACCTAAAAAGCCCTTGATTTTTTTTCTGTTTAAATATAGAATTCTTAATTCATTATTTGTGGGCAGTCTCCAACCTTTTCCTAAATCATGACAGGCATCGACACCATCTTCCCAGTATTTTACATACGTCATATCGTTTTCTGCTACTAATAAATTGCCGATTTTGACAGGTTTACCTATTATCTCTTTGGCATCTTGCGCAAAAGACAAACAAGTAATCATCAATAAAGGTAGTAGTAGTAATTTTTTCATAGTACTTAAATAAGAAATAAAATTAAAAGCTCTTTACAGCTCGGCCATACCATTTGACAACCTTGTTACTTGACCAATATTCATCAAAATCAACCTGCCTACCATTTGCAAAATCCTGAATCCATACATTTTTAGGACCACTCAAAGTTGAACTCCAATAGCAAAAGCCAGTACCATATCCTATATATGAAAAACCTCCTATTAAGTCTTTGTTCATGTACATAGTATTGAGTTCATTTTTTGTTGGCAGTCGCCAACCAGCTCCTAAACTTGCGCATGCTTTTTTTGCATCCGCCCAATTCAAATACGCAATATCATATTGCGCAATTAATAACTTACCTATTTTAACGGGCTTACCAATAATTTCTTTGGCATCTTGGGCAAAACAAAAAAAGGTAACCATTAGCAAAGGGATCAGTAGTAACTTTTTCATAGTTGTAATTAATTTAATATAAATCTACAGTCTATTTTTGAACACAACAAATTTTTCATGTAATGGCAAATCACAATAATGTTTTATACCAACAATAAATCGAAAATGAAATAGTAATGAAATATAATCCAACAGTTCTGAATAAAACTTTTATCTATTACCCAAATCAATTATTTTTTTAAATTCAGGATCATCCATATATTTCTCATAGGTACTTTTCTTGATCACATTCCCCTTCTTGTCAATTATAGCAAACGTTAATTTGCCATATCCTTCATTATCATAATAACGAATAATCACTTTACCATCAATAAACTTTCCAGGGTGGCCATCACCACCCCCTTCGTCGTTTGTACCATTATACAATGACCAATTCTTGCTGTTACGTTTTTTAGTATAGTATCTTTTATTTGTAATATTATTACCACTTTTATCAATAAAAGAAATATACTGATGATTGTATTCAACTACTGCTAAACCTTCGGAGAAAGGTCCTGCTAATGAAAATTTAAATGGAATTGTTACATTACCATTTCTAGGATTTAAATATCCAAATTTATGATCATCATTCGAAGCTGCAATTAAACCCTCTGAAATTTCAGGATAATATAAACAAGCAGCATTATACCCAATTGAATATCCAAAAGGCGAACCTATACTATTACCCTGCTTATCGATAAGAATATATGAAGTACTACTCTGACTTACAATAGCCCTTCCATCTATGAATTGGGCAGGGAAACCATCACAATAAAAACCCCAATATTGGAAAATTGCGGGGATTACAATCTCAAATTTAGTGTTAATAAAACCATAATTAAAGGAAGAACTATTTTCACTTGAATCATTTATTTCATAAAAAAGACATAACCCATCTTTAAAATAAGGCATTTCATCATCACAATATTCTGGATAAAAAAAAGTTGGGAGAATTAACAATTTGCCATTGCTATCCACGAACCCCATTTTATTAGAATCAACAAATGAACGTTTCCCTTCTGAAATCTTTCCATATTTGATCTCTTTTTCTTGAGAAAATGAATTATTAAAACACATTAATAAAATAAAAAAGCAAGAAGCTATTTTAAGAAAATATCGTTTCATATACCTTATTTTTTCACCAATTCAATCTCAATTCTTCTATTCCTTGATCTATTCTCCTCCGTATCATTTGGTACATAAGGCATCGACTCCCCTCTTCCAAAAGCCTGTACCCTTTTTTGATCAATTCCAAAATTGACTAAGGCACGTTTAACAGCTTCGGCTCTTTTAATAGACAAATCTAAATTATAGTCCGAAGTACCTGCATTATCTGTATGTCCAGTTATAATGATATTGTTATCAGAATTGCTTTTTAAATAATTAGCTATTTTTTTAACCTCCTCTAAATTTTTAGCATTCAAATTAGTCTTATCAAAATCAAAATTTAAATTCATTGCCAAGGTTTCTTGTAGTCCTTTCATAAATTTCTCCCCTGTTACCCTATTCCCTTTATCTGTGAAACCTTCAAAACGAATTTTATCATAATCAAAACTACATGGCAGTAACCTTAAGTCGTAATAATGATTTAAGAGGAAGAGTTCATTATTCAATAAGTCCTTAAACTCAGATCGGTCATAAATTAAAAAAAATAAGCCATTGGTTTCATTGGCGATACCTTTTAATAATTGCTCATCAGCGCCTCCTCCAAAGGCAATAGTAAAAACAGGAACATTCATGGCTTTTGCCTTAGCCACCACTCCCTTTATATCCTGGACTTTTGATGAATTTTCATAACCGTCTGAAAATAAAATCACTAAGGGTCTATGTGCCGTATCTCCTTTCAATGAATCTAAGGACATGTTTAAAGCATCATAAATTGAAGTAGCACCCCCAAAACCCTCCATGCCTGTTTTTTGATAAAGTATTTTCTGAATTTCAGCGCTATCTTTTGATTTACCTTCAAAAGATATTTCAGAATCAAATTTTATGAGACTTATTTTATTCTTTGTCTCTGATTCTTTTATAGCCATGGAAACCGCATCTTGTAAATCCACACAACGGTCATGCCCCATTGAACCACTATGGTCCAATACCATTGAAATGTGGTAGGGCCTCTTATCATCCACTTCAGTTAATGTATATTTAGCAATATAACATGTGTCTTTTTCATTGATCATTTCAATTTTACTCAATGGCACTGATTTTCTAAACTTATAATAATTTCCTTTCCAGTCAGTTGGATAGGATAAGCGTATATTGATCTCCTTTTTAATTTTCTTAATGTAATATGCTGCTGTATTGTATTCAATTTTCGGAATAAATGTCGTATCTATTTTAAGTGCGGCCAATGGATTAGCAATAATTTTAGGTGCAGTCAAATTACTATATCCCTTTGGTGTCCGATCCACCGGATCAAAGGGCTCAATTGCTGGGCGAGTTTTGAAACTAAGTTGTTGCGTTGTTGGATTGGGCGATTCAATAACAGGACCCCCTGGATTACGCGGCATTATAAAAGCACAACCCTGAAAAATAATTAAGCAAACAACAAAAAACAGCCCCTTATTTCTGATCAACATAACTTGTAAAATTAAATTACTTAAGCATACTACTAGATTGTCTTAATCTTTCGGAATTAAAATTTTTAACCCAATTACCTTCATTACTATAAGTTATATCACGACTTTCCCCTCTTGTAGTTACATTACCACGACTATCTAAAATATCTTTCTCTAAAATTCTAATTACCCTATTATTACTATAATAAGTTCTATGCTCATACCTGCTCACCACATTGGTATAATCAGTATAAACAAAAAGTAATTGTCCATTTCTAATGTAAAATTTAACTGTTGCATCTAATTCCCAATCTTCAAACTTAGAAGTGATAATTGTATATCCACCCGGATAATTACATTTCTTGGTGGACTGCGGATAGCGCATATTAGTGCCCCCAATAACTTTATTAATTGTTTTTGAACCATTTTGGCAGCCTGTAGATTGACGATTACTCTCCATACTACTCACTTCATTGTACTGTCTGCGAATATTGGTCACTAAATCCTCTGTTGACTGTGCAATTAACTGATTAATAGATAATACAGAAAGCATTAAAAAGAAAACTAGCTTTTTCATTGGGCAAAATTTTAAAAAATGGTTAAATTGTTTACTAATATAAAACATATTTTTCATATATTCACAATACAATAAATCCTATTTTATGAATAAACTATTATTAAAATTGACGTTTTTTGCTTGCTTTGTAATGAGCATAGGCATAGTTAATGCCCAATCGATAGCTGACTTTAGGGTTAAAAATGCATATAATGAATCTGACCGTACAATGATGTTGGATATTTTAAGAGCTAATTTATACCAGGATTACAAACAGGAATTCATTTTTGAAGTAAACCACTTTTTAGTAGGGGGAGGTTACGCTTGGTTTATGGGAAAAGCAGAAAGAAGAGATGGAAGACAAATAAGGGTGCGTGATTACGATGACTGCTGTCATGTGGAAGCTTTATTTTCAAAGAGAGGAAATAAATGGTATATAGAAACATCAAACGCATTTAGTTCAGATGTTTGGTATATGGGATTAAGTTATAAATACCCTAGAGCCCCAAGAGCCATTTTTGACCGAGTAAGCCTAATGCGTTAATAATTTAAAAAGATCCGATGTTCGACTTGAAAAATAAATTTATGAAAAGTAGTTTACTACTTTTCATTGTAAGTGGCTTATCTATACCTAATGTAAAAGGGGCCTCCTTTGTAAAGGATAGTTCCATTCAAATTATTCAATTACCTATCAATTATTCAAAAGAAAGAATAAAATTAAGTATTGAATACCTAAAATTAAGACATGGTATTACTCAATCAAGTCCAACAATAAACCCAAAAATTATTGTTTTGCACTATACCGATGGTGGCACCATTAAAAGTATTCACAATTACTTTAATCCAGCCACCATTGAAAATGCAAGACAACTCAATAAAAAAGTAAGCACTTTAAATGTGGGATCTCAATATTTGATTGATCGAGATGGTACAATTTATCAGCTAATGCCAGATACATTATTGGCAAGACATGCAATAGGGATAAACTATTGTGCCATTGGTGTTGAAAATATTGGAGGAGATAATAATCCGCTCACCCAGGCCCAAGTGGTTGCCAATGCCAAGCTAGTGCGCTATTTAAGCAAAAAATATAAAATTGAATACCTAGTAGGACATTCCGAATATACTGTATTTAGGAACACCCCTATTTGGAAAGAGACCGATCCGAAATACATCACTTATAAAAGTGATCCAGGCAAAAAATTCATGGAAGGGGTAAGAGCACTCACTAAGGATTTAGGATTAAAAGCAAAACCCTAATTACAATTCCTTAATTTTTTCCCAATTCGATTGAGGTGCTTCCTCGTCGGCATAGGCTTTAAAAATTTGAAGCTTAGTGCCTTTTTGAATCATATAAAAATAAGTACCTCCACCGCCATACCAGGCACCACAGGCTTCTAAAGCAGTTTTTGGTATTTTTCTTACATCGTAATTGCTTTTCTCAATAGTGGTCGCAGAGCCATATATAGTATCCAATTTTATTTTTTTGTTGTTATATTCAATATAAACAACAGTTTTTGATATCCCTGCTGCATCTTCCGCTAATTCCTCAAAAAAGAATTTAGCATCCATTGTATTGTTTGAAATCGAAGTACTAGGATTCGTACCTGTTTTACGATAGGACTTTTTAAACGCTAAATAATCATTACGGTATTTGGCAAATGCTGCTTGATTCTTGTACTTTAATCCAATAATCCAGTTATCCCCCGAATTCACATCAACCGTTTCCTGATAGGTTCTTTCATAACTATCGTCTTTCGCACTGATTGTCCAGTATTTAATTAAGCTGGATCCCCCCTTTTGTAATTCAACTTGGGATTGCTTTTCATTGGATCTTACCAAGATATCATTTGCAACACCACTCGTTTGTGGTGAAAAAATATAGAACTCTACTAAATTATCTGGAGAAGAAAAGAAAACACTTTCTAAACTCATTTCTAAAGTGCCAGGAGCACCATGTGCTTTAAAACTTGTGGGATATTTTATTTCAAATCCAGTACCACGGAAAGTGTTTAATTGAGCAGTGGCCTGTAATGTAAACAAAACGGCCACTGCTATAATTATTTTAAACTTCATAATTCAATTATTTTCACTACAATATAGTAAAAACAATAATGATATGATTATTTAAGATCAAAACGATCTAAATTCATCACTTTAGTCCATGCAGCCACGAAGTCATGCACAAACTTATCCTTTGCATCATCAGTTGCATACACTTCCGCTAAAGCGCGTAATTCAGAATTAGAACCAAATATTAAATCTACTCTAGTACCAGTATATTTTACAGTTCCTGTTGCGCGATCTTTCCCTTCAAAAATACCTTTTGTAGCAGAAGCTGCCCATGTTGTACTAAAGTCAATTAGGTTCACAAAATAGTCATTTGTTAAAGCCTCTGGTGTATTGGTAAACACCCCATGATGCGAACCATCATAGTTCGTATTTAAAACACGTAAACCACCTACCAATACTGTTAATTCAGGAGCTGTTAAGGTTAATAGCTGCGCTTTGTCAATTAACATTTCCTCTGGTGATACCACATTGCCTGGTTTGATGTAATTTCTAAATCCATCTGCGATAGGCTCTAATACAGCGAATGATTCAACATCGGTATCCGCTTCAGTAGCGTCCACTCTACCTGGAGTGAAAGGCACTTTCACTTCTTTTCCTGCATTTTTTGCGGCCATTTCAATTCCAACTCCACCTGCCAAAACAATTAAGTCTGCAATAGATACTTGTTTTGAACCAGCGCTTGCATTAAACTCTTTTTGAATTGCTTCCAATGCATCCAATACTTTTGAAAGTTGTGCAGGATTATTAGCTGCCCAATATTTTTGAGGTGCTAAACGAATTCTTGCACCATTGGCACCTCCTCTTTTATCAGAACCTCTAAAAGTAGAAGCACTTGCCCATGCTGTCGAAACCAATTGAGCAACAGTAAGACCAGCTGCTGCAATTTTAGCTTTTAAGGCTTCAATATCATTAGCGTCAATCGCTGCATAAGTTGCTGCTGGTAATGGATCCTGCCAAATTAATACTTCGCTTGGAACTTCCGGTCCATGGTATCTTGAACGAGGTCCCATATCACGATGTGTTAATTTAAACCAAGCTCTTGCAAATGCATCTGCAAATTGATCTGGATTTTCATAGAATCTTTTGGAGATAGGTCCATAAGCAGGATCTAAACGTAAAGCCAAGTCGGTTGTTAACATCATTGGCGCATGCTTAATAGATGCATCATGTGCATCTGGCACAGTACCAGCACCCGCACCTGCTTTAGGTTTCCACTGATGTGCTCCTGCAGGACTCTTTGTTAATTCCCACTCATAACCAAATAAGTTTTCAAAATAATTATTGCTCCATTGAGTTGGTGTTGTTGTCCATGCACCTTCCAATCCACTTGTAATTGTATGTACTCCATTTCCAGTACCAAATGTATTTTTCCATCCTTGCCCTTGCTCTTCAATTGAAGCAGCTGCTGGCTCTTTTCCTATATATTTTCCTGGATCTGCAGCACCATGTGTTTTACCAAAGGTGTGTCCACCAGCAATTAAAGCAACGGTTTCCTCGTCATTCATTGCCATGCGCACAAAAGTTTCACGAATATCTTTTGCTGAAGCAATTGGATCAGGATTGCCATTAGGCCCTTCAGGATTCACATATATCAATCCCATTTGAACAGCCGCTAAAGGATTCTCTAAATTTCTGTCTCCTGTATATCTTTTATCACCTAACCACTCACGCTCATTACCCCAATACACATCCTCCTGTGGCTCCCATAAGTCTTCACGACCACCTGCAAAACCAAATGTTTTAAAGCCCATGGATTCCAACGCACAGTTTCCTGCTAAAATCATTAAGTCCGCCCAAGATAATTTTTGACCATACTTCTTTTTGATAGGCCATAATAATAAACGTGCTTTATCCAAATTGGTATTGTCAGGCCAGCTATTTAATGGAGCAAAACGTTGCATTCCTGCACCACCTCCGCCACGACCATCTGTTGTACGATAGGTACCTGCACTATGCCAAGCCATACGAATAAAGAAAGGGCCATAATGACCATAATCTGCTGGCCACCAGTCCTGTGATGTAGTCATTAATTGAACGATATCTGCTTTAACCGCATTTAAATCTAAAGAATTGAATTCCTTAACATAGTCAAAGTCAGGATCCATAGGATTCGTCAAATTAGAATGTTGACGCAATATGTTTAAACGTAATTGATTAGGCCACCAATCCTGGTTTTTAGTACCTGTTGCTGCATTCCCTACCTTACCTGGGGTTGCTACTGCACCTGTAAAAGGGCATTTTGCTTCTTGATTATTTTCCATTTGAATAAGTTGATAATTTGAAGGCCAAAAATAGCCATTCTATGCATTATCTACTTACAATTCACGGAAAAATTATTGTTTAAGTAAAATCTGAAAATAAATGAAGATTTTCAACAAAAGAAAATACTATTGCTCCCCTACAATTTTACTTGTACTGCGGTATAAATAATTTTCATAAATATGTCTGCGGGCAAATCGATCGGGTGTATCTGAGTTCACCAGCTTTACATAAATAGCTTTGGGAACACCATAATATTCATATTCATTGCCATCAGAAAATACTACGCGTAAAATTTCAGATTTAAATTCAAAATCATCAATACTTGCTTGGGTAATTGTAGCAGTATATTCATTAATAGTTGCCGCATGTGTTTCCGCATGCACACTCACTAAAAAATGATAAGAAGCAATTAACTTGGTTGACTTTTCTTCGGCCAATTTTTTGGACTCCTCGCTATCCTGAAATTTATCAGGATGCCACTCCATCATAATCTTACGATAAACCTTCTTTAAATCACTTAAAGTTGCTTTTTCATCAACCCCTAAAATGGCTCTATGTCTTTCAATTCGCTTCATTATTGTAAATTAAGGCGCGAAAGTACAACTTTATTGTTTATTTGTCTCGTATATCAAGGCCTGATTGGAGGACTTGTTTTTTTTAATTAATTCCCAATCCGTGTCTTTCACATCACTCAACATAATTTCAGCACGTCGGTTAATTCGTTGACTTTTAACCGATTTGGCATTTAATTGAGCAGCACAAGGTTGAACAAGGAATTTATTTCCATATCCTTTAAATAGTATTTTATCTGCTTTAACACCTTGTTTCACTAAGTAGGCTTTCACCGACTTTCCTCTTTTATCAGATAACCCGTAGTTATAATTCTCAGAACCAAAGCAATCCGTAAAGGCCCCAATTACTAAATAACGATCTGGGAACCTTTGATATACTTTTAATAAACTGTCTAAAATAACTTGCTCTCCTTTTGTAATGATCGCTTTGTTGAAATCATAGTGTACAATGAACTTTGTATTTAACCCCAAGGCATTTAAACTATCCTGTCTTCTTTTTTCTAAATCTACTTCATCCTCTTTTTTAGTAGGGCCATTAATGAAAGACACATAATCAAAATTGGTTTGATTTGGCACGGTACTTATGGTAAAGTTTTCTTGTAATTGATCGCCATTAAGCGTTGTGAATTCATAGTTTCTATTAGGCTTTCCGGTAAAAGTAAAAGTAGCTGTATTAGTTGTTACTAAAGAATCAATCACCAACCCTGTATCTCCGTCTTTATATACTAACCCATGGTTAGGCACTAAACTACTATCCTGTCTAAATTTTAAGACGCTTTTAATGGGGAATGAAATAGGTGCATAATCAATACCAAAAACATCATAATGACCGTTTCTATTACTTGTTAAAAAATAGGAATTGCCCGATTTCTTTAAACTAATTTCATCGGTATTGGTGTTCACAGGATAGCCAATATTTTTTGTTTCATTGTTACCATTTCGTAAATAATAGTAAACATCGAAACCACCTAATCCGCCTTCTTTATCGGAACTAAAAAACAAACTATCCTTATCAATAAATGGTGAAATGTCGTTTTTAGGCGTATTCACTTCATTTACTGGAATTGGTGTGTTGCCATAATTTTCACCTTCTTTATTTACATAGTATATGTCATACCCCCCTTTACCACCCATTTTATTACTTGCAAAATATAATTTAGCCTCTTGTTGGTCAATATATGGATATAAGTAATCGGCATTCTTATCCTTGAAAATAATTTTACGTTTTTGTCTTAATTTTCCATTAATCACATATGCACGCCATAGTTCCCAATGTTCAATGCCATTGAATATGTTTTTTCTTTTCTTGGCCCAAACCAATAAGCTGCTACTATCATCATATGAGAAAGCTTGATCGGTTGAGAAAAGTAAGAACTCTTTTTCTACGCGATTGAACTTAGACTTTAAGGTTCTATAATTAACCAATATATCATTATCATTACTAGTAGGTGCAGTGTAATCGTCATTGTTGCCAAAATAAATATATTTCAACTTTCGCTTACTACTTGAATCCAAATTCTTTTCATCCTCAATTAGCTTAAACTTTGGATCTTTTGTCCAATATACCCTATTATATTGTTGTTTACTTCCCCACAATGGCCTGTTGGAAATATACAATAAACCCCCCTTATAAATATTTGGGCTAAACTCATTAGCGCCTGTGTTGATAGTTAACTTTTGATTTAAGAAATCCAATGAATCTCTTACCAATAATTTATTGTTTTGTGCAATACCATTGACTGCACTTATGAATACGATTACTACAACAGCAATTCCTTTAATAAATTTATTTAAATTATATTTCATAACTAGTAAATCTTATAGTTTTTCTTGTTTGGAAATAAATGTCCAAATTCTACTCTTAAAAACAATTCATTGGTATTTGGTCTTTTAAAAGGCATATCATAGGCATAACCTACTCTAAACTGCGGTGTTAATTGTAATTCTGCCATACCTAATACCGACTCACCTGTTCGATAAGATGCACCAACACCAACCATATTCTTTAACCAGATATTTGCGTTAAAATCAGTTTGAATAGGCGCCCCACTTACTAATTTTAATAATACTGATGGTTTTACTGTAACATCATCATTAATATCAAATGAATATCCAGAGGTTAAAAAATAATGCACTTCATTTACTTGGTATAAACTTGAATCAGATTTATAATTTTGAACCTTCGAAAAAGTAATCACATCAGGAGCAGATAAACCTGCAAAAAAATGATCGTCATTATAATAAATACCCGCACCTGCTAAAGGAACAATTCTATTAAAATTATTGGCATAAGCTGCATCATAAGCACTTACACGTCCTAAATTTACATTGGTAAGCATTTTCCTGTCATTGTAAAAACCTCCTTTTAATCCAAGACTTAAAACACCTTTATCTGAAACTGGAAACTTAAGATTATAAAATAAATTAAGCCCTGTCCTTTGAATGACATTCACATATTTATCATCAAATAACTGAATACCTAAACCTACTTTTTTATTTTCAGTAGGCATATCAAATGTAATGGACTTTGTTGTGGGTGCTCCAGGCATTCCAGCCCATTGTTCTCTCCAAATAAAAGCCAAACTAGGTACACTTCTATTTCCAGCATACGCAGGGTTAATATTGGTCATATTGTACATGTACTGCGAATACATGGGCATAGATTGACCGTACCCATTTACTTGTACAATGACAAATAACCCTACTACTATTTGTTTAATATATTTTTTCATCTATCTCTGAATTATAACATAACCTTTAAATATTTGTGCATTGCCTGTGTTATCCACTGCCCTAAGTGAATAATAATAACCACCGTCCACTAAATCTTGACCCGCAAAATTGCCTGTACCTCTACCATTCCAATCATTATTATAATTACGGTTTGAATAAACCACATTACCCCATCTGTTAAAAATTTCAATATCAATGGTCACATTGAATGGTTTAATAATGACAAAGTAATCGTTTACTCCATCATAATTTGGAGAGAACCCTTCTGGTATAGATAAATTTAAATCACTCACCACATAGGTGGTTGGTGTTTTAGTGGTCAAAGGACTTGCACTTGTATTGGCTGTGGATTGCATTACAATGGTACCCCACTTGGTATTCGCACTTACATAAGCAATATTAGACAGGTTGCCACTATATCCATTAGGCACCAAATTCATTACAAATTTTGCACTGTCTTTACCTAATCCATTTAAGGTACTTGACGGTAAAGTCACATTGATATCCGAATTACCATTAAAACCTGCATTGGCTCTTAATCCACCCGATGCGGTATTGCTAATTACACTAAAGCTACTATTCAACGGAACTGAATTTCTCAAGTTATCGGTTAACACCACATTGCTAATAGGGGTGTTAGATAAATTAGTCACAATTAATGTAAATGGATAATTATAACTCGAGTTGGGTTGTATAGAAGGAGGATACACAATTTTTTGTAGATGAATAATGGTATTAGGATCCAATATGGTTACATTAAAACCTGTGGTATCACTTTCAACACCATTCACAGTTTGAGCAGCGGTGAAACGTCTTGTGCCAATAGTTGTGCCCAAAGCTGGTGTACCCGTTTGTCTGTTTCCTAAAAGGAAATAAGAGATACTTGCACCTGATAAACCAGAAACCTGCCCTCCTATATTGGATGGATTGGTTGAAACCCCTAAAACATAAGTGGAATCTATCACTGTTGGTGGTGGAGGTGCAATAACAATAGTATCATTTACAAATGTGTTACTATATAATTGATTCAAGGTATCATAAGATCTTACTTGATAAATATACCTACCTATTAAAGTTGGCATAGCAGGTGGAGTTGTAGCACAGCTTAAAGTTCCACCATTACACCATACGGGCACGATACCTGAAGGCAAGGCATTTACAAATGAAGCTAGGCTTGTTGGAATACCTGGACGTCCAAAAATAAACCTTCCATTCTGCACTGTTGGCGGCGCTGGCGGTTGTGCATTATTAATAACTGTGATCACTACCGTTGCAGTCACCGTACCTGATGCATTTGTTCCTGTAACTACATAAGAAGTTTGTGAGGAAACCGCCGATGGGGTTCCACTAATCACACCTGTTATAGTATTGAATGTTAATCCTGCAGGTAATCCTGGACTAATTGAATAGGAACTAATTGGTCCACCAGTAGCACTTGGATTTAAAGGAGTAATCGTAATTGTTTTAGTATAAACATTTGGACTTATATAACTTAAGCTAGCAGGAGGTGCAACATTTACTGTAATCACTACGGTGGCTGTTACTGTTCCTGTCGCATTCGTTCCTGTTACCACATAAGAAGTAGTTGTAGAAACAGCTGATGGCGTTCCACTTATTACACCTGTTGTAGTATTAAATGTCAAACCAGCTGGTAATCCTGGACTTATTGAATAGCTACTTATTGGTCCACCTGTAGCAGTTGGATTTAATGCAGTAATGGTGTTTCCGACAGTATATACATTTGGCGTCGTATAACTTAAAGTGGCAGGTGCAGCAACTACTATGGTAATTACCACTGTTGCTGTTACGGTACCTGATGAATTGGTTCCTGTAACCACATATGAAGTTTGAGAAGAAACAGCAGTAGGTGTTCCTGAAATAACACCTGTGGTTGTGTTGAATGTTAATCCAGCTGGTAATCCTGGACTAATTGAATAAGAACTGATTGTCCCCCCTGTTGAACTTGGGTTTAATGGACTAATTGCCGAACCAACAGGATATATATTTGGACTAGTATAACTTAAGGATGCAGGTGCAGCTGGTGCCCCTCCTCCTACTAATAAGGTAAATGTTGGAGGACTACCAGGTCCACTACATCCATAAGGAAGTTGGGTTGCATAAAAACTAAAAGTATAATTTCCAACTGAACTTGGAGGAATTGCAATTGTTAATGGACTGCCTCTTAATGCATAATTGATATTGTTTACAAAATTAGGCATTGGATTTGGCGCAATTGCATATAAAGAATAAGCATTTGGATTTCCAGCATTAACTATATAAGATAAACTGAAAGTAGTATCATTCACACCCACTCCTGCAGGAGGTATTACAGTCACTGAAGGAATTTGTATAGCAGTTACTGTAACTGTATTTGAAATTGCAACCGTACAAACACCACTTCGAACAACTGCCATATAATTAGTACTTGCGGTTATAGTTCCCGTATTAAGTACATTGCTTGTAGCACCTACAATATTTGTCCAATTACTAGTACCTACTGGCGTTGACATCCATTGTATAGCACCAGTTGATCCTGTTAAATTGATAGTAGTACTAGAACCCACACACACAGCAGTATCGGTTGCTGCAGCAGTACCTGGAACACTTAGTGGATCCACCATTACTGGTTTTGAGATGGAAGCATAACAGTTATCAGCACTTTGAATAGTTAAAATAACATTATAGTTTCCAGAATTCGTGTAGGTACGGCTTGCATTTTGTGTGGTCACTGCAGTAGAACCGTCACCAAAGTCCCAAGTATAACTTGAAATAGGCGAATTGGTAGTAGCATTTACCACACTCGTATTGGTAAAGTTAATCGATGTTAAACCAACGCAAACCTGACTATTGCTTAAAGTAAAGTCGGCGGTAGGCGCAGGTGTATTATTAATATTTATATTAAAATCACTTGTATAAGCCGAAACTCCACAAGCATTTACCGCTCTCACTTTTACAGTGGCGGCACCTGCAGTATTACCTGCCAAGGTATTTAAAGCAGTACTTGTTGAAGTTGTTGCAGTTATATTACCAGTGATTACCCACTCGTAACTAGTTGCACCAGTTACATTTGGAATGGTATATACTGCGTTAGAACCTAAACATAAAGTATTTAAACCTGCAATCGCCGTTGGTGTTGCAGGTACTGAATTCACATTAATGGTAATGGCATTTGAAGTTGCAGGAGAACCTGTTACACAACTTGCAATGCTGGAAGTCATGATTACCGAAACAACGTCGTTATTGCTCAAAGTACTATTGGTATAAGTAGCGCTATTTACTCCTACATTTGTGCCATTTAATTTCCATTGATAGGTTGGTGTAATTCCACCATTTACTGCAGTAGCAGTAAAGGTTACTGCTTCACCTACACATATGGTATTGGATGTTGCACTTGAAACAATGGTTACCTGTGCTGGCAAAGTAGTGCTTACTGTTGCTAACCCGGTTGGTACTAGTATTGTAGTTGCATTAACAGAACTAAAGATAATATTACCTCCATCTCCATTGAATGCATTGGTAGATAACCTTACAAAAATGCTAGTATTGGTTACGGTACCACTTGAAGGAGTTAAACTTAATGTGGTAGAATAAGTTCCACCAGCAGTTGTTGAAAGTTCGTAACCAGCAGGCGCAGTAATGACTAAATTATTGGTTAAGCTAGTTGCACTAACTGAAATTGATTGTGCATTAGAAGTTACCCCAAAACAACCAACAGAAGGTGACAATGTACCCGATACGGTTATTGTTGGAACAGTTACATTTAAATTATAAGAAACATTTTTACCACAAATAGCATAAGTGATACTCACCGTACCAAGTGCTACCCCAGTAACCACCCCCGTATTATTGACTGTTGCAATACTTGTGTTGGAACTAGACCAAGTACCACCAGTCAACATATTTGACAAAGCCACTGTACTACCAGCTGTAATATTTGTTACATTTCCTGCAGCAACAATGGGAGGAATAAATCCGTCAACAAAATTAGAAGCTGTTCCATTTAATGTTACACCCGTAATAGCTCCATCCAAAGAATTGCTTGTATTGTTTTTTAAAGTAGTTATAGAAGTATTATTTCCATTGGCTATACCTTGATCAAAATTATAATAGGCAACCAATCCAGTTTCGTTGCCAGCTAGGGCAACATTCATATTGGTTGAAATTTCAGAAGCCGATCTAGCTGTATTCCAAATTCTAACTTCATCAATACTACCATTAAAAAATCTTGATGCGCCAGCTGAAAAATCCTGTCCAATAATAACTGGATCGGAATTAGCAACTGTTGTCAATGGAGTTCCAGTAATTGTTTGTTCTACTCCATTGATATATATTTTTCTAGTTCCATTATTATTCACTGCAGCAATATGTTGCCATTTATTTAAAGACAATACCCCATTGCTTGTAGACATTTCATCAAAACTAATTCCAGAATTATCCCCAGTTCCATTTAATCTTAAAATATAACCGTTAGATGAATTCACATGATACTTACTTACAATTCCACCCAACCAATTAAAGGTTGTTGGTTTGATCCATGCTTCAATGGTATAATTGGTTGTTAAGTCCAATGCATTATTATCTGCAATAGTTACAATATCACTTGCCCCATCTAAATTCAACGCATTGTCCGTATTTACAGTAACCGTTACTGTTTTAGATGTTGCACCTGTTGAAGCAATTGTTATATTTCCAGCATTTGCAGTAGTTGCACTATTTGTTAATCGAACAAAAATGGTGGTATTGGATAAGGTACCAGCACTTGGTGTTAATGTAATGGAAGAAGTATAAGTACCATTTGCAACAGTGGAAACCTGTACACCTGTTGGGGCAGTCACCGTAACATTAGCGGACAAATCCGTTCCTGAAACAGTTATAGGCTGAGGGGTAATGATACAACCAGAACAACTGGTTAAAGTATTTAAAGTTGTTGAATTTAAGATAGTATTAATTACATTCAAATTATATGCAACAGTTTTTCCACAAATAGTATAAGAAACAGAAACAGTACCAGCTGCTATCCCAGTTACCAAACCAGTACTACTGACAGTTGCTTTACTTGCATTTGAGCTAGACCATGTGCCACCTGTTAAACCATTAGATAATTGCAAAGTATTTGCTACAGCCACAGTTGTTGCAGACCCAGTTGCAGTGATATTAGGTACAAATCCGTCTACAAAATTAGAGGTAGTGCCTGCGTTCAAAGGGATACCACTAAATGTTCCATGAATTCCATTATTTGATTTATCTAATAAAGAGGTAATTGATGTATTTGTTCCATTAGCAACACCTTGATTAAATGAATAATATGCACTAAGTCCTGTTTCATTTCCAATTAATTCATTCAAATAATTATTTTGAATTTGAGATGCAGTTCTGGCTACATTCCAAATTCTCAACTCATCAATACCCCCTTTGAAGAAATAACGAAGTGCGCTTTGATTATCAGCGCCAATTAATACTTTTACTGAAGTCAGATTACTAGTAACACTAGCTGTTTGATTTACGGAATTTACTAAAGCACCATCAACATAAAGTTTAATTGTACTTCCATCAAATACGCCAGCTAAATGATGCCATTCATTCTCTGGCAATGCAGTTAAACCTGCAACAGAATATGGAGCAGCACCAGTTTCTCTCTGAAAAACAGGTATACCACCAGAGGAAAGTCTTAATTTGTAATTTGCATTAGCACTAACTGCATCAAATTTAGAAACAATTACTGCTTCAATTCCAGTTGCTTGTCTATTTACCCAAGCTTCTAATGTGAAATTGGCAGTTCCTCCAAAACTTAAATTTGCATTGTTTCCAACGTTATCTAAAATAACATAGTCATTAGTACCGTCAAACTTCAACGCATTGTCTGTATTCGTTGTTACTGTAATTGTTTTAGCAGTTGCTCCAGTTGAAGTAATTGAAATTACACCTGAATTTGCAGTGGTTGCATTATTGGTTAACCTTGCAAAAATTGTAGTTGCGGATACAGTAGCACTAGTTTGTGTTAAAGTAATAGTACTTGCATATCCACTACTTGCGTTGGTCGAAATCTGCAAACCCGTAGGCGCTGTCACCACAATATTATTGGTTAAATATTGTCCAGCTACTGTAAAGGATTGAGGTGAAACCGTACATCCTGAACAAGTAACGAATGTATTTAAAGTACCCGTTGTAGTAATTGTAGGAACCGCATCATTGTCCGTTATATTCCCCGTAGCCGATTTACTACCAATACTTAATATTAAAGTTTTAGTTGATTCAATTGTAGCATCATCAATTGTAGTAACTGTAATTGTGAATGAACTTACTCCACCTGGGACTGTAATGGTCCCGTCACCATTATTAACTACTCCATTTGAAAATGTATATGTTGAATTATAATCAACAGTTGAACTAGCGGTACCTGAAGACAAGAAAGTATAAACCTGCGGAACTCCTGCGCTAGTTGCACTTGATAATGCTACAGTATATACTAAATTATTCCCTTCAACGACACTTGCATTGGTTAAAGTTATGGTAGAAGGTTGAGGCGAGTTACTTAATTCTGAATTTAATGCTGTCAGCAAACCATTGGTTGCCGCATTTCCTGATCGGTTTTCGCCGTCTGTAAAAGTAAATGTACTAGAATAAGCCTTTAAACCTAAGGAACTACTTGAGTTTGATGTACTTCCTCCAATTATATTTAATGTTGAACTATTAAATGTAATGGATGCAGATTGACCAACATCAATAATAAACCCAAAAACTTCAATGGTACTTCCACTTGTTTCTCTCCAGTTTAATGCTCCAGTTAAAGTAATTACTGAATTTACTGCTTGCGGGGAGGTAGCCCCGGCAGCTAAATAAATTTTAATGTTTCCTGATAAATCATTCCCTTGGGTCCCCCCAAATGTACCTGCATAAGATTGGCCAAAACTAACCCTAGCAATACCTAAACTTGATAAATTTTTAATATTATTAGCCTGGTTGGTATTGGATCCCTGTGTTCCAATATACCCTTTTGAAAAAGTTAAGCTAACTTGTCCAATTGATTGAGAAACAATCAAAATTGTGGCCAATACCAATAAAAATCTCAAACTTTTAGCGAACATCCAATTCACAGAAAACTTTGATTTTGTAGCATTAAAAAAAGACATATGTAAATAAATTATATATTTCAATTTCGATATGTAAAAAATTATCGAATAAATTCAAATATAATAGATTTTCATCTACGATTATTTTCATTTATTGTATTAGTGCTATAAACTTTGTAACACATTAAAATATTCTTAATGTAATACGAATTATATATCATAAAAAGCTGATTATCAATAATTCGTTAAAATTATAAAGCTACTACTGTGGATAAATACTAAACAAAAAAAGACCCCCAAACGGGGGTCTTTTTTTACCAAAACCTTCTTAATCAATATTTATAGATAATTATCTATAAATAAATTTTTTATTTTACTTCTTCAAACTGAGCATCTTCAACGGTGTCATTGCTTGCACCACCATTTGCTTGACCAGCGTCAGCGGCTGGTGCACCAGCATTTGCACCTTCAGCTTGTGCTTTGTAAATATCCTCACTAGCAGCAGTCCATGCAGCGTTCATTGCTTCTAAAGCGGTATTCACTTGTGCTACATCCTGCGCTTGGTGAGCCGCTTTTAAAGATTCTAGAGCTGTTTCGATAGGTGCTTTTTTATCAGCTGGGATTTTATCGCCAAACTCTTTTAATTGCTTTTCCGTTTGGAATATTAAGCTATCTGCTTCATTTAATTTGTCCACTCTTTCTCTTTCTGCTTTATCAGACGCTTCGTTGGCTTTTGCTTCGGCTTTCATTTTTTCAATTTCTTCCTTGGTTAAACCACTACCCGCTTCAATTCTGATTTTTTGTTCTTTACCAGTGCCTTTATCTTTTGCGCTTACGTTTAAAATACCGTTTGCATCAATATCAAAAGTCACTTCAATTTGAGGAACGCCTCTTGGTGCTGGTGGAATACCATCCAAGTTAAACATACCTAAACTCTTATTTTGATTCGCCATTGGACGTTCCCCTTGTAATACATGAATTTGTACACCAGGTTGATTATCGCTAGCTGTTGAATACACTTCTGTTTTCTTTGTAGGGATAGTTGTGTTAGAAGCAATCATGGTTGTCATTACACCACCCATTGTTTCGATACCTAAGTTTAATGGAGTAACGTCTAATAATAAAACGTCTTTTACATCACCTGTTAATACTGCACCTTGGATACCTGCACCAATCGCTACCACTTCATCAGGGTTAACAGAGCGGTTTGGTTTTTTACCAAAGAACTTCTCTACTAATTCTTGTACTTTAGGAATTCTTGAAGAACCTCCTACTAAAATTACTTCATCAATTTGACCTACTGAGTAACCTGCATCTTTCAAAGCTACTTCACAAGGTTTGATACAACGAGCAAATAAATTATCTGCTAAAGATTCAAATTTAGCTCTTGTTAATTTTACAACTAAGTGCTTTGGAACACCGTCCACAGCTGTGATATAAGGTAAGTTGATTTCAGTTTCTGTTGATGAACTTAATTCCACTTTTGCTTTCTCAGCCGCTTCTTTTAAACGTTGTAAAGCCATTGGATCTTTTCTTAAATCAATCGCTTCTTGATTTTTAAATTCGTCCGCCAAAAAGTCCATGATTACTTTATCAAAGTCATCACCACCTAAATGTGTATCACCATTGGTAGATTTTACTTCAAATACACCATCTCCTAAATCCAAGATAGAAATATCGAAAGTACCTCCTCCTAAATCAAACACAGCGATTTTTTGTTCTACATTCTTTTTATCCAATCCATAAGCCAATGCAGCAGCTGTTGGCTCATTCACTATACGACGAACATTTAATCCAGCAATTTCACCTGCTTCTTTTGTTGCTTGTCTTTGTGCATCATTAAAGTAAGCAGGTACAGTAATAACTGCTTCAGTTACTTCCTGACCTAAATAATCTTCTGCGGTTTTTTTCATCTTTTGTAAAACCATTGCAGAAATTTCTTGAGGCGTATACATACGACCATCAATGTCCACACGAACAGTGTCGTTCTCTCCTTGTACGATTTTATAACTCCAATGAGATTTCTCTTCAGTTACTTCATTAAAACGACGACCCATAAAACGCTTCACACTTGAGATAGTGTTTTCTGGATTCGTGATAGCTTGTCTTTTTGCAGGATCTCCCACTTTACGCTCGCCATTCTTTAAAAAAGCGACAACCGAAGGCGTGGTTCTACGTCCTTCGTCATTTGCGATAACTACAGGTTCGCCACCTTCCATAACTGATACACAACTGTTTGTGGTACCTAAGTCAATTCCTATTATTTTTGCCATAATGATTGATTTTCAATGATTAATTACTAGATAATAGTCAATCATTATGCCACAATGACTTAAGGGAGGATGAGGTGTAAAAATGTCATAAAACCCTGTATTTGAGCCTTAAACTGGGTCAAAATTGGCATAAGCGTTAAATAAACGAGCAGAAAAGGCAGTTAAATACCTTCAATATCTCCCGAGCTGGAGGCCTTGAAAGTGAAATTCTTTTGTGAGGTATAGCTAAAAATCACCACAAAGAAAGTGGTTACTATTTTTGCTGGCGTGGCATACCAGCCTAGATAATCTACAAATAACTTAAGGAAAACATAGTTTAATAAGATGCAACCCAACACCACAAAGAAATACTTAAACAATTGTGCTGTTTTCTTTACCGAAGTTTCCTGGAAAACCACATACCTGCTTAAATAAAAACCAATGGGGAAAGTAACACAAAAGCTTACCATAAAGGAGGCGATATGCGGGCTAATGGTTAACCAGCCAATTTGAATAGGCATTTTATGAAATAGAAAATTATAGGAAAGATAAAAACCAAGAATATCTAATAAGGTGTTTCCCCCACCACAAGCGGCATATCGAAAGGTATGGATAGGCATCACTCTCCTAAATACAGGATATACCCAATCAATTAGGTCAAGTATTAATTTGCTAATAAAATCGTGTAGTTTCAACATCAATGCTCAAAGGTAATCTTAATTAATTACTTTTGCAATCGGCAATCTAATTTTATGCATTTAACGAATAAATTAAAGGAAAGTACAGCCCATTGTATTCAACAATTGTATGGTGTACAAATTCAACCAGAACAGGTATTGGTAAACGCTACTAAACCTGAATTTGAAGGCGACTATACTATTGTGCTTTTTGCATTCGTAAAGCAATTAGGAAAGAGTCCTGAAATTTTGGGAAATGAACTAGGTGCCGCTATGATAACCGAGTTGAAAGGGGTAATTACCCAATTCAATATTGTAAAAGGATTTTTAAACTTTTCCATTAGCAATGAATTCTGGTTTGAGTATATCAAAAATGCAAGTCCCGAAAATTTATTACTTGCAAATCATACCCCTAAAAAAATAATGGTGGAGTACTCCTCCCCCAATACCAACAAACCTTTACACTTAGGCCATTTAAGAAATAACTTTTTAGGATGGAGCATTGCTGAAATCCTAAAATTACAAGGCAATGAAGTAGTAAAAACCTGCATTGTAAATGATCGTGGAATTCATATTTGTAAAAGCATGATTGCTTGGCAATTATTTGCCAATGGTGCCACACCAGCGGATACAAATCAAAAAGGAGATCATTTTGTAGGCGACTACTACGTTAAATACAATGATGCTTATAAAGCACAGGTTGCAGAACTAGTAGCGGGTGGGATGTCACAGGATCAAGCTGAAAAAGAAGCCCCTATTCAAAAAGGTGCACAGGAAATGTTGTTGAAATGGGAACAAGGGGATGCTGAAACAATGGAATTATGGAAACGCATGAATAGCTGGGTTTATGAGGGCTTTGATGCGACCTATCAAAAAATCGGATCCGATTTTGTAAAAACTTATTACGAAAGCAATACTTATTTATTAGGAAAAGAATTAGTGGAACAAGGATTAAATAAAAAAGTATTTTATCAAAAAGAAGATGGTTCAGTTTGGATAGATTTATCCGGCGACGGATTGGATGAAAAAATTGTACGTCGCAAGGACGGTACATCGGTTTATATAACACAGGATATTGGATTGGCTGAAGTAAAACAAAAAGAATTTAATACCGATGCAAGTATATACGTGGTAGGCGATGAACAAAACTACCACTTTAAAGTATTGAAGTTGATTTGTCAAAAGCTTCAATTGCCCGCAGCAGATGGCATTTACCATTTAAGTTATGGCATGGTGGAATTACCCACCGGTAAAATGAAAAGCCGTGAAGGAACCGTTGTTGACGCTGATGACTTAGTGGAAGAAATGATTAATATTTCGAAAGAGAAAACAGAATCATTGGGCAAGGTTTCAGATTTTACAACCGATCAATTAAAGGAATTGTACAATACCATTGGACTAGGCGCGCTTAAATTTTTCTTATTAAGGGTCGATCCCAAAAAGAAGATGATTTTTAATCCTGAAGAAAGTATTGATTTTCATGGTTTCACTGGACCATTTATTCAATATACACATGCGCGTATTAAAAGCATTTTAAGAAAAACGGGGACAGACATTAAATTAACCTTAAACGATCTACTCCCCCTTGAAAAGGCTTTAGCTATTGAATTATCCAATTTTCCTGCGGTGATTAATGAAGCAGCAGAAACTTTAGATCCTTCCAAAGTAGCCATATACACTTTTAACTTGGCTAAATTATTTAATAGCTTTTACGCTGAGTTATCTATTGCTAATGCCGAATCAGATGACAAGAAAAATCTTAGAATCAAATTGGGTATTTTAACCGCCGCAACTTTACAAAAAGGGATGCGTGCATTGGGCATTGATGTGCCCGAGCAGATGTAATGTCTAATCAATTAAGTTTGATGCTCTATTAAGTAGATTAATTTTTACTTGCGCTTTGGCTCATAAGGCAGGTATGTTTCCGGAGTCAGTTCCTCCACCCCCCATTGTGTCAATAAATTATCCATTTGCACCTTGGGTAAACTAGCATGATCATAATGTCCAGCAACCATTTTTTGGCGCATGGCTTCATAAATACTCACCGCACAAGCTACTGAAATATTTAAGCTTTGTATAATCCCCATTTGCGGAATGATAAAATTGCCATCGGCCAAAGCCCTACATTCATCGGTCACCCCAGCATGTTCAT
Organism: Bacteroidota bacterium; assembly: GCA_947457075.1. Taxonomy (GTDB): domain Bacteria; phylum Bacteroidota; class Bacteroidia; order Chitinophagales; family Chitinophagaceae; genus Sediminibacterium. The sequence goes on from CANGUG010000005.1 coordinate 51,468, forward strand.
TTCCAAAAACCAATGCTACTGATTCAGTAAAGTCAATATCATACAATTGAACTGCATCACTTGATAAATGGGTGGTTAGTACTTTTGTAAAATTTTTTCTAACTGCTGCCATGCATTCTTCTAAATTATCAAATTCATGAATGGTTAGCCACTTCAAAGCACTACTACTGCTTTTATACCCAAATTTTTTATGTCTTGGAATTTTGGTAGTTAAAATATAAACATCCTGAATCCCCACTGCATCACAGGTTCTAAGTACTGCCGAAATATTATGTGGATCCTGTACATTTTCCATCACCACCGTCAAATTGGCTTGGCGCTTACTTAATACTTTAATTAATTTATCGGTACGTTCAGGTGTCATAATTTATTATTGTTAATCATTATTACCATTCAACTGTAAAACGAGTTAATAGATTGGCGTTTGATTAGCCTAAAATTTATTTTATAAATGGTTTTCTATATTGTACCCCTAATCCAAATTTAGTTAATGGTTCAATGACCCCATTGTTATTTTCAAAGCTATAATTCAATCCGACTCCATTTAATTCAGTCATTAACAAAGGGCCATCCATATCCACATAATCCAACTGCGGTAAAAATTGGGCAATGGCGGCAGAGCCAATCACAGATTCATTCATACTCCCCATCATGACTTTTAAACCCAGGGAACCTGCTTCTTGAATCATGCGAAGTGCTGGTGTCAAACCACTGCATTTAGTTAATTTAATATTGATCCCATCAAAATAGGGAGCACAAATGGCGACATCTTTTTCCATCACACAGCTCTCGTCTGCAAACAATGGCAATATTGCTTGTTTTTTTAATTGTGCCATTCCTTCCCAATTGTCTTTTGCTAATGGCTGTTCCACTAGTTCAACTCCCAAATTAGCCAATGCTGGTATTTTTAACAAGGCTTCCTCGGTGGTCCAACCTGCATTCGCATCTACGCGAATGGGATGATTAGTGTGTTCTCTTAATGCCGTAATCATTTCAATATCGTACTCCGTCCCCACTTTAACTTTATAAATTGGCCATGGATGATCCTTCATTTTTTGCACCATTTTTTCGATTGGATCAATGCCTAAAGTATAATCGCAAATTGGAGGTAAAGTAATCGTATTATTTGAGTCACTATTATTACTTGCTGTATTCCATTCTGTTCCCCATAACCTATGCAAGGGTTGCTTTTTCATTTGTCCCCATAAGTCCCAGCCCGCCATGTCTAATGCACAAACCAAAAAAGGATCATTGGGAAATAAATGATGTAGGAAATGCCAAAAACGTTCCGGATCAATTAAGGCAAATTTCTCAATTAGCTTTCTGTTTTTTTCTAGTTTTTCCATCATCCCCTCTACCGTCACATTGTAGTATACAATGGCGGGTGCTTCACCAAAACCCTCCCAGTTACCCAAAGACAATCTAACCATTAAACTATGTTGATGTGTCTTGGTTCTACCATTGGAAATAGTAAAAGGATATTCAAAAGGCAAGGATTGGTCCCAGAAATGTAATTCCACTTAATTCATTTTTACGAAGATACTAAACAGGGGCTAAATGAAAGGAATTAACGGCCACTTGACTTAATGGCATACTTCCATTCAGTATTAAAGAATGATGAAGCAATTAAATCCTCCAAGCTAATATGCATTCTATATCTCCAATAATGTTTTGGATTTGCTGGAACATTAATTCTTTCCTCATTTGGATTACTTCTTCGAATGATTTCATCCACTCCAAAATAATCTTGTAATTGGAAAATTGCCCACATAGCTGGCGAATATAAATGTTGTAATAAAATAGCTTTGTTAATCCATGCTTCACAATGAACAGGCGCTTCCCCCCATTGTCCTATTTCATGATTGTAAAATTGTTGGGTTTTTGCTCGGTCTTCCTCCCACCAACCACGAATAGTGCTGGTATCATGTGACGAAGGGGTGACCACGCTTAAATAAGGCGCATCATTAGGATTGAAAAATGTTTTATGCGTTGCCTTAGGCATTCTTTGTACCTCCAAACTTAACATACCTAATTGGTACATCACATTGGGCACACAGGAAGGAACCAATCCCAAATCTTCCCCGCATATAAGCATATTAGTAGAAAGTTTTAGCATCGGTAATTTTTGCATTGCTTCTTTTTCCCATGCAGCATCCTGGCGCTTAAAGAAATAGTCAACATACAATTCATTTAACAAATGTTGTGTTTTAGAATCCAATTGCTGGAAAGAACTAGTAGATCCTATATTAAACCTAAAATGGTAATGATGTGGTTTTTCGGCATCAAATAAAATAACATTACTAATTAAATGATACAAACCCTGTTTAATTTTTTGGTGCCATTCATCGTCTGGCATTTGGCTAAAAATGGACTCTACCTGCCTTTGTGTTTTGTATGCAGGTAATAATTCATAATGACCGTCCCCTATTGGTTGTAGATATTCTTTCTTAATCAATTCATTATCGTAGCCGAAAATTTGAAACAAATTGGTTTCATTAATTAAAGGCTGCGTTAATCGATAATGATCAATTTGAATACCTTTCGCATTAAGCTCATTGATGGATACTGGAATGGCAGGAACAAAATGCCCCATGATTCCTTCAACTGCATGCATAGGTATGCTCCAAATTCTGAAAAAACCTAAAATATGATCAATCCTAAAAGCATCAAAATAAAACTTCATTTGATCAAATCTCTGTTTCCACCAGGCAAAACCATCACTGGCCATTGCTTCCCAATTGTACGTAGGAAAACCCCAGTTTTGACCACTTACAGCAAAATCATCAGGCGGTGCACCTGCTTGCATATCCATATGAAACAAATGTGTATTTTGCCAAGCGTCTGCTCCAAAACGATATACCCCAATTGGAATATCCCCTTTTACAATTACCCCATTGCGATGGGCATACTGCGTAGCATCTAATAATTGTAAATGCAAATGAAATTGAACAAAATAGAAAAATGAAATTGCATCCAAAGTGTTGGAACCTGGCGCCAACAATTTAGCAATGGCTTTTTCGTCATATCTTGAATGGGTAGGCCATTGATTAAAATCAACCGTACCATGCAAATCCCTTAAATAAGAAAATACGCTATAAGAAACCAACCAATCCTTGTTATGCTCAAAAAAATCTGCAAACTCTTTAGTCGCTAAATCAGCCTTACCATTTTTTGCATATAATAAATGCAAAACCTCCCACTTTAATTTCATCACGGCTTCATAATCCACTTCCGCCTGTTTATTCAATTCAGCAATGGTTAGGGCAAATGGTTTTAAAATTGCTTTTTGCTCCTTATGGGCCATTGTCTCTAATCGAATAAACATAGGGTGTAAAGCAAAAGCAGAAATAGCTGCATAGGGATAAGAATCCATCCAAGTATGCGTAGCCGTAGTATCATTGATGGGTAAAATTTGAATTAATTTAAGCCCCACTTCCTTCGCCCAATCCACCAATAATTTTAAGTCTTCAAATTCTCCAACGCCTGCACTTTTATTAGATCTTAATGAAAAAACCGGAATGGCTACTCCTGCACCTTTCCAATTACCCGCATTTAAATGCACAAATCCATCATTTACTATCACCAATTTATCCTTAGCAATAGGTTCATAAACCACCCTATTCTCTCCCTCCTCAAATTGTACAAATGATTTTTTATTTACATCATAAATACCGTATTTATACACGAAAGGAAAATTACTTTTACCTGCATCGATACTTAATTCATAAAAATCTTCTCCAGAAACCTTGTTAAGCAATATACTTTTGGAGGCATCCCAGGCGCCCAATAATTTGGACTCCCCAACCATGCAAATAGTTTGGTGTTCCGCCAGTAGCGGCGCTTTTACTCTAAATGTATGAGTAGCATTAACATCAACCACAATTTTATTTTTATGCGCTGGTTGTTTCATTAACACATTAGCAAATGGCGCAGTATAAAAAGTGTTTTCCTTATACCCTGTAAAATTCCAACTATCTAAGATCACTAATTCAGGCGCAGTGCATTTTAAAAAATCAATGGTCTTGTCATTGCCCGCTTCAAAGGATTTGGTGCCATCGGCATTTTGAATAAAGTAATGGTACACTATTTTAGGAGCACTTGCATTTACCTCCATGTCCAAATGCAACACCCAATAGTCATTGTTTAAATACACTAATGGAATGGCATTTTCAATGTTCCCCTCCCCTAATTGTGGGTGATTCCCATAAATATAAATTCCTTGTCCAAAATGCGTTTTGTATTTTAAATGAAAACTTACTTTGACAAGTGATGCTTTCGTTTTAGCTATTTTGCTAGACTTCTTAAGAGTTGTTTCCACGGTTTTCATAAATAGCAGCCTTCCGGCTTAGGCAATCGTAATTAATTATTAAACAAGCAGCTAAAGATAAAAAATAGTGTGTAAAAAAAACACATTAATTTTTTACTATTTGAAAATTAGCCCTAAATGAGTATATTTACCTATATTATTAATAATCAGCGTTTTATACTTATTGTATGGATAAAATAGTCATATATACTGACGGTTCCTCTAGGGGAAATCCTGGTCCAGGTGGCTATGGCGCTATATTAATGTGGGGGGAAAAAGTAAAGGAACTATCTGGGGCATTTAGAAAAACCACCAATAATCGGATGGAGTTATTGGCTGTCATCCAAGCAATATTGGCCCTCAAAACCAAAGAATTACCCATTCATATTTATACTGATAGTAAATATGTTGTTGAATCGGTAGAGAAAAAATGGCTTGACAATTGGATAAAAACCGATTTTAAAGGGGGCAAAAAAAATAAAGATTTATGGAAGGCCTATTATGAATTGGCAAAACCTTTCAAGGTTCAATTTCATTGGGTAAAAGGGCATGCTGACAATCCATACAATAATCGATGTGACCAATTAGCCACTGAAGCGGCTGATAATGGGCCATGGAAAATTGACGAGGCTTTTGAGCAGTCCGTGTAAAACGGTTTCCTTGAAATTGAAACTAAATAGCTTTGAATTTTGGCACTACCATTCGGAAGGCACCAAATAATACCGCTCCAAATACGATTGTGCTTACTAAACTATAAGGATAAAATGGCAAACCATCCGCCATTGTTTGCGTTAACCCTACCAAAGTTTTAGGATGCTGATAACCCCCACCTTGTGCCCAAACTAAAAAATTAGAAACTAAAAAATAGGCAGTGGGTGCTGATAAAAATGAAATCACATATTTACTTGGTTTAGCAGATTGCAAACTAAATCCAAATACTGTTGTTGCAGCAATTAACAAATAATTTTCAATCTGTCCTGTATAAAATCCTTGAATAGCAGTGAATCCGTATGTGTACAATACTTGATACATTACATCAGAAATCAACATAGAAAGTATTGGTAATAAAAATGAATATTGTTTCTTACTTGCAAATAAAGAACCACTAAATAAAGCAATGGCAATTTGTGGAGCAAATCCCATTGGTCTTCCTGGCATTATTCTGTACAATGCACTTGTTGCTACCATAATTACTAAAGCAAGTATAATTTGTCTATTCAATTTCATAAAATCACATTTATTTGGATATACACAAAAATAACACTTAGTCCCTTATTAAAATAGAATCATTTTCCTCAAATGTGAATAAACTATGGAACAAAGCTTTTAAAAAGCACCGAAGCTGCTTTTGCATGAATTGTTAATTGCTGTAAAGAGGGCACCAGCGCGACTTCTCCGGGATGATACAGTTTTCCATCAAGTTCCACCTGCCCCTCCATCACCAATAACATTTCTATAGATTGGGTATTTATTGTGTAAGATTCTCCTAGGTTAATTCCTATTTTGCTTAAACCAAAATCGGCAACAGGACAGGGATAAATGGTTTCAAATTCATTTTTAGGCTCCCCCTGTAAAATAATCGGATAGGTTGGAACGAATGCAACATGTCGCATAAGTTCATCGATATCTACATGTTTTGGTGTTAAACCTCCTCTTAAAACATTATCGCTATTGGCCATTAACTCAATGTTCTGCCCTTCCAAATAGGCATGCAATAATCCAGCGCCCTGAAAAACCCCTTGGTATTTTTTAACATGTACGATATTCAAAATATAAATAGAGAAAATACCTTTATCAATATTTTTATCCGGCACTACTCCATTATAATATTTATACGCCCACCAATGCGGGTGTGTTTGATCCACCTTGCCATTTTGTACACTTGCTATTGCATCTACCAAAAGTGGTTTTAAAATTTGATCCGATTCTATTGGGGGCAGATGCATGAAGTGACTATATAATCCTTGATAATCTTCTTTTTTGAAAAAGTCCTGTAAACAATGGAAACTGGTAATTTCCTGTAATCTAGCCGTAAGTAATTCTGGTGCTAAAAATCCATGCAATAACCAAAAATCACTTAAAGCCACCATTACTTCCGGCTTATGATTATCATCCTTATAATTTCTGTTGGGTGCATCAATAGCGATCTCTGCTAATTGTTCTTTTTCAAACCCAATAACCGCATTTTCTTTACTTGGATGCACTTGAATACTTAACATTTTAGCTACATCCAACACTTTATATAAATAAGGTATAGCGCCAAAATCGCTGATAGAAACAAGCCCCTTATTTGTTTCAATTTGTGCAGGGGCAGAAGGATGTGCGCCCATCCAATATTCAGCAAAAGGTTGATTGTTTTCGTTTTGCACTTTCATCAAATTAGGTATGAACTGAGTCCCTCCCCAATCATAGTGCCTATGCACCCCATGTAATTTATACGCTTTCTGCATTTTGTTTATTCCCCGATATTGAATGAAATTAATTTATGCACAACAAAGATACTGGGTTTTTAGGCGAAAACATAGCGGCTGGTTATTTAGAGGGATTGGGATTTCAAATTATAGAAAGAAATTGGCGCTATAAACATTTGGAAATAGACCTTATTGCAAGCAAGGAGTCCCTGCTTCATATTGTGGAAGTCAAAACAAGAACTACTATTCATTTTGGGTTCCCCGAACAAATGATTCATCACCAAAAAATGCAATGCTTAAAAAATGCAGCAGCACATTATCAATACCTACATCCTACATGGAAATGGATTCAATTTGATGTTATTGCCATATATAAAAAGCCCACTGAGGAGTGGGCTTTAGATTATTTTGAAGACGTTTATTTCTAGGACATATATAAATCAATTGAAATTCAATTTGATTGATCCTATTACTTTAACCAATTAAATCCTGCATTTTTTCAACCATCTTATACGTGGCTGGGCAGTACTCAATATTTTGTTTATGTACATGCATGTACTCCGTCATTTTCTTTTTAGTCAAATGAGGGAAACCCGCACAATCAGCAGGACGCACTTCATAGATGCTACACATATTTGATTTTAAATCCAAAAACTGACAGGGTCTTGACTTGTTTAACCAATCCTTGTCTTTCTTGTCATATTCAAGCCACTCTGCAGTAAATGCAGCAGGCGTAGTTTTCAAATGCGCTGCAATTCGTTTGATATCCGTTTTGGTAAATGTGGGGCTCATTGATTTACAACAATTCGCACAACTTAAACAGTCGGTTTCAGCCCAAACCTGAGGGCTTAAAATTTCCGCCAAATTATCCAATCCTTTTGGAGCTCTTCTTTCTAATTTTGATAAAAAAGACCTGAATTGTTTTGCATTACGCCCTACTTTCTGCTTAAAGGACTTTAAATTTACTTGCATATATTTGTTTAAATCTGATGCGAAATAAACTCATTCTTAATTAACAATCAAATCTTTTATCCTAAGTAATGAATTGGGCTATCTACAAAAAAGGTTTTAAGGCTTTTCTACAATTAGAAAAATCATTAAGCGCTCATTCAGTAGAAGCCTACTTAAGGGATATTGACAAACTCACCCAGTATTTTGAAAGCATTGGAAAAGAGATAGGGCCAGCCGATGTTACCCTTAAAGATTTACAAACATTTATACAAAGTATTGGCGCCATGGAAATGGCTGCCACTTCACAAGCTAGGATCATATCGGGAATTAAATCCTTTTTTAAATATTGTATTCTTGAACAAATTTGTACCAATAACCCCACTACACTCTTACCTACTCCAAAAACGAGACGCAAGCTACCGGATGTTTTAAGTTTTGAAGAAATTGAACAGTTGATTGGCCATATTGATTTGAGTAAACCCGAAGGTGGACGAAACAAAGCGATTTTAGAAACCATGTATAGTTCCGGGCTGCGAGTAACAGAAGCCATTCATTTAAAAATTTCCTGTTTATACTTAGATGTTGGATTTATAAGAGTCATTGGTAAAGGTGACAAGGAAAGGCTTGTTCCTATTGGATCCGATGCCATTAAATACATTAAATTATACAAGGATACCATTCGGGTTCACCAAACCCCCGCCAAAGATTGTGAAGATATTTTGTTTCTCAACAACCGAGGTAAAGGACTAAGCAGGGTAATGATTTTTTATATAATTAAGGACTTGATACTTAAAACTGGTATCAAGAAATCAATTTCACCACATAGCTTCAGGCATTCTTTTGCCACTCATTTAGTAGAGGGCGGCGCTGATTTAAGAGCAGTCCAAGAAATGCTAGGTCATGAAAGTATCACCACCACCGAAATATATACCCATATGAACCGGGAATTTTTAAGGGATACCTTAGACCGTTTCCACCCTGCCTTTCAAAAAAAATAACTGTATTATAAACCAAAATCATTTAGGTTTGTTATTCAAAACAAATAACCAAAATTTATGAAAAGAATACTTTTTTCGGTATTAACCTTTATTGGATTAACTGCTCAAGCACAAATAAAAATGCCTGCTGCAAGTCCAACGCAAACATTGTCCCAGGATTTCGGAATGGGTAAAATTGAAATAACTTATTCAAGACCGGCATTAAAAGGGCGCGCGGCTTTTGGAAATGGATCTGTATTAGCCCCAACAGGCGCTTTATGGAGAACAGGTGCTAATGGAGCCACTAAGCTAAATTTTACTCAGCCAGTAACGATTGGTGGTAAATTATTAGCGGCAGGTACTTATGCATTATTTACCATTCCTGGCCAAACTGAATGGACAATCATTATTAATACCAACTCAACTGGTTGGGGAAGTTTTAGCTACAAGGAAGCAGAGGATGTTGTTCGTTTTCAAGTTAAACCAACTACTACCAGCAACAGCACTGAAAACTTCACCATCAATGTAGATGACATCAATCCTGAAACAGCTAACATTTCTTTGAAATGGGCAAATACCTTAGTGAACATTCCTGTGAGTACGGATATTAAAACAACTATTCGTGCACAAGTGAAGGAAGCAACTTCAGCAGCAAATGTAAACCCGAATGTATATTCAACTGCTGCGAATTTTTATTATGATGTAGATAAGGATTATAAAAACGCATTATTTTTTGTAGAAAAAGCCATTACAGCAAATCCAAAAGCTTATTGGTTATTACTTTTAAAAGGTAAAGCACAAAAGCAATTAGGTGATAAAGCAGGTGCTAAAGCAAGTGCGGAAGCTTGCATTAAATTAGCAACAGATGAAAAAAATGACGATTATATTAGAAACGGAAAAGAATTATTAGCTTCTTTATAGATTGTTCAAAATAATTTAATTAGCAGCGTCTCCTTAAAAGTACAAGTACTTTGGGGAGACGCTTTTTTTTAGTAGGTTTGCTACCCTCAGCGGAGGTGGCGAAATTGGTAGACGCACTACCTTGAGGTGGTAGCGCCCACACCCGGGCGTGGGAGTTCGAATCTCCTCTTCCGCACAAAGCCTGTCACGAATGTGACAGGCTTTTATCATTTAAGACTGCGAATCAAGCTTGCTTGAATGAGCAGGCGAGAATGATAAAAGCCAACAAGCTTCTTTAAATTATATTTAAAGAAGCTTGTTTAAAGGCTTTGGGTACGCGTCAGCATCTGAGATCAGCGAGCGAAGCGAGCTAATCTCATTAAATAAAAAGTGCCGACTTGATCTTATTGAAATTAAAATAACGAGCTAATCTTATTGAAAATAAAACCGCCCACTAATCTCTAAAAAATAAATAAAAAAACTATTTAGTAAAACAACTAACGCAAACATAGTCATCCCCAAAATGATAATCCAATTGTACTTTTTTCTCTACTCCCTTATGTAAAACTTCCGCATCAACCACCCCCTTATTTTCACTTGCAATTGCAAGCACCTTAAAATCCTTTGCAAAATCTATTCCCAATTGCTCATGTTGTTTATACATGGCTTCTTTCGCCGCCCAAAAAAAGGCCATTTGCTTTAGTTGATCCGCCTCCGATAAACCAGCTACCATTTGCCGCTCCCCCTCATTTAAAAACTTATTGGCCACTTTCATAATTCGTGGATGTATTATTTCAATATCAATCCCAATCGGATCGGTATCACTTACTGCAACCGCCGCATAGCCTTTACAATGTGAAAACGAAAAGTGAAAAGGCAAGCCCTTTAAATAGGGTTTACCATTATCCGCCATCACCAATTGCTTTAAATCTACCTCCGGCATCATTAATTGCAACAATAACCTCACGGCCAAATGTTGCAATTTTCTTTCCTCATTATGGATATCAACCGCCAATTTCACATTGGTCTCAAAAAACGAAACCGGCTCTGTGATTGACCAAATGGCCAAATGTCGGGTCTCGTTAATATTTTGTTGATAAAAGAAAGGCATAAAAAAAAGCTTTGAGTTAGATTGCACCGCGGTTGTAACTGCAAATTAAACATAAATACATATAAAATTTAAAGATGATTTTATCCGACTCTAGAATATTAGAAGAAATCACAAAAGGCACTATTAAAATTGAACCCTACGATCGTAAGGACTTAGGAAGCAATAGTTACGATGTGCATTTAGGAAAGTGGTTAGCCACTTATGACAATAAGGTACTAGATGCGAAAGCACATAATACCATTTCCTATTTTGAAATTCCTGACGAAGGCTATGTTTTAGAACCAAGTGGTTTTTATTTAGGTGTTACTTTGGAGTACACCGAAACACATGCACATGTTCCCTTTCTTGAAGGCAAATCATCAACAGGTCGATTAGGTATTGACATCCATGCGACTGCAGGTAAAGGGGATGTAGGTTTTTGTGGCTATTGGACATTGGAAATTTCTGTAAAGCAACCAGTACGTGTATATAAAGGAATGCCCATTGGACAATTAATTTATTTCCCTGTAGATGGAGAAATTGAAATTGCTTACAACAAAAAAACCAATGCTAAATATAGCGGCCAGCCTGAAAAGCCAATAGAGAGTATGATGTGGAAGAATAAATTTTAATGTTCTAATCAATAGTAAAATCCTTAGTTAGCGCTAAGGATTTTTTTTATACGCAAGTGCCCACAACAATACGTCCTCATAACTTTCAATTCCTCTTGCTTGTTTATTCCATAAAAGGAATTGATTGTACATTTCAGCACTGCCCTTTATTTGCAGATCCTGCTTTTTAAGGAAAAAGTTTCTAATGAATTTCCTGTCCTCAATCACTTTTGGGAGCAGTAGCTTTTTATTGCGTTCAACGATTTGCTCATACAATTTAAAGTCGCCTCTTTTTACAATAAACTGCAAATGGGCATACTGAGCGTAAGTAAACATTTGCAGCTGGGTAGAATAATTCACTATTGGATCCTTACTTTCTGTTCCAATGACAAATGCGATAAAATTAGCCTCTTCCTCGGAAGCATACCCTAATTGGTGGGCTATTTCATGACTAATAGTAAAGGGCTGTGTCAAAACAGGCAGATCCCCCCTTACAATGGCCTCACCTGTAATTGGTTGATAAAAAGCAGTGTACCCTAAATAATCTCCCCAGCTTGGAAAATGGGCTCTTTTTACGGAGACGGGGGAATAAAGTAAAAAAGGGCGTTTTTTGCTAATTTCTTCAAATCCTGACCTTATTTTGACCAAATTTTGCTCAAAATGAAGATTTTTTGCCTCAAAATCAGTTATTTTCTGTCTTGTTGAATTCAAATTTTGAATGAAGAAAAGGCTTAGACTATCCATTTGCTTTTCCGAATAAGTGGCGGGCACGCTTAAATTAAAATCTTGTGCAGGATTTTGTTTTTGGTAATTCAATCCCCAGCATAACTCAAAAACAATAAATAAAAAGGTTAATTGATTCAACCAATGTACCAGCTGATATTTCCAAAACCTGCTTTTCTTAAATTGAGCATAATTGACCCAAACCCATTTTAAACTACTGTAAATCAATACTATAATTAATCCGAAATACACCCATTCTCCTATTGCAATACCAAATAGTCCTGAAATAAATCGCAAAACGGCTGTTAAGGGTCGAAAGATAAATGGGGAGTAAATAGAGGCTACGATATAGGGGAAAAACCCGATAACCCAAATCAATAAGGCTAAAACGTACCTAAAGTAGTTCCAGGGCAGTTTTTCACCTAATTTAGCGCTGTTAGACATTGAATAATTTATACGGTAAAATTAGGATAAAGTTTGTCTTTTGATAGCTTTTTACTAACTTTGCCAACCCTTAAAGTACGGTTATGGGCCAAAACAGAACATTTGAAATACCATTTGTAGGTTTAGCGGCCGGCGAACATAAGTTCGAATACCATATTGAGGATAAGTTCTTTATTGATTTTGGGCCTCAGGAATTTAGTAACTGTGATGCAACAATCAAATTAACACTTGATAAGCACCAAGGTTTTATGCAGTTACATTTTGATGTTGATGGTAAGGTGGACACCCAATGTGATCGTTGTGGCAACCCCCTATCAGTTCAGTTATGGGATGAGTTTAATTTAATTGTTAAGCTTGTTGACGAACCGGATACCATGAACAGCCAGGAGGAAGATCCAGACATTTACTATATTGACCGAAACGAAAGTCATATAAGTGTAGCTGCTTGGATTTACGAGTTCATTACCCTTAGTTTTCCGCTTCAACATATTTGTCCGGTAAACGAAAAAGGCGCTTCCACCTGTAATCAAAAGGCTTTGGCTGAATTAGAAAAATTAATGTCAGCCCCCTTAGAAACAAGAAATGAAAACTTGTGGAAAGGACTAGACAAATTTAAGGAAGGGTTAAGTGATGAATTGGGTGATAAAGAAAAGTAAGAAGTAGAAAAAAATATAAAAGTAAAAATTTAAAACATAAGAGATGCCTAATCCTAAACGCAGACACTCACAACAACGTAGTGCAAAAAGAAGAACACACTATGTAGCACAAGAAGTAACATTAAGCACTGATGGTACAACTGGAGAAATCCATGTTCGTCACCGCGCGCATGTTCAAGAAGGAAAATTGTACTACAAAGGAAAATTAGTAGCTGAAAAAGCGCCTTTAAAAGCATAATTTAATGAACATCGGAATTGATATGATGGGTGGTGATTTTGCACCACTGGAAGCTGTTAAAGGAGTCCAACAATATCTTTCTAATTCCGAACACAACATATTTTGCATAGGTGAAGAGACCCAGTTGAAAGCTTTATTTCAGCAACACGGGGTGTCTTCACCTTTTTTGCATATTGTACATGCCCCTGATGCGATTGGCTATCATGAACATCCAACCAAAGCATTAAAAGAAAAACCCAATTCCTCCATTGCTGTTGGTTTTAAATTATTAGCCGAGGGGCAAATTGATTCTTTTGCCAGTGCTGGTAATACTGGTGCTATGTTAGTCGGGGCCATGTTTACCATTAAGCCCATCAAAGGAGTATTAAGACCCACTATTGGTAGCTTACTTCCTAAATTAGAAGGTAAAACAGGCATATTAGTGGACGTTGGTTTAAACGCCGACTGTAAACCAGAACAATTAAATCAGTTCGCCATATTAGGCAACTTATACGCTAAGCATATTTTAAATATTGACAATCCTACAGTGGGATTGTTAAATATGGGAGAAGAGGAAGGAAAAGGAAACTTATTAGCCCAAGCAACCTACCCTTTACTCAAAGAAAATACCCATATTCAATTCATGGGCAATGTGGAAGGCCGTGATTTGTTTAATGACAAAGCGGACGTCATTGTTTGTGATGGATTCACTGGTAATATTGTTTTAAAATCTGCCGAAGCAATGTATGATGCTGCAGCGCATCAAGGTCTTGGAAACGATTCTTTTTTTAGTCGTTATCATTTTGAAAATTATGGCGGCACTCCCATTTTAGGGGTGAATAAACCTGTGATCATCCAACATGGTATAAGTAATGCCAAAGCATTTTGCAACATGATTAAATTATCAGAAAAAATGATTGAATCAAAATTCTGCGATATCATTACTTCCAACTTCGAGAATTTATAATATTCTCCTGCTATTATTTCTTTCCATTTATTCCTGATCATCAATTTACTAACATTCCTTAGTATTTAACAATTTTGTCTTATTTTCATTTAATTATTTAATGCAATAAAATAATATGTGGTATAATAATATTCTTGAAACCATTGGCAATACACCCTTAATTAAACTCAATAAAATTACGGCCGCCCTTCCTGCTACTGTGTTGGCTAAAGTAGATTATTTTAACCCTGGTAATTCTATTAAAGATAGAATGGCATTAAAAATGGTTGAAGTGGCAGAAGCAGAAGGGAAATTGAAGCCAGGTGGCACAATTATTGAATGTACCAGCGGGAATACAGGCATGGGTTTAGCATTGGCAGCAGTGGTTAAAGGATACAAATGTATTTTCACCACCACCGATAAGCAGAGTAAAGAAAAAATGGATATACTGCGTGCTGTGGGTGCTGAAGTAATTGTTTGCCCCACGAATGTTGCTCCTGAGGATCCGGCAAGTTATTACTCAGTAGCCAGAAAATTAGCCACTGAAATTCCCAACTCCTACTTTTTTAATCAGTACGATAATTTAGCCAATCGTTTAGCGCATTATGAAACAACAGGTCCAGAAATTTGGAAACAAACCGAGGGAAAAATAACGCATTTAGTTTGTACAGCTGGAACAGGTGGAACCATTACAGGCACTTCGACCTATTTAAAGGAACAAAATCCAAACATTAAAATTTGGGCGATTGATCCGATTGGTTCCCTGCTTACCCATTACTTTGAAACAGGTATCATAGACATGTCCTATGTAAAACCCTATATAGCGGAAGGTTTTGGAGAGGACTTTGTTCCTGCTAATTATGATATGTCCGTAATTGACCATTTTGAACAAGTTGCCGATAAAGAAGGTGCCATCATGACCCGTAGATTAGCAAAAGAAGAAGGTATGTTTTGTGGTTATAGTGCAGGCAGCTGTTTACAAGGATTAATGCAACTATCCGGCACACTTACTGCATCCGATTTAGTAGTCTGTATATTTCATGATCATGGAAGTCGTTATGTTGGTAAAGTATATAATGACGATTGGATGGCCTCTAAAGGTTTTTTATAAATTAAGATTGATTCTACATCATAAATGTGCAAATAACAGCTGTTTTTGTGGATTTTTCGCCTCATTTAGCGCCCCTTCCCTAACACCCATTTGGGTCATAAATTGTATATTTGCCTCTCAATATTTAAACTATGAGCAAGTACAGATCAGGCGTTTTATTTGGTAAAGAATTAGAAGCTTTATACAATGATGCAAAAACAAACAATTTTGCAATCCCAGCGGTGAATACTACTGGTACAGATACCATTAATGCTGCTATTGAAACAGCTGCAAAAGTAAAATCTCCAATTATTATTCAATTCTCCAATGGTGGTGCACAGTTTATAGCTGGGAAAGGCATGCCAAACGATCATTTACAAGCCAATATTCAAGGTGCCATTGCAGGCGCTTTACATGTTCATCAAGTTGCTAAATATTATGATGTACCTGTTGTATTGCATACCGATCATGCTGCTAAAAAATGGTTACCATGGATTAGCGCTTTAATTGACGAAAGTGAGAAGTATCATAAATTACACGGACAACCCTTATTCAGTTCTCATATGTTAGATTTGTCTGAAGAACCTATCGAAGAAAACATTGAAACTTCAGTTGAATTTTTCAAACGCATGGCTCCATTGGGAATGGGTATTGAAATTGAATTAGGTGTTACAGGTGGTGAGGAAGACGGAGTTGATAATAGCGGTGTAGAAAATGACAAATTATATACGCAACCAGAACATGTTGCTTATGCCTATACAGAATTAGGAAAAGTGGGTAACTTATTTACAGTTGCTGCTGCTTTTGGTAATGTGCATGGTGTATATAGCCCGGGTAATGTGGAACTAAAACCTGAAATTTTACACAATAGCCAATTGCATATCGAGAAAACATTGGGAACTGCGTCAAAACCAGTTTACTTTGTATTCCATGGTGGCTCTGGTTCTCCTCAAAATCAAATTAGAGAAGCCATTGGGTACGGTGCCATCAAAATGAATTTAGATACCGACTTACAATGGGCTTTCTGGGAAGGTATTTTAGAGTACTATAAAAAGAATGAAGCTTATTTACAAACTCAATTAGGCAATCCTGAAGGAGCTGATAAGCCTAACAAAAAATATTACGACCCAAGAGTTTGGTTAAGAAAAGGGGAAGAGTCTTTCATTAAGCGATTAGAACAATCTTTTGAAGACTTAAACTGCATTAACAGAAACGCATAATACCAACAATTGCTCACTTAAATGCCCACTATGAAAAATAGAGACGAAGATATTGAAGTGAATTTAACGGGAGATGAATCTGCAAATAATGAAACGGGAAAACCAAGATGGTTTAAACGAATCAAACGAGGTATCACAACTTCAACAGCAGACAAAAAAGAAACCCCTGAAGGTTTATGGACCAAATGTCCTACTTGTAATCATATTTGTACTAGCAATGAATTAAAAGAACATTTATTTATTTGTACAAGTTGCAATTATCATCATCGCATTGGTAGTGACGATTATTTTGACATCCTTTTTGACGACCAACAATACGAAGTATTGTATGATAATATAGTAAGTAAGGATGCATTAAATTTTACAGACCTGAAAAATTATCAAAAACGCTTAGACGAAATTCATTCAAAAACAGATTTGAAAGATTCTATGCGAATAGGTGTTGGTAAAATGAATGGGGAAGGCTATGTGGTTGCTTGTATGGACTTTGAATTTATTGGAGGTTCATTAGGAAGTGTGATGGGAGAGAAATTTAGCCGTGCAGTTGATTATTGCATAGCCCACAAACTACCTTTTTTAGTAATTAGTAAAAGTGGCGGTGCACGTATGATGGAAAGCGCATTTAGCCTTATGCAATTAGCTAAAACAAGTGGAAAGCTTTCACAATTAAGTGATGCAAAATTGCCTTTCATTTCCTTATTAACAGACCCTACTTTTGGAGGTATCTCTGCGAGTTTTGGAATGCTGGGGGATATTAATATTGCAGAACCAGGGGCCTTAATTGGCTTTGCTGGCCCAAGGGTCATAAAAGAAACTATTAAAAAGGATTTACCCCCAGGCTTTCAAAGAAGTGAATTTTTGTTGGAGCATGGCTTCTTAGATTTCATTGTAGATAGAAAAGAACTAAAGAATAAGCTGTCCGAAGTAGCCTTTTTATTCAGAAATTAATTGAATAAGGAGGAATGGGTTATTTCTTTTTCCTAACTAGATATACTTATACTACTTTTGTCCTGGCTTAGGCCGGGACATTTTTTATGGCAAAATCAAAAGCAATAGCAGCAAAAGAATTAAATAATAGGCAAGCCTATTATAATTACAACATTGAGGACAAATATGTTGCAGGAATGGTATTGCTGGGAACAGAAGTAAAGTCCATTCGAGAGGGCAAGGTAAGTTTCAATGACGCTTTCTGTTTTTTTGATAGAGGCGAATTATGGGTACGCAGTTTATACATTAATGCTTACTCGCATGGATCAGCCAATAATCATATTGAAGTGCACGATCGCAAATTATTACTCCAAAAAAGAGAGCTTAAAAAAATAGAGTCCAAAGTAAAAGAAAAAGGATTCACCATTGTCCCGTTGCGCATTTTTTTCAATGAAAAACATTTAGCCAAATTAGAAATTGGCATTGGTAAAGGGAAGAAAGAATTTGACAAACGTGAAACCATTAAGAACCGAGATGTTGACAAAGAAATTAAACGCTTACTGAAAAGATAAATTCAAGCCCGATCAAAATACAAAAAGTATAAAATCTAATTTCGTCTCTCACTGCGCAATGCTCGAATGTTCGCCACAAAATTCTTTTTTATCCTTAAGCGAGTAAACTACCATTACTGATACTTTGTTTTATTTTCTTCTTTATAATTCAACTGCTCCTTTAACGCATCGGGATGGGGTTCATTTGTTGTAGCATAAGCTATGCCCAGCAACACAGCAAATATGCCAAAGGCCCAAGCCATTTCTTTGCCAATGAACCAATAACCCCAGGCCTTATTAATAGTTGCATGTTCGGGATGTCTTAGCTCATAAATCACTTCGGTCTCCTGCCCTATTTGCCCTTGGTATTTTTCCTTATTTAATGGAAAAGTATAGGGCTTGCCAAATTCAGTATAGGATGCCACAATGGAATCCCCTTGTTGAATAATCATTGCAGGGGCTGTTTCACTATCAAAATAATCTGGCTCCCTACTAAAGGGCAAGTATAGAAAAAAACAAACTAGAAATAATATAATGGATGACTTTATCAAACTAAAACAAAAATTGATTGAATAATGAATGTAGGACAATTAATGGTTAAAGCAAAAGTCCCGAACATTTGAACGGGACTTTTTGGATATATTATACCTTTACTAACTTTTCAATGATTAATTACTTAAGCTTCTAAAGTCAACAGGGACCAATTTACTTACCCCAGGCTCCTGCATGGTTACACCATAAATCACATCTACTGCACTCATCGTTTGCTTATTGTGTGTAACAATAATAAATTGCGAGTTGTCAGAGAACTTCTGAATCATTTGAGTGAACTTGCCTACATTGGCATCATCCAATGGAGCATCCACCTCATCCAAAATACAGAATGGTGCTGGTTTAATTAAGTAAATCGCAAACAACATAGCTGTTGCTGTTAAAGTACGTTCTCCTCCTGATAACTGTGTAATAGAGGAAGGACGCTTACCTTTTGGCTTCGCTACAATCTCAACCGCTGTTTCAGCTAAATTATCAGGATCTACTAGTACTAAATCACAAGAATCTTCTTCGGTAAATAATGCCTTGAACACTTTTTGGAAGTTTTCTCTTGCCGTATTATAGGTTTCTAAAAAGGCTTGGTTTGCAGTCGCTTCTACTTCTTGTATAGTTAACAACAAACTTTCCTTTGCAGTGACTAAGTCATTTTTTTGCTCTAAAATGAAATCATAACGCTTTTTCATTTCAGTATAGGCTTCAATAGCTGTAGGATTTACTTCACCCATATTTTCCAAGCGCTTCTTCATTTTCTCCGCACTTTGTTGAAGCTCTTCTAAAGTTTCTTCGGTTTGACGACCTTTTTCCAATACATCTTCCAACTCCACTTTAAATTCAACACTTAAGCGCTCCTTCATTCCAGACAACTGAAGTTTTAAATTATTAAGTTTATCTTTTATCTCATTGATAATTTGATCCACTAATTCTTTAGACTTAATTTGAGTACGCACTGCACTTTCTTTTTCTTGTAGCTCGTTTCTTAAATTATAGTAAGCTTGATCCGCCTCATTTAATTTCAATTCTTCCTCTTCCTTGGTTTTCACCAAATTCACCAATTCTTCCGCTATTTGCGCTAATTGAGCACGGCTCTCAACAATGGCAGCTGAGGCTTCCGTTAATTGAGCCGTATTACTTTGAATCTGCGCATGTAAATCATTCAATTGGTTTTCTTTGAACACCACTTCCTGTTGCAAAGACTCAATTTTACTTTGTTGCTTGGTTAATTGTAAATTCATTTCATTGAATTCACCCGAAGCTAAATGGTAAGCTTGTTCTGCAGCTTGGTATGCCAATTCGATAGACTCTAATTTTGCCTGCGTTTCTTGCAAGCTAATATTCAAAGCTTCTAAAGCAACCCTCGTATCTGCAATCGCAGCATGTTCTTCCTGCACCTTATCCGCATATTCTGCCAATTTTGCAACCGCTGCAACATGAGCAGCTTGCAAATTCTCTAATCTGTTTTTATTCGCAAAAACTTCGTTGATTAAAGTATTGATTGACTGTTCCGTTGAGCGAATCTCATTTTCCTTCAATAAATCATTGAATTCTAAAACAGCATTATGTTTGGTTTGTATTTGTTCTTTTAATGCAGTCACCACTGACTCTTGTGCCTGGATATCAGTTAATAATTTTTCTAAATTTTTAGCACGACCAATTTTCTTTCCTTCAAATAAACCAACACTACCTCCTGTTAAAGTGTATTTCCCTTTAACATACTTACCTGTTTTTTCCAATATAATTCCATTAGAACTTGCTTCTAATGCTTGTTCATTTTCAGCAATAAAAACATTGCCTAACAAATGATTTGCCAAAGCTGCATACTTACCGTCAATTTCAACAACCGATAATGCGGCGATGGTATTTGATGGGGCAGCAGTTGCTTGGGCTCCTGAAAGTTGATCTAATAGGAAAAAGTTGGCTTTCCCTTTTTTATTATCATCCAATAATTGAACGGCTTGCATTCCTTCTTTCAAGTCATTCACTACATAGTAGTTCAAATAAGGCTCTAACACATTTTCAACCGCCGTACGGTATTGCTCTTGAACATACAGGATGTCAGATAAAATAGGTGCATTGTGGTTCCAGCCAGTATTTTTATGCAAGAACTTAACACTCTCAGGATATCCTTCCATTGAGTCAACCAAGCTCTTTAATAAATCGTATTCGTTTTTCTTAGCATCTAAAATTCTTGTCTCTTCTGCTAATTTTGATCTTAATTCTTCTAATGCTGCCTGTGTTTCAAAAATACTCGCCTTCGCTGTTTCATGTTGGGCTTGCAATTCGGCAAGGTGGGCTTTTTTAGCATTTAAATCCGCCTCCTTGGTGGCCAACTGTTCGGTAAGTTCGGCAATTTGAGTAGCACGATGTGTTTGCTCTGAACTTAATTGCTCCTGTGATCTTAAAACGTTTTGAATAGAGGTATCAGAAACCGCTACTTTTTTCTCTGCATCAAACTGGCCTCTTTGAATTTGTTGGTACTCCTGGCGTAAATTATCCAATACTGCTCTTTGATCATCGAACTGAGCACGCTTATTGGTTAATTCAATTTGAGATTGCTCCACTCTATTTTTAAAATCGTTGTAAATTTTTTCCTCTTCAATCACTTGTAGTTTAGTGTATTCAATTGAATCCCCAATTGTTTTCACTTGTCCCTCAGCGCGTTCTAAGAATTCTTGTAAACTTGTTTCTTTATCACTTAAATAATCTAAACGTTGCGCTGCTAAATTTTTATCGTTCTCTTTGGTTCTTAATGCTTGTAGTTTTTCATTGTACTCTTGTTGCTGAATTTGCAACCCTTTTTCCTTTTCAATAAATACTACTCTATCCTGCTCCAAGGCAGCTTCTTCCAAGGCAATTTGTGCTTCTAACTGAATTTTTTTATCCGTTTCAGTTTCTTGTTGCTCGGTTAGTTCTTTGTAACTTAAATTAAACCCTTCCAATGAGGCAATAGCTAATTCAATCGCTGTCTCTTGGTAATCTTTTTTGATCTCAAAATACTTTTCCGCCTTCTTCGCTTGATTCTCTAAAGTTTTTAATTGGTTATTGATTTCAAATAACAAATCTTCAATTCTTGACAAATCCTGCTCAGTCGCATCTAATTTATTCTTAGCTTCTTTTTTTCTTGTTTTATAAATTGTAATGCCAGCCGCTTGTTCTAACATTTTACGACGACTATTATCCTTATCCTTGATAATGTCATCTACCATACCCAATTCAATAATGGCATAACTGTCTGTGCTCACCCCTGTATCCATGAATAAATTATGGATGTCCTTTAAACGACAAGCCACATCATTTAAACGGTACTCGCTTTCTCCATTTTTATAATAACGACGAGTCACCGTAATGGTGCTGAATTCAGTTGGCAATAAGTTTTTTGTATTTTCAAAAGTCAAACTTACTTCCGCCATACTACTGGCATTTCTTGTTTTACTTCCATTGAATACCAAAGAGTCTAAATTTTCAGACCTTAAGGCTGAAATTTTAGATTCACCAATCACCCATCTAATACTATCAATGATATTACTCTTACCACAACCGTTTGGGCCAATAATGCCTGTTATGCCCTCGTCAAAACTGACAATAGTTTTATCAGCAAAACTCTTGAACCCCTTGATTTCTAATGACTTTAATCTCACTTTTGTAACGCTTTAAAATGTCTGCGAACATAAGAAAAAGACAGTAGAATTCAAGCAAAAAAGGTCATTTTATCTTGAATTGTGGGAAAAAATTAGGACTTATTCACAAGCCTTCCGCCCTCGGTGGTAAGGGTTCGGGAGGGGAACTTATTGACCACCATAAAGTCATGTGTAGCCATTACAATGGCGGTACCACCGTCCTTGGCAATTTGGAACAATAATTGCATGATTTCATCACTTGTTTCAGGGTCTAAACTACCAGTGGGCTCATCGGCCAATATTAATTTAGGCGAATTTAACAGCGCGCGCGCAATATCCACCCTTTGTTGCTCGCCCCCACTCATTTCAAAGGTCATTTTAAAGCCCTTATTTTGAAGTCCCACTTTGGACAATACATCCTCTATTTTTTGCTCAATCAACTTCTCATCCTCCCAACCAGTGGATTTTAGAACGAACCTTAGATTTTCATGTACGTTTCTATCCGTTAATAGTTGAAAATCTTGAAAAACGATGCCCAAATTCCTACGTAAAAAAGGTAGGGTTTTCCAAGTCATGTCTTTAAGTTTGAATCCCACAACGTCTCCTTCCCCCTCGGTCAAAGTCAATTCTCCATACAAGGTTTTCAATAAACTACTTTTCCCTGTTCCTGTTTTACCCACCAGGTACACAAACTCCCCCGTTTCCACTTTAAAATTTACGTCCTGTAGAATTAAGCTACCACTTTGGTAGATATTTGCATTTTCGATGTTGACCACTATTTCTGACATACTTTCTTATTTTACGGTGTTGTTGGATACCTTTTGTTTGAACATAAAGTTAATAGCTAAATAGCTCTTCGCCAAAAGCCCCTTTTAGTATAAGTTCTTTATTATTTGATTCTTCTACTCTTCCAATTACTTGAGCATCAATACCTAATGAAGAGGCAATTGAAATTAAATTTTCAGCTTTTGAGGCTTCGGTGAATATTTCTAAACGGTGTCCCATATTAAAAACCTGGTACATTTCTCTTGCATTGGCACCTGAGTTAGCTTGAATTAAATTAAATATGGGCGGGATTGGCATAAAATTATCTTTCACAATACGCATATTCCCAGGCAAATATTTCATACACTTTGTTTGTCCCCCACCACTGCAATGAATCATTCCTTTTACTGCATCGAAATGATCCGTCAAAATGGCCTTCACCAATGGAGCATAGGTTCTTGTAGGGCTTAATAAAAGTTTACCCACCGAGATAGGGCCAAATCCAGGGATCTCAAGGGTGTCGGTTACTTTATTTTTACCAATATAAACTACTTCATCTGCTAATTGGGATTCAAAAGTCTCTGGATACTTGGTAGCATAATCCTTACTTAACACATCATGTCTGGCACTTGTCAATCCATTGCTTCCTAAACCACTGTTGTATTCGGTTTCATAAGTGGCTTTACCATGACTAGAGAATCCAACAATCACTTGACCAGGAGCAATTAAATCATTGGTAATTAATTTATCCTTTGGCCATCTGGCAGTCATGGTTCCATTCACCGCAATCGTCCTTACCACATCCCCGACATCGGCAGTTTCTCCCCCTAAAAATTCAATGTTTACTCCATACGATTTTAAGGTAGTAAAAAAGTCCTGTGTGCCATTAATCACCTGACTTAACACATCGCCAGTAATGGCTAATTTATTTCTGTCAATGGTTGAGGAAAAAAGAATTTGATCATAAATTCCTACACATAATAAATCATCCAAATTCATTGCAATGGCATCCTGTGCAATACCCTTCCATACAGTTATATCTCCTGTTTCTTTCCAATAGAGGTAAGCTAAAATACTTTTCGTGCCTGCACCATCGGCATGCATGATATTAATAAAATTAGACTGCCCGCCTAAAAAGTCGGCATACAACTTACAAAATGCATTGGGATACAATCCTTGATCCAAATTTTGAATAGCAGCGTGGACTTCTTCTTTTTGAGCGGAGACACCGCGTTGGGCATACAATGACATGAACTAAATTGATTTGAGTTACAAAGGTACAATTGTTTTACATTTGTGCCATATTTAGCAAGCACAGATGAAGATTCATTATAATTTAAATCAATTGCCTCCTTTTTCGAACGGGGTAGTCACTACAGGCGCTTTTGATGGTGTGCACAAGGGGCACCAGCAAATTATTGCAAGAATGCGTGCCATTGCAGCTGAAATTGACGGCGAAACCATTATCATTACCTTTCATCCCCATCCGCGTAAAATAACCTCCTCCATTCCTGGCGAAATAAAACAATTAACTAGTTTAAATGAGCGTATTGCATTGCTTGAAAAAGCAGGTATTGATCATTTAGTGGTAATTCCTTTTGATTATCAATTTTCCAACCTTACTGCTTCCGAATACATATCCGCTTTTTTAGTAAAACATTTCCATCCAAATACCATTATAGTCGGCTATGATCACCATTTTGGGAAAGGCAGGATGGGCAATTTTGAAATGCTGGTAAATGCTGGTAAAGAATATCATTTTAAAGTAGAACAAATTAATGAACAGCTCATTGACAATGAAATTGTCAGTTCTACTCAAATCAGAAACTGTCTTAGTGAAAAAAATATTACAAAGGCCAATGAATTATTAGGGTATGCCTACTTTTTTGACGGCTTCATAGTAAGGGGTAACCAAATTGGCCGCACAATTGGTTTTCCAACTGCCAACCTACATATTAATGATGAAGAAAAAATGATCCCCAATAATGGGGTTTATGCAGTAAGGGTAACGGGTAAATGCCTGGAAAATAAATTATTCGATGGTATGATGAATATTGGCGTAAGGCCAACAGTAGATGGACATAAAAAAGTGATTGAGGTAAATATCTTTGACTTTGATAAGGAAATTTACGAGCAAACCATCACCGTAATGGTATATGATTATATAAGAGGAGAAGAAAAATTCAGTGGACTAGATGCACTTAAAGCGCAACTGAATAAAGACAAGGAAAAAGCTGCAACTATTTTGCAGCAGTATCCATAATTTTAATGACTAATTCTTTTAATAAATCACCATCGGTGTTGCCCCCATTGTTGATACCAATTACTTTTAAGTTGTATTCTTGAATGAGCAATAAAATATGTTCCACTTTTCCATAGGAATAATGCCTAGTTGCTGCGGTATAATTTTTAACCAAAAAAGGCGCTATCCCTACCTCGCTTGCTATTCGTCGTTCATCACTTGTCCCTAGTCCATAAACTGCATAGAGCTTACTAAAAAATGCATATAAAGTAGGGAGTATTAATTGAATAGGCGCTGCTTTATTATTTGATTCAAAATATTGAATCATTTTAATTGATTTTGAAAAGTTTTTTTGCGCAACAGCATCTTGAAACTCAAAGGCATTATACTCTTTACTTATGCCAATATATTTTTCAATATCGTCTTCCGTAATTTTTTTTCGACTCCCTAAATTGACAATTAATTTTTCTAACTCATTTTGGATTCTACTTAAATCATTCCCAATATGATCTACAATAATTTGAACAGCCTTGGGTGCAATTTGAAAACCTCTTTCAGCTATCCAAGTATTGACCCATTCAGGCAACTTATTGTCATACATTTTTTTGGTACTCACCATAATCGCTTTGCTCTTTAAAACCTTAGCAAAAGCAGATCTACCATCAACATTTTTATCTTTATGGGCAACAACAAAAATGGTAGTCCTTAAAGGGTTTTCAACATAGGAAAGGAGCTTTTCTATTTGCCCCATATGCTGTGCCTCTTTTAAAATGACCACTTGTTTTTCTGCAGCAACAGGATACCTTTTACAAGCATTCACCACTTGAGTCCAGTCGGCATCTTTGCCATAAAATATAGTTAAGTTAAAGGCCTTTTCCGCTTCAGTCAATAAATGATGCTCGGCATATTCAACGGCTTGATCTATGTAAAAGGGCTCCTCCCCTTCTAGCCAATAAACAGCATCATAAACCTTATTTTTCCAGTTATCTATAATTTTTGAAATAGGCATATTCAAAGATAAAGATTCAATTTAGGCTTGCGTTAAAAAAAAGGTAAAATATTGATTTCAAGCAGATATACGATTTTTTTTATAACTTTACGCACAATTAATTAAAAGTTTATTTATGAGCACAGAATCATCTGGAAACAGCAGTAAAATTATTATAGCAATATTAGTGGTTGCTATTATTGGGTCATGGCTTTATTTTAACAGTTCAAAATCTGATTTAATTAAGCAAAATGATGTAAAAATCGCAGCTATTGATAGTAGCTTGAGCGTGGTGAAGTCTGAATTTATCGCAGCATCTGCAAGAGTAGATTCATTGTCAACTATTAACACCCAACTAACCGGTGATTTAAAAGTGAAAGCAGACGAAATATTAGCTTTGAAATCAAATATCGGCAGTATCCTTTCTAAAAAGAATGCTACAGAAAAAGAATTAGCAGAAGCTAGAAAAATGATTGAAACCTTAAATGGTAAAATTGCAAGTTTGGCATCTGACTTAGCAAAAGCGCAAGCCGAAAACAAACAATTGACTGTTCAAAATCAGGATTTAACTAATCAAAATACGACCTTAAATACCAACTTGACAAATACGACTAAGGAAAAAGAAAGAATCCAAGATATCGCTTCTACCTTACACGCTTCTACTTTTAATATTCAACCTTTAAAAGTAAAAGAAAATGGTACCGAAAAACAAACAAACAATACACGTAAAGCCAATACCTTGCGTTTAACTTTCCAAATTGACCGCAACAAAATTACCCCAAGTGGTTCACAGGACTTATATGTATGTGTTACTGGCCCAGATGGTAAATTGGTAGGCGATGGCGGTAGTTTTTCAACTAGAGAAGATGGTCAAAGAAACTACTCAAATAAAATTACTGTTCAATATGAGCAAAACGCAGTTTTACCTGTAAGCTACGATATTAAGCAGTCTTCAAAATTAGCCGAAGGGGATTACAAAATTGAAGTGTACAACAATGGTTATAAAATTGGAGAAGGAAAGACAACCATGAAAAAAAGCATTTGGCCGTTTTAATTTAAATCGTCCATGAACATAAAAAAATAGCCGCTCAAAGGAGCGGCTATTTTTTTTAATAAGAAGCAATTTCATTATTGATGCTTGAATCCTGCATCATATTCCCAATTGGAATATTATTGTAAGACAAAGCATAAAACCATAGCTGAATAGCAGCTGGTGAAACTGTTTCTACAAAGAAATTTACTTTACTCAATAATGGGGTGAGCTTTTGAGTTAATTCATGCAACTCATTAGCATCAATAGTGTCTGACCAAATTTTCAATAAATTTTTTAATTGGGCTAATTCATGGTCCAATAAATGATCGAAGGCGTGTAATTGTATGAATTCTGAAACGGCTTCATACAACATGGCTTTGTTGTTGGTAATCATGTTTTTAAAGGTTGGATTAACAATACAAAGTTCTCCCCTTTATGTTACCTGAATATTAAATTATCTACAATTGGACGAAATGTGCAAAAAACATCTAAAAATGTGCTTATCAATAATAAACTATTCAATTTCAATGTTTTGTAAAAAAGAAATTACTTTAAAACGATTGCAGAAAGTGCAGGTAAGTCTAGTATTAGCTTAAACCAGTCTCCTTTTTGGTCCTGAGATTCCTTTACTGTTGTTGCATTGTTTAAATCACCTACCCCCCAAAATGAGGTATGGTCACTATTAAATATTACTTTCCATTCCTTATCTCCATGAACATGAATAGGGAATTGATGTCTTGGAACAGGTGTAATATTCATTACCACTAAAACATCTTCTTTCCAGTTTTTGGCTTTTCTACGATAGGCAATCACACCTTCCTGACGCTTGTTGGTTTCTACCCATTCAAAACCAGCAGGATCATATTGTAACTCATATAAAGCGGGATGGCCTTTCAATAATTTATTCAATTGCTGAACACAAAATTTCATTCCACCATGGCTTTGGTGTTTCAATATATCCCATTGTAATTCGGTTTTATAATTCCACTCTTGTGTTGCTGCAAATTCATTACCCATAAATAATAGTTTGGCACCAGGGTGAGTGAACATATAAGTATATAGTAATCTTAGGTTCGCAAATTTCTGCCATTCGTCGCCTGGCATTTTATAAATCATGGGGCTTTTCCCATGTACTACTTCGTCATGACTTAAAGGCAGCATAAAATGCTCATCATAATAATACATCATGGAAAAAGTAAACTTATCCTGTGCTCCAGAACGAAGGATGGGATCTAATTTGAAAAAATCCAAAGTATCATGCATCCAGCCCATCATCCATTTCATACCAAAGCCAAGGCCATCCATAAAGGTGGGTTGACTAACCCCTGGCCAATCCGTTGCTTCTTCCGCAATAGTTTGTATGGCTGGGAAATCGCGGTACAATGTTTCATTTAAATCTTTGATAAATGCAATGGCTTCCAAATTACCATTGCCTCCAAATTCATTCGGCTCCCATTGCCCCTCGGTTCTACTATAATCCAATTTTAACATGGAGCTTACTGCATCCACTCTTATTCCATCAATATGAAATTGATCACACCAAAAACGAGCACTACTAATCAAAAAGGATTTGACCTCCCCTCTTTTATAATTAAATATATAAGAGTTCCAATCGGGATGATAGCCTTTGCGCATATCTGCATACTCATAAGTATTGGCTCCGTCAAACATAAATAAACCATGACTATCATATGGAAAATGAGAAGGCACCCAATCAATAATTACACCAATACCAGCTTGGTGAAATGCATTGACTAAAGCAGCAAATTCTTGTGGATTTCCAAATCTTGCAGTGGGGGCAAAAAAACCAATTCCTTGGTATCCCCAACTCCCGTCAAATGGATGTTCCATGATGGGCATAAATTCTACATGCGTAAAACCCATTTCTTTTACATAGGGTACTAATAAATCAATTAATTGTAAGTAGGAGTTATAACTATCCTCGTTGTTTTTATCTGGTCGCATCCAACTAGCCAAATGCACTTCATACACCGAATAGGGTTGATCGGTCCTATTACTTACTTTTCTTTGCTCTAGCCAAGCATTATCCGTCCATTCATATTTAGTATCCCAAGTAATGGAAGCTGTTAAGGGTCGTAGTTCCCAAAAATTGGCAAAAGGATCTCCTTTATCTAATAAAGCCCCTTTGTAACCATGAATATGGTATTTATACACTTCCCCTTTATGTAAATTAGGAATAAACCCTTCCCAAATACCAGAACTATCTAATCGCACTTTTAAAGGATGAGTGGTTTTATCCCAATCATTAAAATTACCAGTAACAAAAACTGCAGTTGCATTGGGTGCCCAAACCGAAAAATAAGTACCCCAGGTATCCAAAACCTGTACCTGATGATTGCCGAAAATAGTATATAAACTATAATGCGTGCCATTTTGAAAATTTTGAATATCTGCAGCTGTCATTAAGGAATAATTCCAAACAGGTTGTGCAGTATCTACAAAATGTTCCGCTTCGTATTTGGACATGGTTATTTAGTTAATTCAATTACCTGCATCGTCATGGAAGGAATAGAAAATTCAGCGCCAATACTATTTCCAGCGATTATATCCTTACCCCCTTTAAATAATTTTGTTCTTTCGGCATATTTAGACAAACTAACATTTCTTGTTTTGGTATCCGTATTCATAACACACATTACTGTTTGATTATTATCATACCTGAAATAAACATACAAACCATCCTCTGGAATATACTGCATCATGTTACCCGTTTTCAATGCGGATGAATTGGTTCGATAAGTGCCTAATTTTTGAACATAATGCAAAAAGTCCGATTCCTCATTGGTCAAACCTGTTTCTGTAAATGCATTCTTTTGATCTCCTGCCCATCCCCCTGGAAAATCAAGTCTTACCCATCCATCAGGATTTGAAATTCCCTTCATCAATAATTCTGATCCATAATATAGTTGTGGTATTCCACGACAAGTATAAAGCCAAGCATAGGCCATTTTTGTTTTAGGAATACTTTCGCCTAAGGCAGAGTGAATCCTTGTCATATCATGATTGTCCAAGAATGTCACATTATTATTAGCTTGCTTGTACAAATAATCAGATGCCAATGTGTTGTATAATTTGATGATCCCATTTGACCATCCATTAGATTCATTTAAAGCTGGCATAATACCACCAAACAATAAACTAAAATCGGATGTTGCTTTTAAATTGCTTTTAAATGGTAAGTTATAATTATTCTCTACATAATAAGCTTGTGACGCAACCCCATCCACCCAGCATTCACCAAACGTAAATATTTTTGGATACTCGTCAAGTATTGCTTTGTTTAAACGATTCATGACATCTACATTACAATATTTATACGTATCTACTCTAAAGGCATCCACGCCATAAGTTTCTACAGACCAAATGGCATTTTGTATTAAGTATTTTTCTACCATTGGATTTTCATGGTTAATGTCTGGCATTTCAGTAGTGAACCAGCCATCAATCATGCGTTTTGCATCCGCTTCAGAGTGATAAGGATCAAAAACCGCTTGTTCTCTATAATGAGTTTGTGTGTAGGTTGGCCATTGGTGTACCCAATCATTGTCGGGGGCGTCTTGCACTAAAAAATGAAATCTTCCAAAATGATTGTAAACAATATCTTGAATAAGTTTCATTCCTCTTTTATGCAAACTATCGCTTAAAGCTAAATAAGCCTTGTCCCCTCCTAACCTTGTTTCTATTTTATAATTATTGGTAGCCGCATAACCATGTTCCGTTCTATCGGGCATGTCATTCTCAATGACTGGCGTCATCCATAAACTAGTCGCCCCTAGTTTTTGTATATAATCCAAATGATTAGCCACCCCTTGCAAATCACCTCCATGTCGTAAAAAAATATCTTTTCTATTTAAAGATTGGTCTTTTAAACCAGGGACCTGATCATTTGATGGATCTCCGTTGCTAAATCGGTCCGGCATTAAAAAATACACTAAGTCAGCCGAACTTAATCCTTGTGCAAATTTTGTACCCCTGTCTTTTCTTCTAGCAAGTAAGGGCCAATTATAATTATTTATTTTGCCATCAATTGAAATCGCAAATGAAACATTCCCAGGTTTTGCATTCGCACTAATTTCAACATCTAAAGCTATATAATGACTATTCTTAAAATGGGTGGTCTTTTTTAATACGATACCAGGATATTTGGTCGTCACCGTTGCTTTTGAAAAATCCACGCTGTTTGACCTTAACAACAATTGTACTTTATTGTTATTCATATTGGCAAACCAATTACTTGGATAAGCCTCAATTTGTTGGGCAATGATATTGGTTATCGCAAAAAACGATAAGGCTAAAACACTAACTATTCTTTTCATTATGTTGTTTTTTCTTCTTTAATGATTGTTACACAAATTATACTCGCAAAAATAAGCAAACATCCCCCAATTAATACGGCTAACAATCTGTTATTGTCTAAATATTGAGTCATGATTTTTCCAAAAAACAAAGAAGCGATAATTTCTGGCAAAACAATAAAGAAATTAAAAATTCCCATATAGATACCCATTTTTTGCTCTGGTATGAAACCGGCTAACATTGAATAAGGCATGGACAATATGGATGCCCAAGCAATTCCCACTAAGCCCATGCTAATAAACAAGTAATTTACATTTGTGATATAAAATACAGATATTAATCCTATTCCGCCGATGAATAAACAAAGTGCATGCGTATATTTTTTCCCCAATAGTCCAACCCAAAAAGATAAAGTAAAAGAAAATCCAAATGTTACCAAGTTAAGGATGGCCGAAGTGGTATTGGCATGCTCTAGCCCCATTGTAAATGCAGTACTATTGGTAATAGGATCGCCGTGAAATAATTGAGTGGCCACACCCGTGCTATAGTAAAACCACATTAAAAATAGCCCCGGCCAGGTAATGAAATTCACTAATGCCAATCGCTTCATTTGAACGGGCATATTTTTAATTGAATCTGTAATTTCTGTAAAAATAGACCCCTTTGATTCCTGATTGATATTGCTATTTTCAGAAGGTGGATATTCCTTGCTTCTTAAAATAGTATACATTACCGCCACAAAAAATACTGCAGCACCAATATAAAAGGAAAGTAAAATATTCTGCGGAATTGTTCCATTTATTTTATCTCTTGAAACACCAAACCAATTCACTAATAATTGTGGTAAGTATCCTGCAATAAAAGAGGCTAGCCCAATAAACATACTCTGCATTGAAAAACCAAAAGAGCGTTGTTTTTCATTTAAGTTGTCAGCAACAAATGCACGAAAGGGTTCCATGGTCACATTAATGCTTGAATCCAATATCCACAAAACGCCAGCTGCCATCCAAACGGAAGAGGAATTGGGCATTACAAATAATAATGCAGAACTAAATATGGCGCCAATTAAAAAGAAAGGGCGACGACGGCCTAATTTTGGATGCCAGGTACGGTCACTTAGATATCCAATAATCGGCTGTACTATCAATCCAGTCATAGGAGCTGCCAACCACAAGCCAGGAATATCTTCAGGTTTTGCACCTAAAAATTCATAAATGGCACTCATATTGCCCATTTGTAAACTCCATCCAAATTGAATGCCAAAAAAACCAAAACACATGTTAAAAATCTGCCAAAAACTTAAATTCTTTTTTTCTCCTGTGTACGCTGTATTCATATTTTATTATTTGTTTAAATTACAAAACCATTGGGTATAATGGCTCCTTTTTTAATTACTACAATATTGTCTTTGATGGTATAAAGTGGGTGATCGGTTTTTTCTAAATGTGCCCCACCCTTTATAATAACATCATTGCCAATGGAACAGTTTTTATCCACTATGGCATCTTCAATTACGCAACGTTCTCCAATCCCAATTATGGGTTGACCACTTGCATTTTTTGCATTGATTTGCTCAATGGTCTCATAATAATCACAGCCCATGATATAACTATTTTTGATGACCGTATCTTTCCCAATTCTTGAACGAATTCCAATGACTGATTTAGTTATGGAGGCCGCATGTATTATGGAACCTTCAGCCACAATGGCTTGATTAATTTGTGTGCCACTTATTTTAGCAGGGGGCAACATTCTTGAACGGGTATAAACTGTTTTGGCACTATCAAATAAATTGAAAGGGGGTATTTCATCGGTTAATGCAATATTCGCTTCAAAGAAAGAATAGATGTTCCCAATATCGGTCCAATAACCATCATATTGATAGCTCACTACTTTATATTGTGCAATGGAATCTGGAATAATTTCTTTTCCAAAATCTGTTGCGTTGGCATGCACTTCATTTAATAACTTGTATAAAATGTCCTTATTAAATACATAAATACCCATAGAGGCTAAATAGTTTCTACCTTGGGCTTTCATTTCAGCGCCAGTATCACTTGTCCATTCGGGCAATAATTCTTTATTCGGCTTTTCAATAAAGGAAGTGATTACATTTTCGTTGTTCGATTTCAAGATGCCAAACTCTGGCGCTTCTCTATCTCCTACGGGTATGGTGGCAATTGTAAGTGCAGCGCCAGCTTGCTGATGCGCTTCAATCATTTTGCTAAAATCCATTTGATATAACTGATCACCACTTAAAATTAATACATAGTCAAAATCCATTTTGTCCAAATGCCTTAAAGACTGTCTCACTGCATCGGCTGTTCCTTGAAACCATCCTGGATTATCTGGTGTTTGTTCTGCAGCCAATATGTCCACAAAGCCCGAACTAAATGCACTAAAATGGTAGGTATTTTTAATATGCTGATTTAAGGAGGCTGAATTAAATTGCGTCAATACAAAAATTCGATTTAAGTTGCTATTAATGCAATTGCTAATTGGGATATCCACTAAACGATATTTACCCGCAATAGGTACAGCTGGCTTGGATCGTCTTGCTGTTAATGGAGAAAGCCTTGAGCCTGCGCCTCCTCCTAGAATAATAGAAACTGTTTGTTTCGCAAAAATAGCCATAACCTATATTTTTATTTTACACAATTGATTCATATACTTTTTTATAGTCCGATACGACTGACTCCCAGCTATGGTCTATCTGCATACAATGCGTAATCATTTTATTCATTTGTACTTTATCTTTGTACACACTGATAGCCCTTTCAATAGAATACACCATATCTTCTTCCGAAGCATGTAAAAAACGAATCCCATAACCATCGGGTTCACCCATATCAACCACCGTATCGTGTAACCCACCTGTATCACGCACCATTGGAATAGTGCCATACCTCATTGCATACATTTGATTCAATCCACAAGGTTCTACCCTACTTGGCATTAGTAAAAAATCTGCCCCTGCATAAGCTTCATGTCCTATTTTTTCATCATAGCCAATATAGGTATTGTAATCGCCTGGATACAATTGTACTAAATAATTTAAAGCAGATTCTACTGCAGTATCTCCTGTTCCAATTACTAAAAAATTAGCCCCGCAATTTGTTTTGTCTAAAGCATGTTGAATGGCTCCAGGTAAAACATCAGCCGCTTTTTCTCCCACAAATCTGCCAATAAAAATAATCAAGGGCTTTTCCATATTTAAATGGTATCGATCACATAGCAATTGCTTATTTTTTTGTTTCCCTTCAATAACATCATTTAAATTATAATGATAAGGCACCATAGGATCTGTGGAAGGATTCCAAACTTCATTGTCAATCCCATTTAATATGCCAATGCATTTTCCTTGTTCATATTCAAATAAAGATTCTAATCCATTGGAATGCACTTTCAGTTCATGCATATAAGTAGGACTTACTGTAGTTACTTTGTCAACACATTTAACTGCAGTGGCCAAAGGATTGATATTGTTATCCCATTCCAAGAGGCCATGTTTCCATAAATCCCATTTAGGAATTAAAATACTTTTGTCCCAACCCATTGTTCCATGGTATTGGGCATTGTGTATCGTGAGCACCGATTTGATTTGTTGTAATTTTTGGTAATCATAACAATGCTTCATCATAAATGGAATTAATCCCGCTTGATGATCATGACAATGAACTATATCAGGTTGTTTTGCCCAATGTAATAACCAATTAACTACCGCAATTTGAAAACCTATAAATCGATCATTATCGTCGGTATATCCATAAATTTTAGGTCTATCTAATAACCCATTAATATCCACTAAGTACAAATTAAATCCCAGCTTACTGTTTTTTAGTTTGATGATGGTGTAATCAAAAAACCATTCACCCAAATTAGTATTTCCTTTAAAATGCACTTCCCATTCCTGTTGTTCTAAAAATTTTGTCTTGTACATAGGCATCACCACCAATGCTTCCTCCCCCATTTTTTGTTGGTATTTGGGCAAAGCGCCCACCACATCCCCTAAGCCTCCTGCTTTTGCCATTGGATAACATTCCGCACTTACATGAACAATCACCATGAGTTCGTCAATTTGCTTTCAATTTACAATATTGTCACTACAATTCCAACCTGATTTTGGGTACTAAAAATTGACCACTTAATGATTTTTTAAGTACTTTACACAGTCTAATTTTTTGGCACCCATTTATTAAACTAACACTTAATATGAACCAACCGAAACAGCCTACCAATACTGGTGCATTAAGTACCCTCATTGTGGTATTCTTTTTTTGGGGATTTATCGCTTCAAGTAATAGCGTTTTTATCCCTTTTTGTAAACATAAGTTTGCTTTAGACCAATTTCAAAGTCAATTGGTAGATTTTGCATTCTATTTGGCCTATTATATTGGGGCATTAGGCCTTTTTGCTTATGGTGCTTTCGGAGGCAAGGATTTAGTGGGTAAATGGGGATATAAAAAGAGTATTGTTTATGGCTTACTTTTCTCTGCCATAGGTGCAGCTGCAATGATTATTGCTGTAAACGCCAATACTTTCACAGGAATGCTGGTGGGATTATTCATCGTTGCATTGGGTTTTTCATTACAACAAACCGCCGCGCAACCTTTTGCAATTGCCTTAGGTGATCCGAGTACCGGTGCTAGTCGGGTAAATTTGGCAGGAGGTATCAACTCTTTTGGAACCACCATCGGTCCAATTGTTGTTGCATTTGCTTTATTTGGAACCGCTGCCGCTATTACTGATGAACAAATTGCTTCTTTAAGTTTAAGTAAAGTAGTTATCCTTTATAGCGCTGCTGGTTGTTTATTTTTAGCAGCTGCTGCCTTATTTCATTTTTCTAAAAAAGTACCTGCAGGTATTAGTGAAGATAAAATTGAGCCCGCAAATAAAGCATTGTATTTATTACTAATCATGACGGGTGTGTTAATTATCATGTTTGTTCCAATTTTTAATAGCTACAAAATTGATCCTGCAAGTATCACAGATCCAGCCGAAAAATTAGCCATTGAAACTACCAGATTAAAATGGTTGTTCGGCGCTTTAGCTACGGTTGTGGTTGGCCTTTTATTTGCCAATTTTTCTGCACAAAAAAACGAGCAGGGTTGGGGTGCAATGAAATATCCTCAATTAGTATTGGGCATGTTGGCCTTGTTTGTTTATGTTGGAGTAGAGGTTTCCATTGGCTCTAACTTAGGTGAATTATTAAAGCAAAAAGATTTCGGAAGTATCCCCTCATCAAAAATCGCACCCTACATTTCTATGTATTGGGGAAGCATGATGATTGGTCGTTGGACAGGGGCCATTGCTGCTTTTGAATTTAAAAGTAAAACCAAACAAATTTTAACTGTTATCGTGCCACTCGTTGCTTTCGGCATTGTCATTGGAGTAAATACAGTAGCACAATATGACATGAGCCCATTGTATTTATATGTAGTGTGCATTCTTGTTCAAATTATCGCATTTTTCCTTAGCAAAGACAAGCCTGCAAAAACTTTAATGATATTTAGTATGATAGGCGTAGTGGCTATGCTAGTTGGTATTTTTAACAAAGGAGATATTGCCATTTATGCATTTTTAACAGGAGGAATCGCCTGTTCAATTATGTGGCCTTCTATTTTTGCATTATCTATTGCAGGTCTTGGAAAATATACCACACAAGGTGCAGCGTTCTTAATTATGATGATATTAGGTGGTGGTATTATTCCTCCCATTCAAGGGAAATTATCTGACTACTTACAATCCTCACAAAATGCAGTAGAAGGAAGTGGAATTCATAATTCTTTTTGGGTGCCAGTATTGTGTTTCGCATATATCTTGGTTTTTGCCATTGCTGTAAAAGGTATTTTAAAGAAGCAGGGGATCAATTATGAAGAAGCGGAAGCAAAAGGAGGACACTAATTTTAATCAATAAATTGAACACAATGGATTCATATGTTATTGGGGTAGATATAGGGGGTACTGGAACAAAATACGGCATCGTGGACAAGGATGGGAATGTATTACATTCTAGCTCTATGCCTACCAATACCCATGCTCAAGTAAATTCCTTTATAGATGAACTACATGAAAGGCTTTCAGAACTTATTGAAAAAGTGGGTGGTGTAGGCCGTATCAAAGGCATTGGGGTGGGTGCCCCTAATGGGAATATATACACAGGTACTATTGAATATGCACCCAACCTACCTTGGAAAGGAATTATCCCTTTTGCGAAAATGTTGCAGGATAAATTTAAGTTGCCTGTTAAATTAACCAATGATGCCAATGCAGCTGCGGTAGGTGAAATGATGTATGGAGCAGCAAAAGGAATGAAAGATTTTATCATGATTACCTTAGGCACAGGGGTGGGAAGCGGTATTGTTGCAAACGGACAATTAATTTATGGCCATGATGGATTTGCAGGGGAATTAGGCCATACTATTATTATTCCTGACGGAAGATTTCATCCGGGCACTGGAAAAAAAGGTTCCTTGGAAAGCTATGCTTCTGCAACCGGTGTTGCACAATCAGCCGTTGAAATTTTAAATACCACCAATCGTCCAAGTTTATTAAGATCCATTCCAGTGGAAAAAATTACGTCCAAGGATGTGTTTGAAGCAGCACAAAATGACGACGAAGTGGCAAAAGAAGTATTTGAGTTTACGGGCAAAATACTAGGCATGTCCTTAGCCAACTTTGTGATGTTTTCAAGTCCTGAAGCGATTATTCTTTTTGGTGGATTGACTAAGGCAGGGGATTTAATTTTGAAACCAACCCGAACGCATATGGAAGCCAACGTGATTGAGATATTTCAAAATAAAGTAAAAATATTATTTAGTCATTTGAAAGAATCAGACGCAGCTATATTAGGGGCGTCCGCTTTAATGTGGGAGTAATAATTCTTATTTTTGATCATTATAAAAAAAGTGCCCTCTAAACGAGTGGCACTTTTTTTATGTTGTAGCTGTTGCTTATTTATTTGCTTGTTCTTCCATCCACTTATTCCTACCCCATCCAGCAATCACATGTTTTTCACTATGATAAGAGGAACGAACCAATGGGCCACTTTCTACATAATCAAATCCCAATTCATAGCCAATTTGTCTTAGTTCAGCAAATTCATCCGGATGCACAAAGCGCTGCACAGGTAAATGTTTTGAAGTGGGCTGCAGGTATTGACCTAAGGTTAATACATCACATCCTACATTCACTAAGTCTTTCATTGTTTGAATTATTTCATGCTTCTCTTCCCCAATACCCAGCATTAAGCCTGTTTTAGTTCGACGCCCTCCTTTTTTTAGTGCTTCTAACACCCCTAAACTACGTGCATATTTTGCTTGCACTCTAACGCGTCGGGTATTGCGCTCCACCGTTTCCATATTGTGGCTCACCACTTCGGGAGCCGCTTCGATAATTCGATCAATCTGTTCTTGTATACCTCTAAAATCTGGAATCAAGGTTTCCAATGTCGTATCAGGAGTAAGTGATTTTATGGCTTTAATGGTATTGGCCCAAATAATGGATCCTCCATCCGGAAGCTCGTCTCTATCCACACTCGTCAAAACGGCGTGTTTTACTTTCATTAAATAAACGGCTTCTGCTACCCTTTGTGGCTCATCCCATTCAACGGGTTTTGGACGTCCAGTGGCCACTGCACAAAACTGACAACTTCTGGTACAGATATTCCCCAAAATCATAAATGTAGCAGTTCCTTCGCCCCAACATTCTCCCATGTTAGGACAATTGCCACTTTCACAAATAGTATGCAATTTATGATTGTCCACCAAGCCTCTCACATGCTTATAACTTTCTCCAATGGGCAGTTTCACCCTTAACCAATCG
The DNA here is from genome assembly GCA_947457075.1 of Bacteroidota bacterium. Taxonomy (GTDB): domain Bacteria; phylum Bacteroidota; class Bacteroidia; order Chitinophagales; family Chitinophagaceae; genus Sediminibacterium. The sequence goes on from CANGUG010000005.1 coordinate 90,823, forward strand.
GGCTTTTTTAAACGTTCCGTAGGCGCGGAATTTAAGATGGGCAATTCTTGCATAAGTTCTTGATTAACTTTGCAAAAATACAAGACTTAAGGTAAATTAAATTGTAATTTTACTGAAATCATAAATATAAAAATCATTCTTATGACCGCAACTGTTACCTACGAATCCAACCTAAGAACAACCTGCCTTCATTTACAAAGCGGTTCCGCAATTGAAACCGATGCTCCTACTGATAACAAAGGGAAAGGTGAAAGATTCTCTCCAACCGATTTGATCGCAACAGGCCTAGGCGCATGTATGATAACGACAATGGGTATTAAAGCAGAAACAATGGATATTGCTTTGGATGGAGCTAAAGTAGCTGTAACCAAAGTAATGGTGGCCGATCCCAGAAGAATAGGAAAAATAGTAGCGCATGTAACTATCCCTGCATTAAACTTGGATGAAAAAACAAAAGAAATATTAGAACGGGTTGCCAGAACCTGTCCAGTGGAAAGAAGTTTGCACCCAGCTATTGAATTAGATATCGCTTTCAATTGGTTATAATTTACCAATCTACTGATTCTATTTTTTGCTGATATTAATTGAAATTAACCCAAAGCAGCTAGCCTTTCAAAAGTCCTAGCTGCTTTATTTTTTGGACAAGTTTACTAACTGGAAGCCCCATTACATTATAAAAGTCTCCCTCAATACTTTTAATACCCACTACCCCAATCCATTCTTGAATGGCATATCCCCCAGCCTTATCATAGGGCTTATAGCAATCAACATAATACTCAATTTGACTATTGGTTAATTCATGAAAAGTAACTTGTGTAGTTTCAGAAAAAGTTTCCTCTTGGTGATTATGCAATAAACATACTCCTGTAATTACCTGATGTGTTTTGCCTGACAACTTCGATAATGAACTAATCGCATGCGATCGGTCCAATGGCTTACCCATTATTTCATTGTTTAAAACTACAACGGTGTCTGCAGCAATTATACAATATTTGTCAAATTCACCCCTTGTTTTAGCTAACTGAGCTGCTACTTCCAATGCTTTTTGCTTTGCAATATATGCTGGCACATCATTGATAGGTAGCTCGGCAGGGAAAGACTCATCTGAATCAGATACAATTATTTCAAAAGGTATCTCTGCCCATTCCAATAATAATTTACGTCTTGGTGACTGAGATGCTAAAATAAATTGGGACATACATTACAATAAAAAGTAAAAAAACAACATGGACAAAATTCCAGCAAACATGGCAATTTTAATATACAAACTTAGCTTATGAAAATCATTGCTGGTATATGCATTTTTTAATTTGTACAATACTAAGGCCAAAGGGTAAATAATAAAAATTAAGCAATACAAAATACTATACCACCAACCAAAAGGTATCACATACAATTGAATAAAGGCTAGGACAGCAATTACCACCACTAACCACACCCCTATATAAACTTTAGTAGGTTGAAGTCCCCAAACTATGGGCAAAGTTTTACATCCAAACTTTTGATCTCCCTCCATGTCCTCCATGTCTTTCAACGCCTCTCTTACCAAGGTTAATATAAAAGCAAATGAACAATACAGTAGCATTAGTTTCACCAATCTAAAATTGGCAAGGTCATTCATATTGGGGTTCACCAATTGTTGAATGGTGAATTTAGAAAAATACACCACAGCAATGGACCAAGCAGTTAAAAGACCAATCACAACATTACCCACCAAAAAGTCCTTTTTAAAATTTGTAGAGTAAAACCATAATAATAAAATGGTCAATAAATTAGAAAAATGTATATGCCAATACTGTTTTATAGGAAAAGCGATGGTCGAAATGAAAACACCCATTACACTAAATACAAAATGCCAAAATATAACCCAACGTCTATTAATATGTGCCCCCACTACCACTTTATTAGGCTTGTTGACTTGATCAATATTAATGTCAAAATAATCATTGATAATATATCCAGCAGCGGCAATGAATAAATAAGTAGCAGCAATTAAAAAGAAATTGAAATCTATTCCTTCCACCGCATTGGGATATAAAGGCTTGTAAATACAAAAATGAAATAAAGACTCTGCTAATAAAATAAATAGCAGATTAGGCCATCTAACCAATCGCAGAAAATATAAAAAAGTATTCAAGTATAATTTTTTAATAGGTTAGCTTATCTTGCCTGAATATGGTCCGCTGTATCCCAGTGGTTATTTAATTTTAACACTTTTTCAATAATCTCTCTTGCACAACCTGCTCCACCATTGGCAAGCGAAATATAGGTTGAAATAGATTTAATATCCACTGCTGCATCTTTGGGGCATGCTGCAACACCCACTATCGACATGGCCTCATAATCAGGCATATCATCCCCCATAAATATCATTTCATTAAGCGGGACCTGGTGTAAAACCGACAACTCCTGCACCAATGCACGTTTGTCTTTCACCTTCATATGTACTTCCGTAACGCCTAAATTATGTAAACGCTCCTCCACTTCGACCGAATTGCCTCCAGAGATAACCCACACTTTGTAGCCTTTTTTAACAGCTAATTGCAAAGCGTAGCCATCTTTAATATTCATTTTCCTTGTAAGTACTCCATTAGGCATTACCATCACATCGCCGTTGGTTAACACACCATCAACGTCAAAAATGAAACAAGTAATTTTTTGTAGAGTCGCTAACAATTAAACTATTTTAATAAATAAATGTAAGCTTATTTTTGATTATCACGCCATTCATACACCCAGGCACTTTGAATCATTTCCAAATGTCCCTCGTTGGATTCTTCTCGCTTCCCTTCAAAATGAGGCAGGGTCAATACCCATTCTAATAAATCTGTAAAACGTACTCTGTAAATTTTAGACTCTGAATAGTCATCTCCAAATTTTTCATATAATTTTTGGGCGATATCTTCATGGTCATTCCAATAAATAGGTGGTTCAAAATGCGACATATACTAGATTTTTTTAGCTACAAATTTGTTTAATAACGGGGCAAGTGCTTACTCGCCTAAAAACTGTGTTTGATCCGGTAAAGTTACTTCAATTGTTCCTGTACCTTCTTGAATTATACATTGACATCCAAGTCTTGATTCAATTCTTGGGCTTACTGCTCTATCAATAAAATCCTCCTCTTTGTCCGATAATGCTTCCAAGAACTCCATTCCTTGCTTCACATATAAATGACAGGTGCTACATGCACAAACTGCCCCGCAGTTATGATGCAATTCAATGCCTGCATCTAAAATTACTTCTAATAAACTTTCTCCCGCCTTCACCTCATTCAATACAACTGGCGTTAGGCCCTTTTGTTCAAAATTAATTTTTAACTCGTACATAATAATCGTAAATAAGTTTTTGCAAAAATAGCTTTAAACCAGCTTTTATTCATTGTTTTTATTGTCGAAATACAAAAAAAAGCAAAAGCTGCTTTTTTGCTTCTTATCTTTGCAGCCTAATATGAACACAATATGGCGAAGCTTGGCTTTTCTGAGAGAATGTACCTCCAATACTTGAGAACAAAATTCAGTACCATTGGTAAGCTTTCTCCAGCTATTGCAGGAAAAATTGCCTTTGATTTGTTTTGTACCCCCTACCCAAAATATAAAAAAACAAAAGCCCCAGCCGTTTTCCATCAAGCAAAACCTTTGACCTTAGAATTAAAAGAGGACATCACTATTAAAGGTTATGAATGGAATGCCAATAAGCCCAATGGCAAGACAGTGCTTATTTGCCATGGTTATGCAAGTAATTTTTACAAGTTTGAGCAATATATACAGCCCTTATTGAAAGAAGGGTTTCGCGTAATTGGGTTTGACGCTCCAGGACATGGAAAAAGCGAAGGAAAATATATTAATATACTTATATATAAAGAAGCGATTGAGCATATCATGAATGCCTACGGGCCAATTGATCACTTTATGGGACACTCTTTAGGAGGTATTACTTTGGCGATGGTTGCCGAAAACATTGAAAATCCTCTTACCCATAAATTTGTATTAATTGCTCCTGCTACAAAAACAACCACCACTTTTGACAATTATTTCACCATGATGCGTTTTTCCGAGCCAGTCAAAGAAGCATTTTACAATGAATTAAAAACACGTACTACTTTACCGGTAACCTTTTTTGAAGCGGATAGGGCCATTGAAAAATATCCTGGCGAAATCTTATGGATACATGACCAAGGAGACCGGGTTTGTCCCTACCAAGATTTGGTAAATTTTAAAAATAATGCCCCTCAAAATATTAAGTTTATGATTACCAATGATTTAGGACATAACAAAGTATATAAATCACCCGCCGTAATTGACCAAATAGTGGCATTTTTGTCGGCTTAATCGCAGATGATTTTTATTTTTTAAAGCTAATACTCTAATATTGCATCAAGAGAAACAGTTAGGTATCTGTAATAAGTCACTTCATTGTTTTTCATAAATTGTTGATTTTCAATATAAAAACCCCGAAGGAGCGGTTGACTACTATGTCAAAAAACTTACTAATCGTTGAGTCGCCAGCAAAGGCAAAGACCATTGAGAAAATCTTGGGTGATGAGTTTGAAGTGAGAAGCTGTTACGGTCATATACGTGATTTAGAGAAAAACGATATGGGTATAGACTTAAAAAACAAGTTTGCGCCCAGATACATGGTTCCTTCAGAGAAAGAAAAAGTGGTGAAAGAATTAAAATCCATGACCAAAAAGGCCAAGGAAGTTTGGTTGGCATCGGATGAGGACCGTGAAGGAGAAAGTATTAGTTGGCATTTAGCGGAGGTATTAGGTTTAGATCCAAAAAAAACAAAGCGAATAGTATTTCATGAAATCACTGCCCCTGCTATTAAAAAAGCAGTGGAGAATCCTCGTTTAATTAATATGGATTTAGTGGATGCGCAACAAGCAAGAAGAATTTTAGATAGAATAGTAGGTTTTGAATTAAGCCCTGTATTATGGCGTAAAATTGGCATGCAAAGAAGTTTAAGTGCAGGTCGTGTACAAAGTGTTGCTGTTCGATTAATTGCCGAAAGAGAAAGAGAAATCAATCAATTTACACCAGAGAGTGTATTTAAAGTATCTGCTTTATTTACAGCATTAGATATTAATAAAAAGAAGGTGAAGTTCAAGGCAGAAGGTCCACAGAAATTAACTACTGCAGGGGCTGCTGAAAAATTTTTAAACGAATGCAAGGGTGCAAAATATACGGTGAAAGACGTGACTGTTAAAGACGGGAAACGTACACCATCAGCGCCTTTCACCACTTCTACCCTACAACAAGAAGCGTCTCGAAAATTAGGGTACAGTGTAAGCAAAACCATGTTACTTGCTCAAAAATTATATGAAAGTGGTAAAATCACTTACATGAGAACGGATAGTATTAGTTTGAGTGAAACAGCCATGGAAGCGATTAAATCAGAGATCAATTCAAGCTTTGGCGAAAAGTATTATCAACCTAGAAAGTTCAAAAATAAAAACGAAAGTGCACAGGAAGCACATGAAGCCATTAGACCTTCTTATATGAATGAATCTAAGGTAGATGATGCGGATACCAATCGTTTATATGAATTAATTTGGAAGCGTACCATTGCTTCTCAAATGACGGATGCAGCATTTGAAAAAACCACTGCAAAAATTGAAATATCTACCAATAAAGAAACCTTATCCGCAAGTGGTGAGGTAATGAAATTTGATGGTTTCTTAAAAGTATATTTGGAAGGCAAAGATGATGACGATATCGAAGAAGAGGACGAAAATGCTGAGGCAATTTTACCTCCATTAGCCAAAGGTCAAGTCCTTGACTTTGTGAGCATGACTGGGCTAGAACGCTTTAGCCGCCCAGCTTCAAGATATACCGAAGCTAGCTTGGTAAAAAAATTAGAGGAGTTAGGTATTGGCCGACCTTCCACTTATGCCCCTACCATTACGACTATTATGAAACGTAATTATGTAGAGAAAAAAGAGAAAGAAGGTATTAAAAGAGTGTACCAAATTTTATCACTGAATAATAAGGATGAAATTACTACCGAGCAAGCTTCTGAAATTACAGGTGCAGAGAAAAACAAACTCTCTCCTACCGACCTAGGCTTGGTGGTGACCGACTTCTTAAAATTAAACTTCCCTAAAGTAATGGATTTTGGCTTTACTGCTAAAATTGAAGGAGAGTTTGATGAAATTGCATTGGGTAAATTAAAATGGAGCAAAATGTTAGAGGCGTTTTATAACCCTTTCCATGAAACCATTGAACATACCTTAGAAAATGCAGAACGCGCTAAAGGGGAAAGAGAATTAGGTTTTGATCCAATAAGTGGTAAAAAAGTAATTGCAAGAATGGGGCGTTATGGGCCAATGGTTCAAATAGGCCACCAGGATGAGGAAGAAAAACCAAAATTTGCCAAATTGAAAGCTTCTCAAAGTATTGAAACAATCAGTTTTGAAGAAGCAATGGAATTATTCAAATTACCAAGAACACTTGGCTTGTTTGAAGACGCCGAAGTAACTGTGAATATTGGTCGCTTTGGTCCTTATGCGGCGCATGATAAGAAGTTCTACTCCCTCAACAAGGAAATGGATCCCTATACCGTTAGCTTGGAGGAATTGTCTCCAATGATTGCAGAGAAACGCAAAGCCAAAGACGAAAGAACCATTAAAGTTTTTGAAAAAGAAAAAATTCAACTATTAAGAGGCCCTTACGGTCCTTATATCAAACAAGGATTACGCAATTTCAAGTTAACCAAAGAACAACAAGAAAAAGTAGAAACCTTAACCATTGAAGAAGTGAAAGAAATTATTGAGGAATTAATAAAGAATCCCCCTCGTAAAACAGCAAGAAAAAAGAAAGCTTAAACCGAATATAATTTATCAGTCATTTACAAAGGAGTAATAAAAAAAGGATATCAATTGATATCCTTTTTTTATTTTCTAAAGAATGCCTTCTTTAAAATAATGCAGCTGAAAAGATTAGGCCAAACTTGGCTTACTCATTAGCTTTACGTAATTAAAATGGGCCTTAATAGCACTTAATAAGGTAGGATATTCAATATATTTTAGTTTGAAATCGTCACATGCTTCTTTTACTATTTTTGAGATAGCTGGATAATGCACATGGGATACTTTGGGGAATAAATGATGCTCAATTTGAAAATTCAATCCACCCACCAACCAACTTACAACCTTACTTTTTGTTGCAAAGTTAGCCGTTGTTAAAATTTGATGTGCAGCAAATTCATCAGGCATTTTATTTTCAGGTTGAATTGCCAATGGAAAATTAGCATCCTCCACTGTATGGGCTAACTGAAATACAATACTCAATACAAAACCAGCAAACAAAGTTGCCAATAAAAAGCCTACCAACCAGCTAACCCATCCTACCATATAAATTGGCACAATAACGAATGCAGCGGCATGATATACTTTTACTGCCCAGAATTCAATATGTTCTCCCATAGACATATCACTTAAATGTATAGCGCCAATTTTTTTAGAGAAGTACTTTTTATAATCTGCAAAGAAAATCCAGAAAATGTACAATAACATGTAAAGAAACCAAAAATAGATATGTTGAAAACGATGCATTCCTAAATATTTTTGAGTAGGTGCCATTCGCATAAATACGCCCACTTCAATATCATCATCCACCCCATCGATATTTGTATAAGTATGATGAATGGTAACATGTTTCATGCCCCACATATATCTACTAGCGCCTAAAACACTAATTGAGGAGGAAGCCAATTTATTAAGCCAGGCATACTTACTAAAGCTTCCATGGCTACCATCGTGCATGACATTAAAACCAATGGCAGCAATTAAACCGCCAAAAAATATACTTTCTACAACGGCCCATACAATACTGGGGGTGAAAAAAACCAAATGCACATAAGTAACAACAAATAGGGTCATTAAAAGGATGGCTTTGGAAAATAATTTATAGTTACCGGTAGATTTAATATCATGTTGATCAAGATATTCTTTTACTCTTTTTTTTAATTCAGCATGTAAAGAATGGGTCTTTACAGGGAACTTAGGAGTCGCCATTGTTTGATTTTGCATGGATCTTATTATAATATATAAATATACCCATTTAAGCGTATTAAGTCTATTTATTCTCAATTAATTACGCATAACGAAGAAGATTATAAATTATTATGTATAAATCACCCATTATATCCACAGGTATGGGATAACTATTGCATGAACATGTCAAAAAAAATGTGTTGTTTTGAATAATTAAACGACTCCATTTAGTGAGCATGAACAAAGAAAAGGAAATAAAAGCTTTATTTAGCCTAATTGATGACCCAGACGAAGAAGTATTTAATACTATTCAAAACAGGTTATTGGTGTATGGCACCCCCATTATTCCTGATTTAGAACACTTATGGGAAAATACCCTAGAAGAAACCACTTTAGAGCGTATTGAAATAATGATTTATAAGTTAAGGCTTCAGGACCTCAAAGAAGCTTTTATCCTTTGGAAATCTAACCCCAACCCCTCCTTATTTGAAGGCGCCTTGCTTGTTACACAATTTCAATTTCCTGAATTGAATATAGATACCCTGCGCCATCAAATGGAAAAAATTAGACGTAATATTTGGCTAGAGTTAAACAACTATCTAACCCCTTTGGAGCAAGCCAATGTGCTAAGGAATATTTTATTTAATTATTACCAAATAAAGGGCGTAGAAGTGAATTATGAAAAACCAGAAGAGTTTTTAATTTCTGCACCCCTTCAATATAAAAAAGGAAACGCCTTTGCGAATACTATTTTATACGCAGAACTTTGTAATCAACTTGAAATCCAAGCGGCATTTATCAATATTCCTAAACAATGTATTGTAGCTTTTTATACACCCGATTGGGATCCAGCCGAAAATTACCAACACCCGCAGGAATACATTCAATTTTACGTTGAGGGTACCACTGGGCATCCCTTTTCACAAAAAGACCTTGATCAATATTTTACCCGATCCAATATTGAACCCAAGAATGTGTACTATAAAAAGCTTTCCAATATTAGAATCATCAAAAAGCATATTGTAGAGTTGGCTAAATGTTTTACGAGTCCAATATTGCAATACAAACAAAAGGATTTAACAGATTTAGCAAATTTGCTTGAAGCATAATGGAAGTACTCGTTCAACATATTTACCATAGCCCAATTGGTCAAATAAAAATCACGGCCGATGAGCAATGCATTACTGAATTAGTTTTCATTGAGCCGGAGTCAGCCGATCCTTATTTTGAATCTGAAGAAGTACTTCCTGAAATCATACACCAATGCGTAAATGAATTAATGGAATATTTTGCTGGCAAGCGCACTGCTTTTTCTGTAGCAATACATCAAGAAGGCACTGAATTTCAGCAAAAAGTATGGAAAGAATTATACGAAATCCCCTTTGGTAAAACCATTAGTTATGCCGATTTAGCAAAAAAGTTAGGGGATCCAAAATGTATCCGTGCTGCCGCCGCCGCCAATGGGAAAAATAAAATTGCAATGATAGTACCCTGTCATCGAATTATTGGCACCGATCAATCCTTGGTTGGTTATGCTTGGGGTAAAGCCAGAAAAAGATGGTTATTACAACACGAATTTCGATTGGCCCATGGTGTGCAAACCTTATTTTAAAATAGCCCCGTCAAATCCAAATGGCAATAAATGACTTGCCGTTTTCAATACCATTACCCTCCCTTTCATACCGGAAAGAATAATTTTTATGGGGGCACCATACCTGTTTTCAAAATCTAAAAGGGATTGCCTACACATACCACAAGGGGAAATAGGCTCATTGGCATCTTTACCAATGGGTTGATAACTTATGGCCATGGTAGTGATGGATAAATCGGGAAATTGACTTCCTACACTATTTAACAAAGCCCTTTCTGCACAAACCCCTACTGGGAAACTAGCACTCTCCTGATTGGCACCAATAGCGATTGAATTATTGGATAACCTTGCAGCAGCGCCTACTAAGAAATTAGAATAGGGCGCATAAGCATTTTGAGTCGCTTTTTGGGCAGCTTCTAAAAGTTCTTTATCCTCTATTGACAGTAAAGTAATGTCCGCTAATTCCTCGTATTCAAACTCAAATTTATGTTGCATGCTTGTTATTTAATTAAATTAAATATCCTATTCCATCTAATGGAATTACTATAGCTAAACCAAATAAGTGCTGCACGTCCAACAATATGTGTTTCAGGTACAAAACCCCAAAAACGACTATCCTGGCTTCTATGGCGATTATCCCCCATCATCCAATAATAATTTTGCTTCACAGTATATGTTTTCGCAACGGTACCGTTTAAAACATACTGATCCTTTACCTTTTCCAATGTATTGTTTTCATAAGTGCAAATTAAACGTCGATACAATTCAATCGTACTATCATTCAATTCAATAATATCCCCTGTTTTAGGAATTCGAATGGCCCCAAAATTATCAATGGTCCATGGAAAATGCACCACATCATTAGGGAAAGTTAAGCCCACTGTATTTTCTTCATAAAAATCAACAGACTTAATCATTTTCAATTTTCTTAATTCATTTGCAGCCAACGGAGTCATATTAATTTTATACGTATTTTGACGTCCTTCTACCGCCTGAAAATCGGCACTACCTTCGGCAATATTAATTCCAATATTATTTTGTACATACTCATCCGGAATTAAAGTACCGTCTGTAACTACAATATATTCAGTTTGTGCATTTTCAGGGAAACTAGCAGGCTGGCCATTTACCCATAATTGACTTTTCTTTATTTGAATCAGATCCCCTGGGATACCCACACATCTTTTGATATAATTATCGGTTTTATCAATTGGGTGAACAAGTAAAGGAAACTGATTGGTTAACTTTTCTCTATCTCCACCAAATTCAGGGCTTCGGAGTACATCGTAATAAGGAATTTTACTTCCAAACTCAGCTAGGTTGATAATTGTGTCTCCTGCTGGGAAATTAAACACCACCACATCGTTTCTATTAATATCTCTAACCTTGGGAAGACGGGTGTAATCTAACTGTACCCATTTTAAATAAGATGGTGTTGTAATGGAACCAGGCATCGTGTTGTGTACAAATGGGAACGACAAAGGTGTTTGTGGAATTCGGGCACCATAAGTCACTTTATCTACAAACAAAAAGTCATTCACCAACAATGTTTTTTCCATACTCTCTGTTGGAATAACATAGGCTTCAAACAAAAAAGTTCTAATTAAAGTAGCAGCTACTACCGCAAATACAGCAGCATCAATCCATTCTCTTGTTGCGGGCTTATGATAATGACTTAATGCCTCCGCACCAAACCATTTTGTGGTTGCAGCGTTGCCTAAATAGGGCAAATAAATAAAGGGAACAAAAACTGTTAAAGTATGTTGTATGATATTTACTTTCTTAAAATGCATCACAAAAATGATGGAAATCCAAAGGGTCACAAATTGACCAAGCACAGGTATTAACTGAATCCAAAACCAATATTTTTTAATGCCGCACAATTGAACCACTTCCCATGTATTGTAAATGGGGATGATGGCCTTCCGCTTGTTCACTCCTGCTTTTAACAACAACATGTAAATACCAAAGTGCCAACCCAACCAGTAAATAATGAATACAAAAATGCCCATAATTTATTTTTTATCTATAACAAAAATATCCCTTTGTCAGGGATATTTATAAAAAAGATTGTTAATTCATAAAAGCAGGTATAAATGGTTGCAAATAAGGATAAACCTTGATTTTGCCCCTTTAGCTTTTGCCTTTATGGTTATTTGTACTGATGCAATACTTCTTTGACTAAGGCAACTGATCTTGCGACGTCAGGAATGGCCAAAGCAGTTAAATTAGGGGCATAATGCATAGGTGCATCCGCGCTGGTAATTCTACGAATAGGTGCATCTAAATAATCAAACCCTTCCTTTTGAATTCGGTAAGACAATTCTGAAGAAACCGAAGCAAAAGGCCATTGCTCTTCAATAATCACTAAACGGTTTGTTTTTTTAACACTAGTCAATACTGTCATCCAATCCAAAGGACGAATAGTTCTTAAATCAATTACTTCCGCACTAATACCCTCTTTCTCTAATTCAGCGGCAGTGCCTAATGCCACTTTCATCATTTTATTATAAGAGACAATTGTTACATCCGTTCCAGCTTTTTTAACATCGGCTAAGCCCAATGGGATATAATATTCTTCCTCTGGAACATCACTCTTATCACCATACATTACCTCACTTTCTAAAAACATAATCGGATCCTCTTCATAACGAATGGCTTGCTTTAATAAACCCTTAGCATCATATCCATTAGAAGGAGATACCACTTTAATACCTGGAATATTGGCTAAATAACTTTCAAAAGCGGTAGAATGTTGTGCACCCAATTGACCTGCACTTCCGTTTGGACCGCGCATCACAATTGGACATCCAATTTGACCACCACTCATTGCCAACATTTTACTTGCTGTATTTAAAATTTGATCCAATGATAAAACAGCAAAGTTCCAAGTCATAAACTCCACTATTGGTCTTAAGCCATTTTGTGCAGCGCCAACTGCCACCGCTGTAAAGCCCAATTCTGAAATTGGAGTATCAATAATACGCTTAGGGCCAAACTCTGCCAACATACCCTGACTCACTTTGTAAGCGCCATTGTATTCAGCAACTTCTTCCCCCATTAGTAAGACTCTTTCGTCCCTTCTCATTTCCTCGGACATTGCTTCACGCAATGCTTCTCTAAAGGCTATTGATCGCATTTATTTGGATTTATTTTGAGTTGCAAAAATAGGTTTTATACTATAAAAAAGGGCATTTTTTGGGTAAAAAAAATCCCTCCCCGACAAGTCGAAGAGGGATTCTTAAGGCTAACCCACCTTAATGAGATATAAAATATTACAAAATATTATACGCAAAACTTACATAATACAATCCACCAATTGCTGGATTACCATATGCCGTTCTATAATAATGATTGAAAATATTGGTTCCACCTACTTTCACCATTGACTTGATAGAAGGTACTTTATAAGTAAGTACTGCATCTACAGTTTTGAATGAAGCAACTTTACCTACAGAGAAAGTTCCCTCATAGATGAAATCATCTTGGTAGTGGAAATTAACACCAAATCCTAATCTGTCCTTCAATAAGAAACCGCTGTTGTTTAAAGCAAAATTTGCTCTGAACAATGGTGTATTAAAGTAAGAAACAAATCCGTTTGGTAAGCTACCAATCTCGTCAGTGTATATACTTGCAGAGAAAGTAAAGTTACGAGGCATCATGTAATCAGCAGACAATCCCCATCCGCTAGTGAATACATCACCAGGAGCGTTGGTTGAAATGCTATAAGCAATACGCTTGCTTGGATCAGCTAAATCACTTAATTGAGGATTAGCCGCATTACGTGATTGTAATACAGTTACACCACTGATAAAATTGGTGTATTTTCCAGCATATGCATAAAAGTCAATCAATAATTTCTTGTTGATTAAAGTTTTGTATCCAACTTCAAATGAACTCATAGACTCAGGCTTGAACTCACCGAATTGTTGTTGAACAGGTGCGCCTGCTAATACACTTGATAATGAATAAGCAGGGTTTGTATTAAACTTATAATAATCTCTCAATTGAGGTAAACCTCCCATTAAACGAGTACCACCTCCTACTAACAAATTGATCCATTGGTTTTGTGTGGTAGGGAAACGGTAAGCTTGTTGGTAAGAAACACGGATATTGTTGTCTTCTGCAATTTTGATAACCGCAGTGGCTCTTGGTGTGAAACGACCTTTGAAATTCTCATTTTTATCATAACGTCCAGAAAGAGATATTTTCAAGATATCACCAAAAAACTTTTTAGTTAATTGAGTATAAACACCACTTTCTTTAATTCCAATATTGCCAGCTGTATCCGCAAACAACGTTCCTTGTGAATTTAACATGTATTGCTTAAAGCTTCCACCAATTAATAAGTCAGCATCGTATTTTCCTAAATCAAATAATTCAGTTAAATTATATTGACCTTCTACTACACTCAATTCAGACTTGTCTAAGAAACGACCACCCCCTTGAGAAATAGGCACATTTGCTATTGACTTAAACAAAGGACTAGTACCAATATTTCCAGTAGGTCTTCCTTGATCAGCTACACCTCTTGCCGCATTTCCAGCAGCTGTTGCATTCATTCCTGCATTTCTGAAGTTTACATAAGCAGCAGTGTAAGTTGGGTACCAAGTAGTACTTGGCTTCCAAGCTTCGTTAAATAAACGAGTGGTGATAGTTGCATTGTAGGAGTTACCGGCATCTTCAATTGTTTTGTATGCACGTGCATACCAGTTTTTTGACTTCAATTCAAATTTGAATTGACTCATCGTTAATCCATTTAAAGAATAACGGTCACTTCCAGTATATACAGTGTTACCAGAACCTGTATAAGCACTAAATGAAGCTTCGGTCTTGTCGTTTATTTTATAGTGGATTGACCCGGTAATCTTAGTGTTTTTAACAACTGGATCAATAATATCTACCTCATTGTAACCTGTTCTGCTCACATTTACTCCAGTAAACATTCCCTTTGCTTCACCATATAAAAAAGGTGCGAATTGTGCTAAAGCTGGATTTGCCCCTGTTAAGAAAGCAGTATAAGTAGCTAAGTTAGAAGAGAAAGGTCCAGCTTGGGCAGCACCAAATAATTGACCAAAAACAGTATTGGCTGTAGCAGCATTACCACCATAAGCAGCAGTCAATGCACCTAATACACCAGTTCTTACTGAGCTGTAAATGGAACTTAATGATGAAGTTGTTTCATCACCATATACGTTCACACCATCATAATTTGGATCAGACTCTCTCCAACCTGGAATAGTTTGACCATTAGGAGTTCCTGTATTTCTAGAATAGTTTGTAGTATTATTTGCTAACCAGTCCTGCGCTTCAGTATATTGAGCACTGATTTTATAAGCAAAACGATCACCTACTTTACTTGCCCATCTTACTGTATAGTCCTGATAAGCAGCTTGTGGACGTTGATAATTGTCAACATGGTTCACCCCTTGCTTAATTTGGAAGCTTAATCCTTGGTATTTGAATGGATTTTTACTGTTAATTAAAACAGTACCATTCATACCACCAGAACCATATAAAGCTGAAGATGCACCTGGTAATAATTCCATATTATCAACATCTAATTCCGTCAAACCTACCATTGTACCCACGGCAAAGTTTAAACCTGGCGCTTGGTTATCCATACCGTCAATCAATTGATTTAAACGTGTATTACCAGATCCATTAAAACCTCTTGTTGTGATACTTTTAAAAGTTAAACTTGCAGCAACTACATCGACTCCTTTCAAATTTGCAAGGATATCATAATAGTTGGCAGCAGATGCAGATCTGATTTGAGCATTATTTACTCTTTCAATAGAAACTGGAGATTCCAGAATTCTTTCTGCTACTCTTGATGCAGAAACCACAACATCAGAACCTAACACATAGCTTGGTGTTAAACTCACTGATAACTTTGTATTTTTCTCATCAACAACCACTTCCTTAGACTCAAATCCAACAGAAGTAAACACCAAAGTAAGCGGTGCTTTTTGATTAGTTACTAACTTGAAATTACCTTTATCATCGGTAAATGTACCTGCATTTCCTCCTTTCACCGTCACTGAAACAGCAGAAAGGGATTCTGAGGAATTTGAATTTTTAACAGTACCTGTAATAGTACTAGCTGTTTGAGCAGTAGCTGAAATTGCCATGATCGTGGCAAGACAAACTAAACCCATATGGCTTAAAAATCGTTTCATAAATGTTTGTTTTTAATTGAATTGTACTACAAAATAACAAAATATTAGCATTTAAAAAAATTATCGGGAATTAGCCTTAAAATTTTAATTTAGTGCTATGAATTTAAAACCATTCCCGCAACAAATTAGCGAATACCACGGCAAAGTAAGAGACGTTTATTACATTGAAAATCAATTACTTGTAATGATTGCAAGTGACCGTATTTCAGCTTTTGATGTCATTTTACCCAGGCCAATCCCCTTCAAAGGGCAGGTTTTGAACCAAATTGCGGCCTATATGCTGGAAAAAACAACCGATATATGCCCCAACTGGCTTTTGGAAACCCCCGCTCCCAATGTAGCAATAGGTAAAGAATGTACTCCATTTAAAATAGAAATGGTCGTAAGAGGTAATTTAGTGGGGCATGCCTGGAGAACTTATAACGCAGGTGGACGAGAATTATGTGGTGTTACATTGCCTGAAGGATTGGTAGAAAATGATTTTTTTCCCACTCCCATCATCACGCCTTCGACTAAAGCAAGCGAAGGTCATGACGAGGATATTTCAAAAGAAGCCATTATTCAACAAGGGTTGGCCTCGGCCGAAGAATGGGCCATTTTAGAAAAATATGCTTTGGCCTTATTTCAAAGAGGTAAAGAAATCGCTGCAAAACAAGGGTTGATTTTAGTGGATACAAAATATGAATTCGGGAAAATCGGGGATACCATTTTTTTAATGGACGAAATTCATACACCTGATTCTTCAAGGTACTTTTATGCAGCTGGTTTTGAAGAACGTCAAGCAAAAAAAGAAAAACAAAAACAATTAAGTAAAGAATTTGTACGTGAATGGTTGATTGAAAATAATTTCATGGGCAAGGAAGGTCAAACTGTCCCCAATATGTCTGATGAATGGATTGAGACTATTTCAAAAAGATATATTGAGCTTTATGAAAAAGTAATTGGCGCACCATTTAAGCCTGAGCCAAAATCCGAAGAAGAAACTTATAATTTAGTTTGTAATTCCCTTAAGAAGTTGCAATAGTATAATGAAATATTTAAAAGTATTTCACTTCTGAACATCGAGCCATAGCGTCAAGAAAAACTAAAAATGAATCGTTAAAAAATTGTGCATGTCTGAGCGAAGCGAGTTCACAATTTTAGATTTATTTTTAGTTTTTTAGCGTTAAGTGGCGAGCGGAGAAGAATGAAAAACGATTAAATATCATTTTACGTCAATATTAATCCCCAGTCTGGGTCTAAGCCTTTGCTTGCTTTTGTTAAAAACCTGAATGCCGTTTTTTTGGCCTGCCCTTAATTTTTCCTGTTCTTCAATGGGCAAATGGAACACTTCCTTACACTCGGTGGTACAACAACCATCAAAGGATTGGGCGCATTCGGCACATTGAATAAATAACAAATGACAAGCGTCATTTTTGCAATTGGTATGGGTGTCTGCAGGCTTACCGCACTGATGACATTTTGCAATAATATCGTCTGTAATTTTTTCTCCCAATCTTTCGTCAAAAACAAAATTCTTTCCTTTGAATTTGCTTTCCAATCCAGCTTCTTTTATTTTATTGGCATAATTGATGATCCCCCCTTCTAAATGATATACATTTTTGAATCCCTGATGTAACATATAGGCACTTGCTTTTTCGCATCGAATGCCCCCAGTGCAATACATAATAATATTTTTGTCCTTTTTATCCTTCATCAAATCGGCTGCCATGGGCAATTGTTCCCTAAATGTATCAGAGGGGATTTCTATGGCTCTTTCAAAATGACCCACTTCGTATTCATAGTGATTGCGCATGTCAATCACGATCGTATCCTCTTTATCAATAAGTGCATTCATTTCCTTTGCACTCAAATACTTCCCTTTATTTTCCATACTAAAGCTAGGATCCTCAATGCCATCGGCTACAATTTTTTCACGCACTTTAATTCTCAATACCCAAAAACTTTTTCCGTCATCATTCACTGCTATATTTAATCGAATGCCTTTCAATGGCTTAAAAGAGTATAAATAATCTCTAAACACATCCATATTGTGCGATGGAATACTTACTTGTGCATTAATCCCTTCGGATGCGACATAAATACGCCCAAAAACTTTCATTGCATTGAAAGCGCGATACATTTCGTCTCTAAATAATTGGGGATCTTGAATTGTAAAATACTGGTAAAAACTAATGGTGGTTCTGGGAAAAGTTTCCTCATGCAGTTTTTGTTTCAACTCTTGGTTGGAAACACGATTGTGTAATACAGACATAGCTATTAAATTTAAGCTCAATTACAGATTAAGCAAATTCAATACAAAGATACTGAAATTATTTTTTTCTTAAATAAGCCCCTGTTAAGCTTGCAAAGCCGCCCACTAAAGCACCCAGGAAGGCAGTTACTACAATTAACAGCACGTAGGAACCTTGTAAAGGCAAAATACTAGCCACTTTAGTAGATAAAATATGATTGTTAGCTGCATCAATCCCTGTTGCCAAACCTGCCCAAATTGCTCCCACTCCTAAAGCCCCCGTTAAAAAATTTACCCAAGGTTTTAATGGAATGGCAATGGCAATAATAAAATTGGCCACAGCAAAACTCCACCATGGTAAATTACCATACAATCCTAAAGCAAAAGTTACTAATGCAGAAAGTAAAATGGAGATAGGTATTTTTAATGATTCTAATTTCATAAAGTTATTTTCTAGTTTGAAAAATTAATGGAGGTTAGGCTTTGTTAAATTGTATATGCCATTTAGTTCTGCTGTCTGATTTTAGTTTATCCAAGGGCAGGAACAATAAACGATAATATTTACCAGCTGCCCAAGTATCCACAAAACTATCATAGTAAGGGCTTCCTGGATTACCACTTTGTCCTCCTGGATATAAGCCATAAGCTTCAATCTCATCGGTTAAATGCACTACCATTCTCCAGCTAGGGCCATGGTTCTCGGTTGTTGCATTGATAATATTTACCCCTCCTCCAATAGGCAAATTCAACCTACTCAAAGAAGGTGTTTTTGTTAAATGCAATACCCTTGTTGCTTTAAACTGCTCCCAAGTTAATTTATTATCTTTTTCCAACTCCTTCCATTTGATAGCAGCTTTTTCAATACCCAAATTAACTTGTTCTTTAAGCGTTTCAACCTTCCCTTTTGTGCGAATATCATCTGCTACTGAAAAATTTGAGTCCCTATTCATTTGATCTAATAATACATGCGCTTCTGGCTTAGTTAATGGAATGTCAGCTCCCGCCAATTCATCTCCCCAAACTGCATTCTCAACACTATCCCAAATAATCTTAAAGGCGGTGATTCCTTTTGAATTACCATTATTATATAAATCCCAGTTATTCATTTCATGTACCATTTTTTGTGCATCGTAACTAAGCTTAGCATTATCAATAAATTTAACCAATGCCGGCCTAGCCACTTCTGCAAAAACATTATAATTATTTGTTTGCAATTGTTGCATATCTAAAGCCGTAATTTGACTCATGGTTGCCAATTGCTTGTTAACACTTATGCCACGATACAAAGGAAAAGAAGCTGCAGTTCCTAAGTAATATGGGTAAGTTGCCTCCACCGATTTTTGATTAGCACTACTTACAAAACCCCTTAATGGATTTTTCATCATTGGATTTTCCTCGCTAGGTATGATACCTTGCCAGTCATAACTGCTATCCGCTCCTGGCATAATAAAATCTCCCTGACGATCCCATCTTGCTACAAAACTTCCTTGCTGCTTAATGGCAATATCCCCCGACTTGCTAGCAAATACAAAATTTTGTCCTGGGCATTTCCACAATGAAATCGCCGCTAAATAATCGTCGAAGTTTTTAGCTCTATTCAATTTATAAAAAGTCTCTACTCCTGTTGATGCATTGTGCCCTGTCCATTTAACAGCTAAATGACGGCCTTTGGATTGCGGGTTTTGATAATGTGCATCAAACATAGCGGGTCCCCAATGTGTCATTGCGATATTCTCCACTACATCGGCACTGTCTTTTACTTTGATAATTTCTTGACGGTTAGTGGTCGCCTTCCATGTACCATTAAACCAATATTCTTTTTGTGTACTGTCTTTAAATTTTAGTTCATAATAATCCAATACATCTCGTCCTGCATTGGTCACCCCCCAAGCCAAACTATCATTAAACCCAATAATTACCGCAGGTGAGCCTGGGAAACTAGCCCCATAAGTACTATGGGTAGGCGTGGTAATTTGAACCTCAAACCACAATGAAGGCAAATTCAATCCTAAATGAGGATCGCTACATAATATAGGACGACCTGATTTTGTTTTGCTCCCCGCAACTGCCCAGTTATTGCTTCCATTGTTTTTATCGGGTGCTTGGGGTGGAATACTAAAATTATTGATGGCCATAACAGCTGTCTGCTTTTTTAAGTAGGCTGAATCTGCAGACAATGGTTTTTGAGGGACTATTGAAGGCTTAGCAAATAAAGTCCCTTTAGGAATAATTGGATCCAATGAATCCTGTTGATTGGTATATAATTTTTCAAATAAATCATACCCTAGGTAATCTCTTGTATTGGTCAATTGTAAATCAGCTGAAGCTGCGCGACCAGTTAAATCGTAGGACATAAACATTAAAAACAAATATGTTTTTTTAGCTGTCCAGGCTTCAGGGGTGTAATTCATTAATTTGTATTCAAAAGGCAAATCCTCAGGTGACAATTGTTTAAGATATGCATTGACACCCGCGGTATAAGCATCCACCGTTGCCTTCATTACAGGGTTATTATCATTAATGTATTTTTCTGTTTCTTCAGCGCCATAAACCATACCAAGTCGTCTAAAGAATCGATCAATAGATAATTTATCTGATCCTGCAATTTCACTTAACCTTCCTGCCGCAACACGGGTTTGAAAATCCATTTGCCATAACCTAAATTTTGCATGCAAAAACCCTTGTACAAAATAAGCATCCTCGTCTTGGTCAGCATAAATATGGGGCACCAATCGGTCATCCAAGTAAACATCCACCTTCCCTTTTAATTCACTAGCTACAATGGAGGCATCAAATCCGGCATCCACTTTTTCAGCATTTTTCCAAAATCCATGTTGAGGCGATAAAAAATAACCCAACTTAGGTGTTTTAGCTGTACCACTAGGTAACTGAATATTTAATACAGTCACTAAACCAACAGTAACAATAGCCGAAGCTACAAAAGGCAATATGCGCATAATCAAAATTTAGAGTCCTAAATTAAGTATTATTTGGCAATATGACTTTTAAAAAATTGAAGATGTTTTTCGAGTGGGAGATGCGGAAATTGTACCGCCAATTGCTGCGTTTTTTCCAAACAACTTGACAGAAATTTTTGATGTTCAGAAGCCCCTTCAAAAAAAGGCTTATGATTTATGGCTAACTGAATTTCCACCACTTGTTTCATTAAAGCCTGGGTAGCGGCATTCATATAAGTTTCAACAAGCCGTTCCCAAACATATTGAGTTGCCAAATAATTTGGATGTACCAAGTCCTCGGCATAAAAACGATAATCTCTTAAATCATCAATGATATATTCATAAGCAGGAAAATAAGTACAGCCTGGCTCAGTTTCCACTAAGTCATGTACCGTTTGAATTAATACTGCTTTGCTTCGGTTATTTTCCACTAAACCTTCCCTTAAATGTCTAACTGGACTAATTGTATATATAATATTTAAGTGAGGGTTAAATGCCTTTAACGCTTTTTGAATATCTTTTAAACGCAATAATAATTCGGCGGGCGTTAATAATTTTTTGGCAAACCAATTGGCAGGGGCTTTATGATTATTCGCTACCACCATTCCTTGGTTATTACCCGCTTGCTCATTTAAGGTGTACAACCAAGCGGAGCCAAGTGTAATAACTAAATGATTGGCTTTCTTTAAAAAATCATGTGCTTCCGAAATGGAATCATTTATTTTTTGCAATGCTTCCTCCTGGGTGATACCCGAAAATCGACTATGGTGGTGCCAGCTATTCCAAACATCATTTAAGAAAAATAAGTCTTCTTTGGTATAAATCTTACCCTGGATATAATCCATTAATGCATTTTGAACACTTACTGGATTAAATAAAATTCCATGTGGATTTTGTACAGTTTCAAAAAGATGATATTGTAATTTGGTACCGATATTTTCGGTAAAACAGGAACCTATCAGCATAATTTTATCCGGATAGGCTATTGCATTTTCAGCAGGCTTTGCAGTTAAGCTTAATTTAAATTTGATGGCACTCATTGCTTTACAATTTTGCGTCAGGGAACATTCTTTGTTTCATGGCTTCATATAAAACAATGCCTGCTGCAACAGAAACATTAAATGAATCAAAATTTGTCGCCATGGGGATTTTAAAGAAATAATCAGCCGCCTTAGCTAAATAAGGTTGTACGCCCCTGCCCTCGTCGCCCATAATAATACAACTTGGCATATTAAAATCTAGCTCATGTACATTTTTATCCGCACGCATTTCACTGGTGAAAACCTGAATACCATTTAAATGCAAATCGTCCACCGCTTTCAATAAACTACTCACGCGAACCACATGAATATGTTCCAAAGCACCCGCGCTACTTTTGAAGGCTTCTTCATTTAATGCACCTACTCCTTTATCAGGAATAATCAATGCTTGCGCTCCACAACAATGTATGCTTCTACTAATTGCCCCAATATTTCTAACGTCGGTCACTCCATCTAACATAACAAATAAAGGAGTTTCTCCTTTTGCCACTACAAAATCAATAACTTCCTGTAAATCCAAATATTTCACATTGGAGATAAAAGCCAATACTCCTTGGTGATTCGCTTTGGTCATCCCATTTAATTTTTCAATAGGAACCAATTGCACCGGAATAGTATGTTCGCGGGCAAATTGCTTTATTTCAGATAAGCCCTCCCCTTGTGCATTTTTTTGAATTAATATCTTTTCAATATTAGCGCCTGACTCCAATGATTCAATCAATGGCTGACGGCCAATAATAAATTTGCGTTCTGTAGTAAAACTTGGGCGTGGACTAAATCTTCTTGGCTTATTATTTCGTTCCTGCATAAATCAAAGGTAGGTATTTAAACAAAAAACCCGTCCTGAAAAATCGGAACGGGTTTTAATACAAATCACTTTATTATTTTAAACCGAAAGCTTTTTTCACTTTCGCAACATAATCTAATTTCTCCCAGGTAAACAATTCCACTTTCATTACTTTCTTCTTGCCGTCTGGAGTTGAGAATGTTTTAGTTACTGTTTCATTTTTACGACCCATATGTCCGTAAGCAGCAGTCTCACTATACATTGGCGTTCTTAACTTTAATCTTTGCTCAATAAAGTAAGGACGCATGTCAAAAATAGATTCTACTAATTTACCAATTTGACCATCGGTTAATTTTACTTTAGCCGTACCGTAGGTATTCACGTTAATGGAAGTTGGCTTAGCCACCCCAATCGCATAAGAAACCTGTACTAAAACTTCAGAAGCTACACCCGCAGCCACTAAGTTTTTAGCAATATGGCGTGTTGCATAAGCTGCAGAACGGTCAACTTTACTTGGATCTTTACCAGAGAAAGCACCACCACCGTGTGCGCCTTTTCCTCCATAAGTATCCACAATAATTTTACGGCCTGTTAAACCAGTGTCTCCATGAGGCCCCCCAATGACAAACTTACCTGTTGGGTTAATATGATACTTAATGTCGTTGTTAAACAACTTAGCGTATTTCTTATATTTTGCTTTAACTCTTGGAATTAAAATCTCAACAATATCTTTTTTGATTTTCGCTAACATCTTACCCTCTGAATCAAAATCATCATGTTGGGTAGATACTACAATTGCATCAATTCTTACAGGCTCATTTTTATCGTTATACTCTAAAGTCACTTGAGACTTTGCATCTGGACGTAAGTATTTGATGGCCTTATTTTCTCTTCTTAATGCAGCTAATTCAATTAGAATTTTATGCGCTAAGTCCAAAGCCAATGGCATATAATCTTCGGTTTCGTTGCTTGCATAACCAAACATCATTCCTTGGTCACCCGCGCCTTGTTCTTCCTTCTTTTTTCTATCTACCCCTTGATTGATATCGGCAGATTGCTCATGAATAGCCGATAAAATACCACAGCTATTTGCTTCAAACATATACTCACTTTTCGTGTAACCAATTTTTTTGATTACATCACGCGCAATATTTTGAACGTCTAAATAGGCTTTAGATTTTACTTCACCTGCCAATACTACTTGACCCGTGGTTACTAAAGTTTCACATGCCACTTTTGATTGAGGATCAAAAGCTAAAAAGTTATCAATTAAGGCGTCAGAAATTTGATCGGCTACTTTGTCTGGATGTCCTTCAGAAACACTCTCAGAAGTAAATAAATAAGGCATATTCTTTTATTTAGATGTTGTTATAAATGCAAATATATTAATTATACTTAAAGTCTATAAATTAGAATAATAAACGCGTAATCTCATTCTGAATTTAGAATGACTCCCTCCTCCTAAACGAACCCTTCCTATGGCTGGTTGGTTAACAAAAGAAGCAGTTAAATAGTCCTTGCCGGCTGTGAAGTTATTGGGATAAGGTGGTACAAATTTCACCGTGTCGTTAACAGGTGCAAAAATTCTTAAATCAAAAATTGAGTCCTTTCTGGAAATCACTCCTTGCATATACCTACTAATATCAAAATTATAGGTTGCGACGTTATTAAATCCTTGAATTGATTTGTTAATTCTATATCCCCCAAATCGAATAAACTGTGAAGTATTTGCCGTGCTTTGGAAATCGTTTGGCACCGTTCTAATTAAATTCTTTGCACTGTCATAAGCTCCTAAAAATAAATAGTTAGGTGCAGGGAACATGACATCTAAAGCTGAATTGGCATCTGGCACTTGCTCTGCAATTAATTCTGCACGATGTATAATTTTATTGGCAAAGTTTTTTAAAGCAGGGACCTTAATTTTAACCATGGTACCTGGGCTGGTTTGAACATAAACCAATGAATCATTTGCTCTACCAAAATGTCTTGCCACTTCAGAACCAGTCCTGTTTCTTTTTATAAAATTTGCGGAAGCACTATAATTAAGGCCGAATCTAAAATAGTCAACTACGGTATCTCTCTTCCCCGCTACTGTTGTGGTCGCATTAGTGGAATAGTAAAGTCCTAATTTCGTATTGGTATCTAATAAATTAATACGAATCAACACATTGCTTCCGGCGTTTGCTGTTAAAACAAAGCCAGGAAATGCTTTATGGAAAGTAGTGTCGTTCTTATATACATTGGAATCAAAAACCTTCAAAAATAAATTTGCGAAACTGCTGTTTAACTTAATTCTAATTTGATTCCTAGCTGCTTCAAATCTATTAATTACAGAATCACGCACTCGACCGAAGTCAACCACATAAGGATTGGCCAAAATTGCGTCAGTTTGAAAATTATACAACTCAGGATAATTACTTGCTACTAATGAGTCATTGAATAAAGGAGTTGCTGCACTTACCCTTCTTAGATTCAAAGTTAAAGGAGCACTGGTATCTCCATATGCGCCTCTGTAAGCAAGAATCAACACTGCAGAGTCCACCACAACGCTATCTAAATTACCCCTTGTACTATAAGGAAAAAAGGAAGGCTTTAATTGGAAATACATACTTGCAGTAGTCGATCCAAATACGGGATCATTCGAAATGTTCCCAACTACCTGATCGTCTTGGCTAAATATCCTTAAAGTATCAGGACGATCCACTGTTTCAGTGATCACCTCTAAAACAGTATCCTTGGTATTGAAAGCATCAATTGAGGGCAATAAACCCAGCCCCATTTCGGTACTACCAATACGTGTACAAGCTGATAAAAGAAAAACAATAAATATTAAAACGGAAAACTTTTTCACTATATGTTGTAATGCCATGGATTGATTTTGTCTTTACTTGCCTGCAAGTTCGTTGTATAAATCTAAATACTCTGTTAAATCGGAATCCCACCCATTAAAAGGAACTACTTTTTTGCCTTTTACTGCGGAGAATTCTGATACTAGTTTTTTATCTATGATATCCGAGCCAAAAGTAATTGCATCGGCATAGCTGGCTCCTCCTCTAAACAATGCAGCATTGTTTAGCTCTTTGAACGCTTCCAATTCTTTGTCCTTAATATTAGTATTAATAATGGCTTTTTCTAAAAAGTCTTTACTGAACTTTTCCTCAAAAGTGTTTGCGCCAATGGTAAATACGACTTTTGAATTAGAGAAAACAGGTTCTTTTTTAAAGGCCGTTTTAATGTAGGCAGGAATTAATCCTGTCATCCAACCACTACAATGAATAATATCTGGAGGCCAGCCAAATTTCTTAACTGTTTCCAAAGCACCCCTGCAAAAGAACACTGTTCTTAATGCATTATCGTCAAACCAGGTTTCATTGTCGTCATGGAAAATTTGCTTGCGCTTAAAGAAGTCTTCATTTTCTAAAAAATAAACCTGTAAACGGGCATTCGGTAAAGAAGCTACTTTAATTTGCAAAGGATAGTCATCTCCCTCTACTTGAACATTGATGCCAGAAAGTCTAACCACTTCATGTAAACGGTGTCTTCTTTCATTGATAACACCAAATCTTGGCATAATACATCGTACTTCAAGTCCACTGTCATTACTTTTAATGGCCAGTTTATTAATTATCTCGGCAAACTCTGTCAACTCTAAATAAGGTGACATTTCGGTCGCGATATATAATATTCGTTTTTTTTCAGACATTCCTTTTGGGTTTAACTCAAAACCATCTATGAGTTGGCGAAGGTACGAAATTGTAAGCACTTTAAGAAACCCTAAAAAAGGCCAATAAATAGCTTCCTTATTCCAAGATTTATAGCAGTTTTGATTGTAAATTGCAATACATTCGAAAAAACTAACAATAATGGGGAAATTTCTGAAAATAGGCTTCTTTTTCCTAATTGGCATTTTGCTGATTTGGTGGAGTTTACAACAAATACCCCCCCAGGAATGGGACAAATTCACCACGGCATTAAAAACAACCAATTACTTGATGCTAGTGCCCGTTTTTATCATTCTTACCTTCTCCCACTTCCTGAGGGCCCTTAGATGGAGGCTCATTATGGAACCCCTAGGATATCAACCTTCCATTGTCAATACCTTCCTGGCGGTCCTTATTGGCTACCTGGCCAATTTAGCCGTTCCTCGTTTGGGGGAAGTGTTAAAATGCACCCTACTCTCCAAATATGAAAAAGTACCCGCCGAAAAAATTGTCGGAACCATTGTAGCCGAAAGGGCGTTTGATGTTTTAAGTTTAGGGGTGGTATTTGTCCTAGCACTCACCTTTCAATTTGATGTTATTCAAACTGGCTGGAACGAGCTTAACGCACAAAACACACAACAAGCCAACTCCCCTAACAATCATTTTATATTATATGCCTTCATTGGTTTTATTAGCATAAGCCTCCTTTTATTATGGATTTTTAAAGCCAAATTGCAAAAAATAATTATTCGGATTAAGCAAATTATAGCAGGGATTTGGGAAGGAGTTATTAGTGCGACCAAACTAAAAAAACAGCAACTTTTCTTTTTGTATAGTTTTGGCATTTGGTTTATGTATTTACTTGCTACCTACATTGGCTTATTTGGCACTGAAGGAACAGGTAGCTCTTTTGCTACAGCAATTAGTTGCTTGGCTTTTGCAAGTGTTGGCATGATTATTACGCCAGGAGGAATTGGTGCTTATGCACTACTAATGGCAATGGTATTAAAATTAAATGGGGTTAGCTATACTTTAGGTTTAGCCAATGGTACCGTTCAATGGTTTGCACAGTTCATTATATTATTAATACTTGGAGGTACAAGTTTATTGTTACTTCCTATCATCAATAAAAAAGCAAATTGATATGCGTTTTGTAGAAGGGATGGAAAAGAAAATCATGACAGTATCTAAATTAAAAGCCATGATGAGCGCTTGGAGAATTACTGGAAAAACAATTTCCTTTACCAATGGCTGTTTTGACATTTTGCATCTGGGTCATTTATTTTCAATTGGCCAAGCAGCCAAAGAAGCAGATTATTTAATTGTAGGATTAAATAGCGACGATAGCATTAAACGTTTAAAAGGACCTGATCGTCCCATAAATAATACGGCAAGCCGTGCTTTAATTATTGCCAATTTAGCAATGGTGGATGCGGTTGTTATTTTTGAAGAAGATACCCCATTTGAATTAATCACTGAATTACTGCCTGATGTTATTGTCAAAGGAGGAGATTATACTATTGACACTATTGTGGGCGCAAAGGAAGTGATAGCCAATGGGGGCAAAGTGATTATCAACCCTATTGTGGAAGGCTTTTCAACAACAAATATTATTGAAAAAATAAAAAAATAAATATGGAATTCTTAAACTCACTAAAACTATTGTCCGAAAATGAAGGAACTTCTACTGGAATTGCAATGGTAAAAAGTAAAGGTGCAATGATTCATAGTTTTTCACCTGTGGATGGCAAAAAAATTGGTGCAGTCACCACCACTGATAAAGAAGCATATGAAACGGTGATTTCAACCGCTCAAAATGCTTTTGTTGAATGGAGAAAGTGGCCAGCGCCCAAAAGAGGTGAAGTAGTTAGACAATTGGGCGAAGCATTACGCATTGAAAAACAAGCTTTAGGGCAATTGGTAAGTTATGAAATGGGTAAAAGCTTACAGGAAGGTTTAGGCGAAGTGCAAGAAATGATTGACATATGCGATTTTGCAGTAGGCCTTTCAAGACAATTATATGGTTTAACCATGCATAGTGAAAGACCTTCACATAGAATGTATGAACAATGGCATCCAATGGGTATTGTAGGTATTATTTCTGCTTTTAATTTTCCTGTGGCAGTTTGGAGTTGGAATGCTGCTTTAGCTTGGGTATGTGGAAATGTAACTGTATGGAAGCCTAGTGAAAAAACACCATTATGTGGCAACGCAGTACAAAATATTGTAGCCAAAGTTTTTGCAGACAACAATGTACCTGAAGGGGTAAATAATTTAATTCAAGGAGGGCGTGAAGTAGGTGAATGGATGAGTCATGATGCACGCATCCCATTGGTTTCTGCAACCGGCTCTACTAGAATGGGTAAAGAATTAAATAAAGCTGTAGCGGGAAGACTTGGTAAAACCATTTTAGAATTGGGGGGTAACAATGCCATTATAATTACAGAAAACGCCGATTTGGATATGTCCTTAATTGGCGCAGTATTTGGCGCAGTTGGCACAGCAGGTCAAAGATGTACCAGTACCAGAAGATTAATAATACATGAAAAGGTATATGATAGTTTTGTGTCCAAATTATCGAAAGCTTATCAACAAATAAAAATTGGAGACCCTCTTGACAGTAAAAATCATATGGGGCCATTAATTGACAAAGACGCAGTGAATTTATATTTACAAAGTATTGAAGCATGTAAAAAAGAAGGGGGACAATTTTTAGTGGAAGGAGGTGTCATTGAAGGCCCAGGATTTGAAAGTGGCTGTTATGTGAAACCTTGTATCGCAGCTGCGCAACCAAATTATTCAATAGTACAACATGAAACTTTTGCACCTATCTTATATGTGATGAAATATAAAACTATTGAGGAAGCTATCGAAATTCAAAATAATGTTCCGCAAGGTTTATCATCGGCCATTATGACTTTGAATATGAGGGAATCAGAATTGTTTTTATCTGCACAAGGAAGTGATTGTGGAATTGCCAATGTTAATATTGGCACCAGTGGTGCAGAAATTGGAGGCGCTTTTGGGGGTGAAAAAGAAACTGGTGGTGGAAGAGAAAGTGGTAGTGATGCATGGAAAGCCTATATGCGTCGACAAACTAATACCATTAATTGGAGTACGAATTTACCATTAGCCCAAGGCATTCAATTTGATTTATAATCATATGAAAAGGACATTATTACTATTCGCTGTTTTTTGTATTTATATAGTAAGTTTTGGACAAAGCAATGTATCGAGTCAAAACTGGCATTGGAAGGACTATGCCAAAGATAAAATTCATGGCATCAGCCTTTATCAGGCATACCAGCATCTTGCTACAATTAATAAAAAACCTTCCCCAATTATCGTTGCAGTCATGGATGGAGGAGTGGACACCAATCATATTGAAATAAACAGTAAACTCTGGATAAACAAAAAGGAAATACCCTACAACGGTGTCGATGATGATCATAATGGCTATACCGACGACCTACATGGTTGGAATTTTTTAGGCGGCAAAGACGGAAGAAATATTGATAAAGCCGATGCAGAAAAAACCAGGGTTTATCATCAATTCAAAACACTGTATGAGGGCAAATCAATTGATGCTAGTAAATTAAACGCAACTCAAAGAAATCAATATGAAATGTGGAAGCAGGCAGCAGCTGAAGTTGAGTTCTCAGAAGAAGAGGCAGCCAATTTAAGGTACATTAGTATGGCTGCCAAGGCAATTCAAAAATTAGGGAATACTATCATCTCAGAAATGAAAGACGCTAGTTTCTCTGTAATCGCCCTTGAATCTTATCAACCCCTTGGCCGCAATACACTTGAAGCGAAAATGGCCTACTTGCGTACGATTAAAATATTAGGTGTTGAAAAAGAAGCCCCTTATGTAGAAATCATTAATGATTTAAAGGAATACATTGAAGGAAAAGAAAAATCGGCAAAGGCCAAAATGGAAGCACCTAGCCCAATTAGGGCAGAGATTGTGAAAGACAATTATGAAAATTTTGCTGATAAATTTTATGGCAACAATGATATCACAGGACCAAATGCAAAACACGGGACGCATGTAGCAGGATTAGTAGCCAGCATTCCTGATTCCAACTGGAATGTGAATGCGCTTTACCCAGGCATTCAAATTATGGGTGTACGTGTCGTTCCTGATGGAGATGAATATGACAAGGATGTTGCTTTAGGGATTAGATACGCAGTGGACAATGGTGCAAAAATCATTAATATGAGTTTTGGGAAATCATTTTCACCTGAACAAATTTGGGTGGATCAAGCTATCAGGTATGCCGCTGCGAAGGACGTATTAATTATTCACGCTGCGGGAAATGAATATTATGACTTAAATGTAAAAGCAGTTTATCCATCTCCTTATTCAAGTGCTTTAAATGATACCGCAACAAATGTTTTGACGGTTGCAGCAAGTAGCGATGAATCTATCAACAATACGCTTTTAACTGACTTTAGTAATTTTGGCTATAAAATAGTTGATGTACTTTCACCTGGGAATAAAATTTATTCAACCCTGCCTGGGAAAACAAATCATGGCTATTTGCAAGGTACGAGTATGGCGGCTCCTATCGTTAGCCATATTGCAGCAATGATCAGATCCTATTATCCATCGCTAACTGCTGTGGAGGTGAAAAAAATAATCATGCAATCTGTATGGAAGCCAATGAATGAAAATACTTCCTATGAAGTACCAGAAAAAGAAGAAACAAAAACACTTTCAGCAATAGCTGCTGCAGGTGGAATTGTCAATGCCGAAAAAGCAATTCAAATGGCGGGTAAGTATAAGCCTACTAAACTTACAAAAACGAAATAAAATAAATAGACAAGTCCTCATTAATCACTTTTTAAAATTAAACAATGCCTCGACCTAGTGCGACTGAATACAATAGCTTTTTTCAAACCTATTTAAATTATACCAGCGGAAAAGATTATAACATATTGGTTCAGCAATACCATGAGCGCATTACCGAATCATGGGCTGCAATCCCTGCCGAAAAAGTAAATTATGCTTATGCCGAAGGGAAATGGACCATAAAACAAATGTTACAACATGTAATTGATACAGAAAGAATATTTGCCTACCGTGCTTTGGCTATTGCTAGAAAAGAGCCTGCTTCCTTACTAGGATTTGATGAAAATGAATACGCAAAAAATGGAACAGCCGCCCATAGAAATTGGAAAGACATGTTAATTGAATGGAGGGTTGTTAGGCAATCAACAAATTTACTATTTGCTTCTTTTACTGAAGAACAATTAAAATTAACAGGCACTGCTAATGGGAATCCAATTTCAGTCAATGCCATTGGATTTATCTTATTTGGACATGCTTTGCATCATTTACATATTCTAAAAGAACGATACGAGCTATAACTAGTTGAGGTAATCAACATTTAGAATACGACATAAAAAGGGCCCCCATTTGGGGGCCCTTTTATATAATACAACTATCGTGGTTGATTTATTATTTTCCGTACAAGTGAATGGCCAATTGAACATCTGAATCAATTGCACCTATACCATATTTTACACCAAATACAGTTCTGTCTAAAGGAAAGAATGCTTCAGCAAAAAATCCCTTCGCTGGATCAACACTTCTGATATAAGTGGTAAATGTGATAGGGGCTTTAATACCACGTAATGTCAAATCACCAGAAACAGTAGCTCGGTCAGCTCTTGTATAATTTACGCTTTGAATCGTAAAAGTGGATTGTCCAAAAACCATGGCATCTAAAAAATCAGCTGAAATTAAGTGCTTTGCTAAGTTATCACCTGCACCATCAGTCACTTTTAAGCCTGCAACATCAATTACAAAGCTACCTCCTACTAATTTACCTCCTTCCACTTTAATTGAACCTGATTTCACAGGGAAATAACCTGTATGAAAATCACTAGTTTTAGAACCAGTAAAATCAATTTTACTTTTAGCAGCATCCACCGTAAAAGTGGTTACATCTTTTTTACCTGGTTTTGTGGTAAATGAAAATAAAGCTACTGATGCAAGCACCATCATTGATAACATGATTTTTTTCATATTTTATTGTTTTGTTTTTTGAATAATTTTATTAAATATCCTATAAAAAAGATAGACCTCAAAGTTATTAATCAATGTTTAAACAACAAAATATAATTTTTCCATTTATTTTGCTAGTTTTTAACCTGATTTTGTGTTGTTTATCTTGTATCTTCGCCAAAATTTCAATAGCATGAACCTGCACGAATACCAAGCAAAAGAGTTACTAAAAAAGTATAATGTTCCCGTACAAGAAGGGATCGCAGTAAAAAAAGTGGAAGACGCTGTCGCTGCTTACCAAAAAATATCAACTGAAACCAACAATAAGTTTGCTGTTGTAAAAGCACAAATACATGCTGGTGGACGTGGAAAAGGTACCATTGTTGGCACTGAACAACGTGGAGTAGCCGTTGGAAAATCAGCAGAGGATATCGAAAAATTTGCTAAAAATATTTTAGGTGGAACCTTGGTGACCATTCAAACTGGACCTACTGGTAAAGTAGTGAACCAAATTTTGGTGGCACAGGACGTTTACTACGATGGTCCTCAACCAACCAAGGAGTTTTACTTATCCATTTTATTAGATCGTACTAAAGGAATGAATGTGATTATGTACAGTACCGAGGGCGGTATGAATATTGAAGATGTTGCACATGACACTCCTGAAAAAATATTTAAAGAGTGGGTACACCCAGGTGGTGGCTTACAAGGATTTCAAGCTAGAAAAATTGCGTTTAACTTAGGTTTAAGTGGAGATGCAATGAAAAACTGCGTAAAATTCGTTACTAATTTATACAATGCATACGTTGGATTAGACTGTGCAATGTTGGAAATTAACCCATTGTTCAAAACAGCTGATGATAAAATTATCGCTGTAGATTGTAAAATGAATTTAGATGATAACGCCTTAATGCGTCATCCTGATTTATTGGCGCTCCGTGATGTGACTGAAGAAGATCCTACCGAAGTAGAAGCAGGTGAATTTAACCTGAATTTTGTGAAATTAGATGGTAACGTAGGTTGTATGGTAAATGGTGCTGGTTTAGCAATGGCTACCATGGATATGATTAAGTTAAGTGGTGGTGAACCCGCTAACTTCTTAGACGTAGGGGGTACTGCCAATGCACAAACAGTAGAGGCTGGATTTAGAATTATCATGAAAGATCCGAATGTAAAAGCGATATTAATTAACATCTTTGGCGGTATCGTTCGCTGTGACCGTGTTGCTGCAGGTGTCATTGAAGCTTTCAACAAATTAGGCAATATCAATATCCCCATCATTGTTCGTTTACAAGGAACCAATGCGGTGGAAGCAAAAAAATTAATTGATGAAAGTGGATTGAAAGTTCAATCTGCGATTTTATTAAGCGAAGCTGCTGACTTAGTGAAGCAAGCCGTTGCTTGATAATTCTTCAGCCCTAAATTAAAATTTAACGGGCTTTGAATTATCCTCTTATGACTTTTAATAAAGCCTCGAATTTTCGAGGCTTTATTGTTTCTTTTCATACGCCATTTTGGAAGAAAATAATGGCTTTGAAAAATGCAATTATGACTACCCTTGGATTAGTTTTACCTCCGTTAGTGCACTAAAAGAGTACACATAACCAGTAGCTACTTCCACACATTCAATTCTAATACGACGTTTTTTACCTCTTCTAAAAATACGCCCTTTCAAAGATTCAAATAAAGCACCTTCCGGAATATGGGCAACAAAAGCATGCCCTTCTTTTTTAACCGCATCATATTTACGTAAAACCAATAATAGCGCTGTTTCCCCATTCGCAGTAGCAGCAGGATTCAAGAGGGTTTTTTGTAAACTTTTTTGGATATCTGCAGGAAAAATTTCCATCCTAATGAATGCGGCTAATAAATTCCCGTAAATGCTTTTCCATTCTTTGCCATGTGCCTCTACCCTATTTTTGTATTGTTCAAAACAAAGTAAATGAGCGAGCTCATGTAAAAGGGTGATTAAAAACTCGTATTGATTTAAATTTCCATTAACTGAAATTTTATGATTCGCCCCTAAGGCAGCATGGCGATAATCTCCTAATACCGATTTACGTGCCTTAGTCACTGTTAAATGAACTTTATATTCATTGATAAGACTCACAACGGGATCAAATGCCCCTTCTGGTAAATAGTTACTTAATGCTTGTAATGGATGTTCAACTTTTGCCATTCAATAAAATCTATTGCTTAATTTTTGTCCATCCCATCTCTAACCAAGTATAAACAAGGTATAAACCCATACACGCAAGTAGCGTTGGATACCCAACTGCAGCTTTTTTTTGTGTGGCATACGCCAGGGCTGCACCCGCAAATACAACCATTTTAATTAAGGTTCCTAACATGACTGAACGAACCATTGCATTTGGATTGGAGGCAACAATCATTTTTAAACGAAAAAAATTAAAAATGGACATACTCAATAACATCAAATTGACCACCAAAATGAAATTAAATTTAAACACAGTACTATCCTTAAAGTAAGCGTAGGAAAAAATAAGCACCGCATTTGTCAATGCAAATAATAATAAAACGGGTAATAATTTTTTTATTGTCATGATATATTATTTATCAGATAGATCCCCTGATTTTTTGTTCGTTTTTTTTACGATATCCAATAAGGAAATAATAATAAACAAAAAAGGCAGCAACCAAATAAAAAGTGGAATTTGAATTGAGAAGAAATGCTGTTTATCCAAGTATTTTCCTGCAAATAGCAATAGTATTAATGCAACAGCCCATTGTGAAGCTAAGCCGGCAAATTTAGTCCACTGAAATTGATGATCAGACGGGGGATTGTTTTTCAACTTGTTAAAATTAGTCATTGCTTTGATTCGTATCTGTTACTTGAATAACAGTGGTATCAAGTTGCATAGCACTTCCTTCTGAAAGCACTTTCTTTAAACCTGATAAATATTGATCCTTATACTGAATAGTCCTTTCTAATGAATCGGTTCGAATTTTTAACAATTGCAATGAGGTTCTACTCTCCTTGTTTCCATAACCAGGAATATAATATTTAAGTGGAGTAAAGGCAATCAAGGTAATGGTTAAACCCACTAGTAAAATAAAACTAATGCTTAACCCAATATATACCGATTTTCGAGACAATCTGAATGCAGCCACTTCGTCGTAAGTGTCATCATTCATAATCACCAATCTATAGGTATTGCTGGTTCTTTTGAAGGTATTATTGATGTCTAAATTGGGCATATCATTAATTGCTTGTTAAAGATACGATGGGAAAGCAATTTTTACCAAAATAATAAGGATAAATTGTATTTTTAAGGGAGTTTTTAACCCATATATGGCCCTACTTACAAATCATTTAAAATACTACAAGATTTTCGTGTTAGCAATATGCTTCATGACTAGCTGCATTAAGCAATTAAATGCACAAGATAGTAGTGCCAGAATTATAGATTTAAACCAAAACAAACTGGTAAAAAAAATTAATTCCATTTTAGACTCAACACAGAATAAAATAAAAAATACCATTTATAATAAAGCTACTGAGTTGAATAAATCAGCCAGTGCCGAAATAAATAAAACGGTGGAGGGGTTTACCAATTCTTCGGATGAAAGACCATTACCCTATGAAAGATTGTTGTACAAAAAATATACCCTAGGAAGAAGAGCTTATCAAAATACAGTTGCTCAATTCAATTATTTTTTTAATGCTGATGAAGAATTAAATGAAATTCTACTAAAAGCGCGCTTGCAGAATCAAGACGACTACAGTAATTTATTGGGATTTTACGATTATGACTTAAATAATATTTCAAAAACAAGTATTGATTCAATAATTTACCGTTGTAATGCAAATATTTTACTACATGATCAAAGAAACAATTGGATAGATGACTCCTATCTTTTATTAGCAAAAGCTTATTTGTACCATAAAAATTTTGATACTGCTGCGAATGTTTTGCAGTTTATAAATGCCAATTTTGATGAAAAAGTAGATGGCAACAATGCCCCCATTGGAAGTAATTCTAGACAAAACGGAAAGTTTAGTATCGCAAATAAGGAAGACAATAGGCTCTGGGAAAATGCCAACGTAAGAAATGAAAGTTTAATTTGGTTGGCTAGAAACTATTTTGAAACGAATGATATAAATGAAGGGTTGAGTATATTACAAATGTTAAAATCAGATGCATCATTTCCTAAGCGCCTACAACCATTTTTACATGAACAATTAGCTTACGGAAATTATTTATCAGAGTCATACGAAAATGCTGCAGCGAATTTAGTGGAGGCATTGCCTAATGCCCCAGATTTAAATGCAAAAAGTAGATGGCATTATTTAATAGCTCAATTATGGTATAAAACTAACAATATTGAACAATCTTATAAATGGTTTAAGAAAGCAAGTGAAAATTCATCTAATCCAATTATCGGGGTTTATGCTAAAATTAATATGACAAGAATTGAGGCAAAAAACTATAATCAATCATGGGAATTATTAGCCAATAATTTGGAGCGCATAACGCATAAAGAAAAATTCAAACCTTTTTCAGACATTATTTATTTTGAAATGGCAAAGCTAGCCATTGAAAATAAAGCCATTGATAAAGCTACCAAGTGGTTAGTAGCTTCCATCAAAAAAAACAATTCAAATCAAACCCAAAAACAATTAGCGTTTGAGTTATTGGGTGACATTAACTATTCGGCTGACCAATATTTCATTTCTAAAATTTCATATGATAGTATAAGCAATGTGTTAAAAACAAACCCTCAGTTTGAAAAAATCACATTGAGAAAAAAATGGATGTCCACTATTTTATCCGAAACCAACACCTATCAAAAAGAAGATAGTCTTCAATTTATTTATTTCCTTCCGGTTGCTGAACAATTTAATTATGCTAAGAAATGGCATAAAAATCAATTAGATAAAGATGCGCATATTTTAGCCTCCCTGAACGAGGTTGCAGTAAATGTCAAATCTGCACCTATTGAAGCGCCATTTGCAACCCCTATAAACAATAACGATTACTATTTTTCCAATCCCAATACAGTGAGACAAGGTAAACAAAGCTTTGCTCAAAAATGGGGCGAAAGACCCAACGTTGATATGTGGCGCCGTAAAACAAGTGGTCCAGTTACAAATAGCAATGCGAAAATTTCAAATATAGGACAAGCAACCACACTGCTTGATAGTAATATCGTAAATGGGAAAAAAGGCACATCCAAAGACAGCGTGTCCTTTACTTTAATTCAAAATGATGCTGATTTAGGAAAATCAAATATCCAATGGAACAATGCAGCTTTGAAAGCCGCGCAGGTTTTTTTATTTGAATTAAATGACTTCAATAAAGCAAAACCTATTTACAAAAAAATAATTGACAAAGCAATTGATCCAGCAATCACAGAACGAGCCATGTTGGATTTAGCGAGTCAATACTTACATGATGGCTTTTATCAAATTTCAGATAGTATCATAAAAAAAGTTGTAGCTCAATTTCCAAATGGCGATTACCTGAAAAACAAATTGGCATTTGAAAAGAAAAAAATGCAGGATGAAGATATAGTGTCAAAATACAAAGAAGCTTACTTTCTTTGCCAGATTGGGAATTGGAAACAATTAGAAAAATTATCCAACGAAATTATTAATGATATTCGTAAAACTAAATGGAATATTCCTTTACAGTTTTTAAGGGTTAAAATGTTTGCGCAGCAAAAACAGGATAACAAAGCAATCACCATTCTAGACTCTATCATTTATCTAAGTAAAAATGATAGAATTAGAGAAAGAGCCAAGAATATAATTAATGAATTAAAAAATAGAAAAACAACCGAAGATTATTTAACAAGCCTTCAGCTACCAAGTAGCTTTTTTGAACCAATTCCTATTGTAGATACAATTACAATCGTAAAAACAAATACGATTACTTCACCCATTTATCAGGATACAGCTAGTATCAATAAAATCAAACCAGACACATTAAGTATTGCTACCAATACCCCTACCCCCGCAATTGAACTACCAAAAGAAATATTTTCAAATGACAGCCTCGAAACACACTATCTTGGCTTTGTAACTAATAAAGTGAACCCTGTGCTGATTAAGGAAATGCAAAATGCCCTTCAAAATGTGAATAGAGAGGAATATTATTCACTTAATTTAAATACCACTTTTGCCCAATTTGACCTAGGCAACTATATAATTTGGGTTGGGCCATTTGAGAATCGTAAAATAGCAGCCATTTATTATAATCGATTAAGACCCAAACTAGCTAGCGAGATTATTTCATTTGTGCCAGTTAATCAATATGAAACTTATATTATTGGAAAAACAAACATAATTTTAATTAAAGACAGGCAAGATTTGCTGAATTATAAGAATTTTATGCTTAACAAAATTTACAAACCATAAAAGGAAAAATTGTGCAAGAAAATAGTAAACCACCAATCAATTGGGTTCGCCTTTTCTGGAAAACTTACTTAATCACTATTGGGATATTCCTATTGTTTATCCTTAGTATTAACTTTGGTTGGATTGGAGATATGCCCGATTTAGATGATATTGAAAATCCAACGGCTTCCTTGGCAAGTCAGGTTTTTGCACAGGATGGTACACCTATGGGCAAATATTATTTAGAGGATAGGATAAGTGTAAAATATAGAGATATTAGCCCCTATCTAATTCAAGCATTGGTTGCTACTGAAGATAAACGATTCTATGACCACTATGGTGTTGACGGGGAAGGATTGTTAAGGGCGATTGCATTTTTAGGAAGTCAAGGGGGTGCCTCCACCATTACAATGCAAACCGCAAAAAATTTATTTACTGATAATTGGAGTACTAAAAATAAATTTATACGTCTTATTCAAAAAATTAAAGAAAGTGTTATTGCAATAAAACTTGAAAGAAAATTTACCAAACAGGAAATATTAACCATTTATTTGAATACGGTCCCATTTAGTGAAAATATTTTTGGCATTGGAAATGCATCAAGAAGTTTTTTTCAAAAAGAACCTGATAGATTAAGTATTGAGGAAGCTGCCTTGTTGATAGGCATGGTAAATGCCCCTACAAAATTCAATCCAAATCGTAATCCTAAATTAGCCCTAGAGCGAAGAAACTTAGTCCTCAATAGAATGGCGGGGCAAAAATATATTTCTGATGATCAGGCAGCTCAATTAAAAAAACTTCCCGTAGTTACAAATTTTAAAAAATTAGATGAAAATGGTGGACTTGCTCCCTACTTTAGAAGTAACCTGGGTGAATATTTAAAGAAATGGTGTAAGGAACACAAAAAAAGTAATGGAGATGCCTATAATTTATTTAAAGATGGATTAAAAATATATACCACTATTAATCCGCGCATGCAAACCTATGCTGAAGCAGCAGTCGGAGAACATATGAGGGAATTACAAAGTGAATTTAACAGACAACCTAAAATAAGGTCGGGGGAAATTTGGAAGGAATACAATGCCCAACTTGAATCTTCCATTAAACAAACGGATAGATGGAAGAACTTGAAAAAGGAAGACATGAATGAGGAGGATATCAGAAAAACATTTAACGAAGTGGTCCCTATGCGTATTTTTTCTTGGGACAATCAAGATAAATTCATTGATACTACAATGACCCCTTTGGATTCATTAAAATACCATAAGCAAATTTTACAAACCGGCTTTCTTGCTGTGGATCCATTTACAGGTGAAGTAAAAGCATGGGTAGGTGGCGTTGATTTCAGGACATTTAAATACGATCACGTCAATGTAAACACAAAACGTCAGGTAGGAAGTACCATGAAGCCTTTGTTATACTCATTAGCGATTGAAAAGGCAGGTTTAACCCCTAATACCATTGTTGAGGATAGACAACAAATGTTTGATGGCTATGGAATGGTGCCCAATACTTCAAGATCTTGTTCAGGCGGATCCTTCCCAATGGCACAAGCATTAGCGCAATCTAGAAACTGCGCATCGGCTTATATCATGAAACAAATTAATGGGGAAAGCAATGAAGCTGCAAAAGAGCTAGTTGCCTATTTAAAAAAATGTAATATTCAAACTGAAATTGAACCCTATCCAGCCATTGCCTTAGGATCCTGTGAAATTTCATTATTTGAAATGGTACAAGCTTATACTATGTTCCCAGGAGCTGGTTATAATGCAGAACCCTTCTTCATTAACCGCATTGAAGATAAAAACGGTAATGTGATTGAAAGCTTTACTCCCAAAAGAAAAAAAATCATTGACGAAGTAACTGCCTATTCGGTTGTTAGTATGATGGAAGGTGTTATTCAAAGAGGTACTGCACAAAGCATGAGTGCCTATAATATTCAAGCAAGTTCAATTGCAGGAAAAACAGGAACGACCAATGACAATAGTGACTTATGGTTTATGGGTTACACCCCTCAATTATTGGCTGGTGCTT
This sequence comes from Bacteroidota bacterium, assembly GCA_947457075.1. Lineage (GTDB taxonomy): Bacteria > Bacteroidota > Bacteroidia > Chitinophagales > Chitinophagaceae > Sediminibacterium. The sequence continues at coordinate 131,718 of CANGUG010000005.1, forward strand.
GGGTTGGTTGTGATGACCGTTTTCTTCGCTTTTCTGATAATTACTTTGGGCAAGGAGCAAGAGCCTCCTTACCTATTTGGGCAAAATTTATGAAAAAGGTAGCGGCAGACCCCAACTGTAATTTAGACAAAGAAGCCAATTTTATTAAGCCTGCGAATATGCCTAATGATTTTAATGTGGACTTTGTTGGCAAAGACAGTACAGCCATGGACGATGTACCCTCCATCATTGAGAATGTAGATGAAACAAATACGGAGCCCCTTATTATTGAAACCCCAAGCCCTAAGCCAGAGAAAAAACCAATTAAAAAAGAACCCAAGGAGGATAAAAAAGTAAACAAAATCAATAAAGAAGCAAGCAAACCTAAATCAGCGAAGAAAGAAAATAAAAAAGAGAATAAAAAGGCGAATAGCTCAAAAAAGGATGCAGGAAAAGAAAAAAAGGATTTGGGGAAAATAAAGAACTCAAAAAAAGAAAAGCAATCACCCAAAGCTATACTCCCTGCTAAAAGAAAAAATAATTAATCTATTTTTTGAATTGATAAATGATGGAGAAGTGATGATATAAATTAGATTGAAATGCCGCATTTCCATATTGAATTTGCATTTTATCCAGTTTGAAACCGATACCCGAACTGAATCCATTAAGTCCATTGGCTTGATTGATAATGTTTAAATCATTTCTCCTTCTAAAATTATATCCTAAATTAATTTCAAATTGATTGCCAACAAAAACTTCACTGCTAATAAGTAAGTGATTCAATAGATTTTGAAAATTTTGTGGCGCTTTCATACCATTCGCTATTGCATATTCAGGATCATAATAGGTATTGTTCCATACCGAAAGCCTGTCTGCAGTAACTGAAAATTGAATAGGCGCTTGTGCTAATTTTTTTGACCAACCCAAAATAATATTAAATGGCAATTCCTGCCTTATACCAGATGTGGACAGCTGAGTTCCTATATTTTTTACCAGAATACTTGATTTGGATAAATGAGTAGGTGACCAATAAGTTAAACCAATATCCATTGATACGCCATTAGCCCTATACATCCCATAGCTTGATTGAATATATTTTAACGTACTTCCTATTCTAAAATTTGGAATGTAATCAGTGGCCGCAGCAATTTGAATGGCATAATCGGTTGGACGCATCATCCCTAACTCATTACCCGCAATATCTGTCATTGGGATATTACCATAATCTAAAAAATGAACGCCGTATCCCCAGGTTATATTTTTTTTCTCCCAGTGTGAGACTCCAAACAAATCATATTGTTGGATACCAGCAAAATAGGGCTTGATACCCAAATGCATGGATCCATTCATATTTTCGGTCATTAAGGAAGGATTGAACATTGCTAATCCTACATCCTCTCCAATAGCACTTATATTCATCCCTCCCAAAGCACTTGCTTTTGCACTATGAGGTAAAGTCAAAAAATTAAAGCTTGCATTCCCTGCAGTTATTTGAGCATGAAGCGTATTGCAATCCAATAAAACTAAGGCAGCAATTAGGCTTATAGTAAACCCTAGCTTTTGCAATAATGAAATGGATAGACGCATATTGCAAAGCTAGGGTTTCAAAATATAATTATCAACTTAATCAGCAAATGGGCTTAATTCATACATTGCTGTCAACTTAAATTGGCTTATACTGTCAATTTAATTAGGCTTATACTAAGGCCAGCTCTAATACCTGTTGCATATTTTTTACGTAATGAAATGTCACGCCTTTAATAAAGGTCTGGTCAATTTCATTAACGTCCTTTTCGTTCTGCCAACAAAGAATTATTTCTTTCATTCCTGCCCTTTTTGCTGCAAGAATTTTTTCCTTAATCCCCCCTACTGGCAGTATCTGCCCACGCAAAGTAATTTCACCGGTCATTGCCAAATAAGGTTTTACTTTTCTACCTGTAAATGCCGAAGACAAAGCGGTTAACATGGTAACTCCTGCGCTTGGGCCATCCTTGGGAACGGCTCCTTCTGGCACATGTATATGAATTGATTTGGTATTAAATAAAGCAGGATCTACTCCTATTTTTTTTGCATTTGCTTGTAAATAAGTCAAGGCGGTTGAAGCACTTTCTTTCATCACATTACCCAAATTACCTGTTAACTTTAATTCTCCTTTTCCTTCAGACAACAATGCCTCTATAAATAAAATATCTCCTCCAACATAGGTCCAAGCAAGGCCAACTGCCACCCCTGGCATGTTGACGGTTTTATAAATTTCATTGCTGTAGCGTGGTTGTCCTAAAATTTTATTCAAATCCAACTTACTCACAGTAGGCTTTACTTTATGCTTATAAGCCAATTCTTTTGCTTGGTAACGCATAATGGAAGCCAATTGACGATCTAGTTCGCGCACCCCACTTTCCCTTGTATAATCTTCAATGACTTTTTCTAAAACATTGTCTTGAATTTTAAAATTGATTTTATCTAACCCATGCGCTTCTTTTTGTTTGGGCAACAAATGTCTTTTTGCAATTTCTACTTTTTCCTCCACCGCGTATCCACTCAAGTCAATTATTTCTAGTCGATCTCTTAATGCCGGCTGAATATGACTAATATCATTAGCAGTTGCAATAAACAAAGTCTTGCTTAAATCATACTCCGACTCTAAGTAATTATCATAAAAACTATTGTTTTGCTCAGGGTCCAATACTTCTAATAAAGCACTGGAAGGATCTCCTCTATGATCACTGCCTATTTTATCAATTTCATCTAATATCATTACTGGATTAGATGTTTTTACTTTTCTTAAACTTTGAATAATCCTACCAGGCATTGCCCCAATATAAGTTTTACGATGACCGCGAATTTCACTTTCATCATGCAAGCCCCCTAAGCTTACCCTTACATACTTCCTGCCAATCGCATGCGCAATTGACTTACCTAAACTGGTTTTCCCAATACCCGGAGGTCCTAAGAAACATAAAATTGGACTTTTCATATCCCCTTTAATTTTCAAAACCGCCAAGTATTCAAGAATTCTATTTTTTATTTTACCCATGCCATAATGGTCATTGTCCAATACCTTTTTCGCATTTTTTAAATCATAGTTGTCATCGGTGTATTCGTCCCAAGGTAAATTCAATATTAAATCTAAATGATTGTACACTACCGAATAATCAGGTGTGGAAGGATGCATTCGCTCTAATTTCTCTAAACCAGTTTGAAATAATTTTTTTGCATTTTCAGGCCACTTTTTTCCCTCGGCTTTTTTCTTCATATCTGCCACTTCCCTTTCATTAGGATCTCCCCCTAATTCATCTTTGATACTTTTGAGCTGTTGCTGCAAAAAATAATCCCTTTGCTGCTTATCAATCTCGGTCCTTGTTTTAGTGGTTACTTTATTTTTTAGTTCAACAAATTGTAATTCTTGTTGTAAAAACTGAATCAACTTTTCAGCCCTTAAAGTGATATTATGTTCCTCCAATAAACCTTGCTTTTCAGGCAATTCAACATTTAAATTAGAGCTTACAAAATTGATTAAGAATAAAGGACTTTCAATATTCTTTAAAATCAAGGCCGCCTCCGATGGAAAATTGGGAGAAAGTTGTATGATTTGTGTTGCTAGGTCTTTAATGGTAGATAAGTGGGCTTGAAAATTTTGATCTGAAGCTGTAACCACATCTTCCACCAATATTTTAATTTCAGCTTTAAAAAACGGTTCTTCCTCTTTGACTGCAATTAATTCAAATCGTTTTTTACCTTGAATAATGATGGTAGTGCCTCCATCCTGCATTTTAATCATTTTGACGATTTTGGCAACCGTACCCACCTCACAAAGATCAGCTGGACTGGGATCCTCAATATTTCCATTTTTTTGGGCAACCACCCCAATTAACTTGTCAGCATTGTAGGCCGCTTTCACTGCCTGAATACTTTTGTCTCTTCCCACTGTAATGGGCAAAACCACTCCAGGGAAAAGTACCGTATTTTTTAATGGCAGGATGGGCAATAAGTCAGGTATTTCTAAGGCTGGCTCATTCTCGACATCCTGTTCGTTAAATGAAAAAATTGGTATAAAATCATTTTCTTCCTCGGGTTTCAATAAAAAATTATTCACTAGGTATTATTTTAAAAGTCAAATTGACACAGGCCAATCACCAATATTCAATTGATCAGCTATTATCAAGTATGCAATATTGGTGCCAAAATGGGAATAGAATGGTACAAAATTAAAATTTTAGGCAAAAAAAAATCCCTTCGCTATACGAAGGGACCTTCTTGCAAGAAGTTTTATACTTCTATTGACTACGACTACTTCTTAGCAGCAGTATCTACAGCTTTAGCAGCAGTATCTACAGCTTTAGCAGCAGTATCTACAGTTGCAGCAGCAGTATCTACAGTTGCAGCAGCAGTGTCAGTCTTAGCTTCAGTTGAAGCACCACCACATGCAGCTAATGCAGCGATAGCGAAAATTGCGAATACTTTTTTCATTTTCAAGGTTTTAAGTTTGGTATAAAAATACGTTTGCGAAGATATATACTAGATTCTAAATATCCAAATATTAACAATATTTTTTTTCATAATATGCCAAAATCGATCAAATTCTACTTTTTTCTGAAGTAAATACGTATCGGAACCCCTGTAAATTTGAAATTTGCCCTTACCTGGTTCTCTAAATAATTACGGTAAGGTGTTTTAATATCATCAGGGAAATTGGTGAAAAAGGCAAAACTAGGCACCCTGGTTGGCAATTGTTGGACAAATTTAATTTTAATCACATGTCCCCTTACCACCGGCGCCTGGTAATTTCCTATTGCCTTGAGCATCACTTCGTTAAGCTTAGAAGTCGCAATTTTACGGTGCTTATTGTCAAATACATCTAAAGCAATTTCAATGGCTTTGAAAATTCTTGTTTTTTCAACAGCCGAGATAAATAAGATAGGCACATCGGTAAAAGGTGCCAGTTTGTCTCTCAACACTTTTTCATAGTCTCTGGCTGTATTGGTTTCTTTGACAATCAAATCCCATTTATTCACTAAAAAAACGATCCCCTTCCCTTTTTTTGCAGCCAGGCTGAATATGCTTAGGTCTTGAGCAGTAATCCCTTTTACAGCATCAATGACCATTAAACATACATCTGCTTCATCCATTGCTTTAATGGCTCTGATTACAGAATAAAACTCTAAATCGTCCTTTTCCTTATTCTTTCTTCTAATTCCGGCAGTATCAATTAAAATAAATTCCTTTTGGAACATATTATAATGCGTATGAATGGTATCGCGGGTTGTGCCTGCAATATCACTCACAATAGTACGATCCTGGCCAATCATGGCATTTAATAAACTAGACTTTCCCACATTGGGTTGACCAATGATGGCAATTTTAGGCACAGCAGGTGCTTCCTCAGGTTCTTCCCCTTCTGGTAATTCAGCTGCATTTGCAATGGCTTTTCTATTTGGCTCCTCCTTCATATCGGCAGTAACTGCATCCAATAATTCACCAGTACCACTTCCTGAAATGGCACTTACAAAATAATTGTGCTCAAAGCCCATACCATAAAATTCTGTTGCCTCTAATGCCCTATTTGAATTGTCCACTTTATTCACACAAACATAAACGGGCTTGGTAGTTCTTCTTAATAAATCGGCCATGGCAGCATCCAAGTCGGTCATACCCACTGCAGCATCTACCATGAAAATCATGGCATTGGCTTCCTCAATTGCAATCCGAACCTGTTTGCGGATTTCAGTCTCAAACATATCCTTTGAATCTGGCACAAATCCCCCCGTATCAATTACATTAAAATGTTTACCCGACCATTCGGTCTCGCCATATTGACGATCTCTTGTCACCCCGCTAATATCATCCACAATGGCCTTACGCTCTTCTAACAAGCGATTAAATAAGGTACTCTTGCCAACATTGGGCCTTCCTACTATTGCAACTGTATAACTCATAATAATTCAATTTAATATTTAAATATACATTATTAATTATTTGATAATCAATAATTTAATAAAATATATAAATCCTTTGTCTATTGATATCCAAACTCTTTTAATTTAGTGTCATTATCCCTCCATTTGGGTTTCACTTTCACAAACAATTCCAAATACACTTTGGATCCTATAAAATCCTCAATATCCTTTCTGGCTAAACTGCCAATTTCTTTAATCATTTTACCCCCCTGTCCTATGATAATTGACTTTTGACTTTCTCTATTTACAATAATATCTGCCTGAATCTTTACCAATAACGGTTGCTCCTTAAAGGAATTAACTAAAACTGCTGTATGGTAAGGTATCTCCTCTCCGAACAACTGATAAATCTTCTCCCTTATAATTTCACTAACAAAGAACTTTGTTGGCATATCACTCAAATCCTCCTGATCAAAGAAGGGATGCCCCCCATCTGGAATTAATTCTAAAATAACTTTCAATAACCTATCTATATCACTGATATTCAATGCACTAATAGAAATTATTTTTGTACAATAGGGCTTTGCACTAAAGTAGGCATTGGCCTCTTTTACCCGTCCCCCCACTGCTAAATCGGACTTATTCATCACTACTATACAAGGCACTTTTAATTTCAGGGCCGTAAACATAGCGTCTATTTCGTCAAAATCATCCCTAACATCCACCATCAACAACCCCAAATCTGCGTCCTCTAAAGCCGACTTCACTGCCCCCATCATTTTTTCATGAAGCTTGTATTTGGGATCAATAATACCAGGGGTATCGGAAAAAATAATTTGATACGCATCAGGCTTATTTAAAAAGGCTTTAATGCGGTGCCTAGTGGTTTGTACTTTGGAGGAGACAATAGCCATTTTTTCACCCATAATAGCGTTCAGCAAAGTGCTCTTTCCTGCGTTTGGCTTTCCAAATATGTTTACAAACCCTACTTTCATGATATCAATATATTGCCCAAAGTTAGTACAAAAAAAATCCGCTCTCGACTTGAATCGGGAGCGGGTTATGTTGTTGCGAGGGAAGGGATCGAACCTCCGACCTTCGGGTTATGAGCCCGACGAGCTACCGCTGCTCTACCTCGCGATGTTTGGACGGCAAAGATAGTTCAATATTGCTTCTTAAACAAAAGTTTATACTAGTTAAATTAAAACAAGCGCAGAAAAGGGAAATAAAGGGTTATGGAGGGTTTCTTTAGGTCACTATCAAGTACAGTACAGTTAAAATCTACGCTTCCGTCTTAAAGCCCAACCTTTCTCCCCTATATATAAACATCAATTAACCAAAGTGGGTTAAGCTTCTTTAATCGTTCAATTTGGGTGGGGTCATGAAAATTAATTGGATGACAAAGCTGTATTATTTTTTAAATATATCTCAGCCATCATACAGCGTGCGCTTCCACCTCCTAAGGCTTCAATGGTTGGAATAGCGATGGGAATGAGGGGATTGTATTTTTCTAAGCTTTTTAGCTGTGTTGCATTTAGCGAAGTATAGGCTTGCTCAGAGAGAATTAAATATGGTTTTTCAGCCAGGTCGAATACTTGTAACATATTACCAGCAAAATGATTTAGTTGATCTTGGCTAATGACAATGACTTCTTTATGCGTTTGTAAAAAGCTATCTAGTAGCATTTGTTTTTCTTGCTCATTGGGAATACTCTCTAAACAAATTACCACAAATTGAGTGCCCATACACATCATTACATTGGTATGATAAATGGGTTGGGATTTAATATCTACTGCTTTAAAACCAAATGGCTTAAACTGCATTTTATCGCACCAAAAGGCAAAAGCCTCTTTATCCAATCTTTCAGACAAACAACCATAAGCTATTTTATGTTGGTGATCTAGCACCATACTTCCCGTGCCTTCGAGAAATTTCCCTTCTTTTTCAAAATGAGTTAAATCAAATACATTTTTAATTGTAAAATTGGAATGTAAAAATTCTATCACCGTTGATTTTCTTTCTGCTCTTCTATTTTCTGCGAACATGGGATACAAGCAAATGGTTCCATCAGCATGGGTTGAAATCCAATTATTGGGAAAAATAGCATCTGGGGTTGAAGGGTATTGCGTGTCTTGAACCACTTTGACCTTAATTTGATGAGCACGCAATTGCTCCACCATAGCATCAAATTCAGCAATGGCTAATTCATTGGCATTTTCAATAGTGATATTCGATTGAAAAAAATTATTCGAAGCTGTTTGCTGATTAAAATAAAATTGATACGGTCGAACCATTAAAATTTCCATATCCTATTTTTGTTAAAAATAAATGATTATTCAATTACTATCGAATAATCATTTATTTTCGAATCAGCCCAATTTAATTAGTCTCTATGTTTAATGGTAGAAGCGCCCGAGCTATTCATTTCTTTAATGACTGCAGCTCCCTTGTAATTGATACTGCTGGCACCAGTCGCATGTACCTTTAAAAGTTCAGTTACATGAATATTTACCGAACTAGCCCCAGAAGCATCTACAATTGCACCCTTGGTAATTAAGTTGTACAATTTAACACTGCTCGCGCCAGACACCACCACCGATAAGTCATTTACATTGCCCGCTAATTCAACCACACTTGCGCCAGAGGCTTCAGATATGAATGTACTTGCTGTTAATTGTCCTTTATAATTAGAAGCACCTGAAACATTCAATTGCATATTTTGCGTTTCAATATCCCCTTTTAAATCACTTGCTCCAGACAATTTGATATTGAGCTTTGGTGCAGTTATTTTGGAAACTAAACGGACATTTGTTGCACCAGAAGCAGTCAATGCGGTTAATTCCTTTACACTTACATAAACTTTCAATTTATAATTTCCCCATTTATTCCAATTTTTCCACCCCATCTTATCTACTGTTTTGATAACTAAAGTGCCATTTTCAACTGTGGTTTGAACCAAATCTCTAATTTCATCAGTTGCTGCACTCACTGCAATTTGATTGGTTTCACCTTGTGTAAGGTATAAATCAATAGCATTAGATACCCTAATTGCTGTAAAATCTCCAACTTTTCTTTCGGCTGCATTATTGTCATAAATCAACGAAGATTTTTGCGCATGGGCAGCAATTGTAACCAATAAAACCAGGGATAGTATAATTTTTTTCATGGGATGGTGTTTATATACCGTAAAACGTAACTGAGGGATTAAAGTTACAGTTGGTTATTTAAAATATCCATATTAATTTTGCCCCGTCCTCGGGGTGCTGTAAAAAGCTGAGATAAAACCCGTTGAACCTGAACAGGGTAATTCCTGCGAAGGGAAGGTACCGCAGCTTTTCTGCACTTCTCATAGCTTATTATTCCTGTTCCCATTGTTAAAATTAAACATAAGTTATGACTAGGTTATTGGGAACATTTGTATCATTATTAATGCTAGCCCCTGCTATGGCGCAGCAACCAAAAAAAATCCTTACTGCAAAGGATAGTTTAAGTAGATATACCGATAGTATAAGAAGCTTACCCCCCTTGGAAATAAGTACTGTTAGAGTTAGCGATAATAGTCCTTTTGCAAAAAGCAATGTAACCGCTGCAGCAATTGCTCAATTCAATTTAGGGCAAGACCTTCCCTATCTAATTCAAAATACCCCGTCCATAGTGGCCAATTCGGATGCAGGAACAGGTATTGGTTATACAGGTATCAGAATTAGAGGGACCGATGCTACCCGAATTAATGTAACCTTAAATGGAATACCCTATAATGATGCGGAAAGTATGGGTGTATTTTTGGTGAATCTCCCCGATTTTAGTTCAAGTGCGAGTAGCATTCAAATTCAAAGAGGAGTGGGTACTTCAACCAATGGTTCAAGTGCATTTGGTGCCACCATTAATTTAGCGACCAATGACTATCGTCCCGCTAAATATCTTTCATTACAAAATAGTTTTGGAAGTTTTAACACCAATAAAAACACCTTACTTTTTGGAACTGGATTAATCAATAATCGTTTTACTATTGATGCACGTTTAAGTAATATCACCAGCGATGGCTTTATTGATAGAGCAAAAAGTGATTTAAAATCTTTTTATGTTAGCTCCACTTACTGGGGGGATAAATCCTCCTTAAGATTAAATGTATTTTCTGGTAAAGAAAAAACCTACCAAGCTTGGTATGGTGTTCCTGAAGACAGTTTAGCCACCAACAGAACATTCAACCCAGCGGGAACTGAAAAAACAGATGCACCTTACGACAACCAAACTGATAATTACACTCAAACACATTATCAACTATTTTACAATAAAGAGATTAACTCAAATTTAAAATGGAATACAGCCCTGTTTTTAACCAAGGGAAGAGGCTATTACGAAGAATATAAAGCAAGTGTTAATTTAGCTGATTATGGTATAACACCCATTCCATCAATAAACAATATTAATCCTGATTTAATTAGAAGAAGATGGTTGGATAATCAGTTTTATGGACAAATATTTTCGATCTCCTATGAAAAAAATACCGACAAACTTATTTTGGGTGGTGGATGGAGTCAATATGATGGACAACATTTTGGAGAGCTCCCCTACGGAGTTCCCAATATCACTAGCCTTGCTTTGATTAATCCTATCTACTATTCAAATATGGGTCACAAAAATGACCTAAATGGTTATGTAAAATGGGAACATCAAGTCACCAATAAACTAACAAGCTTTATTGATTTACAATTCAGAAAAGTGCGCCATACAATAAATGGCTTTAATAGCAATCCAACTTTATTGATAGATCGTCAATTTAACTTCTTTAATCCCAAGGCTGGATTGAGCTATAAAACAAAAAATACTACTTATTATACTAGTATCGCAATTGCTCATAAGGAACCCAACAGAGATGACTTTGAAGCAGGTATCACACAGCAACCAAAACATGAAATTTTATACGATTGGGAAACAGGCTTCCTATACAAAACGCCTAATGTAAACTTTGGTGCCAATTTTTATTTTATGAGTTATAAGGATCAATTGGTATTAACGGGTAAAATTAACGATGTGGGCGCCTATACCAGAACCAATGTACCTGAAAGCTATCGAGCAGGGTTAGAAATAGAGGAGCAATGGAAAATCAACAAGTTTATTACCAGCAATGGTAACATTACAATTAGCAACAATAAAATTGCAGCGTTTACTGAATATTTTGACGATTATGACAATGGTGGACAAGTGAGTATTCAACACCGAAATACCGATATTGCTTTTTCTCCAAATATGACGGCCACCCATAGCTTTCAAATTAAGCCTTCAGATAAAATAAATTTTAGTTTAATTAGCAAATATGTTTCAAAGCAATATTTGGATAATACCCAAAATGAAAATCGAAAATTAAATGCCTTTTTCACTAATGACTTAACTGCATCCTATCAATTGACCAATACTAAAAAATGGAATATACTATTGCAATTGTATGCTATCAATATTTTTGATGTAAAGTATGAGCCCAATGGATATACCTATAGTTATGTATGGGGAGGCACTACTACTACTTCAAATAATTATTTCCCTATGGCGGGTAGAAATTTTTTAATGAGTTTGAAAATTGATTTAAAATAGCCTTTATTAAAAAATAAATATAGCTAAGCCTTACCGACAAAAAAGGAGCAATGACTTGCTCCTTTTTTTATAAATAGGATTACTAAATTTATTTTGCTTCTAGCCCTTTAATGAATTTAATTAAACCCGTGAAATAAGTTTGCTGATCATCGTACATGGACATATGCGAACCTTTAGAACAATATAAATATTGTCCATTAGGCACTAATTTTGAAATTTCTTCCATTGCTTTTGGATCCATGGTATCAAATTCACCCCCAATACTTAAAACGGGTACTGTAATTTTTTTAAGATCCGCTTTACGATCCCAATTTTTTAAACTAGCATCCCCAACAATGCCAAATTCAGAAGGGCCTTGCATTTTCAAATATAAAGGGTAGTTCATTTTTGCAAATGCTCTTTTCACTGGATCAGGCCAGGTAGCAGGAGGCATTCTCAAAACATGCTCAGGATAATAATTATCTGCTATTAATTTTAAATAAACCGGATTGGTATAATCCCCCTTAGCCTCATATGAACGAATAGATGCCAAAATATCCTTTGGTAATTGTAGTGCCAATACATTATTTGCATACTTATTATATTCAGGTACAGAAGGAACCATATTTGAAATAACCAACCCTTTTAAATTTTGTTGGTACTTAAGCGCATATTCGGTGGCTAAAATTCCTCCCCATGAATGTCCCAATAAGATAAAATTAGAAGCGTCCATTTTAAGTGCCTTACGCACAGTTTCCACTTCTTCTACAAATTGTGGAATGGTCCATAAACTTGAATCATTGGGATTGTCGGAATAGGCAGAGCCCAATTGATCATAATAATAGTATTCAAAACCTTCTTGCGGAAAGAAGGAATCAAAACATTCAAAGTATTCATGAGTGGCACCGGGGCCTCCATGTAATAATAGTACTTTTATTTTTGGATTGTTCCCCACTCTTTTGGTCCAAACATTAAAAGTGCCTTTGGGTGTTTGAATTGGAATCATTTGTACCCCACCAGATAAAATATCCGTTTTGCCCGTAGTATCATGATAGGATGACTTACCTATACCCGAATTTGAATTGCAGGCAGCAAATAATAATGTGCATGCAATAAGAAATGCATTGGTTATTTTCATATTTATAGTTGTTGTCTATAAATATAATCAAAAATTAGCTTATCCAGGGAACTGCTCCTGCCATGCAAGCATACCACCCACCACATTAATCACATTTTTAAAGCCGCAAGGTGCTAACATCAAGCAGGCCTGTCCACTTCGATTTCCGCTACGGCAATAAATGTAAACGGTCTCCTCTTTTAAATGCTCAATTTCGTCAATTTGCATTGCTTGAACAAGTCCAAGTGGAAGCAATTGCCCGCCAATATTAAAGGCAGCATGCTCATGTGGTTCACGTACATCTAATAAATTTATTTTTTCTCCAGCGTCTATTTTTGCCTTTAAATCAGCTACTGATATGGTTTGCATAAAATGTATAATTAATTATTATTTATTGAATCGGGTTGAATGATTAATGGAGGGGAAAGATCAATGCTTAAATTAATAGTGGACCCTCTCAACATTCTTTTTGGTTTTGGTTGACCCGTTGAATCTAAAATCATGGACTGTATGCCAGGATCTTGTCCAATTACAAATGCAGCAGCAGTGTCTTGAATACTTGCACTTGATGTAAACCCTCCTACTATGAATCCAGCAGCAAGTATTTTTGCTCTTGCCATTTCAACCGTTAAACCAACTAAGTCTGGCACTTCAATCATTTCACTTAATGAGCCATCTCCCACCAATAAATTAATGCCTGAACCCGATGATATTTTTGAGCCAGCAGCAATAGGAACTCCATTTAATAATTGATCCAATACCACATTGGAATTTTTATCAGGCACTAAGGTGATGTTACCAACCCTTAATCCCAAGGCCTTTAAATACATTTGGGCACTTTGTAAAGAGAAACCAACCAAGTTAGGCATTTCTACTTGTGGCGCTAAAACTCTATTAATTGTTAAATAGATGGTCCTTCCTTTTCTTACAATTTCGTCTGCTTCAGGATTTTGTCTTAGAATGGTGTTTTTGGGGAGTGTATCTACATAAATGGAATCCTGTAACACCACATCAAAACCCAAGGCTTTTAAATTTTGTTCTGCAGTGTTAATATCCAACCCAACAACCGTGGGTACTTTTTCTGTTTTTCCATTTCCTGTGATTAACCCCAATGAAAAAAAGAACAATAGAAATACAATCAAAAATGCAACAATGCCTATCAAGACATTATACCACAAAGGTTTTTTTAATAATTTTTCAATTGTTTCCATATCCAACCAATAAGATTAATTCGTTTTTGCTATTGCATCTTCTACTAATGTAGCATAAAAATCGGTCAAATTCCAATTCATTGCTTTTACTTGCTGCGGAATCACACTTGCTTCACTTTGCCCCGGCACCGTATTCACTTCTAACATATAGGCTTTTTCAGCAGCTTCATCATAAATAAAATCTACTCTAACCACTCCTCTACAATTTAAAGTAGCATATACTTTTTTAGCAGCGGTAGTTAAGTCGTTAAACATTTTTTCAGAAATAACAGCGGGTGTAATTTCCTTGCTCTTTCCTTGGTACTTCGCTTCAAAATCAAAAAATTCATTTTCAGTAGTGATCTCCGTAATTGGCAATACAGTTAACACACTTTTGGATTTAAAAACTCCAATGGTAAATTCTCTTCCACTGATAAATTCTTCTACCAACACTTGGGTATCTTCTTTGAATGCTTTTTCTAAAGCGGGGGCCAATTCATTGGCAGTATTTACTTTACTGATACCTAAACTACTCCCCCCATTATTTGGCTTTACAAAAACAGGCAAATTTAATTGGGCTAAAATTTGATCAGTAGATAAAGGAGATTCTATAAATAAATGCAATGATTTAGCCACATTTACGCCGCCAAATCCTGCCACGGCTACAGTGTATCTTTTGTTGAAAGTTAATGCAGAAGTGGCCGTATCACAACTTGTATAGGGCAGGCCAATCATATCAAAATAACCTTGCAATTTACCATCCTCTCCTGGTGTGCCATGAATACACATTAGGGCAACGTCAAATGTAATTTTTTCTCCGCCTTCCTCAATACTAAAATCAGCTTTATTCACTGCGACTTCTTCACCTACTAAATTTTCATACCACCATCCAGTGGGATGGATATCAATTAAGTAAACCTCATATACATTTTTATCAAGTGCATTCATTACCGTTTTTGCACTTTTATAACTAATCTGCGCTTCTGAACTTAAGCCACCCGTAACCAATGCTACTTTCTTTTTCATCTTCAATAATTCTCAATTATTAAGTCATAAATATAGGAAATAAAAAAAGGGAAAAACTTCCCTTTTTTTTATCGTAAAACTAAGCGTGTAGTTTATCTTTTTTAGCTAGTAATGCATCCACCGTTTCTTGGTATAACTCATCATGAACACAACAGTCAACTGGACATACTGCAGCACATTGAGGTTCTTCGTGGAAACCTTGACATTCAGTACACTTGTTGGGCGTAATATAATAAGTGTCACTGGCAATAGGTGCGATTCTTGCGTCCGCATCAACAGCAGTTCCATCTAATAAATTAAAACTTCCTTTTACTGTAGTGCCATCAGCCATAGCCCATTCAACACCACCCTCATAGATAGCATTATTTGGACATTCTGGTTCACAAGCTCCACAATTGATACATTCGTCGGTGATTTTCAGTGCCATAAAAATAATTTAATAATTAGTGACGTACTTTTGCCTTACAAATATAAAGAACTGATATGAACATTCAAGCAAGAATTGATGCTTTTTTTACCCTTGGCGATAAATATTTAACAAAGGAAAATCAGGGTTTCCAGGAGGCCAAATGGAAGGCCCATCAACAAAATGCATGGTTTTTGCCTGAGTTTATTGAACAGTCCTCCCATCAAATTGTCACGCAATTTTTACAAAAGGAGCAAATGACCAACTGGGTTAACTTGTACCCTGCTATATCAAATTCCAATACAGGTATTAAAGTGGGTATCGTAATGGCTGGTAACATTCCCTTGGTTGGTTTTCATGATTTGTTAAGTGTACTAATGGCTGGGCATACTGCTGTAGTGAAATGCTCCTCCAAAGACACCGTACTGATACAATTTGTTATTGATGCTTTAAAAGAAATAAATCCCGCATTTACAGATTTAATCATCGTACAAGAACAACTCAAAAATTGCGACGCGTACATTGCCACAGGAAGCAACAATGCGGGACAATATTTTGAACAGTATTTTGGCAAGTATCCAAATATCATAAGAAAAAATAAAACCTCTGTGGCTATACTAGAAGGCAATGAAACCAAGGAAGAATTGGCATTATTGGCCGACGACATGTTATTATACTTTGGGATGGGTTGCAGGAATGTTACTCAAATTTGGGTACCCATGGGTTATGATTTTATTCCTTTGCTTTCCGCATTAAAAAAATATGACTATTTAATTGACCAACATAAGTTTAAACATAATTACGATTACCAACTGGCTTTACTCATGATGAACAGGCAGTTTTATATGGATGCCGGTGGTATTTTGTTAAGTGAAAACCCTTCCCCTTTTGCTGCCATATCTCAAATTCATTATCAATTTTATACACCTGACCAGCAACCCGAATTGAGATCGGCGGAAATTCAATGTGTAGTGGGGCGACAATATCTTCCATTTGGAAGCCTACAAAAACCTACTCTCAGTCAATATGCTGACGGAGTCGATACCCTGGAATTTTTGTCAAGTTTAGACTAAAATTATCCGAAAATTTGACATAAACGAACATTTTCGTAAATATTTTGTTAATTATGCAAAATGTTTTTGTGACAAAGTTTCGGCTTTGTTAAATTGCAAGTGGAATGGTATATAAATTGTAAAATGTAAATAGTTAACTCAAAACTGATAAAATTATGAACCTGAACTTTAAAAATGTATTGGCGATTATCGGCATTAGTGCAAGTACTACTTTATTAAGCATTTGGGGCTATACCAGTTGGAATAAGTCAAGTAGTTTTGAAATGAATGGAAAACTTCCGGCAAATTACGCAAGTTTCACCAATGGATTAGCGCCTGGCTCCACTGTTGATTTTACACCTGCTGCCAATTCAGCAGCCCCTGCAGTGGTGCATATCAAAACCAAAACCAATGCAAAAAAAGTAGATAATGGATCACAATCAAGACCTAGAAATCCTTTCTTTGATTTTTTTGGAGACGATAATTTTGGAGACTTTTTTGGAGGACCAAGAGTCATCCCAGAACAAAGAGCGAGTGGAAGTGGTGTTTTGATCACTGCCGATGGATATATTGTGACCAATAATCACGTAGTGAATGGCGCCGATGAAATTAATGTTACACTTAATAATAAAAAAACCTACAAAGCAAAAGTCATAGGCGTTGATGCAAGTAGTGATTTAGCCGTAATTAAAATTGAAGAAAACGGCCTACCTTATTTAGTATATGGTAATAGTGACGAAGTGAAATTGGGACAATGGGTACTGGCTATTGGTTATCCTTTAAGCCTTGATGTAACTATTACTGCCGGGATTATCAGTGCAAAAAACAGAAGTATTGACATTAACTCAAGACAAAGTGATAAACCACTTGAATCTTTTTTACAAACCGATGCGGCTGTGAATCAAGGAAATAGTGGTGGTGCTTTGGTTAACACTGCAGGTGAGCTAGTGGGGATCAATTCTGCAATCATGTCTCCTACCGGATCTTATGCTGGATATTCTTATGCAATACCCGTAAATATTGTTAAGAAAATAGTGACTGATATTGTTAAATTCGGTACCGTTCAAAGAGCATACTTAGGACTTAGTTATGCAAAAGACGGATTGTCTGACGAAGAAATTAAAAAGTTAGAAAGCGAGTTAAATGTAAAATACAAGGAAGGTGAAGGTTTATTGGTAACCGATGTGTTAGAAGGTGGTGCAGCCATTGCAGCAGGTATCAAAAAGGGCGACATCATCCATAAATTAAACGGTGTTGCTATTAAAACTGCGCCTGAATTACAAGAGCAAATTTCAAGGTATAAACCAGGAGATAAAATTTCAGTCATCGTAAAAAGAGGCGGTAAAGATGTAAGCTTTGACGTAGTGTTAAAAGCAAAATTGGGCACTTCCGATTTAACGAAGAGCAGTAAAATGGCTGAAAAATTAGGCGGAAAATTAGAAACAGTTGATAAAGCAACTGCTGATAAAAACGATATTGAAGGCGGTGTTATTATTAAAGAATTAGGTAATGGTGTGTTAGGCAAGAGCAGAATTGAAAAAGGCTTTGTCATCACCAGTGTAAATGATGAAGAAGTAAAAACTGCCGAAGAATTTTATGAAGCTGTAAAAAAATCAAACGGCTCAGTAAAATTAGGGGGCTTTTATCCCGGCTATTATGGGAACTACGCCTTCATTTTAAACTTGAAAGATTAGTATAAAAATCAATTGCAAAAAAGGTCGCTCATTTGAGCGACCTTTTTTTTTATTTCATTTGCTGCCACAACGCTTCTTTTTCCTGAAGGCTCATCGATGCTAAATCAAGCCCATGCGCATTTGCATATTGTTCCATTCGTTCAAAGCGATGCTTAAATTTTTTATTGGTCTTTTCCAAAGCCGTCTCGGGATCAATATTTAAAAAACGCGCATAATTGATCATGCTAAACAATACGTCTCCAAATTCTTGTTCCATTTTGGCTTGATGGTTGGCTTCAATTTCGGCCTTTAACTCTCCTATCTCTTCCTCTACCTTTTCCCATACCTGCTCCTTATTCTCCCATTCAAAGCCTACATGTTTCACTTTTTCTTGTATTCTTAATGCTTTTACAATGGCAGGTAAACTATTGGGCACGCCACTTAAAATTGTTTTTTTACCTTGGCCCTCTTTCAATTTTAACTGTTCCCAATTTCTTTTTACATCGTCCTCATTTTCAACTTTCACATCCCCATAAATATGAGGGTGACGATGAATCAATTTTTTCGCAATGCCTTCCATTACTTCCTCTAGCGTAAATTTTCCTTGCTCTTTTCCTATCCTTGCATAAAATAATACATGAAGCATTATATCTCCCAACTCTTCTTTGATTCCCTCCCAATCCTCCTCCATTATCGAGTCAACGAGTTCATATAGTTCCTCAATAGTGTTGCTTCGTAAACTATGTATGGTTTGTTTTTTATCCCAAGGACATTGCTCGCGCAGCGTGTCCATGATTTCAACTAATGCTAAAAAACGATTAGATACAATTTCGGATGACATAACTATATATTAAATAAAGAGAACATAAAAAATACGATCATTAATACAGCCATCAAAAACACCGTTAAAATATTTAAAATAAAAAATTTGAGCAGGGTCTTTTTTCTAGATTGATTAAAATGGTTGCGGAGTGACTTGTATAAATAGAAAAACTGTACAATGAGTGAAAAGAAACTAAATATAGCAAATACCTTACCAAACACGAAATGAGTAAATAAATTTACCAGTTGTACAGCAAAAAGAATGATAAAGTATGCACAGTAAAGATGAATGCTAAATATCAGATGATCTACAAAATAATGATTCTTATTTCGACGATAAAGCACCCATAGAAAAAAAGCAAATAATGGGAGGGATAAATACAACATTCTTGAAAAATTATGTTCAAATTCTTCAATAAGTGCTTTTGCAATTTTCAAATTGTCTCCTTCATATTTTTCATTTAACTCAATCCCTTTCTTTTTCACAACGGCATCTAGCCAACTATCTCTTTTTGATTCAGGTAATTTTTTTTGCGCTGCTTCATATTCTTTAATGGTTTTGAATTTTTTCGTATCATTCTCTAATTCCAAATTAAAGCCTTCATTAAAGCCAGTTACCAACTCTTTTTGAGAAGTTTTATTGTTATCGAACGCTGCTGGCTTGTCTGGCACATCGGCAGTAAACATAAATAAAAAGAACACGGCCGAAACAAAAATATACATCCTAATGGGATGTATGTATGAAGCTCTTTTACCTTGTATATATAAATGCGTCAAGCTTCCGGGCTTAAATAACAATAGCTTTAATGTCTTCCATAATTTCCCATCAAAATGAGTAATATCTTCAATAAAATGCTTTATTAATTGTATAAAGCTTTCTTTAACTTCTACATTTTCTTGACCGCATTGTTGACAAAAGCGTCCTGCTACTTCAGTTCCGCAGTTGAGGCAAATTTTTTCAGTTCTTTCTTTTAAATGTGACATACAATTTATGGTTCTAGTACTAAGATAAGCATTGTTTGGATAGACAGGACTGCCGGCTCTTTTCATTCGCCGTCTTCCCATTCGAGTCGGTTTTACCCAAAGCCTTCGGGACTGCCGGCTCTTTTCATTCGCCGTCTTCCCTTTCAAGTCGGTTTTACCCAAAGCCTTTCAAACTCTTAAACGGGACTGCCGGCTCTTTTCATTCGCCGTCTTCCCATTCGAGTCGGTTTTACCCAAAGCCTTTCAAACTCTTAAACGGGACTGCCGGCTCTTTTCATTCGCCGTCTTCCCATTCGAGTCGGTTTTACCCAAAGCCTTTCAAACTCTTAAACGGGACTGCCGG
>CANGUG010000006.1 GCA_947457075.1 Bacteroidota bacterium
ATTGGGTGGTGTGATAAGTGGTAGTGGTACGCTAACGAAAAGTGGAACGAATAGAGTGACGATGACGGGAGCGAATACGTATACAGGAGCGACGGTGGTGAATGGAGGTGGAATGTTGATTGTGAAGCATAATACGGCGTTGGGAACGACCGGTACAGTGACAGTGAATAATACGGGAACATTGGCGCTGAGTAATAATATTTCCATTGGAAGTGGTAAATCATTGATATTGTTAGGTGCAGGATCTTCAAGTACGGTATTTGGAGCGCTTGCCAATATTGATGGGAATAATACTTGGGTAGGTACAATTACTACACAAACTAATAATGCATATATAAGGTCGATATCGGGAACATTAACATTAAGCGGAAATATCGTATTAAACATTACTACATATTTTGGAGGCGAAAGTAATATAATTAGTACTGGAATTATTAGTGGAGGACAACCCATGTTTAAAGATGGCACTGGAACATTTACCATTGGCGGAGCTGGAACCAATACATATACTGGAGCAACTAACTTAACTGCTGGTACTTTAAAATATGGTAGTGCTACAGGTGGTTCAAGCGGTAGTGCGTTTTTCTTTAGTGGTGGGACACTCGACGATGGAGGCTATAATTTAAGCTTAGGAACATTAAACTTGACAGCAAATTCTACTTTAAATATTGGTGCTACGCAGCATGCAATTAGCTTCTCAAGCCATACTGCTACATTCACAGCGGGGGCAATTTTAACAATTAACGGATGGAATGGGACAAGTGCAACTTCGGCAATCACGAAGCATGGTCAACTTGTAAGTTCCTCTACCGTATATGTTGATTATCGGGGTGCACAACAATCAGGTATTATTGGAGGATTAAATCAATATGGAGAAATTTTGAATGGCTTACAAGGCACCGGTAGTTTATCAACTCAGTTAATCATAAATAATGCTGCAACCAATGGTGGCACTGCATCTGCTTTAACTGCTAGCCAATTAAACCAATTAAGATTTATTAATGGAATAACATTGGCTCGATACTATGGTGTTTATAAGGGAGCAACTGAGATTATTCCAAGCACAGTTAGCCACTAGGCAAACTATTTCGATAACAAATATTATCTTTAAATCAAATTAATAAATCATGAAATCATCTAACAATTTACTAAAAGGTATTTTTATCGGGATAGGTGTTACTTTACTAATTGCTTTTACTGCTGAAAAAACATTTACTTTAAAATTTTCTGAAACAGATATCAACAAGCATTACCAAAAGCTTTCAGTGATTCGTCAAATTGTTGACAATAGTAATTTATCACACCAGGAAGTGGTGTATGTAACTAAAAGCATTGATAGCTTACAAGCGGAGATTCTTACGCAAGTAAAAGCACAATTAGAAACACCTGCTCCAGTTAAAAAGTAGGCCGTTCAATGAATTACTTGAGTAAGGCGAACGCTCCCCAACTCATTAAATAGGCAAGGCCCGTCATCATGAAAAATTGAATGGCGGGCCATTTCCATGAAGCTGTTTCTCTTTTTACAATCACTAATGTGCTCATACACTGCATGGCCAATACGTAAAATATCATAAGCGAAATAGCCGCTGCTAAACTGTAAACAGCTGTCCCATCGGGGCGCTTAGCTGCTTTTAATTTATCCGTCAAGGAATTATTATCGTCCGCTTCCACACTGTATAAAGTGGCCATAGTTCCCACGAACACTTCGCGTGCTGCAAAGGAAGTAATTAAGGCAATGCCTATTTTCCAATCAAAACCAAGTGGCGCAATTGCTGGCTCAATACTTTTCCCTAAAATGCCAGCATATGAATTTTCTAGTTTTTGGGTATTGTATATTCTATCTAGCGTTGCTTGTTGCTCAGGATGCAATTGAACTTGCTGCGTATGTGTTGCTTCCAATTGTTCCATTTTTTTATTTGGACCGTAGCTGCTTAAAAACCAAAGCAGTAAGCTAATGATCATAATTACTTTACCTGCATCGGTTACAAATATTTTTGCTTTTTGTACCATCGTAACACCTACATTGCCCCATCGAGGAGCACGATAAACAGGTAGCTCTAAAATAAAATAGCTTTTTTCTTTAATGCGCACAAACCATTTGAGTACCATACTTGCTAATAATGCCATGACAATACCTAATAAATATAATCCCATCATCACGATTCCTTGTAAACTTAAAAATCCAAAATATACTTTATTGTCAATGACCAATGATATTAAAATAGTGTAAACAGGTAGTCGTGCACTGCAACTCATAAATGGAGTTACCATGATCGTAAGTAACCTTTCTTTTTTATTTTCAATATTTCTTGCACTCATAATGGCAGGCACTGCACAAGCAAATCCACTTATCATGGGCATTACACTTTTTCCATTTAAGCCTACTTTGCGCATAAGCTTATCACTTAAAAAACTAATGCGCGCCATATAGCCTGTATCCTCTAGTAAAGTGATTAATCCAAATAAAATCATTATTTGTGGAACAAATACAAATATGCCACCAAGCCCGGCAACAATGCCATTCACTAATAAGTCCGCCCACCATGCAATAGGAAGCACTTCATTTAAGTAAACAGTTAGATTAGTGAATACCCATTCAATACCATCCATAGGATATTTTGCCATCCAAAAAACCGATTGAAATAAAATAAAGAGTACCGAAAACAAAATGGCATAACCCCCTATACGGTGTAAAAATATATTGTCTAATTGATCAGTTCTTTTTTTCTTAGCGGAAGGATCAGGTTCTGTCACCCTGTTTTTTATGATTACTTGTATACGCCCATAACGTTGTAATATTTCCTGTGCCTGTGTTTTAGTATGGTTAAATTGATTGTCTATTTCAATTTGATCAATTTTATTTTGCATCTCTACCTCTAGTGGAAATGCTTTATGATGCATTAAATAATGCAATGCGGCGTAGTCGCTGGTGGTAGGAAATAAATTTGTAAATGCTTCAATGGCAGTTGGTGCTAAATTTTTATTGTCAATAAAGCTTTCCTGATTTTTTGGACGAGGCGTTTTTATAATGCCCACTATTGCATTTTTTAATTCCGTTAGTCCTTTATTTTTTCTGGCATCCACTGCAACGACAGGTATGCCTAAATCCTTTTGTAATCCTGCAATATCTATTTTAATTCCTTTTTTGGCTGCTAGGTCATTCATTGTTAATGCCAGCACCACTGGTTTTTTTAAGTCAATGATTTGACTACAAAAAAGTAAATTTCTTTTTAAATTACTTGCATCTGCTACCAATAATATTACATCGGAATTTATTTCTAAATCCACCCCCATGAGTACTTTATAGGCTACCCATTCGTCCTCGCGTTTTGGGTAAAAACTATAAGTGCCAGGTAAGTCAATTAAGGTAGCTGGGTACTCACCTAGGTTTAATTCGCCTGTTTTTTTATCGACGGTTACGCCTGGGAAATTGCCCACTTTTTGATTCAATCCTGTTAAGGCGTTGAAAAGTGAACTTTTACCACAATTGGGGTTCCCCACCAAGGCTATATGTATACCCGCTTTCATTGGGAGCAAAGCTAACTTTTAAGATTGGCTCAGGCTTACGAAATTAGAAATTGGGCTAATGGCTAAACATTCATGACGGAAGTCTCTTAATTGCTAGCTCCATTACTTATTTTTGCAGATAAATTAGCATCCATGAGAAAAATTACCCTCCTCCTGCTCCTTTTGTCGCCTATTGGAATATTGGCGCAAAAATTAAAAAAGGGGGATAAATTACTAATTCAGCATTTAACCAATCATATACAGTTTTTGGCAAGTGATGATTTAGAAGGACGTCGTGCTGGTACCCTTGGAGAGCAAAAAGCAGTAGATTATATCATTGCACAATATGCTGGCACCCCAATTAAGCCCATGGGTGAAAGTGGATTTATTCAAAATTTCATTATTGACGAGGGCAAGCAATTGGCGGCAAACGCTTATGTTAAAATAAATGAACAAGCCGCCACTTTTGGGAAAGATTTTTTTATTTTATCAAATAGTGGAACCCAACAATTTAATTCACGTGCCTCTATTTCATTGAATGAAGCAAATCAGGTTTGGTTCAAAGATGTCAATGAAGCTATTGAAGAAAATAGTAGTAATCCGCATTTTGATGTGAATGAGTGGGTGCGCAATACTGCCACTGAATTAAAAAGTAAAGGGGCGGTTGCCTTGTTTTTACACAATAGTGGAACAGTAGTTGACAATATTCAGTTTAATAAATATGATAGTGCAAAGCTGTTAGATTTACCGGTTGTTTATTTTACAAAAGAAGGCTATACAAAATTTTTTAATGATCAATTAGGAACCTATATTATTAATGCAAATATTCAATTTGAACATCCAACACGCACTGCACATAATGTAGTTGGGTTTATTGACAATAAGGCTGAAAACACTGTTATCATTGGCGCTCATCTTGATCATCTTGGCTACAATGAGGATAAAAATGGACTTGATTTAAATAATCATATACATAATGGTGCTGATGATAATGCAAGTGGGACAGCTGCTTTAATTGAATTAGCTAAGTCGCTTGCTGATGTTAAAGCACCTAAGAAAAACAATTATTTAATTATCCATTTTTCAGGGGAAGAGTTGGGTTTATTAGGAAGTAAGTATTGGTTAGAACATCCTACTTACAAAGGCAACTTTAACTACATGATTAATATGGATATGGTAGGAAGATATGATACCACGCGTAAGTTGACTATTGGTGGCTTTGGCACATCTAGCAAATGGGCTGAAATTTTAGCAAAAACACCTACCACATTATTGACGCATTATGATAGTGCGGGTACCGGACCAAGTGATCATGCAAGCTTTTACCGCAAGGACATACCTGTTTTGTTTTTATTTACAGGAAGTCATTCTGACTATCATAAAGCCACGGATGATTGGGATAAAATAAATTATACGGGTGAGAAAGAAGTGGTACGATTAGTGCAAAACATCATTAAGACCACTGATACTTACGGGAGGTTAGATTTTTTAAAAACACGTGAACAAAGTATGGGCAAAAGCACCAAGTTTACAGTGAGTTTAGGGGTAATGCCTGATTATGCCTTTACAGGTACTGGTGTTAGGATTGAGGGCACTAGTCAGGGTAAATTAGGAGAAAAACTAGGTTTAAAACCTGCCGATATTTTAGTACAAGTAGGCGATTATAAATTGATTGATGTAATGAGTTATATGCAAGCCCTGGGTAAATTTAAAAAAGGAGACAAAACAGTTTTAGTGGTTAAAAGAGGTTCGGAAGAGTTGAAGTTTGATATTCAATTTTAATCAGAAAATAACTAAATTCACTAGAAAGTAGCAGCTCAATGAATGCAAAAATTATTTTAGATCAAGATGAAATAAATGAAAATGATTTTGAAGGGACTCGAATTCTTGGAATTACAGCCCCCATCAAAAACTATCAGTTTTGTATTTTGTTGAATCAATACATGGGTTTTAAATTTCACTTAAACTCGGATCATGAAATTGCCTTGAAAAGAAAAAATAGGTCTTATTATTTTTCAATGTATGAGGCCAATGAACCTAATACGACCATTCAGCATTTTGTATATCACAATCAATACGATGGGGAGTATTTACTACCCGAATTGAAGCATATGGACTTTATTTGGTGGATACGTGGTGACTGGATTGAGGATGAAAAAGTCAAAGAAATTTCTCAAACCATTCGAGATATCAAAGGCGTACAATTGGTAGTGGAGTTGACTCCTGAGCATATCAAAAACAAGGGGAACCTCATTTTTGAGTAATTATTTTTTCTTTGTTTATTAAGCGTTGATGACTATTTTTTTATTAGATGCAGCTTCGCAAACACCAATAGGTTGGATATAGGAAATTCCTGCTGCCTTCAAAACTTCTTGCACTTCGTTTAATGCAGTTGGATCTACTGCAATTAATAAACCACCATTGGTTTGAGGATCAGGTAAAATTAAACTTGCTTCTTTTTCATCAATACTTGCGTCTAATTCAATGCCTGCTGAACTAGCATTCCAGTTGCGCGCGGTTGCCCCTGGTATTGCTTTTTGTGCAATATAATCCCGTACTTCAGGAATAATTGGAATTTTGGCATAGGATAATTTTGCAGTTAAATTACTTCCTTCCATCATTTCAGTTAAATGACCTGCTAATCCAAAACCAGTGACGTCGGTCATGGCATGAACACCTTTTATTTTGCCTAATGCTTCACCCGCTTTATTAATGGTGGTTAACTGTTTTACCAATAATGCTAAATGGGGCTCCGTTAATAAACCTCTTTTTTGTGAAGTGGCGAGTATGCCTACTCCCAATGGCTTTGTAATGATTAATACATCGCCTTCTTTAGCGGTGTCGTTTCTTTTTAAATTTTCAATGGCTACCAAACCATTCACCACTAATCCAAAAATAGGATCCTGGCTATCAATACTATGTCCACCAGCTATTACGATACCTGCATCAGCACAGGTTTTGCGCGCACCTTCCATTACTTGTGCAGCAACACTTGCAGGCAATGTTGCTAAAGGCCATCCTAATACGGCTAGTGCAAAAATGGGTTTACCCCCCATGGCATATACATCACTAATGGCATTGGCTGCGGCAATTTGTCCAAAGGCAAATGCATCATCCACGATAGGCATAAAAAAATCGGTGGTACTAATCATGGCCGTTTGCTCATCTATTTGATATACTGCTGCGTCGTCTCTGCTATCATTACCCACCAATAGTTGAGGGATATTGCTTTTAGCCCCTACATTATGTGCTGCCAAAATCTCAGAAAGGATGGCGGGTGAAATTTTACATCCACATCCACCCCCTTTACTATGTTGTGTTAATTTTATTTCCATATTTATATTTCCCATTGAAGGTCACCAAAATTATAGGTTTCTATTGTTCCATGGTCAACTATTAATTGCCCCTTTTCATTTACCCCCATTACTTTGCCCGCAAACGAAATTCCATTTATATTAAATTGGACCACTGCGCCTTTTTTAAATAATCGTTGATTGTATTCATCGAGTAATGCTTCTGCTCCCTTATAAATCCATTCATTGACGCGAAGGGTCAACGCTTTTGATAAGGTTGAAACTAACAGGGGAATATCCCATTCCTTACCAGTGATTTGCCTCAGGGAAACGGGCCTTGCAACCTCAGTCGAAAATTCAGTTTGATTAATATTAATGCCAATCCCTATTATTGACCATGTCCATGCATTGCCTCGAACCGTATTTTCAATGAGGATGCCTCCTGCCTTTCTGTCACGCCAATACAAATCATTTGGCCATTTTATGCTTGTTTCCTCACCGGCCAATGTTTGGTAAAAATCACTTACTGCAAGGGAAACGGCAAAAGAAAGCCCCATTTGATGGCCTGGCGTCCATAATTTAACATTTTCATTAGGTTTTTGGACATCAGCAAGGCTTAGCACATAGGAACAAAGTAAATTTTTCCCCTTCTCACTGTCCCAAACCCTTCCTAGTTGGCCTTTTCCATGGGTTTGAAAATCAGTGCGATAGCAACTCCCAGACACCGCCATTTGTTGTTGAATTTGGCTTATGGCATAAATATTGGTACTATCTATGCTAGACAGTTCTATAAGCGGCTCCCCTAATGTGATAATTGGTGTGGCAGGTGACAAAGAATTGTTATTTTTGTAAAGTTAGTTAGATTCGTTGTAGTCTCACAAAATGTAGGGCAAAATGATTTGACTAGCAAGGCATTAACAATTAAAAATTAGTATTATTGGAACCTCTTTCCGCATTAAAAGATCGTAAAAAATCTTCCACGCAACTTACTCGTAGTAGTAAAATTTTCAAAACCATTATCGCTGCCATTCAGGATAAGAAAGGTGAAAACATCATAAGTCTTGATCTTAAAAAAATTCATGAGGCTGCCGCTGATTTTTTTATCATCTGCGAAGCTAGTAATACCACCCAATTAAAAGCAATTACTGATCATATTGAGTATGAAGTAAAACATAATTGCGGAGAAATCCCTTATAAAAGTGAAGGTAAAACAGCAGCACAATGGTTATTGATTGATTATATCAATGTTGTGGTGCATGTGATGCATCCTGAATCAAGAAAGTTTTATCAATTGGAAGAAATGTGGAGTGACGCAGATACAAAAATGCATGATTTGTAAAACTAATTTCCTGCTTCTGTGTTATAATATAAAATTGAAAAGAATAAATAGTAATAATGATACCTGAGAATAATAAATCAAATAAAAAAGGAGGCCCAATGGGTGGTGGCCCTAAATTGCCTAAATTCAATATCTATTGGGTATATGGTATATTGGCGTTGACTATTTTGTTGGCACCAAGATTATTTCAATTAGCACCTGATACAACAGTTATTTCACATAATGAGTTTGTGAAATTAATGGCGAGTGGCGATATTGAGAAATATGTTAAAGTAGAGAATACCAAATCAGTTCGAATTTATATTAAGGGAGATAGTATTCAAAAAGCTTTTTACAATAGTAAGTTTCCTGCTAATTATACAGCTGAACAAAAAAAGGCAAAAGTTAAAGGCAATTATTTATTTGAATACAAGGTAGATGATTGGGCTTCTTTCAATAAAGAAGTGAATGATATTTATACAAAGTATGCCATCACAAATATTCCTGACAGCAATACTGATTCTGAAAACGATTTATTTAGTCGCATCATAAGCGGGATTCTTCCCTTTTTACTTTTAATAGTAGTATGGATTTTATTAATGCGCAAAATGGGCGGCGGCAGTGGAGGTAGTGGTGGCCCTGGTGGCATTTTCAATGTTGGAAAATCAAAAGCTACTTTATTTGAAAAAGGGGGCACTAAAGTAAATATCACTTTTGCAGATGTAGCAGGATTAGAAGAAGCAAAAGAAGAAGTGATGGAGATTGTTGACTTTTTAAAGAATCCTAAAAAATATACTAACCTTGGAGGTAAAATTCCAAAAGGGGCTTTATTAATTGGCCCTCCAGGTACGGGTAAAACCTTATTGGCAAAGGCTATGGCGGGTGAAGCCCAGGTTCCCTTTTTTAGTTTAAGTGGTTCGGATTTCGTTGAAATGTTTGTGGGTGTGGGTGCAAGTCGTGTACGTGATTTATTTAAGCAAGCAAGAGAAAAAGCACCATGTATTATTTTTATAGATGAGATTGATGCCATTGGTCGCGCGCGTGGTAAAAATGCCATGATGAGCAATGACGAGCGTGAAAATACATTGAACCAATTGTTGGTGGAGATGGATGGTTTTGGTGGGGATACCGGTATTATTATCTTGGCTGCAACCAACCGTCCGGATGTATTGGATAGTGCCTTATTAAGACCAGGTCGATTTGACCGTCAAATTTCAATTGACCGTCCAGATGTGAAAGGACGTCAAGAAATTTTCAAAGTGCATTTAGGCCCTATTAAAGTTTCAGAAAGTTTAGATATTTATAAATTGGCGGAACAAACACCAGGTTTTGCGGGAGCCGATATTGCGAATGTTTGTAACGAAGCTGCTTTAATTGCTGCAAGAAAAGGAAAGTCTGGCGTGGAAATGCAAGATTTTCAAGATGCGATTGACAGAGTGATTGGTGGATTAGAGAAAAAGAATAAAATAATTTCACCTAATGAAAAAGAAGTAATTGCTTACCACGAAGCAGGTCATGCAGTTTGTGGTTGGTTCTTAGAGCATGCTTATCCTTTGTTAAAAGTTACAATCGTGCCTAGAGGTACAGCAGCGTTGGGTTATGCGCAATACACACCTAAGGAACAATATTTATATACCGTTGAGCAATTAACCGATCAAATGTGTATGACTTTAGGAGGTAGAGCTGCTGAACAAATTTTCTTTAGTAAAATATCAACAGGCGCATCCAATGACTTACAACAAATTTCTAAAATGGCTTACTCTATGGTAACCACTTATGGAATGAATGATAAAATTGGTAACGTAAGTTTTTATGATCCTTCACAAGAAAATAGTTTTCAAAAACCTTTTAGTGAGGAAACAGGAAAAATTATTGACGAGGAAGTAAGAAAAATGATTGGCGAAGCATACCAAAGAACTTTACAATTATTAACTGAGCGTAAAGAAGAGGTGGAGAAATTAGCAAAAGCTTTATTGGATAAGGAAGTGTTGCATAAGAGTGATGTGGAAGAGTTAATTGGAAAGCGTCCATTTGAAACAGAAAAAAATGGCGATATTCATGAAACCTTTGCACCCACTGAAACAACCGTAGAAGGCGCGACAGACAATACTGCCAATGCAAGTGCAGTAAATGATGTGGCTACTGAGGATACGATTGATCATGCAAATGCGACGATTAATGCCGCAGATGCTTCAGGCAATAATGAATAATTTTTCAAATGGAATCTCAGGTAGCGCGTAATAAAATTTTAAAGAAAATTAAGCAGGCACTTAAGACCCCAGTGACAGTGCCATTTCCTGAACAGGTTTCAGATACACCTATTTTTATTCCTACCGAACAGGAATTAGCGATTAGCTTTGCCCAAAAATTCACTGAACTTTTGGGCAAGTTTATTTATTGCAGTGATGAAGCAGAGCTGGTACAACAACTTAAAGCATTAATTCATACCAAGAAATGGGAAAAGGTTTACTCCATTGAGTCAGGTTGGTTAGACGATATGAGTGAATATCATTTTGATCCAGTAAATACCGATGATTTAGCCAATTGTGATGTATCCATTACTTTATGCGAACATTTAGTGGCTAGGACGGGCACCATTGTTTTAAGTAGCCAACAATTAAGTGGAAGAGCTTCTAGCGTGTATGCACCTATTCATATTTGCATTGCTTACACACATCAATTAGTGTATGATATTACAGATAGCTTGGTACAGTTTAAAAACGAATCGGCATTTATGCCTTCCATGATTAGTTATGCAACAGGTCCAAGCAGAACAGCAGATATTGAAAAAACTTTAGTGGTGGGTGTGCATGGTCCTAAGGAAGTATATTGTTTTTTAGTAGATAAATTGACTGATTAAAATTATATAAAACACGCTATTGATGGAATTAACTCCCGGTAAAAAAATTTATTTCTTATCCGATTTTCATTTGGGTGCACCGAATGAATTGGAAAGCAGAAAGCGTGAGGACAGATTGGTTCAATTTTTCCAACATGCAAAAAAAGATGCTGCTGCCTTTTTTATTGTAGGGGATATTTTTGATTTTTGGTTTGAATATAAGACCGTGGTTCCTAAGGGGTTTGTGCGAATTTTGGGTTGCTTGGCACAAATAAGTGATGAAGGTATTCCTTTACATATTTTTACGGGCAATCATGATTTATGGATGCAGGATTATTTAGCAAAAGAATTAAATGCTAAAGTATATTTTGAACCACAAACATTCACTTTGGGCAGTAAACAATTTTTAATTGGCCACGGGGATGGATTGGGGCCGGGTGATTATGGATATAAGCGATTAAAAAAAATATTTACTAATCCATTATGTAAATGGTTGTTTAGATGGATGCATCCAGATGCTGGGATTATGTTAGCCAATTATTTTAGTGCAAAAAGTAGGGCTAAAACGGGTAGTGCCGATGAAGTATTTTTAGGGGCGGATAAAGAATGGTTGATTATATATTGCAAGGAGCAAGCACAAAAAATGGATGTTGACTATTTTGTTTTTGGCCACAGGCATTTTGCTATTGATTATTCAATTAATGAACGAAGTCGTTATATCAATTTAGGAGATTGGATTAAGTTAAATACCTATGGTGTGTTTGATGGAGATACAATGCAATTAATAAAATGGGAGTCCTAAAACAAATTATTGATTTATGAATTTAGATGATCAAATATTATCCAATCCAATTAAAAGTTATTTAGTGATTGCAGGGGTATTATTCGCCCTTTTAATTACTAAAAGAATAGTTGCTCGTTTTATTGCAAGTTTAATTTACACTTGGGTAGATAGAAAAAATCACTCTGAACTTAGAAAAATTCATGTACATCGATTAGTTGTACCCATTGAACAGTTTTTAATATTTTTAGTTGCCATTATTGCTTTATATGAGCTAAAGTATCCTGCCTCATGGAATATTCACTTGTATAAAGTTTCCATGCAAATGGTTATTGAATCGGTTATCAAGCTGGTTTTTATCATTTTATTTATTCGCGTGTGTTTAAGAACATTGGAATTCATTTCCATTATCATGGATGAAAAAGCCAAGCTGTCTAAAGATTTAACGGATGACCAATTAATTTTATTTTTCAGGGATTTCTTTAAAGTTATTTTATACATCATTGGCTTGTTAATGATTTTGCATTATGTATTTAATGAAAACATTGGCAATTTGGTCACTAGCTTAAGTATTGTGGGTGCTGCCATTGCTTTGTCAATGAGAGAAAGCTTGGAAAATATTATAGCTTCCTTTATTATTTTTTTCGACAAACCATTTACAGTGGGTGATATGGTGAAGGTGAATAATTTTAGTGGCACTATTGAAAAAATTGGGTTGAGAAGTACCCGTATTCGTACTGAAACAAAAACGTATATCTCTGTCCCCAATAAGCAAATGGTGGACAGTATTGTTGATAATATAAGCTTAAGAACTGAGCGAAAAATTGAAATGGATTTGCAATTGAGTATTAAAACAACAGCCCAAGCAATGACTGCTTTTTGCCAGTATTTAAGAACCACCATTGCAGTAATGGACAATATACAATCCTCCTCGGTATTTGTGTCAGAATCCGGGAAGCAGTTTCATACCATTCATATTGAGTGCTTGGTGCCCATGTATATTGATATTGCAGATTTTCAGTTGTTGAGAGAACAATTAAACCTTACTGCGGTTAGCTATGCCAACCAGCACAATATTTCATTTTCAGAGAAAGGGTAATTAAATACTGCTTTTTAAAGAAACTAAAAAGCTTTTTAGGTTTTTAAGACTATTCAGTAAGGCTAAGTCTTTTTCCGCTTTTTCCTTATTATTTTTCAAATAGGTTTTGGCCCCCTCAATGGAATACTTTTTTTCTCTTAACAAGTAATAAATCTGTTTTAGAAATTCAATATCCTGTGCGCGGAATAATCTGTCTCCCTTTCTTGTTTTTCGGGGTTGTAATTGCTTAAACTCTTTTTCCCAATACCTAATTAAAGAAGTATTTACATTAAACCAAACCGCCACTTCCCCAATAGGGTAGTATAACTTTTTGGCGAGCTCATCCGATGAAGGCACTTGTAATTTATCCATATCGCCTTCCATGGAAGCAAATGATTTTCTTCCTCTTTTATGACTTGCATTATTTTTTGTAAAATGCATGGGCGTTCTAGAAACAGTAGGCATTTCGTCATTGGCAACCATGGTCATTTCGTTGCTGCTAGCCACCAATTGTACGGGCTTTTTAGCCACTTTTTTTTCAGCTTTCGTCCTTTTAATATGCACTGGTCCAGCAGGGGCGTTGCCGAAAAGATCTAACTGTTGCAATTCTTTTGCCATATAACAAAGTTAGGGGAGTATTTATTGTAAGCACACTTTGTAAATGATTGGTGGATAAATTGTTAAGTATGACGTAATTTTGGGTATGCGTTTGTATATTATTGCTACTACTTCATTGCCCATTCCAAGACCAATCCTTTTGGATTACGTTAAGGAAATAGTGAAGCAATTAGTGAATACCCATCAATATGAAATAGTGATAGTAGGGGATCATTTACCCGATACTTTAACCCATTTCTGTGAAGCATTGGGTGCTGTTAATATATACTCGACACCAACAGCCAATATTCATTTAAAACAGGAGCAGGATGCAGTCCTTCTTCATTTTGGCACAACCCTCAAAGCAGGAAAAATATTCCCTACTTATTTTATCCCACTTACCTTACCCATTTATCATCAGCTTTCATTGATACAGCAATTTTTGCAACGGAAACAATTTAATCATTGGATGCAAAAGGCCAATAAAGTGATTTGTTTGAATAACTGGATGCATCATTGTGTGACGGAGCAATATCCAACTAGTAGTTCAAAATGTAGTACCGTACATCTTCCTACTTTAACGGTGCCTTCTTTTGAGTGGCAAAATTTATCAATGGCACAAGAGCAATTGACAAAAGGGAGCAATTATTTTTTGTGTTTTGCCCCACCCTCAAGATTTGTTGCCATTTTAAAGGAGTTCTCCATTTTTAAAAAATGGCAATTAACCACCATGCATTTGGTTTTTGTGCATGATACTAAACAACAGGTTGCTGCATCCCTGAAACAGTTGGAAGGGTATAAATTTAGGGAAGACATTGCGGTTATTTGCATTGAAGACTTTCAATTGGAATGGATTGCTGCTAGCTATGCTATTTTATGGGAGGACATTCATTATGCATCAAGCTTATGGATGGATTATGCCATTCAATATGAAATTCCATTGTTATTTGACAAAGCAGCTGACCTGCCCCAAGCCTGGGCAAAATTGGGGGAAGTCTTTTCCTTTTCGGAGCCTAATGCCTTATCGAATAATTTTAAATTATATTATAAAGACGAAGTGTATCGATTGGCCAGTGCTCGATTGGGCAAGGATTGGCTTCTAAAACAACAGCAAACAAGTGCGGAGGAGGGCCATCCTTCCATTGGGAATATTCTAGCTTCGCGCGCGCAGCAATAAATAATAAAATCTTACTTTCGTGTTTCTTTAAGATCATCAATCATTTTAACATGCATCAATCAAATATCAATGTAACTGTTCATTTAGATGAACAAAAAATTCCTCAAAATATTCAATGGTCTGCTACCGATAGCACAGCTACCGAAGCGCAGGATGCGCGCGCTATGATGCTTACTTTTTGGGACCCTGCCGACAAAACTGCCTTAAGAATTGACCTATGGACAAAGGACATGATGGTCGATGAAATGGCTGATTTCTTTTATCAAAATTTAATGGGGATGGGAGATACTTATTTTAGAGCTACACAGGATAAAGCTATGGCAAATGATTTCAAAGAATTTGCTAAAGCGTTTTATCAAAAATTTAGAGCTTCACAAATTGATCAAAATCCAAAATAATATTTTTATGAGTTTAGAAACAGAAGTAATGTCTTTAATGAAAGACGCAATGAAAAATAAAGACGAGGCTGTATTAAGAGGTTTAAGAGCAATTAAGGCAGAAATTATTAAGGCTAAGACCGAGCCAGGTGCCAACGGTGAAATCAGTGCTGATATAGAATTAAAATTACTTCAAAAATTAGTGAAGCAAAGAAAGGATTCCTTGGCTATTTATGAACAACAAAATAGAGCGGACTTGGCTTCCAAAGAAGTAGAAGAAATTGCTGTTATTGAACGTTTTTTACCTGCGCAAATGAGCGAGGCTGATATTAAAGCAGCGGTTCAGGCCATTATTGCTCAAGTGGGCGCTGCAGGTCCGCAGGATTTAGGAAAAGTAATGGGAATGGCAACCAAGCAATTGGCTGGCAAAGCCGATGGTAAAGTAATTTCAGAAATGGCCAAAGGGTTACTTAGTCACTAAGTTATGTGGTTAGACTTATTGACAGGCACCTTATTCATTATAGCAATTTTGCAAGGGTATCGGAATGGATTAATACGTGCCATGCTGTCCTTTCTGTCCTTGTTTATTGGACTTGTACTTGCCTTTCAATTAGCAGGGTGGGTTTCGGCTCAATTAAAATCTCATACAAAAATTGCTTCTAATTTTTTGCCATTTATCTCTTTCCTGATTGTTCTTATTGTTGTGTTATTGGTGATAAGATGGGTTTCAGCATTACTTCAGCAAACAGCTGAATGGCTAATGCTAGGCTGGTTAAATAAACTGCTAGGTATTTTACTATATGCCTTTATTTATTGTACCATGTTGTCAGCAGTTGTCTATTTTTTATTATTGTTAGGGGTTATTGAAGTAGATAAAATCAACAAGGCTTATTCTTTTCCTTATTTACAATCCTGGTGGCCCTATTGTATGCATCAAATTAGTCGCTTTTTGCCCTCGGTTAAAAGCACCCTTGCTGGCTTTTCTGCACCTTTGAAATAGGTCCAAATAAGTGCTTCTTATCTTATTGTTAAGAAATGTAATATTTGAGGCATACTCCTGCCATTTGGGGGGTAATTTCCGATGAAATAACTATCTTTATCCATATTGATTGATATGGAATACGAAATAAAAAAGGAAGGAAAATTTGAGTACCTCGAAGTGGGGAATGGAGAACCGTTGGTGCTTTTGCATGGTCTTTTTGGGGCCTTGAGTAATTTTGCAGACTTAATTGAAAAATTTAGGGAAACGCATAAAGTTGTAGTGCCCTTATTGCCCTTGTTTGATTTAGATATTTTACATACTAGTGTAACAGGTTTGGCAAAACATGTTACACAGTTTATTGAGCACAAGGAATATGAAAAAGTGCATTTATTGGGCAACTCATTAGGAGGTCATGTGGGTCTTGTATATGTGTTAAAGCATCCTGAGAAAGTAAAAACCTTAACATTAACAGGTAGTAGCGGTTTGTTTGAAAATGCCATGGGAGATAGTTATCCCAAGCGAGGTGATTACGAATATATTAAGAACAAAACGGCGCAAACATTTTACGATCCAGCAATGGCAACGCGCGCTTTAGTAGATGAGGTTTTTGAAATAACTAAAAACCGACTGAAAGTCATTAAAATTATTGCTTTGGCAAAAAGTGCAATTAGAAATAATTTAGGAGAGGAGTTAAATCAAATTAAAGTACCTACTTGTTTGATTTGGGGGAAGAATGACACAGTGACGCCTCCATTTGTTGCAGAAGAATTTCATAAACTTATAACCAATAGCGAGCTGCATTTTATTGATAAGTGTGGACATGCTCCAATGATGGAAGTTCCCCATGCGTTTAATGATATACTAGCTCCTTTTTTATCCAAGCATAGTAATTGATAATGCCTATGTTAGCTTCATCCATCGCCTTAAAAGGCATACCAATGCTTCATTTAGAGGACAAGGTTTCCTTTGCTTTGCAATGTATGGAGGATTTTGATTTACAACATTTGGCAGTGGTAAAGGAGGACTATTTTATTGGTATGATTAGCAAGTCGGACTTGTTAGACAATGATGAATCCAATTGTTTAGACCAATTAAGCAACCAGTTTATTAGAATAGGTGTAAACAACACCGCACATTTTTTAACTGCATTGGATTTGTTTACAAAAAATCAATTAACACTGCTCCCTGTTTTAAATGAACAACAGGAATGTACTGGCTTCATTACACAACAAAACTTAAATGATTGTTTAGCACAATTTTTAGGTGTAGCACAGCCCGGCGCTATATTGGTATTGTCTATTGCTCCTTTTCAATATTCTTTGGCAGAAATGAGTAGATTGGTTGAAACCAATAACGCGCAAATAATTCAGTTGAATACTTTTTTTGATCAACCTAATGGCAATTTAATTGTCACATTAAAATTGAATCGAGACGAAGCTGGGGCAATTATTGCTACTTTTCAGCGTTATGATTATCAAGTACTTCACTATTTTGGTAACTCGCCTTTGAATAGTGACATCGAAGATCATTATCATCATTTAATGAATTATTTAGATGTTTAAAAAATTTATTCCAACCTGTGTTTTTATTTTTATCTTTTTTGGAATACAATTTCAGTCAAAAGCGCAATACCTCATTTCGCATATCACTATTGAGGGTAATGTAAAAACAAAGTCAAAAATTATTTTAAGAGAACTGCCTTATCAAGAAGGTAGCACCGTTACTGCCGATTCGCTTCCATTGCTCAATACCATTGCAAAGCAACAACTTATTAATACCGCTTTGTTTTATGATGCGCAAGTGACTTCACAATTAATCGATAGCCAGCATGTGAAAGTGCAAATTAAAGTGAGCGAAAGATGGTACTTATTTCCTTTGCCCTATTTCAGGTGGGTGGATAGAAATTTTAATGAATGGTGGACTACTCAAAAACATAGTTTGGATCGAGTAAACTATGGGATAAGTATCAGACAATCCAATGCAACTGGAAACAATGATAAACTTACGGTAGGATTTATAACAGGCTATACCCAACAATCGGTAGTGAAATATCAATTTCCTTATTTGGATAAAAAAATGCGTTTTGGAATGGGATTGGGTTGGCAAAATTTTACCCAGAAGGAAATGAATACCTCCACTTTCAAGGATAAGCAAGTGTTTACGCGTACCCAAGCAATTATTCAAAAAGGGTATGGGGCTAACTTAAGTTTACTTTATCGTCCTAATTTGTATTCACGACATAGTTTTCAATTGGGAGTTGGACAACTAAATATTAGTGACTCTGCAAAATTGGCCCAACCTTTTTATTTGCCCAACTTCGGAAATACATTGTCTTATTTTGATGCTAGTATAGCTTTTACCAATGTAAATTTTGATTATATACCGTATCCTACAAAAGGGAATAGCAACGAATTTTATGTATATCATCGATTTTCGGGAAATAATCCTTTAACAAGTTTTCAATTTAGAAAAATTCATGTTAATCGTTTTTATAACAATAAAGCTTTTTACTTATTAGAAAGCAATACTCAAGCTAAATTGTTGGCCAATAGTAATTACATGGACAGTAAGTTATTGGGTTATGGAAATATGCAAATGAATGGACTAGACTTTTACGTGATTGATGGCAATGCAGCGAGTATCTTTAAAGCCCAATTAAATTATTTATTAGGATCATTCACCAATCCAAAATATACAGGTATTGGTTTTGTAGATAAAATCAACAGCCGTCTTCCTGAACTGAGGTTTAAATTTTGGTTAAAAGCATTTACCAATCTTGGATATGTGTATAGCGAACGCCCTTTAAATGCAAGTAAATTATCTAATACTTTGTTAAAAACTGCTGGCATTGGCATAGACATCATCAGCATTTACGATTTAGTGATAAAATTTGATTACAGCGTGAATCAGTTGGGGGACAAAGGGGTATATTTGCGGGGAGGAATAAATTTTTAATTTTTTTTGATGAAAGTTGCTATCTATAGTAGGGGAGTTGATTTAGATCAACAACAATCTTTAAATGCATTGTTGTTTGAATTAAATAGGTATGATATTACTATATATGTTTATGAGGATTTAATACATAAATTTTCTTTGACAAATCCTCCAGGAAAACCCTCCCTTATTCCGTTTAATTTTTTCTCCGATTTACACAATAGTATTGACTGTTTAATTAGCTTAGGGGGGGATGGTACTGTGCTTGATGCCATTACATTAGTCGGGGATACGAATATTCCCATTTTAGGAATTAACTATGGCAGATTGGGTTTTTTAGCTTCCATTTCAAAGGACGATTTATCGATAATGGTTGATGCATTGGTCAATAGGACTTATGTAATTGAAAAAAGATCTTTACTTCACTTAGATTCCAATCTTCCCATTTTTGGAGGAACACCTTTTGCATTAAATGAGTTTGCTATTCACAAAAGGGACACATCGCCAATGATAAAAATTCATACTTATTTAAATGGCGAGTTTTTAAACTCCTATTGGGCAGATGGATTAATTGTGGCTACTCCAACGGGTTCAACTGGGTACAATATGAGTTGTAATGGACCTATTTTATTCCCTGATTCAGCCAGTTTTGTGATTACGCCAGTAGCACCACATAATTTGAATGTACGTTCTGTGATTGTACCAGATACTTCCGTGATATCCTTTGAAATAGAGGGTAGAACAGAAGCCTTGATTTGTGCACTTGATGCAAGAAAGGAAATAGTACCTAAAAACATTGAATTAGCGGTGAAAAAAGAAAATTTTGCTGTTCATTTTATACGACTCAACGAAAATAGTTATCTTACAACCCTAAGAACAAAACTTACTTGGGGGCTGGATAAAAGAAATTAATGCATGCGGAAAATTCAAGTCATATTTATATTATCGAGTTTGTTATTCGCAAATCAATTGACTGCGCAATATGTTTCCTTAGTTGAAAATAAAGGAGAGATAGGGGTAAGTGCTGGGCAAAGCTTTTATAGAGGAGATATTGCTTCAAATGTAATGTTTGCAAAACCAAGCTTTGGGGCTTATTATAAAAAGCAATTAAATGATTATGTTGGATTAAGGTTAAATTACGAATATATCTCCCTTGGGGCCAATGACTTGCAGTCGCCTAATTTTTATGAATTCAAAAGAGGGCTAAACTTTACTAGGGTTTCTCATGATGCAAGTATTATGGGGGAATTTTATTTTTTAAGATTTATCAGTGGCAATAAACGTTACCGATGCACTCCCTATTTAGGATTTGGTGTAGGCGCTTGGAAATCAATTAGTGGTTCCACGAATTTGGATACGCCAAGTACCCAAAGAACCATTTTGTTCCCCATTAATTTAGGTTTCAAATACAATGTATTTGGACATTGGAATGTATTTGGTGAAGTCACTTATCGATTTACCAATTCTGACAAGATTGACTATTTTGCTGATCAAGATTTTCATGTTCCTGGTGGGACTCAATTAAAATTACAAGGAAGTAACTCAGGAGCGGATCAATATGTAAGTTCTAAACTGGGTATTTCATATAATTTATTTACTGTTTATGGGTTGGAAGAGAAAAAAGATACTAGAGGTAGAAAGTGGCTTTTCTTTAGAAAAAATGACCATTCGCCTGAAAAATCCAACAAAAAGGGTCTTTTCGGCTTTCTAAAACGCAAATAAGCAGGGTATTTTCTTATTTTTACATTATGGAAAAATTGGATATGGAGCGTCTTCCAAAGCATGTTGCCATCATTATGGATGGAAATGGAAGATGGGCAAAGGAGCAGGGCCAAGATAGGTTATTTGGTCATTATCAAGGGGTTGTAAGCGTACGAAAAGTAGTGGAAGCTGCTACTGAATTAGGAATACCCTACCTTACTTTATATGCATTTAGCACTGAAAATTGGGATAGGCCCGAACAGGAAGTCACTGGGTTAATGACCCTATTTGTGGATACCCTGTCCAAGGAAGTCCCAGATTTGCATAAAAACAATATCAAATTACACTTTATTGGAAATATTGATATGTTGCCCAAGGATGCCAAAATTGCCTTAGCTGAAGCTGCTGCGCTTACCGCTCAAAATACAGGCTTGACCCTTATTATTGCTTTGAGTTATAGTAGTAGATGGGAGTTGGTGGAAGCCACTAAAATCATTGCCCAAAAAGTACAAAATGGCCAATTGGCAATAGAGGATATAAATGACGCTACTATCTCTGAAAACCTTTCTACCAGTGATTTTCCAGACCCTGCATTAATGATTCGGACAAGTGGAGAATGCCGCATAAGTAATTTTTTATTATACCAACTGGCCTATGCCGAACTATACTTTACAGACACTCGTTGGCCGGAGTTTCGCAAAGACGACCTTGTGAAGGCCTTACTCGATTTTCAGTCTAGAGAGCGTAGATTCGGAAAAACAAGCGAACAGGTACAATTAGATTAAAAAATATTTTAATGTATTTTATTTTGTTTTTTAACAAAGACTTTGAAATATTACGAGTAATTTGCGACACTTTTAAAACCTAAATGTTCAGCCCCAAGCAGATGCAGAAATTTCTTCAATTTATTATAGGTATCCTATTCATTTTTCCTTTGACAAATACCGGTTTTGGTCAGGTTTTGCCTGCGCAGGATTCAGTTGCACAAATTAATGTGAAATTGATGGGTATATTCAACCAAAAAACGCCTCAAAAATACAAGATCAGAAAAATTAAGGTGGTGGGCAACCAAAACTTTGATGAGGGTTTGTTGCTTTCCTTATCTACCTTAAATAATGGCGACGAAGTCACTATCCCTGGGGGAGATAATTTTGCAAAGACGATTCATAAATTGATGGATCAAAATTACTTCAGCGATGTAAGTGTTTACTTAACCGATGTACAAGACAATCAAATTGATGTAGAAATTGATGTGGTTGAACGCCCCCGTTTGTCAAAATTCAGTTTTATAGGTACCCGTAAATCAGACAATGACGAGTTGTCGGGTAAAACTGGTTTGTTGCCTAATAGGGTTGTTACGGAGAATATGAGAATTACTGCAGTAGAAGGCATCAAGAAATTTTATGCAGAAAAGGGTTTTCAGGATGTGAAAGTAACCATTAGAGAAAAGAAAGATCCAAACAGAAAAAATAGTTTACTACTTGAATTTGTAGTTGATAAAGGTCCGAAAGTAAGAATCAATAATATCAATTTTGGGGGTAATGCAATAGAGGAAGGAAAACTTAAAAAAAGTTTAAAAGAAATTCATGAAAAGTCAAGGCTTACCTTATTTCCCATTAATGACAAGCCGATGATTGTTAAAACTACCCCTTACACTTTTGATGAGTATTTGAAGGAGAAGGGTTTTTTAACGTTCACCAAAACAAAAAAAGTACTTAACCCTTATGCTAGAATATCTTTTTCATCCTCAAAATTCGATCCTAACAAATTTGAGGAGAGTAAAGAAAATTTACTTAATTACTATAACTCTTTAGGTTATAGAGATGCGGTAATTGAAAAGGATACGGTATATCATAACAAAGCAGGGAATTTAAATATTGATATGCAGCTTAAAGAGGGGCGCAAGTATTTTTTTGGAAATATTACATGGAGGGGAAATACAAGATATCCTGATTCCCTTTTAACAGCTATCTTAAATATCAAAAAAGGATCTATCTATAACCGTGAAGTGTTGTACAATAAATTAGGAAAAACACAAACTGCAGAAGGGGGAGATATTAGTGGATTGTATCAGGACGATGGTTATTTATTTTTTGCAGTAGATCCCATTGAAACGGCTGTTTATAATGATACCATTGACTATGAAATACGTGTAAGAGAAGGTCCACAAGCGACTATC
This sequence comes from Bacteroidota bacterium, assembly GCA_947457075.1. Classification (GTDB taxonomy): domain Bacteria; phylum Bacteroidota; class Bacteroidia; order Chitinophagales; family Chitinophagaceae; genus Sediminibacterium. The sequence goes on from CANGUG010000006.1 coordinate 22,764, forward strand.
AAAACCATTCGTATAGCAGGTAATGAAAAAACAAAGGACTTTGTAATACGTCGTGAAATTAGAACGGTACCTGGCGATAAATTTAGTCGTTCATTGCTGATACGTTCCCAACGTGAAATTGCACAATTGAATTTCTTTGACCAAGAGAAAATTAAAATTGATCCCATACCTAATCCAGAGGATGGAACAGTGGATATTAATTATGGTGTGGAAGAAAAATCAAGTGATCAATTGGAATTAAGTGCTGGTTGGGGTGGATTTATTGGATTAACTGGAACCTTGGGGGTAACCTTTAATAATTTCTCTTCTAAAAATTTATTTAAGAAGTCGGCTTGGGATCCATTGCCTATGGGAGATGGTCAAAAATTAAGTATTCGTGTTCAAAGTAACGGTAAAGCCTTTAGGTCCATTAATACCTCCTTTACTGAACCTTGGTTTGGTGGCGTAAAAAGAAACTCACTTTCAATAAGTATTTTCAATACTAAATTCGGACAAACCATTGATGCCACAACAGGCATGTTTGACGTTAATGCTGCCGACAATCAATATATTTCAACGACCGGTGCTACGATAACTTTTAATCGTCAGCTTACTTGGCCTGATGACTATTTCTCTTTTAGTTCGGGATTAAACTTTACGCGTTATTCTTTGAAAAACTATCCAATTGATCCGTTTAACTTACCTAATTTTAGAAATGGGGATGTGAATAACGTAAATGTTAGATTGTCATTACAAAGAACTTCCATTGACCAACCTTTGTTCCCGAGAACAGGTTCTAATTTTTTATTGAGTGCGCAATTAACTCCACCTTATTCATTAATTAATCCATCTGTTAATTCTGGTGAAAATCAATTTGAATTATTAGAATATTATAAATGGAGATTTAATGGAGAATGGTTTATACCACTTGGTAAACCAGCAGGAGAGGAGCGCAATAAGCAATTTGTATTACGTTTTGCGGCCAAATATGGATTTGTGGGAAGGTATAATGCTAATTTAAGCATTTCTCCATTCGAGCGTTTTCAGGTAGGAGATGCGGGCTTAAGTAATCAGTTTGCATTGCTTGGTTATGACATTATCGCACATAGAGGATTCCCAGTGTATCAAAATTCTAATCCTAAAATAAATCCTGATCAACAAAATGCGACACAGCACTTTACCATATTCAATAAATATGCTGTGGAAGTGAGGTATCCACTAAGTTTAGCAGCTAGTAGTACTATCTACGCACTTGGATTTTTTGAAGCTGCCAATGGATGGTATAGCATGAAGGATTATAATCCATTTGAATTACGTAGGTCTGTTGGTTTGGGAATGCGCTTCTTTTTACCGATGTTTGGATTGTTAGGATTTGACTATGGTATTGGTATTGATAGAATTAACAGTACCAATTCATTAAAAGATGCCGGACGCTTTACCTTTATGCTTGGATTTGAACCAGAATAGTTAATCGTATAAAAATCATTTAATTATGCAATTCAATAAACTTTTCGCAGTAGTAACATTTAGTCTATTTTTTGTATTTGCGGCAGAGGCCCAAACAAAATATGCGGTGATTAATACTAAGTATATTTTGGACAAAATACCAGAATATAAAGAGGCGGACAAAAAATTAAAAGCCCTTGGAGACCAATGGCAATCCGAGATTGATGCCAAGCAAATTGCTTTGGATAAAATGTATAAAAACTATGAGGCTGAGCAATTTATGCTCTCTGAAGAGCTAAAAAAGAAGCGTGAAGACGAGCTTTTTGTAAGGGAAAAAGAATTGAGGGACCTGCAAAAAAAGCGCTTTGGGTATGAGGGGGATTTGTTCAAAGAGCGCCAAAAGCTGGTAAAGCCCATTCAAGATAAAGTATATAATGCAGTTCAAAAATTGGCTGCTTCTTATGCTTATGACTTCATTTTGGATAAAAGTGAAGGAATAACCATTATATTTGCTGACCCAAAATTGGATAAAAGCGATGAAGTTTTAAGACAATTGGGGATCAATAATTAATAAAATAAACATAAAAAATAGAACAAATGAAAAAAGGTTTTTTATTCGCAGCCATTTTGTTATTGGCAGTTTCTTTCACAAATAGTGCTTCTGCACAAACTCCAGTGAAAATTGGTTATTTCGATGAGCAATTCATGATTAGCTTACACCCTAATTTACAAGGGTTAGATTCTGCATTGCAATCTTATGGTAAGGACTCCTTACAAGCTGAATATGCATATACTTTTAAAGCATACCAAAGAGCAGATAGTAACTTTAAAAAAGACTCTATAGAATATGCTTCCAAAAAAGCAACTGCTGCTTTGGAAATGGCGACTACTGAGTTAAATAAATTAAAGTATAAATTAATTAACTGGCAACAGTATCAACAAGAGGCAATGCAACAAAAGCAAGAGCAATTGTTGTTCCCATTCAAGAAGAAAGTATATGAGACTTTGAATGAAATCACTGCTGAAAACAAATACACATGGGTATTAAATGCTTCTGCTTTGTCTCCTTATTACCAACCTTCTATTGGCGATAACTTAGCGATTAGAGTGGCTTTAAAAATGAAGCTAGCTTTACCTAAAGAGTACGAAGAAGCTTTCAGAGCTGCAACAGGTGCTGCTCCAGCAAAAGCTGCTCCTAAAAAATAACTAGTATTTTAGAAATATATTTATAAAGAACCTCGTTGTTATGCAACGAGGTTCTTAGTTTTACAGTAATATTTTTTGATCATGTCAGCACCTATTGGCGTTTTTGATAGTGGATACGGAGGGTTAACCATTTTGAAGGAATTGAAAAAACAATTGCCTCAATATGATTATATCTATTTAGGAGACAATGCCCGTGCGCCTTATGGTACTAGGTCCTTTGAAACTGTGTATGAATATACCCTTGAAGCAGTCAATTGGTTTTTTGATCAGGGTTGTTCCTTGGTTATTTTGGCTTGTAATACTGCTTCGGCCAAAGCATTGCGAAATATCCAGCAATTAGATTTACCAAATATTGGACCAGACAAACGTGTTTTAGGGGTTATCCGACCTTCTTCGGAGGTACTGGGCAATTTCACCCAAACAGGTCATGTAGGCATTATGGCTACTGCTGGAACAGTTCAAAGTGATAGTTATTTGTTGGAATTGGCTAAATTTTTCCCTGCGGTTAAAGTGCATCAACAAGCATGTCCAATGTGGGTGCCCCTCATTGAAAATGGTGAATATGACAAACCAGGTGCGGACTACTTTATCCAATCCTATTTAGACCAATTATTTAGCCAATCTGCCGATATTGATGCCATATTGCTCGCATGTACGCATTACCCCTTATTAGCAGCTAAAATACAGTCCTATTTGCCCCATGGAGTCAAATTAATCTCACAGGGGGCTATTGTTGCAGAAAGTTTAGCACAATACCTTGAAAATCACCCTGAAATAGTTGCCAAATGCAGTCAACAGGGACAGCTCCAATTTTATACCACTGACAATGCCCAGACCTTTGAAAAGCAGGCCAGCGCTTTTTTTGGCCAAAAAATTGAAGCAAAACACACAGATTTAGCCTAAGATTTCAAAAAATACCCTATTTTTGCCGTCCTTTCACAGGTAGTGGTATGGTGACTGCTATTGAACGTGGAAACAATATTAGCGAACTAAGTAAGTAAAAAAAAAGATGAAAAGAACCTTCCAACCTCATAAACGTCGTCGTAAATCAGTACATGGTTTCCGTAAGCGTATGCAATCAGCTAATGGTCGTAAAGTATTAGCAAGCCGCCGTAAGAAAGGACGCAAAAAACTAACTGTATCTAGCGAAAAAGGATTAAAATAATTTAACCTTAATCGAAAGAAACTTATAATTTTAAAGTCCTCTTCCTTTTGGAAGGGGACTTTTTTAATGTGCTTTAACATTCACCAGATCCCTTTAACTCAATACTTTGTCAAAAATATTTTCCTATAAAAAAGAAGACAAATTAAAAAGCAGGAAGCAAACGCAGTTTTTGTTTGCTAAGGGACAGTCTATGAATGCATTCCCTATTAAGTTAATTTACACGATTGAAGAGTATGACACATTAAGTCAACTCTTACCCAGTCCCTATTTGGATTTACAACAAATAAAGGAAAAAGGACAATTGCAAACAGGGGTTGGCGCTCCCAGCAGAACTTTTCGCAAAGCGGTGATGCGCAATAGGGTAAAGCGATTGTTGCGAGAAGGGTATCGACTAGAAAAGCCGGACTTTATCAACAGTACTCCTTTACAAGGCAAACGTGTAAATCTGTTTTTTTTATATACCGATGCCACCGTAATTTCACAATTAGCCATTCAAGAAAAAGTAAGTCAGTTATTAAAGCGACTTTCTGAAAAATTAAATGCATTAGGCAAGTAAAATGAATTCTTTAAAAAAGACAATAGCATTCCCTTTTTTAATGCTTATAAAATTTTATCAGTATGCACTTTCGCCTTATTTAGGAGGAAGTAAATGTAGATATACGCCCACTTGTTCACAATATACCTTGGGAGCAATACAAAAGTATGGACCCATAAAGGGTATTTATTTAGGGGTAAAACGAATAAGCCGTTGTCATCCACGCGGTGGTCATGGGTATGATCCCGTTCCTTAAAATTGCATAGACAAAAAAATACCGTCTCTTAGAGAAACGGTATTGAATTAAAATAATTTTTGATTAAAACTTGAATTGAATCTTGTTAAGCTTTTGCTTAATTCAATTATTTTGCAGCAGTGAAACGTTCAGCAATTACTGACCAGTTTACTACATTCCAAAAGGCAGCTAAATAATCTGCTCTTCTGTTTTGGTATTTTAAATAGTAGGCATGTTCCCAAACATCAGCGCCTAATATTGGGGTACCTTTCACTTCAGCAACATCCATTAATGGATTGTCTTGATTCGGGGTTGAACTTACTTCTAATTGGCCATCCTTTACAATTAACCAAGCCCAGCCACTTCCAAAACGGGTCATGCCTGCAGCAGCAAATTTTTCTTTGAAAGCATCAAAGCTACCAAAGGCAGCATCAATGGCTTCCGCTAAAGCGCCTGTTGGTGTACCACCTGCATTGGGTGCCAAGCTAGCCCAAAAAAAGCTATGGTTCCAGTGACCACCACCATTGTTACGAACAGCCGGGCTAATTGATCCTGCCACTGCTACTAATTCTTCTATTGACTTGCCTTCATTAGGTGTTCCAGCAACTGCCTTGTTTAAATTGTCAACATATGCTTGATGATGTTTGCCATGGTGAATTTGCATAGTCAAAGTATCAAAATGGGGTTCTAATGCTTCGTGTGCGTAGGGTAACGCTGGTAAGGTAAATGACATATTTTTTGATTTAATTGTTTCTTGATTGAAGTTCAAAATTACAATGCTTTCGCTTGATTTAAATGAGCAGGAGGCTTTTTTTCCTGATATAGAAAGTTCAATTCTTAATTTGAAGGAATTAACACCTCATTCTCGCCTCACCCTGCGCTTTGCTCTAAAGCTTAGTTCGAATGAGTATTTATTCCAAAATGCTAATAATGATACTATGCGTATTGGGAAAAAATGAAAAACTTAGTACATCGTAGCCGACTTCGGTGCGTACCGCGGAGGCCTAGAGGTTGCTATGTTTTTCATTTGAGCTATCGCTTGGCTCTAAAAAATGCCTGCATCAAATCGGCACATTCTTCTTTTAGTATGCCGCCTGTTATGGTCGTGGAAGGGTGGAAAGGATTTTTTTCCGTTACGCGACGGTAGCTATTTTTTTCATCGTAGGCACCAAATACAATATGGCCAATTTTATTCCAATACAAAGCACCTGCACACATTAAGCAGGGCTCCACTGTTACATACAAAGTAGCATCAGGTAAGTATTTCATTTGTAAACTTTCACAGGCACTGGTAATGGCTAGTATTTCGGCATGTGCCGTCACGTCCTTCAGCAATTGCACTTGGTTATGTGCTTTGGCAATTATTTTACCATGCATAACAATTACCGCGCCTACCGGCACTTCATCAACGTCAAAGGCCCTCTGTGCTTGCACGAGGGCCTGACGCATATATTGTTCATGATTATTTTCCAAGAGTTTTTTGTTTGAAGCCTGATAGCCACTATAATTTTTGAATGCGGATATTGCGGTAAGACACTTTATCTCCGTGATCCTGCAAAGCAATATGACCTGAAAATACTTTTCCAAAATCAGGCGACTCTCCTTTTGAAAATTTTGATCTTCTGATTAATTCTTTCCAAGCATCGTCTCCTAAATGTGTTTTAATAACAGTCACATCGTTCATTTTAAATTCTAGTACACCTTTATTGCTAATAATGTCCACTTTGTTCCATTCTTCAGCAGGTTTTACATGACCTTCATTGCCAACAATTAAATCATATAAATTACCAGCACGGTGGCTAACAATTTTGGCATCAGGATGGCCCTCATTATCTAATACTTGCATCTCCGGTCCGGTATGCCATGTATTTTTGTATTTAGTAGGATCGTCCTGTACAAAAAAGATAATACCACTATTGCCATTTTTAGAAATTTTCCATTCTAATTGTAAATGAAAGTTGGTAAATCCTTCATTGGTGACGATATCTCCACCACCTTGTCCATTTACTCTTGCAGCAGGGTCAAATACTAAATTTCCATCCACTGCTTTCCAAGCAGCGCCTGCCGACTTTTCACCAAAGCTATGCCAGCCATTGGTTGTTTTGCCATCAAATAAACTAATCCATTTTTCTTGTGCACTTAAATTTGTGCCAATGAGTAAAGTGAAAAGAGCAAGTACTATATTTTTCATATGCTGTTGTTGTATTTTAAGAACCTATTTTTTTAAAAGGAAAATATATTTAACCATTGCTTCAGCATCTTCTTGTGAAACAGTTGGATGAGGAGTCATTGGAATATTGCCCCATACACCGCTACCGCCTTTTATAATTTTCCCAGCTAGCATTTTTACATTCTCTTCGGTGTTTTCATATTTTTCAGCAACATCTTTGTAAGCAGGTCCAATATTTTTTTCATTGGCTTTGTGACAGGTTAAACAATCACTTTTGCCAATTAATGCTAATCCTTTTGTATAATCAGGATTAGAAGACAATGAACCTGTCGATGTATTCGCTGTTTCATTTGTATTATCCGTTTTTCCTGACTTGTCTTTGTTTTCGCCACAAGCAATTAATGCCACTACTGCAACCATTGTTACTAAAACCTTTTTCATACTTTAATTTTTATTCGTTGTTGATATAATTATTGAATGCCTAATATTTTTTTATTGAATGCTTCGTCTTGACCAGTATTGGCAAAATCATCAAAGGCTTTTTCAGTTACTTTAATAATATTGTTTTGAATGAATACTGCTCCTTCTGCTGCACCCACTTCTGGATGTTTTAAGCAACATTCCCATTCCATCACTGCCCAACCCTTATAATCGTATGCTGCTAATTTGCTAAAGATACTTTTAAAATCTACTTGACCATCACCTAATGACCTGAATCTTCCAGCGCGGTCAATCCAATTTTGGTATCCACCATACACTCCTTGTTTTGCACTAGGGTTAAACTCAGCATCTTTTACATGAAACATTTTTATGCGCTCATGATAGGCATCAATATAGCCCAAGTAATCCATGCATTGTAATACTAGGTGGGAGGGGTCATACAATAAGCAAGCACGTTGATGTTGATTTACTTTTTCTAAAAACAGCTCATAAGAAACGCCGTCATGTAAATCTTCACCAGGGTGAATTTCATAACATAAGTCAACACCTGCTTCGTCATAGGTATTTAAAATAGGCGTCCATCTTTTGGCTAATTCTGTAAATCCTGTTTCTACCAATCCTGCAGGGCGTTGCGGCCATGGGTAAACGGTATGCCATAATAAAGCACCACTAAAAGTAGCAGATGCATTTAATCCTAAATTTTGTGAGGCCTTGGCTGCGTATTTTAATTGTTGTACTGCCCATTCTGTTCTTGCTTTTGCATTGCCTCTAACGGAAGCTGGAGCAAATCCATCAAACTGTGCATCATACGCTGGATGAACAGCAACAAGTTGTCCTTGTAAATGAGTGGATAATTCAGTGATGGCTAAACCTGCTCCTGCTACTATCCCTTTAATTTCATCGGCATAGGTTTTACTTTCAGCTGCTTTTTGTAAATCAATACATCTTGAATCCCAGCTAGGTATTTGAACTCCTTTGAAACCTAGGCCAGCTGCCCATTTACAAATACCCTCTAAAGTATTGAAGGGTGCAGTGTCGCCCATAAATTGCGCTAAAAAAATACCGGGTCCTTTTACTGTTGTCATTTTATTTTTTTTAAAAGTAAAGATGATTTACTTCAACATTGTTTCATTCATTTTTACAATATATAAGGGGTCCATTTTTTATCTGAATGTGCGGAAGCCACCACATTGTCAATAAAGGCCATCCCTCTTATGCCGTCTTCCACTCCAGGGAAATCTAACATTTCAGGGCTAGGTGTTTTGCCATCTAATTTACATCCTAAGGTCAAAGCAAAATTGCGATAGATATTTCCAAATGCTTCTAAGTATCCTTCTGGATGTCCGCCAGGAGTGCGACAATTATGTGTAGCAAAGGAAGATAAATGCGCGCCATAATTACCGCCCGCCCTTAGTATTTGGGTTGGCTGATCCAACCATTTTACAATTAAACTATTGGGTTCCTGTTGGCACCACTCGATGCCACCATTTTCACCATACACTCTTATTTTCAAAGCATTTTCTTCACCCGCAGCAACCTGCGAAGCCATTAACACCCCTTTTGCTCCATTATCAAATTTCAACATCACTGCACCGTCGTCATCCATTACGCGACCCTCTACTAAAGTGTTTAACTCAGCACAAACATCCGTAATTTTCGCGCCGGTAATATATTCTGCTAAATGCGCCGCATGCGTTCCAATATCGCCCATCACCGAGCTTTTACCCGATTTTTTTGGGTCTGTTCTCCAAGCAGCTTGGGCATTGCCTTCTCTTTCTGATAAACGGCTTAACCAACCCTGCGGATATTCCACCCATACCTTACGAATCTTGCCAAGTTTGCCTTCGCGCACCATTGCTTTGGCTTGCTTGACCATTGGATAACCCGAGTAAGTATGTGTTAAACAAAGGAGGAGCCCGGTTTCGTCCAATTTTTGTTTTAATTGTTTTGCTTCTTCTAATGAAAAAGTAATGGGTTTTTCGATTACTACGTTAAAGCCATGTTCTAAAGCCATCATGGCGGGTGCAAAGTGTGCGAAATTAGGCGTCACAATGGTGACAAAGTCCATTCGTTCATTGGCAGGCAAAGCAGCTTCAGCTTTAATCATTTCTTCATAGGTAAGATAAGTTCTAGCTTCAGGCAAGAACAATGCTTTACCAGATGCAACTGCTATTTCAGGGTTAATGCTTAAAGCGCCACAAGTCATTTCTATCAAACCATCCATATTCGCTGCTATACGGTGTATGGCCCCGATAAAGGCGTCCTGGCCTCCACCTACCATGCCCATTCGTAGTTTTCTATTCATTATGTGTATCTTTTAAAATGCTAAAAAATCGTAATTATTGTGTCAGGATAACACTTTCACAATATCACCCTAGCAATTTCCCCCTATTTTCTTAAAAAATGTCATTTTATGGCTAAAAATATTTTAAAAGATTCTAAATAAAATTTACATTTAACAAATCAATACGATTTGCTAAACTTAGGATTATTTGCCATGCCAAATTCTGTAAATAGACGTAGCTTACTTAAACAAGTATTAACGGGTTCTGCAGCCATTGCGGCTGGAGCGACGCTTCCAAAATCATTGATGGCTGCGGTGGATGCATCTCCCCAATCCGAATTTCCAAAAGCATTAAAAGGTAATATCAATCATTCTGTTTGCAGGTGGTGCTATAGTGATATGCAATTGGAAGATTTGTGTAAAGTGGTTAATAAGATAGGCTTCGGTGCTATTGATTTATTGAAACCCAATGAATGGCCCATCGCAAAACAATATGGCCTTAACTGCTCCATGTGTTATACGCCGGGAGAAACCAGTTTAACCAAAGGTTGGAACGATGTAAAAAACCATGATTGGCTAATTAAAGATTATTTAGAAGGAATAAAGTTGGTGTCGGAAGCAGGGTATAAAAATTTAATTTGTTTTGCTGGTAATCGAAATGGAATGGATGACGAAACTGGTTTACAAAATTGTGTAACTGGACTAAAACAAATCATGCCTTATGCCGAAAAAATGGGCGTGATTATTCAAATAGAATTATTCAATTCAAAAATTGACCATAAGGATTATATGGGGGACAAATCGACCTGGGGTATTGAGTTGTGCAAGCGTTTGGGTTCGCCTAATTTTAAAATTCTGTTTGACATATATCATATGCAAATTGATGAAGGAGACATTATTCGTTCCATTCAAAACAATCATCAGTATTTTGGGCATTACCATACGGCAGGAGTGCCTGGCCGACATGAAATAGATGAGCGTCAGGAATTAAATTATCCGGCAATTATGCGTGCTATTGTGGCTACAGGCTATAAGGGATATGTTGCACAAGAATTTATGCCAGCGGATAAGGATCCAATTGCTTCCTTGACGAAGGCGATAAAAATTTGTGACGTTTAAAAAATTTTCAAAATCAATTTATAACAATTTCATTAAAATAAAATACAATTACAATGGCGGGACAACAGTATGACGCAATCGTAGTAGGCTCTGGTATCAGTGGTGGTTGGGCAGCAAAAGAATTAACTGAAAAAGGGTTGAATGTTTTAATGCTTGAGCGTGGAAGAAATATTGAGCACATCAAAGATTATGTAAATGCCAATAAAGAAGCTTGGGAGTTTCCACACCGTGGTGGAAGAACGCAACAAATGATTCAGGATTATCCTGTTTTGAAAAGAGACTATCCATTAAATGAAACCAATTTAGACTATTGGTGTGTTGACAAGGACCATCCTTATGTTGAAACCAAGCGTTTCGATTGGTTTAGAGGTTATCATGTTGGGGGGCGTTCCTTAATGTGGGGCCGTCAAAGTTACCGTTGGTCTGATTTGGATTTTGAAGCCAATGCCAAAGACGGACATGGGGTGGATTGGCCTGTACGTTATAAGGACATTGCACCTTGGTATGATTATGTAGAAAAATTTGCCGGTATTTCTGGTAACCGTGACGGCATTGATGTATTGCCTGATGGTCAGTTTTTACCTCCAATGGATTTGACAGTGGTAGAGAAAGATGTAGCAGAAAGACTTAAAAAAATATACAATGGATCAAGACATTTAATTATTGGACGTACTGCAAATATTACGGTGCCACATGGTGGCCGTCCTGGTTGTCAGTTCAGAAATAAATGTTGGTTAGGTTGTCCATTTGGAGGCTATTTTAGTACACAGTCTTCAACACTCCCTGCAGCGATGGCAACAGGTAAGTTAACTTTAAGACCTTTTAGTATTGTAACCAAAGTATTGTATGATAAGGATAAAAAACGTGCAACCGGTGTTGAAGTATTAGATGCAGAAACAAACAAGACTATTGAATACAAAGCAAAAATAATTTTCTTAAACGCTTCTACTTTAAACAGTACTTGGATTTTAATGAATTCAGCTACGGATGTTTGGGAAGGTGGATTAGGAAGTAGTTCCAATGCTTTAGGTAAAAATTTAATGGACCACCATTTAGGCGTGGGCGCAGGTGGAACTGTTGAAGGGTATGAGGATCTTTATACATTTGGTCGCCGTGCCAATGGATTTTATATTCCGCGCTTTAGAAATGTAGGTACGGATAAGCGCGATTATTTACGTGGATTTGGTTACCAAGGGGGAGGTTCAAGACAAGGATGGCGTAGTGAAATAGCTGAGTTTAGCATTGGAGCAGAATTTAAAGAAGCCATTTCGGAACCAGGTACTTGGACATTTGGAATGGGCGGTTTTGGTGAAATGTTACCAGATCCAACCAATAAAGTAACCCTTGACAAAACAGTAAAAGATAAATGGGGTTTAAATGTCCTAAACATTGATTGTGAATTAAAAGACAATGAATTAAAAATGCGTAAGGATATGTTGGCGGATGCGCAGGAAATGTTAGAGAAAGCAGGTATCAAAAATGTAACGGCCCATGATGGGGACGGTACACCAGGACGCGGAATACATGAAATGGGTACTGCGCGTATGGGTAAGGATCCTAAAACTTCCGTACTCAATGGCAATAACCAAGTATGGGATGCGCCCAATGTATTTGTAACGGATGGTTCGTTTATGACAAGTGCTTCTTGTGTAAACCCTTCCTTAACTTATATGGCTTTCACTGCGCGTGCTGCTGACTTTGCAGTAAGTGAATTGAAAAAAGGAAACTTGTAAAAAATTAACATCACTATTTTAAAAGATAATTTTATGATGAATAGAAGAGAAGCCTTATCCAGAGTAGCTATTATAATGGGAGGTACTGTATTAGGCGCAGAAGCTTTTTTATCTGGTTGCAAAACCAATTCTAAAGGAGTGACGTTTTCAAAAGAAGACATTGCTTTTTTAAATGAAGTAGCTGAAACTATTTTACCTGCTACCAATACACCTGGTGCTAAAGAAGCGAAAGTAGGTGAGTTTATGTCCGTAATGGTTAATGATTGTTATGAAACTAAGAATCAAACTATTTTCATGGAAGGCATGAAAAAATTAGAAGCCGCTTCTAAAAAATTGAATAATAAAAGTTTTATGGAGTCCACGCCTGCTCAACGTAAAGCCTTATTAGAAGGGCTTGATAAAGAAGCAAAGGAATACCAAAAAACAAAGAAAGAAGAAGACCCTACACATTATTTTAGAATGATCAAAGAGTTGACTTTATCTGGATTTTTTAGTTCTGAAGTGGGTGCCACAAAAGTACTTCGCTATGTAGCAGTGCCAGGTAAGTTTATCGGATCTTATCCTTATAAGAAAGGTGAAAAAGCATGGGCAACGAATTAGGGGATCTTATTAATTAACAATGTTTGCAAAAAATAGTATAATGAATCATTCAAGAAGAACTTTTATCCGCAATTCGGCATTAACGGCGATGGCTTTATCCATTCCATTTTCAAATGAATTAATGGCGATGGTCAAACCCAACCCAACATTTGGTATCCAATTATGGTCAGTGAAAATGGCTTTAGACAAAGATCCCATGGGCGTATTAAAACTTTTGTCAAAATCTGGCTATAAAAAAGTGGAAAGCTTTGAGGGAATGAAAGGTATGTTTTGGGGAATGAAAAATACCGAATTCAAAAAAGTAATGGATGACTTAGGTATGAATATAATTTCTTCGCATTGTAATGATACTGGTGACTTTAAATCCTTTGAGCGCAAGGCTGCGGAAGCAGGTGAGATAGGCATGAAGTATTTGATATGTGCGCATAAGGGTCCTCAAAAATCAATTGATAACTTTAAGCAATTTGCCGATGAATTTAATGAGTGTGGTAAAATAGCTAAAAAACATGGACTTCGTTTTGCTTACCATAACCATGATTATTCATTCATGCGAATGAATGGTATTGTTCCACAAGATGTAATGATGGAAAATACCGATAAAGACGTTGTTGACTTTGAAATGGATTTGTATTGGACAAGGGTAGCAGATATCGATCCGGTTGCTTATATGAAAAGATATCCCAATCGCTTTAAATTAGTTCATGTTAAAGATTTGGTTAAAACAAACACAGCAATTGGTCACGAATCTTGCATTATTGGTAAAGGCACGATTGATTATAAAACCTTGTTACCATTAGTGGCCAAGCAAGGGGTACAACATATGTTCGCGGAACAAGAAGCCTATACTGGCACCAATGAATTAGATGCAGCAGTAGCCGATGCTGCTTATATGAAAACTTTGAAATGGTAAATTTACTTTACCGTAAAACATAAAAAATCCCGAAGCATTTGTTTCGGGATTTTTTATGAATAAAGGAAGTGTTTTTTTCTTAATAAATGTATATAAAGCGGAGCAATATTTTTATCTACGCGGAAGCTAGAGGGTATAAAGGATTCCTTCAATTATCTAGCAACGGTTATTAAATCAGTGGTATTCATTATATCTGTTAGGGCTTTGTGTAATGTCTCCAAATCCTGTACACTGTTAAATGCATTTATGGAATAGCGCATATATATATCCTCATCTTGACGCATAATGGGAATTTCAATATGATATTCTTTGAATAACTTTCTTTGTAATAATTCAGGCTCCTTGGTGTGTATGGGAATGCTAATCATTTGACCAATCCATTCGCTGGTCAAAGGGCAAATGGGTTGAGTACCTAGTAATTGGAAAAATTGAGCTGCATTGGCCAAAACAGTTTCATGACATTGTTTTGCAACGGAGGTCCAGTTATTTTCTTGCATGAATGCAATACATGTAGGTATTGTTAAAAATGCCGAAAAGTCTCGAGTGCCAATCATTTGGTGGTAGTCTAAAAAAGTTGAATCGGAAGGTTTTGCGGCTTTGTATCCCCAGCTAACTACTAATGGGTCACATAAATGTTGAACGCTTTTATGGGCATATAAAAAACTTGCTCCCTTGGGGGCCATCATCCATTTGTGACAAGCGCCAACATAAAAATCGGCTGCTAGTTCGTTGATTTTTAAAGCAACATGTGCCGGTGCATGGGCTCCATCTACTATAGTGATTAAACCTTTTGATTTAGCTATTTCGCAAATTTCTTTCACGGGTAATATCAAAGCAGTTGCGCTGGTAATATGGCTTATAAAAACCGCTTTTGTTTTAGGGGTAATGCCTGCAAAAAAGTCCTCAATAAATTGCTCCTTAGTAGTGATTGGTAAATTTATTTTTTGTCTTTTATAAACTGCTTTTTTTTGTGCACAATAATAATCCCAGGTTCTATCACAGGCGCCGTATTCGATATCAGTAGCTAAAATTTCATCTCCCTCATTTAAAGGAAATGCTTTAGCAATGATATTTACGGCAAAGCTTGGGTTGGTTACATATACCAAATCATCTTTATCATTCACTGCTAGGAATTCAGCCAAGGCCTTTCTTGAAGTAGAGAGGTATTCGTACCCATCAAATGCGATAAACTGCACTGGCTCGGCTTCTAATACTTTTTGCCACTGCTGGTAATTATCAAATATTGGTTTGGGGGTTGCTCCAAAGGAACCGAAGTTTAAAAAAGTAATATCTTTTCTTAATAAAAACTGATCTTTTAAATGAGTATGCATGCGAATTATTTGTAGAGATAGATTTAATTGATTGGATGGAAATTGAATTCGAAGTTAAGTAAAAAAATCCCCTCGAAAATTCGAAGGGATTTGAAATGAAATAGTTGAAATTCTTTTTTTATACACCCAAGCTCCAACCTTCACGGTAGGTTCTTTTCACAAATTGATTGGCTGGTTCAAAGTTGGTAATTTTCATGTTTGGACCATCCCATAATAATTGAATATTACGCCCTGGATAGGTGGTGTTGCCCTTGCTATCTGCTAACTTATAATCATAACTACGAATGGCTAAATTACCCATAAGTACTGATTCTGTTAAAGGACCAGCAATGTCAAAATTAGAACTCAATAATTTATGTTCCTTACTTCCCACACCTGCAATACATGCTTCCACCCAAGCTGCATAGTGACCTGCATCTCCATTTTTTACCCTGGCTACAGACTGAGGAACTTTTGTTTGTTTAGTTAAATTGGTTGGCAATAATTGAGGATTCATTCCATAAGTACCTGCCATCATTTTTCCCTTGCTGCCTTCAAAAATAATTCCATTGCCTCCATCACCCATCATTTCATTCGGTCCTAACTCGGCCGGACGCTCAGGCTGAATACCGCCGTCCATCCAATGCAATTTAATTTCTGTTACTTTATTGCTGCCTTTATGTTTATTAAACTGTCCTCGGAAAGTTAAAATAATATGTGAAGCAGCAGGAGGGCTGTCAGGTGAATAGACTCTTTGCCATGGCGCTGTATATCGTGTAGCTACACTACATTCTGCAGAAACGGGGTAGCCCAATCCTAATACAGCAAAAGCAGGTGCCATTATATGACAGGCCATATCTCCTAAGGCGCCGGTTCCATAATCCCACCAACCTCTCCAGTTAAAGGGCAATAAATCGGTGAAATAATCTTTTTTAGGGGCGGTACCTAACCATAAATCAAAATCCAATTCTTTTGGAATTTCATTGGCCGTTACTGGACGAATTACGCCTTGTGGCCATACTGGTCGGTCGGTATAGCAATAAATGGTATGCACATCACCAATTAATCCTTCGTTGTACCAATCCTGCAGCATACGTACGCCATCGCCCGAAGCACCTTGGTTACCCATTTGTGTTACCACTTTATGGTCATGCGCCGCCTTGGTCATCATTCTTGCTTCGTATATATCATGTGCCATTGGTTTTTGCACATATACATGTTTACCAAGTTGCATGGCAGCCATGGCTTGCACTGCGTGCATATGATCGGGTGTTGAAACAGAACAGGCGTCAATATACTTGTGCTCTTTTTCTAACATCTCTCTATAGTCTTTATACAGCTTTGCTTTTGGGTAACGTTTACGACTGAGGGCTGTTTGACGATCATCTACATCACATAAAAAAGCGATTTCCGCTTTTCCACTACTGTAAAAAGAGAACAAATCACTTTCCCCTTTTCCGCCTGCGCCAATACCTGCAATTTGAATTTTATCACTAGGTGCGGTAAATCCTTTACCCCCTAATACATGCCTTGGTAAAATATAAAAACCACCCAGTGCTAATGCTGAGTTTCTAATAAAGGCTCTTCTTGAATTGTCTTGTTTTCTTTTGGACATAGCATTCGTTATTTGTGAAGATTGAATCGTTTAAAATAGTACCGTTAAATTATTAAAAATTTATGTAAAATCAGAATTATTTTGATGAATGAACAATTCCATCGCCCTTTCGTTATTATAGCTTAAATTGCTTTATAATCTTATCCTATGGATACTACTATTCAATCTTTACGTACTTATTTTTTAAGTGGTGCTACACAGTCCTATGAATTTAGAATAAATCAGTTAAAGCGACTGAAAAAAGTGGTGCTGGAATCGGAGGCAATTCTTTATCAGGCCTTGTATGCCGATTTAAAAAAGACCAATGAAGATGCCTGGGCTACAGAAATTGGATTTTTCTTAAGTGAATTAAATTATACCATTGATCATTTAAAAGAATGGATGCAACCAAAGACGGTACCCACTAATTTGGTGAATCAGCCATCTGCAAGTTATGTGATACAAGAGCCATTAGGGGTGGTGTGTATTATTGCACCTTGGAACTATCCTTTTCAATTGTTGTTCACGCCTTTGATTGGAGCGATTGCAGGAGGAAATTGTGCTGTTTTAAAACCGAGTGAATTTGCCCCGGCTACTGCAAAAGTGATGGGTGAAATAATTCATTCTTTGTTTCCGGAAAATTATATTGTATATGTTGAAGGAGAAGGAGCAACTGTTATTCCTCCCTTATTAACAGATAATAAATTTGACCATATATTTTACACAGGGAGTACTGTAGTAGGTAAAATAATTTACAAATATGCGGCGGAAAAATTAGTGCCGGTGACATTGGAGCTTGGAGGGAAAAGCCCTGCTGTGATTGCTTCTGATGCAAATATTCGTGTAGCGGCACGTCGTATTGCTAGTCCAAAATATTCCAATGCAGGACAAATGTGTATCGCCCCCGATTATGTATTGGTGCCAACCGAATTAAAGGATGAGTTTATCAAAGAGTTAATCAAAGCAATACAGTCCTTTTATGGAGAAAACGCTATGGATTCTGAGCATTATGGAAAAATTATTAATGATAAACAATGGCTGCGTTTAACTGCTTATTTATCAGAAGGGGAAATTGTATATGGTGGCAAATCGGATAGGGAGCGTTTATTCATTGAACCTACTATTATGACAGGTATCCATGCAGACGCGAACATTATGAAAGAGGAGATATTCGGTCCAATACTTCCTATTATCACTTATCAGTCCAATGAAGAGGCATTGTCGGTGATTCAAAAAAATCCAAATCCATTGGCATTTTATGTGTTTACTGAAAACAAGTCCGACGAGCAGTATTGGTTAACCAATGTGCCCTCTGGAGGAGCATGTGTGAATAATGCCACAATGCATATCACGAACCATGCATTACCATTTGGTGGAAGAGGGTATAGTGGTTTAGGTGCTTATCATGGCAGGTCAAGTTTTGATACATTTACCCATCCTAAATCGGTTTTAAAAACACCAACATGGATTGATCCTAGTTTTAAATATCCTCCTTATAAAGGAAAGGGGTGGTTGTTGAAACGCTTGATAGGATAGAATTTGGCATTTGATTACAAATAAATATTTATTTCATTGAAAATAAAATCATCCATTATGATAAAAACTGCCATTGCCTTAGGTGTATTGGTCACTGCTACATTGCTAATGAAAAAATCAGGCATGTCTTATAGACAGTCTGTTTTAAAAACCTTGTATCCTGCCATCATGTGGACGAGTAAATCAAGTGGAAAGAAACAAATTCAAATCAATAAAAACAATGCGGCGCCGACTGTCTCATTTTATACTTTAACAGCGAAAGATATTGCTGGTAATGATTTTAACTTTTCGACCTTAAAGGGTAAAAAAGTGTTAATTGTTAACACGGCAAGTGATTGCGGATTTACTGCACAATACGAGGCTTTAGAAAAATTGTCTCACCAGTTTGCTGACAAATTAGTGATTATTGGATTTCCCTCCAACGACTTTAAGGAACAAGAAAGTAAAAACAATGAGGACATAGTTAACTTTTGTAAAAAAAATTACGGTGTTAATTTTCCTTTGATGGAAAAAAGTATAGTCATCAAAAAGAATCATCAAAACGAAGTGCATAAATGGTTGTCGGATATGACTGTTAATGGCTGGTGTCATCAGGAGCCCGCGTGGAATTTTTGTAAATATTTGGTGAATGAACAAGGTGTATTGACGCATTATTTTCCAATGACGGTCGATCCCTTATCATCGGACATCATTTCGGCCATTGAAGCCAAGTAAAGCACAATAAAAAGGAGTTTCCACGGAAACTCCTTTTTATTGATTACTACAAATGAAAATATTTTTTAGTTAATAGGACAATGTTCGTGGTAGTTTTCCAAAACAATTTTACCTGACTCAATGACCATGCCTTTATATTGTTCTTTAATTTCATCCAACACTGCTTCAATTTCTAAAGGATCAGTGATACGCACTAATTTGGCACGGTAATCTTTAATACTTGGTAATCCTTTTAAATAATTGGCATAATGTCTTCTCATTTCATTGATACCTGCAATAGGGCCTTTCCACTCTAATGACTTTTGCAAATGTTTTCTGGCAACTTCAACGCGCTCTTCAATGGTTGGATCGGCTCTTTTGGTGCCTGTTTCTATGAAATGTTTAATTTCTCTAAATATCCAAGGATAGCCAATGGCAGCTCGACCAATCATAATACCATCTACCCCATATTTATTTTTATACTCCACTGCTTTTTCAGGTGAATTGATATCACCGTTTCCAAAAATAGGGATATGAATGCGCGGATCATTTTTGATTTCCCCAATCAAAGTCCAATCCGCTTCGCCCTTATACATTTGCATACGGGTACGACCATGTATTGCCAAAGCTTTAATGCCTACGTCTTGTAAACGCAATGCCACTTCTCTAATATTTTTGCTGCTTTCATCCCAGCCCAGTCTTGTTTTCACGGTGACAGGTAGGTTCGTACTTTTTACTACAGCTTCGGTAAGGCGCACCATCAAATCCAAGTCCTTTAAAACACCAGCACCAGCCCCTTTCATAGCTACTTTTTTTACAGGGCAACCAAAGTTAATGTCTATTAAATCGGGGTTTACGGTATCTACAATTTTTGTACATAAAGCCAATGCCTCTTCGTCTCCTCCAAAAATTTGGATGCCAATGGGGCGCTCGTAGTCGTAAATGTCTAATTTTTGTTTGCTTTTAATAGCATCCCGAATAAGCCCTTCACTGCTTATAAATTCGGTGTACATTAAATCTGCCCCGTTGTCTTTACATACTGCCCTGAATGGCGGATCGCTTACGTCCTCCATTGGAGCTAATAATAAGGGGAAGTCGGGTAATTGTATATTGCCTATAGATACCATATGAATTCATTATCTTGCATCAAATTGACACGGTGCAAATGTACCAATAAATTACTTTTAGATGAGAACTGAAACCAGAAGCTTTTTGCAATTTAATCCCGGCCTTTTATTGCTAATTCTAATTTTGGTAACGGCTATTAGCTTTATTCTGGGAAGTGTCATAACTTATTATTTTGTATCCCAATACCTTCAGGTTGACTTAATGGAGATACCAGCAGCGATGTTACTGCCCCAAAACGGTCGTATTGCATTAATTTCTAATGCGACAGCTGCCATGATTGCTTTTTTACCTCCTAGTTTTTTGGTGGCCTTTTTTTCGAAAGGTGCCATAGCAAGCAATTTGGGGCTGCGTCAAAAAATCAATATTCAACAAGTAGCTATCATCATTTTACTTGCTTTATTTGGTTTAGTATTAAGTGGGTCCTTAGCTACTATTTCACAGGCAATTCCGCTTGGAGAAGATATAAAATCTTGGGCCAAAGGGTTAGAAAATACCTATAAACAAGCAATGTTGGCAATGATGCAAATGCATTCAATAGCTGATTTATTAATGAGTTTGTTTTTAGTAGCAGTAATACCTGCTTTCGCTGAAGAATTTTATTTTAGAGGTGCTTTACAAAAAATACTAAAGGATTGGTCAGGGGCCCCTTTAGTAGCAATCATTATTACAGCCATGCTGTTTAGCGCAATTCATTTTTCATTTTACGGGTTTTTATCAAGAATGGCTTTGGGTATTTTGCTTGGATTAATTTATCAGCAAACAAAAAGTATTTTACTGCCGATATTACTTCACTTTGTTAATAATGGGGTGGCCATTACTGTTTTATATTTTGCTAGGGGGGATCAAAAAAAAATAGATCAAACCATGGACGAGACAATGCCTTGGTATTGGGGAATCCTTGCTATTGTATTTATAGTATTCTTATTGAAGCAATTAAAAAAATATAATAATGCAGGATTGGAAAAAGATATACAGTAATTCAAGCTTGGCCAATGTGTCAATGGTTGAAGGCATGTTAAATGAAAATGACATACCAGTAAAAATGCTTAATCGGCAAGACAGTAATTATATTTTTTTAGGTGAAATAGAACTGTATGTTCCTTTGGAATATGAAGTAATTGCAAAAGAATTAGTGAATTCAATTAATTTAGATACATTAGATGAATAAAATATTTTCATAAATTTTATTATAACTATGGCGTTTAATTTTTCTGTTTTTAGAGTAAGGGCTTTATCGGCCATTGTTTTTGCTATAATTATGATAAGCGGACTCTTGTGGAATGATTGGTCCTTTTTTACTTTATTTGTGATGATTGGCGTTGGGTGCTTATATGAATTTCAAAAACTGTTAAGGCTTATTTCTCCTGCATACAATAATGTATCGTTGATACATAAATGGGGCCTGCTGTTATTGGGTGCTGCAATTATGACGGCGCTTTCTTCAAACACACTCATCCTTCAAAATATTCCATTAAGACTTATTGGTATTCGCACGGTTCCAGTAATATTAGTGATTTTATTGTTGGCCGATGTTTTTACAAAAAAAGGAAGTTTACAAAATTGGGCGATTAGTTTTATAGGGCTCATTTATATTCCACTTGGGCTGTCTTTGTTTTTTCAGTTTAAGGGGATTTACATTATACGTGAATTTCCTCAATGGGGATTTATGATACCGCTTATTATTATTGCAACAGTTTGGATTAATGATACCATGGCTTATATAGCAGGTTCAATAATTGGACGCACTCCTCTTTCCAAAATTTCACCCAACAAAACATGGGAAGGAACAGTTGCTGGAGTGATATTGGCTGTTATTATTGTAACCCAATTAACTGGCTTATTGAATAATTATTACTTTCCAGGGGTAGAAAACACCAGACAAGTATTCATTCTTTGTTTAACAGCGGCTATTGCTGGAAATTATGGTGATTTAATGGAAAGTAAGTTAAAACGAATGGCAGGTGTAAAAGACAGCGGCAATATGATGCCTGGTCATGGCGGTTTTTTAGACCGTTTTGACTCAATTTTATTTGCTTGCCCATTTGTATGGCTAATAGTTCAAATTCTCTATTAGATGTTTTACCTTTGCGCCATAAATAACTAGTATGACAATTCACAAAGAAGGCACCGCCACCATTGCTTTAACTGCATTAGTAGTAGGCGCCCTTAATATCGCCAATTTTTCCTACCTATTTCCAATAAGTACTATTGCAGCATGGGCAGTATTTGCCCTTACTTTAGGTTTGTTTCTTTTTATTGTTTCTTTTTTTAGAATGCCCAATAGAAATTGGACAAAAGATACTTCCGCAATTGTTTCTCCAGCCGATGGTAAAGTGGTGGTTATTGAAGAAGTGCAACCAGACGAATATTATAAAGAAAAAAGAATTCAAGTAAGTGTGTTTATGAGTCCAGCCAATGTGCATGTGAATCGCACACCTATTGCGGGAAATATTATTTACAATCAATACCATCCTGGCAAATTTTTGGTAGCATGGCATCCGAAATCATCCACAGATAATGAAAGATGGTCGGTAGTGATTGAAAATGAAAAGGGAAGTATTTTATTAAAACAAATTGCAGGTGCATTGGCACGCCGTATTTGTAACTATGCTACAGTAGGAACTCAATTTGATCAAACTGCTGAATATGGCTTTATTAAGTTTGGTAGCAGGGTAGATTTATTATTGCCTTTGGATGCAAAAATTAATTGTAAAATCGGAGACGTTGTAAAAGGGGGTATTACCGTTTTAGCCAATTGGTAATTTTCATTTCTAGAACTGTATATTACATTACTTATACATTATTAAAAAGGCCTCGAGATGATCGAGGCCTTTTTGTATAGTAGGTATGAGCAATTACAATATACTTTCTAGCTCTTTTAAATGAGTAATGGTATAAGTAGCAGGTACCGTGGGCACTACATTGATATGATTAACAAATATGGAATCCATTCCAATATTTATGGCACCTTGGATATCGGCACTTTCATTGTCGCCAATCATAATGCTTTTCTCTAATGCAGCTTTTGCTTTATCCAAGGCAAACTCGAATATTTCTTTATTGGGTTTTAAACTATTGCTTCCTTCAGAAGTGATTACTTCAATAAAATAAGGAGACAAATTTGAATTTTCTATTTTTTTAAATTGTACCGATTCAAATCCATTGGTGATTAAATGCATTTGATATCCTTTGGCTTTTAAATATGCTAAAATTTCAATGGTATAAGGGAATAGATTTTTCTTATTCGGTAAAATATCCAAGTAATCAAAGGACATAGCCCTTGAAAGTTGTTCGTCTGCAATTTTATATTCAAGTAAACTTAAGTAAATACGCTTCCATCTTAGCTCCTCTTGTTTAATAAAACCTTTGGTGTACCTGTCCCATAAACGGTGATTATGAATACTGTATTGATTAAAAAAAGCATCAAAATCGGTGATCCCTTTTGCGCCCAAATCATACTTTTGGTATAAATCTAGTAGGGTTTCTTTAGAATTTAATTCAAAATCCCAAATGGTATGATCTAGGTCAAAAAATAAGTGTTGATAGGGCATCTTTCCGAATTTGGGTTATTTATAAGTAGCGAATTTACATGATTGCTTGTTATCTTTATGCAATATTAATATTGTTTTTATATGAACATAGTGATTACAGGTGCTTCAAAAGGAATTGGATATGCCATCGCAGAAACATTTGCTGCCCATGGCCATGATTTATATTTGACAAGTAAAACCGCTAATGATTTAGCCACTGCGGCCGCTACTTTAGCAAAGCAATTCCCTACAGTGCAAATTCATTTCATGGCGGCTGATTTGTCAAAGGAGAGGGAAGTGATGGCTTTTGCTAGTTGGTGCTTACAAAAAACAACTCCTACCATATTGGTAAACAATGCAGGTTATTTTTTGCCTGGGAAATTACAAGACGAAGCAGCAGGACAATTGCAAAGCCAATTAGAGACCAATTTATTTTCGGCATATCATTTAACGAGGGCCTTACTTCCTAGTATGCTATCCGTTAAAACGGGTCATATTTTTAATATTTGTTCAATTGCTTCTTTAGCAGCCTACGAAAATGGGGGAGCGTATAGCATTAGCAAATTTGCCTTATTAGGATTTTCAAAAAATTTAAGATTGGAATTAAAGGACAAGGGTATTAAGGTTACAGCAGTTTGTCCAGGTGCGGTATATACCAATAGCTGGTCGGGTTCAGGGGTTGATCCAAAAAGAATTATGGAAGCAAGTGATATTGCTAAAATGGTATATGCTGCTTCACAGTTAAGTCCACAAGCAGTGGTGGAAGACATTGTAATGCGTCCTCAACTAGGAGATTTATAGTCTTTCTTCCGTGTCGTCCAAGCGGGGTGTTGTATTAAAACTTTCTCTTGCTTTTTTGGTGATGGCTAATCTTTCCACAATGACATGTGCAATAAGCTTGCCAGCATCTTCGTTTGGATTTGAATTGAGTATATTTTTAAGCTTTTCCTCTGAAACATCAATACGATAAAGTATTTGAACCAGTTTTGAAAAATCATTTTTAATGAGTTCGTTAATAGCCTCTTCTAAATCAGGGGTAGATAATTTTTCAAGAGATTGCAAATTAATTTCCATAATGGCAGTTTAAATATATTTTTCAATCACCCCCAAGCTAAATAAAGCAAAATCATATTTAGCAGGATCCTTTGGATCTAAAGTTCGGCAATAATCGGTTAATTCCAATGCAGTCTGCCAATCGGTTTGAGGTCTTTTTAAAATACCCAAAGTCCTGGAAACCCTTGCCACATGCACATCAATGGGAATGATTAATGAAGAAGGTTGAATGGAATGCCAAATACCAAAGTCAACGCCATGATTGTCTTTTCGGATCATCCATCGTAAAAACATATTGAGTCTTTTACATGTTGAACCAGATACTGGGCTAGAAACATGTTTTTGTGTTCGCCTGGGTGCGTCTTCTAAGGACATGAAATAGGATTGAAAATGGGTGAGCGCCCCTTGCACTGAATTTATTTTTTCACCAGTGGTTTGATTCAGAAAAAAAGCAGTTTCTAAGGAAGTATTTTTTGCATAATGCTGTTTGAAAAATTCAATACAATATAAAGCATCGGTATCATTAAATGTTCGATGCACAAAACCTAAAATTTGTTTTAAGTCCTTGGGCGTATGGTGTAAGCAAAAATCATAGGGCGCATTATTCATGCGTTGCATTAATTCCTTTCCTTTATGAATAATGGTAGTTCTGTTTCCCCAGGCAAAAATAGCTGCAAAAAAAGCAGCAATCTCTATGTCCTGCTGCTTTTTGAATTGATGTGGAATACAAATAGGATCTTTTTCAATGAAATCAATCTTGTTGTATTGCTTTACTTTTTGGGCTAATATTTTTTTTATCTCTTGCTGTGTGCTCACTATATTTTGTATCCTTTTTCAAATTTTATCTTATCCAATAGCTTGTTCCAAGTCGGCTATAATGTCTTCAGCATCTTCAATACCCACACTTAAGCGGATGAGTCCATCAGCTAATCCGTTGGCAATTCTTTGTTCACGTGGGATGGAAGCATGGGTCATACTAGCAGGATGATTAATGAGGGATTCAACGCCACCTAAACTTTCTGCTAGTGAAAATATTTTTGTACTAGATAACACTTTAGTTGCTGCTTCAACACTGTCATCCTTTAAGGTAAAGCTCATCATGCCCCCAAAACCACGCATTTGTTTTTTGGCTATAGCATGATTAGGATGATCGGGGAATCCACACCAATATACTTTGGCTACTTTTGGATGTTGACGTAAATAGGCAGCCACTTTTTCCCCGTTCTCACAATGCCTTTGCATTCTTACATGCAATGTTTTTATACCCCTTAAAACTAGGAAACAATCCTGTGGCCCAGGAACTGCCCCTGTACTTTTTTGAATAAAGTACAATTGATCCCTTAAGTCCTGGTCATTCATTACTAAACAACCTTGGATCACATCACTATGTCCTCCTAAATATTTAGTAGCCGAATGCATTACAATTGTTGCTCCGTCATCCAATGGATTTTGTAAATAAGGTGACGCGAAAGTATTATCGACACAAACGATACAATTGTGTTTTTTTCCAATAGATGCAATGGCAGCGATATCCGTAATATTCATTAATGGGTTGGTTGGTGTTTCTACCCAAATTAATTTTGTTTTAGGGGTAATGGCATTGGTTACATTTTCGGCATTAGAGGTATCAACATAATGAAATTTAATATTCATTTTTTCATACACTTTTGAAAACAAACGAAAAGTACCCCCATACATATCGTGTGCAGCAATTACTTCATCGCCTGGCACCAATAAGCGCATAACTGCATCTGTTGCTGCTACTCCACTTGCAAATGCCAATCCAAATTTTCCATTTTCAATCACTGCAAACGCTTCTTCCAATGCAAAACGAGTCGGATTCTGACTTCTTGCATATTCATATCCTTTATGTACACCAGGTGCCGATTGCACATAAGTGGAAGTTTGGTAAATAGGCGTCATAATTGCCCCAGTACTTGGATCGGGATGTGCACCTGCATGAATATATTTTGTACCTAAATTATTTTTATGACTCATATAGAATTGATTTTATTTTTTATGTAGCATTTTTAATGAGAGAAGTAATTATTCATTAATATGATTTCCTTTTTTAAACATTCGATACGAAAAAATTGTTGGAACAATTACCATCACAAATACGATTGCTAAAAAGGCAATTAGCGCTATTTTGTTGGGTAATACAAGTGTTGCAAAAGCTTGCAGGATTCCGCCATATAGCCAAACCTTACCAGCAAGTTTATGTGTTGCATTCCAATTGTCAACATTTTCTAAGGTCCATGGAAGTTTAAATCCAGCAAAATAATTTTGGTGCAACTTGGGCATATACCAACCCATTGCAGCAAATGCCAATCCGATAAAGGGCAATAAAATTTTAGTAATATTCCCATTGTTATTGGTAGCCGATTGGGTAATAATCACTCCAAGAATGCTTAAAAAAAGGACCATGAATAGGGCAAATTTTTTGAACATGCCATCATCTTCCGCTTTGTATCTTTTAGGATCTATATTTTTAAGATTGGATAAAATTAAATAGGTAAATAGTCCTACGGCCGCCATAATTCCGGGTCCTAGAAAAATGGTTTCCCTACTTCCCCAAGCATCCGCTATACCATTTATATTAAAATGGGTAGGAATCTGCTTATTTGGGTCTAAGGTGGAATAGATATAAGCTGCATATCCTAATGGCATTAACAATAAAAACAATGCAATTAAAAGGTTAGGACCGAACTTTTTCATCTGTTTTATGAGTTTTTGGCTCTTTTGATTTGATACCACAAGTTACTATTTATGCCTAAAAAAAATTACTTTTGCATCAAATCTGAAAAAATGAGCAAAGGACCTGTTTCCCAATTTATAGAGCATCAATACCGACATTTTAATGCTGCCGCTTTAGTAGATGCTGCTAAAGGATATGAAACCCATTTATTAGAAGGGGGAAAAATGCTAGTGAGTTTGGCAGGTGCCATGAGTACGGCTGAATTGGGCATTAGCTTGGCGGAAATGATTCGTCAGGATAAAATTGCCATTATTAGCTGTACGGGAGCCAACTTGGAAGAGGATGTTATGAATTTAGTTGCCCATAGCCATTACAAGCGTGTTCCAAATTACCGTGATTTAACTCCACAGGATGAGTGGGATTTATTAGAGAACCATTATAACCGTGTGACAGATACTTGTATTCCTGAAGAAGAGGCATTTAGAAGATTACAAAAACATATTGTAAAGTTTTGGAAAGATGCGGAAGCAAAAGGGGAGCGTTATTTTCCACATGAATTTTTGTACCAAGTGGTATTGAGTGGAGAATTAGAACAGTATTATGAAATTGATCCTAAGGATAGCTGGATTGTTGCAGCTGCTAAAAAGAATATTCCAATTGTTGTTCCAGGATGGGAGGACAGTACTACCGGAAATATTTTTGCTAGCTACGTAATTAAAAATGAATTAAAAGCAAGTACCGTTAAGAATGGTATTGAATATATGATTATGTTAACTGAATGGTATAGAGCCAACAGTGGTGGTAAAGGAGTTGGCTTCTTCCAAGTAGGAGGTGGTATTGCCGGTGATTTCCCTATTTGTGTAGTACCCATGATGTACCAGGACTTGGAGTGGCATGATGTTCCTTTCTGGAGCTATTTCTGTCAAATAAGTGATAGTACAACTTCCTATGGATCTTATTCAGGCGCTGTCCCTAATGAAAAAATTACATGGGGTAAATTAGATATTCATACGCCTAAATTTATTGTAGAAAGTGATGCTACCATTGTAGTACCATTGATTTTCGCCTACATATTAGGTCAATAGAAATAAAAAGCCCTTAAAATTTAATAAGGTATAAACTAAATCAAGGCCACCGTTTAAGGGTGGCCTTGAAAAAATCTTAAGACATAAATTAAAAAGCCCTTAAAATTTAATAAGGTATAAGCTAAATCAAGGCCACCGTTTAAGGGTGGCCTTGAAAAAATCTTAAGACATAAATTAAAAAGCCCTTAAAATTTATTTAAGGGCTTTTTAATTATCTTTTTTGTAAAGCTTATCTAGCTGGCATGTTCAAAGGAATATCTCTTTTTAACATTTCATCTCGGTTCGCAATTTCGCAAGCGGTAAAGAAAACCATCTTTGTTCTTTTCTCCATTAGTTCAAAGTTAATTTTCTCTATAGTATCTGTTGGTTTATGGTAATCTGCTAATAACATACCATCGTAGAAAAACAATACTGGCACCCCTTTGCGTGCAAAATTATAATGATCGCTTCTGTAGTAAATCATATTCTTATCAGCTGGATCATCATATTTATAATCCAAGGTAATGTTGCTTGATTGCTTATTAGCTGTTTCGTTAATTCCTTGTAATTCTGAACTTAATTTATCATGACCAATTACATATATGTAGTTTAATGAATCAGCTGTTGTACGCTCAGTATCCACTCGACCAATCATGTCGGTATTTAAGTCGGCCGTTGTTTTGTCCAAAGGGAATAATGGATGCTCAGAATAATACTGAGAGCCCCATAAGCCTTTCTCTTCTCCACTCACCGTCATAAATACAATGCTGCGTCTTGGTTTTTTACCAGCTTTCGCTGCTGCTGCAAAAGCTTCTGCCATTTGCATTACACCAACAGTGCCAGATCCGTCATCGTCTGCACCATACCAAATTACATTTCCTCTTTTACCTAAGTGATCATAGTGACCAGTTAAAAATAAGTACTCGTCTTTTTTATCGGTACCAGGTAACACCGCAATCACATTGCTACTTTCTAAGTTGTCCGTTTTTTTAGTAGCAACTACGGTAACATCGGCAGCAAATTCACCTTTTGTAATTCCACTTAACTCAGTCACTGTTTTACCTTGTTTTGCTAAAATGGCACTTGCCAAATTAACTGAAACATTTGCCATTAAAAAGGCAGGACCCTCATTCTTTTTTAAGTACATGTTTCCTTTTGTTTCAGTTGGTGTTTTACGTGGGAAACTCTCGGAAACAACCAATATGCCTGCTGCTCCTTTAGCACTAGCATTGCGCATTTTTGCCATAGGAGACGCTGGATTTGAATTAAATGCACGGTTGCCACCTTGACCCATGGTTGGCATTCCTGCGCTACTACCTTCCAAAATAAGTACCAATTTGCCTTTTACATCTAAGCCAGCATAGTCATTGATTCCCTTTGTATCATCAACTATACCATAACCAGCAAATACCACATTTGTATAATCCCATTTGCCATTCGCTATTGTTTGAAGAGAGAAATTAAAATCTTTATCCCATTCAAATGAAGTACCATTTACAAAAATTCCCTTAGCGGTTAAATTGTCTTGGTAAACAGGATAAGTTTGTTGGTAGCTTGTGCCATTGCCTGGCAACAAACCCATTCTCTTAAATTCACTTTCAATATAAGCAGCAGCCTTTTTTTGTCCAGGAGTTGCTGTTTCACGACCCTCCATTTCTGCACTCGCAATTACGGATAACTTTTCTTTTAAGGCAGTGGCGGTAATTACATTACTAAATTTTGTAAGTACTTTTCCTTTTTGTGCAAATGACGCAGTGCTTATAAATAGCGTTAAAATCCAAATAATTTTCTTCATGTATTTAATTTTAGTTATAATTTATTTTTTAATTGTTAAGCGCAGGTGATTTTATTGACTCTGTTCTGGTGTCTGCCGCCTTCAAATGCAGTGGTCATAAATTTTTCAATCATTTCTTTGGCTGCTTCTAAACTTACAAAACGTGCAGGGATGCATATCATATTTGCATCATTGTGTAAGCGTGTTAATTCAGCTACTTCCGTCAACCAACATAATCCAGCGCGGATGCCCTCGTGCTTATTGGCAGTCATTGCTACACCATTAGCACTGCCACAAAATAATATGCCGAAACTCGCTTCTCCGGTTTCAACACTTTTTGCGGTTGGATGGGCAAAATCAGGATAATCAACAGAATCAGCATTATACGTGCCAAAATCCTTTACTTGATAGCCACTGTTTTCAAGCCACTGTTTAACTTCATCCTTATAGCCCACGCCTGCATGGTCGGCACCTATTGCAATGGGTTTTGATTTTTCGAACACAAACGACATAGTAGTATTGTTTAAAATGATAAGGTGGCTGATTCATTTTCAGCTAGGAATAAAGTTAAGGGTTCTCCCTCAAAAAGGGAAAGCAAATACAGGAAATTGTATTAATGTAATTTTATCTTTACTTTTTCAATCCTTGTCGCGCTAACAGCTATAATTTCAGCATCAAAATGGGCCAAATGGATCAAGGTCCTTAGCTTAGGAATGGTCTCATGATGTTGAATTAAATACCCGCTTAAGGTTTCGGAGTTTTCAGCAGCGAAATCAATGCCATATTTTTCAGTTAAATAATCTAATTCTAATCGGCCGCTGAAAATATATTCTTTATTTGATAATTTTTTCTCAATAAATTCTTGCTCATCATATTCGTCATCAATTTCACCAAAAATTTCTTCGAGGACATCTTCCATTGTTACAATACCTGCTGTTCCGCCGAATTCGTCAACGACCCAAGCGATGCTTTTTCTTTTTTTAGAAAAAAGATTTATTAAATCTGCTGCACTCATGCTTTCAGGTACCAATAAAATGGGATGAATAATGGAAGCGATATTTTTTGGTTTTTTAAATAAATCCAACTGATGCACATAGCCCACAATAGTATCTAGGGTTTCATCATATACAATTAATTTACTTAATTTGGTTTCAATAAACTCTTTGCTAAGTTCTTCAATAGAAGTGTTTATTTCTACGCCAATAATTTCAGTTCTTGGCACTAGGCATTCTCTTATTTTTATCTCCGGCAAGCTTAATGCATTTTCAAATAAATCGGTATTCAAGTCCTGTTGATCGGGATTTTCAATTGATTGTTGAACAAAATGGGCTAAATCCACTTTAGAGAAAGCTTCTTTCTTATTTAACACTTTAACTTGAAATAAAACGCTTACTACCCATTGAGCGATACTTACCAATATTTTTGTCAAAGGGCTAAACAATAGGTGAAAAAACTTTGCCAGGTAGGCAAATCGGGAAATCATTGAGCTGGCCCTTGCTTTAAAAATAGCCTTGGGGATGAGTTCTCCTATAAATAAAATTACCATGGTTGATAGCACAGTGTTGCCAAATAAAATAGCATACCCTTCCAAAGAGTAAAAATGCCATATATATTTCTCTAGCATTTCCTCGAACATAATACCAAAAACAACCAAAGAAATATTTAATCCAATAAGGCAGGTGCCAATAAATTGTGTTGGGGCTTCTAAAAATTCGGCAATAATTTGTCCTGATGGATCCCCATTTTTTTTCTTTAATTCTAAACTTAGCCTATTGGCACTCACAAATCCTATCTCATATCCTGAGAAGAATCCAATAAAAACAAGTGAGGCTAAAATAGAAATTACCATAGTACTGTTATTAATTTAACTACCATTCAGGTAATACAGGTTTTGTTTCAACAATGCTATCTATTTGTTCCATTAATTCCGGAGTCAGTAATTTTGCCGTTTCAATTGCAGTTAAATTGTCAATTAATTGTTCCTTTTTGGTAGCCCCAAGAATGGCTGTAGTTACATTTGGATTTTTAATACACCAAGCAATACTCAAGGAAGCGGTACTTACTTTTAATGCCTTTGCGATAGCGCCTAGTTGTTGCACGCGCTTAATTTTATCTTGCATCACCCATTGGTCTCTAAGCCATTCAAAGCCTTCTAATTGGAACCTTGAATTGTCCGGAATGCCATCATTGTATTTTCCGGTTAACAATCCAGAAGCCAAAGGACTCCAAATGGTGGTACCCATACCTACATTTTTAAAAATTTCTAGGTAATCGTTTTCCATTTTATGGCGCTCAAATAAATTGTATTGTGGTTGCTCCATGCTTGGCCCAATCAATTTGTAATTCGCAGCGACTCTGTGGGCTTCCATAATTTCTACGCCACTCCATTCGCTGGTTCCCCAGTATAAAATTTTACCTTGTTGAATTAAGGTATTCATAGTATGTACCACTTCTTCAATAGGGGTGGTTTTGTCTGGACGATGACAAAAATAAAGGTCTAAATAATCGGTTTGTAGCCTTTTTAAAGCTTCGTTACAAGCTTCCGTCAAATGTTTCCTGCTAAGTCCAGTTTGATTAGGTTTATTCGCTTTGCCTCTCCACCCAAAATAGGCTTTTGATGAAATAGTGTAGGAAGTTCTATCCCAGTTTTTTTTACTTAACACACGACCCATCATTTTTTCACTTTCCCCACCTGCATATACTTCTGCGTTATCAAAAAAATTAACTCCATTGTCATAGGCAATGCCCATTAATTCGTCCGAAATACGGTCGTCTATTTGTTTGTGAAAAGTAACCCAACTTCCAAAGCTTAAAGCGCTTAGTTGTAAGCCTGTCTTTCCCATTTTTCTGTATTCCATAAATGATGTTTTAATGCAAAATCAGTTTTATTTCAAAATTAATTAAATGCACTTGTGTCGGTAATAATGGCGAAACTATTTGCCTGTGGTTTGAAAATGGTAATATCTGTTAAGTCCTGATTGGCTTCAAATCCCAATCCATAAATTTTAGATATTGGGTTATGCTGTTTAATTACCACTTCTTTATCGGTGTGAAACTTATTGGTACTTTGTTCCCAATACATTTCTTTACACCAAAGTGTATCGCCCATAATATTATATACAATTACATCTCCCTTTAAAAAAAATTTATTTTCCTCTTGAATATACTTTGCATATTTAGCACTTAACTTGCTTTCTACTTTAGCGCTATCCTTAAAAAAGTCAACATTAATGGTATTGGGAAATTCTACCATTTGCCCACTATCCACTAAATACTTTTTCATAATGGGCGCAGTCATTTTCGCAGTCATTCTACCTGTTTCACTCATGTAAATGGAAACATTTTTTCCTATATCAATTCCGCCTACATTACTGCTTAAGGCCTTCACATCATTAATATTATTTTCACATGCAAGCATAAAAAAGCAGCTACATATTAAGGTAACTGCTAAAAATATTTTTATATCATTTTTATTATTAGTCATATTTGCGTTTGTTAAACCAGATATCACTTAAACTATATCCAAAAGTAAATTGAAAAAAGTTTTCTTGATAACTATTCAAATTACTTCCACGCTTCCCAAATTGAAATGCTAAGTTAAGTAAAGAAAATTGGTAATCATAGGATCTGTATTTTCTAATTGGCAAACCTGCTCCAAATGTAAAAGCACTTACTTTTAAACCATTTTGATCAATATTGATATAGTCTTTCCCTGTATTAAACCCAGCTCGGTAAGTAACCGTGGACCAGTAGTTTTCATAATCTAGCGGATTGGGACAAAATTGAACACCTATCCTAGCCATGTATGCATCAGATAACTGGTCCCTTTGTCCATAAAAACTATAGTTGTTTTGCCAATTGGATCTATCATATTGTAATCCAATAACCCATTGATCGTAAACACCACTATTGCTAACCTGCTTTTTGTGCAAGGTAATACCCGCTGTGTACATGCCTGGTATTTTAATTTTACCTGGATTATTCACCGATAAGGATACGGTATCTAAGGGTGCCTCTGTTCCAATGGTAAATGATCCAGTTGACCTTAGTATATCCTGTTTGCCTGATAAAGTTTGATTTAATGAAGCAGTTGCTCCGTAGCTTAAAGTATATTCTGTTTTGTCCGTTGGTAATTTATGTGCAACTGTTTTTAAAGTAATGTCTCCTGCAATACCCAACTGTAAAAATACGCCACCAATTAAGGTGTTGGTACTAGATTGTGATTGATAAAACGAAGTAGAGTCGCTATTAAAAATAAAGGACTTAATATTTTCGATTCTCTTTTTACCGAAATTATAACCCGTATTCAATCCTACACTAAATTTTTTCCAACTTTTTCCGAAACCAATGAAAGCTTGATTAAGACCACCTTGTCCAATATAGTTATTCACTACTGAATCCCCTGATGGCAATGGTTTTAATTCAACCACCGAATAATTAATTTGGGTTAAAGGTCTTAAGCCAAAAGCCAAACCCATTCTTTTAGTTTTATCTATTGGCAATCCTACTGCCAAATAGTTGGGCACAAAATAATTAGAATTAAATTCTGCAACCGGTGTTTGTCTTCTTAAAGAGTTGGTGGTTAAATTCATGCCTATGTCAAAAGTGGTCATGTATAAACTACCGTAGGATGCTGGGTTATTAAAATTCAAACTTTGTCCAAAAGTACCATTCATACTACTCGTGTAGGCGGCGGTAAGTCCCCCTAAGGCTTGACTGCTTGCATTTTGGCTATTGTACACTTCGTTTCCTAATCCGTATCTTGAAAATGGAGAATTAATTTGGGCTTTAGCTGGAAACAGCAGAACAACTAAAACAAGGGAGGGTATGAGCCTAAGTATTTTTTTCACAAATCGCATAAAGTCCTTTAAATATTAAATTTTGGTCGGCAAATATCCTTTTTTTTAAGTGAGGCGCAAAATAACAAATGTCCCCACCGGTTAATAGCACGTTAAAGTTGGCATATTTTTCCTCGTAAGCACTGATTATCCCATCAATTTCGGCTGAAATGCCTAAAATAACGCCACTTAAGAGGTTGGTTTTTGTGTCATAACCCAATAAACTAAACTCATTGGAGGCTTGAATAAGGGGCAAAAGTGCCGTTTGTTCATGCATGGCTTTGAACCGCATATTCATTCCGGGAGAAATGCTGCCGCCCAGGAATTCATGCCCGATACTCACGAAATTATAGGTAATACAAGTACCTAGGGAAATGACTAAATTATGCTGATGGGGGTATAAATCCACCGCTGCAGCGACTAAAGCCAGTCTATCAGCACCAATGGTTTCAGGTTTGCCCACGGGCGTGGTAAAATTTATACTTGTTTGGGGTCCCAATAAATGGAACTTGGTTTTTTGGGCTAAATGGGTTTCGATGGCCTTATCGTGGTGAATAACGGATGAAAGGATGGATTTACTTGGCTTCCATTGGTCCAATAAAGCGGCTATTTCGGCGATATCCCCCTTGGTAAAAACAACGGTTTCTACCAGCTCATTTTCACTAAAAATGGCTGCTTTTAGTCGGGTATTGCCAAAATCAAAACAAATCGTAGTTGACATAAGGATAGTTCAGGTTCAAATTTAATCCGTTTAAGGCAAAGTTTGCTTAAAACAATAGGCAAGTTGCAAAAGATTTCGGTTATTTGAAGAACAAATGAAAAGGATATGAAGATAGCAGGATTTACCATTATCAAAAATGCGGTCGTAAACGATTTTCCGATAGTAGAAGCCATCCAGTCCATACTTCCAGTGGTAGATGAAATGATTGTACTTATTGGAGATTCAACCGATGAAACCATTGCATTAATTGAGTCCATTGGCAATCCTAAAATTAAAATTCATCATTCCATTTGGGACAAGCATTTAAGAAAAGGAGGATCTGTGTTAGCCGTTGAAACCAATAAAGCTTTTCAATTGATTGATGATTCATTTACATGGGCATTTTATATTCAGGGCGATGAGGTAGTTCATGAAAAATACCATGCAGCTATTAAAGCCGCTTGTAATGAATACAAGGATGACCTTGCAGTGCAGGGGTTATTGTTTAGGTATAAACATTTTTTTGGCACCTACGATTATGTGGGAGACAGTAGAAAATGGTATGCACATGAAACAAGAATTATTAGAAACAATAAAGCAATTAGTGCCTATAAGGATGCACAAGGATTTAGAATAGGCAATGCCAAGTTGTCCGTAGCTGCCATTGACGCAAGTATCTATCATTATGGGTGGGTGAAAAGTCCAGTGCAAATGCGTAAAAAACAAAAAGAGAGTGCTACTTTTTGGAATGATGATACCAAAATGCAAGAGATTATTTCAAGCCCAGATTATTATGACTTTTCGGGTTTTGATTCTTTAGAAAAATTTACAGGCACTCATCCTCAAGTGATGACAGAAAGAATTCGTCAAAAAAATTGGGCGATAGATTTAGATATTTCCAAAAAGAATTTCTCTTTTAAAAATAGAGTTTTATATTATTTTGAAAAATGGACAGGAATAAGACCATTTGATTTTAGAAATCATAAAATTGTTAGACCCTAATGATGTATGCTATTCATGATATTAACAATGGAGTAAGCAAGGGTGATTTTTTGGCATTGTCAAAAACAATTACGCATATTGAAAATCAACAAGCAGGTGCCAGTGACTTTTTGCAAAATTTACCGAGCCATAAAGTTCCAGTAATAGGAATTACGGGTCCTCCGGGAGCCGGGAAAAGTACCCTTATTGCAGCTGTCATTGGCGCATTGGTGCAGGAAGGTAAAAAAATTGCAGTGTTGTCGGTGGACCCAAGTTCGGTATTGCATAATGGTGCATTACTGGGGGATAGAATTAGAATGAGGGATTGGTATTTGCATCCTTCAGTATTTATTAGATCATTGGCCACTAGGGGGCATTTAGGGGGACTCACCCATTGTATTGAGGACGTTGTTAAATTACTTCGATCAGCAGGCTTTGATTATATTATTTTAGAAACGGTAGGGGTAGGGCAATCCGAAGTGCAAGTAGCCAAAATTGCCTATCCAACAATTCTTGTATTGGTGCCAGAGGCTGGGGATGAAATTCAAATGATGAAATCCGGGTTATTTGAAGTGGCTAATATTTATGTAGTGAACAAAGTGGATCGACCTGAGGCACAAAAATTTGTCAATCATCTTAAGCAATCATTATCAGAAAGAGCTACCAACCACGATAAACCGAATTTGGTCCAAACTATTGCGAGCACTGGATTTGGCGTAGATGAATTATTGAATACAATAAAAGCATATGAGCAATAATAAATTTAAGTTAAGCAGTATTATAGAGCACAATAAAATTGCCACTTCGGTTTGGTTTGGTCTTGTTGCCATTGCTTTGATCATTGCGGTGAAGGGGGATGCGTATAATAATTTTATTATTTTCAAACAGTCTTATTTTCATTTAAAAAACAATACCAATTTATACCTTGAATACATCAATGAATACAAGGACCATTATTATTACAGTCCAAGCTTTGCTATTTTAGTGGCGCCCTTTTCCTATATGCCTCCATTCATTGGTGCACTTGTATGGGGATTTTTTGATGCCGGTATTTTGTACTATGCAATTAGGCAACTGCCTATCAAAGACAAGTATCAAAATTTTATTTTGCTTTTATCTGCTAATGAAATGATGAATGCAGCTTCTAATTTACAAAGCAATGGAATTATGGCAGCCACCATTATTTTGTCTTTTGTTTTTTTGCTGAGACAAAAGGAAGTGTTATCTACCGGGATGATTTTATTGGGCTTTTTTATTAAATTATATAGTATCACTGGCTTGGCCTTTTTCTTTTTTAGCAAGCATAAGAAAAAATTTATTTTCTATTTTATGTTGTGGGCGATCTTAATGATATCCTTACCATTATTGGTTATTCATCCCGACGAATTAGTGCAATGTTATAAGGACTGGTCTGCTGCTTTAAGCTTAAAATCTAATTTTGATATAACGATGCCCATGCATCAAAATATGGTGGATATTACCTTGCAGGGAATGGTAAAAAGAGTTTTCAATTTACCCCATTTGGTAAAATGGTATTTTATTATTCCAGCATTAATTGTATTTGCTGGGCAGTATTTATATAAAGCCTATTTTAGTCATCCCATATACAGGTTGTATATATTATGCTCGGTTTTATTATTCATAATTGTTTTTAATACGGGTACGGAGTCGCCCACGTATATTATTGGCGTACCCGCTATTTGTTTATGGTATGTTTTACAAGAAAAAACAAAATGGAACAACCTACTATTTATCGTTTCCATTTTCTTTTCAAGTTTCTCTTATTCCGATTTATTTACCCCTTGGCTAAGAACGCATATAATGATTCCGTATGCATTAAAAGTAGTAGGCTGTTTTATTATTTGGGTGACCATTGCTTTTCAAATTTATACAAAGCAATTCCTCAAGCTGCGCTTGGATCGACTCAGCATTCGTTAGAGATTTGACAACGAGTGTGATTGGAAAAATAAATTAATGCAGCAACGCTTTGCAGTTAGGACTGTTTTTCGTTCCTCCACCATTTAAAGGCGATATAACCCATAATGGCAAATGGCATTGCAGCCAAATACAAAACACCACCGTTAAACCCCCTTCCAGCGTCCTCACCCATTTGACTGGCAGTTTTAGTACAAATAGCGCATTGCGCGAATAAACTGGCGGTATAAGCCTGTAAAAGGAGTATTATAAATAAACGCTTCATAGGGCAAAATTACAATAAAAAAACCCGAACATACCAAAGCAGTTCGGGGAATCTTATTTTAAACGCAAATTGGATTATGCGCTCACTTTAGTCGCTTTTTTAGCTTTGGTTGTCTTGTGTGGTCTGCTCTTTCCGAAAGAACCTAAGAATCTTTTACCTTTTGCTGTTTTTTTATCTCCTCTACCCATAATAATGTGTTTTTTAGTGATTGGATGACAAAAATAAAAAAACCCCCTGATAAAAGGGGGTTTTTATTGAAATAAATTTCAAATTACAATTTGCCGCTTAATTCTTTACCAGCCTTGAATTTTGCAACTTTTTTAGCTTTGATCTTGATAGTAGCACCAGTTTGTGGGTTACGACCAGTTCTAGCAGCACGCTTAGATACTGAGAAAGTACCAAAACCTACTAAAGTTACTTTATCACCTTTTTTCAAAGATTTAGTTACTGCTTCAATAAAAGCATCTAAAGCTGCGTTAGCTGATGTTTTTGGTAAATCTGCGCTGTCCGCGATGTGCGCGATTAATTCTGCTTTGTTCATAGATGTGTTTTTTATAGTTTTAAACGATAGAACAAATTTATTGGGTTTTATGAAACGAAAAAATATTTTGCCATTTATTTTTAATTTTATTTTTCCACTAAAACCCTTAAATAGCAAGGTTTTCCCGCCAAAATACGGGGAATATGTTTAATATCCTATTTCACGAAAAATCATTGAAACCCTTGATTTCATTGGATTTCAGGTAATATTTGCCTGAAATATAGGCTAGTAGCGACTTGTAGCCAATAAACTATCCACAATCAATTCACAATTTGCATAGTAGTGATAAAGTGAAAACATTGATCTCCCCAGGTTGTAAGCAATTCATCCATTAGGACGGTAGCGCTCTTTTCTTGGTATTGGACAAGCTTTTCGGGACTTTCTGAAAAGAGTTGTATGGTATAGGTAGGTGCCTGGTCCGATGTTATATCCAGCTGATAAAATTGATGATGATGAAAACATTCGGTGGCGATGATCATTGGGATAAATTTATTTTTCATCCATTCAAGCCATTGTTCTTGTAATGTTGGGGCAATTTGAAAACTTATATTTAATACGCGCATATCGGACTTTTGGAATTATTTTTTCAATTCAAGTACTATGGGACAATGATCACTATGTTTTACCATGGGTAAAATAGTAGCTTCTTTTATTTTACTTTCTAAAGCTTTGGTAGTACATA
The DNA here is from genome assembly GCA_947457075.1 of Bacteroidota bacterium. GTDB lineage: Bacteria > Bacteroidota > Bacteroidia > Chitinophagales > Chitinophagaceae > Sediminibacterium. Next base: position 62,909 of record CANGUG010000006.1, read on the forward strand.
GGTAATCAATTCTCCATCCTTTGTTATTGAGCCTCACCGAAGGGAATCGTTGACTCCACCATGAATAGGCACCCACTGCTGTTGGGTTTTTATATCTAAAACTATCCACCCAATCCTTTGCTAAAAATTGATCCATCCATGTACGTTCCTCTGGTAAGAAACCCGATGATTTTTTATTACCCTTCGGATCGTGAATATCAACTTCATGGTGTGCAATATTATAATCACCTGCAACGATCATATTTTGTCTCTCTTTTTTTAATGCTTGTATCCATGTATTGAATTCATCCAGCCATTGGTATTTGTAATTTTGTCGCTCGTCGCCGCTTGTTCCTGAGGGGAAATAAGCGTTGATAATGGTAAGTTCCTCAATGTCAACACGAATCACGCGCCCTTCAAAATCACTCATTTCATGCCCTGTTCCACAAATTATTTGCGTGGGCTTTTTTTTGCTAAAAACCGCAACACCACTGTATCCCTTTTTTTGCGCTGGAAACCAAGCAACATGATAACCAAGGTTGGTAAATAGGGACAGGTCAATATCATTTGGCGTTGCTTTTGTTTCTTGCACACACAAAATATCGACAGGATATTCGGTTAACCATTCAATTAATCCTTTTTTAATGGCAGCTCGAATACCGTTTACATTATAACTTACAATGCGCATGTAATTTAATTAATTGGGATTTTTGAAAATTTCACTTTGAGCAATGAGTAACAATAAATTCTTAAGTACATTGTCATCGTTGATATTTTCAGAGAAACTCACCATTTTTTGTGGTTTCAAATCCCCTCCAATAACCATACTAAGTTTATTATCAACAAAAATGCTTTTTTGACCGATAGCATGATTAAACTGAATCATGAAACTATGGTTTTTAATAACCCCCTCAATAACTCTATCGTGCACAATGCTTACTGGCGCGGAATTGACACCCACTACAAACTGTGTAGTGGAGTCATAGCCGTTGTAAGCAATATTGGGAAAGTAGTATTTGTCTTTTTCAACCACTGCATCGCTTACCTTAAATTGACCAATACTGTCATTGTTTTCATAAATATAATGTGGTTGTTCTGGTAAAAAGGTGAGTCCCATTTTCTTTGTATCATTGATTAGCGTCATGAATGGGTTAAATTCAAGAATAGCAACAAGAGTGTAATCTTTATTTTCTTTTACATCTCTTAAAGGTTGTATGGCTTGATAATATTCATTTCTTGAAAAATTCTTCCTATTTAATTTTATATTATTGACAATGTTGGCGAATAAAGGATTTACCTTATTTGCTTTGGTTTCAATTTTATTTAAAATCGCATTGGGAACTCTTAAAATTTGAGCTCCTTTGGCATCTGTAAATCCAATGTATTTTTTTGTAGTATCAAATTCTATTCTTGGTTTAGTATGCAATAGGGGCATCCAATAATTGTCGGTAGCAATTGCTGCGGGTACTTTTGCTTCTACAAATGCAATGTCTTCTCCATTAGGATCAAGCAGGCTAATTCCTTTTGAAAGGGCCTGAAATAATAAAGTAGGCGTAGTGGTTGCCTCCTCGCTTGGAACACCAAATCCCATAGGGTTAATGGGCATTAATCCAAGAGCAATGGTTTTTTGAAATACCTTTTTTTGTTGTGCATCAAATATACTACAGCCAATAAACCAAATGGATTGAATACTATCCCTTTTTCTTTCAGCAACTGTTATCAACCTGTTATCATATACCAGTTCCGGATCCATTTCATATAATTCAAGATAAGCGTGATACGGAATATGTTTAGAATTTTCCCAATCAATAATAATTTTTCCCACTTGATTTTGTTTTGTTAACTCCCTTTTCGTTGTAGGGTAGCTGTTGTCTCTTTGAATGGAGAGTATTGAAAAAAGACCGCTATCAAGTGCATTGATGATTGGACTAATATTGGCGGGTAGTCGCCAATAATTTGCATTATTGTGATAGGAAGAATAAATTTGTATTTGTTCTAATGCCACTTTTGGTTGACCCATTAAAGTGGTACTAGTAACCAGTACAATGAATAATAATAGGGGTTTGGATATTGTTTTCATCTGCAAATTAATACATGTCAAAATTAACTATTTTAATGTACACTAATTGATAATTTATTTTACCTTCAGTTACATGTAATTTTAACATTACTTCACTTGTTTATGAGCATAAAAAATACCCAAAAGGCAACGCGTAGAATCATCCCTTCTACCAATGAATATTATCATTTAGAAGGCCCTAAGCCAAGGATCAATGAGCTAGGTTTTGCGGTTAAAATATTTATTCAATTTATAAAAGGGTTTAGAACATTACATTTTATAGGCCCTTGTATCACTGTATTTGGTTCAGCTCGATTTAAAGAGGATCATCCATATTATATACAATCAAGAGAAATTGGGAAGCGCATAGCCGCCTTAGGGTTAACCACCATGACGGGGGGAGGACCTGGGGTAATGGAAGCTGCCAACAGGGGTGCTTTCGAATCAGGCGGGAAGTCGGTAGGATGTAATATCAAGCTCCCTTTTGAACAGAGCCCCAATCCTTATACCAATGTGTCAATTACATTTGATTACTTTTTTATTAGGAAGGTGTTGATGGTGAAATATTCATATGCATTTATCATTATGCCAGGGGGCTTTGGCACTTTAGATGAATTTTTCGAAACACTCACTTTAGCGCAGACCAAAGTGATTAATGATTTTCCAATTGTGGTAATGGGATCGGCCTATTTCCAACCTTTTAAGGAGTGGTTGGAGGATATGATTGCATCTGGAACCATTGCTCCGGAAGACAAAAAATTTGTGTTATTTACCGATAGTATTGACGAGGCCATGGAACACATTGCAAAATATGTAAACAAACATTATACTGTTAAACCACGTAAACGATTATGGTGGTTGTTTGAAAAAGTGTAAATTGAATTACCCTCCTCATTGGTCAAGTAAAAAAGGAATTGATTTACTCGATGACGGGTTGTAACCATCTTGTAATATATTCCATAGATTGTTGCTTGCGCTTAGCATAGTCTTCCACTTGATCCTGTTGTATTTTCCCGAGTCCAAAATATTGACTTTGTGGGTTCGCAAAATACCAGCCACAAACGCTGGATGCAGGATACATAGCTAAACTTTCAGTTAAAGTAATGCCGGTATGTTTTTCGGCATCTAATAAACTAAACAAAGTGTATTTTTCGGTATGGTCCGGACAAGCTGGATAGCCTGGGGCAGGACGGATACCCACATAGTTTTCTTTAATCAATTCATCATTGCCTAATTGCTCGTCTTTTGCATAGCCCCATAACTCTTTTCTTGTTGTAGCATGTAGATATTCTGCAAAAGCTTCGGCTAAACGATCAGCTAATGCTTGTAAAATAATTTTATTATAGTCGTCGTGGTTATCCTCAAATGCTTTGATATGTTTTTCAATGCCATGAATAGTTACTGCAAAAGCACCCAAGTAATCTTTTTTGTTTTCAGTAGCTGGACAAATAAAATCAGCTAATGAAAAGTTAGGTTGTCCTGCTGCTTTTTTAGCCTGCTGTCTTAAAAAATGTAATTGTGTTTTTGCGGAACCATTGTGTAGGGTTATATCATCGCCCTCACTACTTGCTTCCCAAAATCCTACTGCTCCTTTAGCAGTCAACCATTTTTCCTTCACAATCTTATCTAATAAGGCATTGGCATCGGCGTATAATTTACTAGCTACTTCACCCACTATTGAGTCGGTTAAAATGGCTGGGAAATTACCATGTAATTCCCAGGCGATAAAGAAAGGTTTCCAGTCGATATAATCCACTAGTACCGATAAATCATTGATTTCAATGGCTTGGTTGCCAGTAAAGCTTGGCTTAGTGGCTTCAAATGTTGACCAGTCAATGACCATTTTATTTTGTAAAGCCTCCGCATAGGGAGTGAATTGCTTGACTGTTTTTTTATTATCGAAATCAGCTTTAAGCTGCGTATATTCTTTATCTAAATTTTCTAAGAAAGCAGGTTTTTGTTCTTTGTTTAATAAGGACCCTGCAACGGTAACGCTTCGGGATGCATCTAATACATGAATGACACCGTCATTGTATTCGGGTGCAATTTTTACAGCTGTATGCATTCTTGAAGTCGTTGCTCCACCAATCATTAATGGAATGTTCATGCCACGTCGCTTCATTTCCTTTGCGATATGCACCATTTCATCTAAGGAAGGAGTAATCAATCCGCTCAATCCAATAATATCAACTTCCTGCTTCACCGCTTCTGATAAAATTTTATCAGCGGGTACCATTACCCCAATATCAATGATTTCATAGCCATTACAACCTAATACCACCCCCACGATATTTTTCCCAATATCATGCACATCCCCTTTAACAGTAGCTAATAATATTTTAGCAGGGCCTTTGGATTTTGCACCAGGTGTCGCTGATGCATTTTTAAGTCTTTCTTTTTCAGCTTCAATATATGGGGTCAATACCGCTACACTTTTTTTCATTACGCGCGCGCTTTTAACCACCTGTGGTAAAAACATTTTACCTGCGCCAAATAAATCACCCACTTGGTTCATGCCTGCCATTAATGGCCCTTCAATTACTTCTAAAGGCGCACTATATTTTAATCTTGCTTCCTCGGTATCTTCCTCAATAAAATCGGTGATGCCATTAATTAAAGAATGGGCTAAACGTTTTTCGACCGTATCATTTCTCCAGGCTAACTTTAATTTATTGGCTTCTTCAGATGATTGTCCTGCATTCTCTCCACTCGCTTTTAAATTATCGGCATATTGAATCAACGCTTCAGTCGCTTGGTTGTTTTCATTGTTTTTATTCAAGATGACATCCTCACATAAATTTCTTAAAACAGGATCAATTTCATCGTACACTGCTAATTGTCCAGCATTGACAATACCCATGTCCATGCCTGCTTTAATGGCATGGTATAAAAACACCGCATGGATGGCTTCACGCACAGCTTCGTTTCCGCGGAAAGAGAAAGATACATTAGAAACACCTCCACTTACTTTAGCCAATGGCATTTTTTGTTTAATGACACGGGTTGCTTCAATAAAATCTACTGCGTAATTATTATGCTCTTCAATACCGGTTGCTACGGCAAAAATATTGGGGTCGAAAATAATATCCTGTGGATCAAATCCAACTTTTTCCACTAATATTTTATAGGCGCGTTCGCAAATCTCCACTTTTCTGTCTTTGGTGTCCGCTTGCCCTACTTCATCAAATGCCATTACAATTACTGCGGCCCCGAAGGCTTTACATATATAAGCTTGTTCAATAAACTTAGCTTCCCCTTCCTTCATGGAAATGGAGTTGACAATACATTTGCCTTGAACGCATTTTAATCCTGCTTCAATAATTTCAAATTTAGAACTATCAATCATTACAGGAATACGCGCAATATCTGGCTCGCTTTGTAAAAGGTTTAAATAAGTCGTCATGGCTTTCACGCCTTCTAGTAAAGCGTCGTCCATGTTAACATCAATAATTTGAGCACCGCTTTCCACCTGTTGACGTGCTACTGATAAAGCCTCTTCGTATTTATTTTCCTTAATTAAACGCGCGAATTTTTTTGAACCTGTAACATTGGTTCTTTCTCCTACGTTTACAAAATTAGTTTCCGGACGAATCACTAAAGGTTCAAGTCCTGCTAATCTTAAATAAGGTTTGATATGATTTATTTGTTCGCTCATGATTTTTTCTTTTGGGTTAACAACAAGGATTGCTTAATCAGTGTTATTAAATAGTTGCATCTACAATGGGTAAAGGTCTTGGTGTTAAATTCCGCACATTATCCGCCATATGTTTAATATGCTCAGGCGTGGTTCCGCAGCATCCTCCTACAATATTGACGAATTGATTTTTTGCCCACTCTTCAATAAAAGCACCTGTTTGATGTGGCGCTTCATCGTATTGCCCCATGGCATTGGGCAAGCCTGCATTAGGATAAGCCGATGTATAACAGGTTGCAATTTGAGAAAGTTCTTCGATATGTGAACGCATTTCCTGTGCACCTAATGCGCAGTTTAACCCAACACTTAAAGGTTTTGCATGGGCTACTGAAGTATAAAATGCTTCTAAGGTTTGTCCACTCAATGTCCTGCCTGAAGCATCTGTGATAGTGCCACTAATCATGATTGGTAATTCTGGTTGGCCTATTTTTCTGAAGTATTCTTTGATTGCGAAAATCGCGGCTTTCGCATTTAAGGTATCAAAAATTGTTTCTACTAAAATTACATCTACACCACCATCGACTAATCCTTTAATTTGTTCGGTATATGCTTCCACTACTTCATCAAAAGTAACTGCACGAAATCCTGGATTGTTTACATCAGGAGAGAGGCTCAATGTTTTGTTCAAGGGGCCAATAGATCCTGCAATGTATTTTTCGGTAGTATTAGGATGTTTGGCTTTGTATTGGTCAATGGCGTCTCTCACACATTTTGTGGCAGCCACATTTAATTCATAGGCTAATGATTGCATATCATAATCGGCCATCGCAATGGAAGTACTGCTAAAAGTATTGGTCTCAATAATATCGGCCCCAGCCTCTAAATATTGTAAATGAATCCCCGTAATGATGGCAGGTTGTGTAATGCACAATAAATCGTTATTGCCTTTTACATCGCAATGCCATTCGGCAAATTGAGTACCACGGTAATCTTCCTCGGTTAATTTATGGCGTTGTATCATGGTACCCATGGCACCATCAATCACCAAAATTCTTTTTGTAAGCGTCTCTTGTATTGACATAAATATTTTTTTATGCAACATCCAAAGGACAGCTGATGGAATCAACTAGTTGAACTAATTATGAAATGGGGGCGATAGGTTGTATCGTTTATTAGTTCTTTTTTTCCTTTCGGATGGCAGGTTGAACAATAAACAAATCCACCTGCAATGCGGGGCAAAGTTAGGGTACAATTAGCGCTTATCCAAATTAAAGCCATAGTTCAACAATTTGAAGCATTAGGGGCTTAATGGAAGCAATAGGGCTTATTTTGACCCACAAAGGAGCTTTCTACTAATAAGTGGCAGTGACTTCTACATTCACTTTATCTGCAACCAGTTTTATCATAAGACCTCCAATGCCAAAGTCTTTGAGTCTAACAGTGAATTTCGCATTTGCTTTTACTTGACCGTTTTTAACTTCAATGATACCGGTAGTTTGAATGGCCTTATTCACCCCGTGTACCTGCATACTTCCGCTTACATTCACAGGGTATTTGCCGTCTTTTTTAAAATCAACAGACTTGATATTGGTTATTTGGCCATTAAAAAAAGCCCTAGGGAATTTTTTACTTTCAATATATTCTTCATTAAAATGCTCTTCCATTTTTCCCATGTCAAAATGAAAGTCTTTCATTAACATGATGAAAGATAATTTGCCATTGGGCTCCAAGCGACTAACAGCTAATTTATTGGTCGCATCAATATCATTGTCATCTACAGCAATAAAGCGAACCTGCGCTGTTTTTGTTACCAATGTCTTTTGTGCTTGCATCGCATAAGAAAAACCGAACACAAGCATTAAAAGGAAGCAAATCTTTTTCATAAAAGTTGATTTATTATTATCTCAATGTTTAAACATCAAAATTATACATTATTCTTCAGAATCCCTACTTTATATATTGTTGAATGGGCTGTCTATTGGAAATACTCTTGCCTAAAGTCATTTCATCGGCGTATTCCAACTCCCCTCCAAAGGCAATACCTCTTGCAATGGTTGTGATACGACAGGGATGGTTGGCCAATTTTTTTTGAATATAATAAATGGTTGTATCTCCTTGAATGGTTGGATTTAAAGCGAAAACAAGTTCCGACACCTTGTCTTTGGTTACCCTTTCTATTAAAGGGTCAATGGTTAATTGCTCAGGCCCAATTCCGTCCAAGGGGGAAATAATACCTCCTAAAACATGGTAAGTGCCGCTGAATTGTTGTGTGTTTTCAATGGCAATAACATCTCTAATATTTTCTACCACACAAATGGTATCTTTTTGTCTGTTTGAATTGGCACAAATTGAACAAATGCTGCCGTCACTTATGTTAAAACATTTTTGACAAAATTGTATTTCATTGCGCATTTTCTGAAGCGTTTCTCCAAAAAGGGTAGTGACTCCTTTGTCTTGTTTTAATAAATGCAATACTAACCTCAAAGCTGTTTTCTTTCCAATGCCTGGTAGTTTAGCAAATTCAGCTACTGCATTTTCAAGTAAGGAGGAAGGTAATTGCATAATGACGTTGCTTAAACTTATTTATTGATAGAGAAATTTAATTCGTTCTCCCAGTCGGCCCTTATGATTAATTTACTGGACTGCATCCATATGATTTCTGGTTGGACTTTCCCTTTCCCAAATCCATATTGCCCAGTATCCCATTTACCATTTTTATTTTTGTCTTCTAGTATTTTAATTTGGTATTCACCAGGAGGCAATTGTTTTATTGTAAAATAAGACTGGGTTAATGGGAAACTAAATTTAAGTTTATCATCCTGCATTAACAATAATACAGGGTTGGTGAATTGATCTAACTTGCTAACCCTTACTACGCAAGAACCGTAAACTGTTTTTGATTTGGTTACAAAAGCAATAGTGTCTGATTTAATAAGAAAATTATTATTGGTATCCTTGATGGCATTTTGTGGAAGAATCAAATGAAATTTTGTACTTGGCACCCAATTGTATTGGACAATAATTTTGTTAGCGTTAGCGCTGTCAACTTTTACTGTAAAATCCTTTAAGGGTTTATCTAAAGTATCTGCTAGTACTATAGGAAAGCTATCGTTTAAATGCACAGGCGTCTCAAAAGTCAATTGTAGGGTAGTTAATAAATCCTGTTCTTTGCCCTCAAGGCTTTTCGTGTATTTTAAAATGGCAGCGTTGTTCTTTTGTTGTTTATTGTTATTGGTTTTTTTCTTTTCTGTTTTTAGATGAGATTGAAATGCATAAAGTTGAATAGAGTCTTTTGACCTAGATACCATTACAGGTTCATTTAAAAAGGCAAATAGCTTAGTGCTGTCATCATATTTTTTAGTATAATCATTGGGCAATACAAAAACATTGAATTGGGTAAACGGTAAAAAATCAAATCCGAAATTCCCTTTACCATTTAATTTGGCATAATATAAGGGCTTGTTTTTAAAAATAGCAGTGTCATTTTTTATGGGTTGCAAAACAACAATTAAAGTACTGTCCACTTTGCCAGACTCTGCCAAAAGTACTTTTCCTTGAATTCTTCCACTATCAATATAATTGCCTGTACTAAAAACATAAGTATAATTCGGTGCAACATTTCCTTCATTCACATCTTTTATGGAATTCCCAAATTGAATACTGTATGTGGTATTGGGCGTTAAACTGTCTTTGATACGAATTCTAATTGTTTTTAAATTAGATTCAATTAATGGATTGGTTTTCAAGGTGGGCGAAACCACTACATTTTCTTGAAGATTAGTTGTAGTAATATATTCGTTAAATGTTACCAGTATTTCTTTAGGCTGTTCATTAAGGGCGGAATCCTTTGGTTTAGCCCAAACTCGGTAGGGGGGGATACTGTCTCTTGGCCCTCCGCTTGGAGGTACAATATTGGCACAAGCCACCAAGGATTGCACCAGGTATATTGCCAGTAAGGTTTTTAATAAAAAGGGAATTAACGCAGTTCTTTTCATCATATTTGCAAACTTAGTCAGATTCTTCCAAATCCCTGCTTGGGATTTCATGTAAAATTGTTCTGCCTTCCTTATCCATTACTATAATGAATGACTTTCCTTTTAATTTATGCAACAATTAAGGCGCATTCTTGTTAATAGGGTATGTCAAAAGTTTACAGCATACACACCGTCCAAAATTTACCCATTGGTTTAGACCAGGCTTGGGACTTTTTTAGTAGTCCAGCCAATCTTGCTAAAATAACCCCACAACATATGGGGTTCAATATTATTAGTAAGCATCATGGTGAAAAAATGTACCCAGGACAAATTATAGAATACAAAGTAAGTCCCTTATTGGGCATTCCCATGTATTGGATGACCGAAATTACCCATGTGCAAGAGGGAAAATATTTTGTAGATGAACAACGTTTCGGTCCATATAGCCTTTGGCACCACCAACATCATTTCAAGGCCATTCCAGGAGGGGTATGCATGGAGGATATCGTACATTATAAAATACCCTTGGGATTTTTAGGCGATATCGCACAATGGATCATGGTCAAAAAGCAGCTACAAGGTATTTTTGATTATCGCTTCAAGGCGGTGGAGACACTTTTCGGTACTTACAAGCCTTAGTTTTGGGGAATTAGGTTGTTGGATTGGGGGTTTAAAATATTTCTAAAATACTTGCCTCTTATAACACTTTGTTTATATTTTTTTGTAAACTTTGTTCTCCAATTCAAATTTTTCATGGCACATACATCAAGTGGGCATGCCCACAAACTTTCCGTAGCAGGTTTAATAGTTACTTTAGGAATTATATACGGAGATATCGGAACCTCTCCATTGTATGTGTTTAAATCCATTATCAATAATCGACAAATCACGGAGCAATTGGTTTACGGAGCCATCTCCTGTGTATTTTGGACATTGACTTTACAAACTACTTTTAAATATGTTTTCCTAACCTTACGTGCGGACAATAGAGGGGAAGGAGGAATATTTTCCTTATTTGCCTTAATTAAACGTTACGTTAAATGGATTTATATTCCCGCTATTATTGGTGCAGCCATGTTGCTTGCCGACGGGATGATTACACCTCCTATTTCAGTTGCATCTGCTATCGAAGGACTTGGAGGTGTTAAGGGGCTGGAGCATATTTTTGTTCCAGGCAATAATATAACTGTAGGTATTGTAGTAGGAATTATTTCTGTGATATTTTTCTTTCAACGTTTTGGCACTAAAATTATAGGTTTTGCTTTTGGACCCATTATGCTTATTTGGTTTTCCATGTTATTTGTTTTAGGATTTTTACAAGTAATTGATCATGTTGAAATTTTCAAATCACTGAATCCTTATTATGCCTATGATTTACTGGTAAACTATCCTAAAGGATTTTGGATTTTAGGGGCTGTATTTTTATGTACGACAGGTGCGGAAGCTTTATACAGTGACTTGGGCCATTGTGGACGTCAAAATATACAGGTTAGTTGGATGTTTGTAAAATTAGCTTTGGTAATGAGCTATATGGGACAGGGTGCTTGGTTAATTCAACATCTTGGCGAAAGTCCATCCAATATGAATCCGTTTTTTGAAATCATGCCACATTGGTTTTTATTAATTGGTATTGGTATTGCTACACTTGCTACGATTATTGCAAGCCAGGCATTAATTAGTGGCTCCTTTACTTTAATTAACGAAGCCATCAGTTTAAATTTTTGGCCTCGTGTAACAGTGAAATTCCCTACCGATCAAAAAGGACAAATTTATATTCCTTCTTTAAACTTTTTATTGTGGGTGGGTTGTGTTACCATGATTTTATTTTTTAGAAAAGTAGAACATATGGAGGCCGCTTATGGGTTCTCTATTATTATCACTATGATTACGACCACTATTTTGATGAATTTTTATTTGTTAAATGTGCGCAGATGGGGGCACTTGCCAGTGGCTATTATCATTGCTATTTTTTCAGTAGTAGAGATCTCCTTTTTCGTTGCCAATGCGGTTAAAATTAAAGAAGCCTATATTACTTTCATTTTTTCATTAAGTATGATTTTTGTGATGTTGATATGGCATCGCGCGCGTAAAATCACTAATCGTTATTTAGATTTTGTAAAGTTAAAGGACTACTTAGAGCCATTGGTGGAATTAAGCGCAGACAAGGATATGCCCAAATATGCAACGCATTTAGTGTACTTGACCAAGGCAAATAATCACAGAGAAATTGAACACAGAATTATTGATTCTATTTTAAATCGTAAACCCAAACGTGCTGATATTTATTGGTTTATCCATATTGATCGTACCGACTCGCCCTATGGAATGGAATACTGCATCCGTGAGTTAGTGGACGATAAAGTGATGCGCGTTGACTTTAAACTTGGATTTAGGATTCAACCAAGGATTAATATTTGTTTTAAGAAAGTAATGCAGGAATTGAATGAGTCACATGAGTTAGGCATTTACAGTAAATATGAATCTTTAAAGAGTAAGGATTTCCATACAGATATTACCTATGTAATTATTGAAAGCTTCTTTAGTATCGAAAATGAATTAAGTATCAAAGAAGACTTTATTATGGATGCTTATTTCAATATCAAGCAATTGGCTCAAAGTGATCAAAAAGCCTTTGGATTAGACAATGACATGACCATTGTGGAGCATGTCCCTTTAATTATCAAAGCCAATCAGAATATGCCTTTAAAGCGTATTTACGAATAATTATAAAGCTACCATTTTACTTAATTGGTTTTGAAGCCCTACGGCAACTAGCCAATATTGTTGATTTGCTTTTTTCTCAATTCCCAATGCTTTTAAGCTAATGAATTTACTTTCGGCGGGAATGATGGCTTCCACTTCGTAGTGATTATTAAGAGAAGAAAGGATTGCATAGTATTTTAAGGGCTTTGCTTCCTTGAGTTCGACTTGATAACTATTTTCAGATTTTTTAATTACCGATGGCATAGTCATTTCATATTGTACTAACCAGGGCATAGTTGGTTGTAAAGCAGGTTTACGGTAATAGTTATTTTGCAAAGTATCGTTCCAATGATTAGGGTTCGAACTAAAAGTTTTGCTACTAAAATAAGCGCTTCCACTTGTGTTTTTTAATCCACGCATACTTTTTATTTGATAAGGTAGCTCATTGCTGTTTTTCCAATTGGGCGTGGTGCCGGCACGATAAATGCCATGCCCAATATATAAATTTCTATTATGGCTATGCTTGTCCCACCAATTAACAAGCTCATCATAGTCGGCTAATGCATGACCATGTTCCCAATATAATTGAGGAATGATATAATCAACCCATCCTTTTTTTAACCATAACATAATGTCTGCATAAAGATCATCGTAGTTGGTAACCCCTGCTTGGGTATTACTTCCTGATGGATCTTTAGATTTGTTGCGCCATACACCAAAAGGACTAATGCCAAATTGCACGCCTGGCTTAATGGAATGAACTGTGTTGGATAATTGTTTAATAATAGTATCACAATTACTTCTTCTCCAGTCTTCTTTATTCAAACCTCTGCTATATTTTTTATAAGTGGCTTCGTCTTGAAATTCTTTTCCTGGCACTTTGTAGGGGTAAAAATAATCGTCTAAGTGAATTGCATCAATATTATACCTGGATACAATATCGCTTACCACTCTGTTGGTGTGTTTCCAAACTTCAGGAAGTCCTGGGTTAAATATTTTTTTCTTATCATATTCTATAAACCACTCAGGATGTGTTTTAGTTAAATGATTGGGTGCAACACTTGATTTTTCAACATTAAATAGGGCTCTATAAGGGTTAATCCATGCATGAAATTCCATACCCCGTTTATGTGTCTCCGAAATCATAAACTGCAAAGGATCGTAAAATGGGCTTGGTGGCAAACCTTGTTTTCCCATTAAGTATTCGCTCCATGGTTCTAAGGTAGAAGGATAGAATGCATCAGCAGTTGGACGCACTTGCATGATTATTGCATTCATGCCATTTTTCTGGTGCATATCTAGTAGCGCAATAAATTCCTTTTTCTGTGCTTCATTGCTCAAACCTACTTTGCTTGGCCAATCAATATTAATGACGGTGGCAACCCATACACCCCTAAATTCAAATACATTTTTGTCTCCTAATTTTGGTTGTGCACTTACACAAAAACTTACTCCAATGATTAATAGGCTAAATAAAAATCGCATAATCAACAATTTATTTTTGTTTGGGCAAACTGCGCAATTTGTCTAGTATTTGGTTAATAGTTTTGGCATCTTCCTCCGACACGCCATTTAAGATAGCGTCTATTTGATCATTGTATTGATCCAATTTATTCACCAGTTGAAGTCCCTTTTCGGTTAAGGTGATATCAACAAGTCGTTTATCTGATTTACAGGCTGTTTTTTGAACCAAACATTTAACTATGAGGCGATCCACAATTCTGCTGGTATCACTCATCTTATCCAACATGCGTTCCCTAATTTGTAAAGTGCTCAGCGGCACTTCGCTGCCTCTTAAAATGCGTAAAATATTATATTGCTGTTGCGTAATATCTTCTTGCATCAAAAAATTACCAATGCGTTCATTTAACCAATTGGCAGTATAAATGATATTGATGCCCATTTTTTGAAACTCATTTCTGAAGTTAGCTTGCTGTATGTCTTTTTCTATGCCCATAATTAGCTACTTTTTTTGATGAATCTATTTTGAATCCAATAAAAAAATGGTACAGCCATGATTGCACCAGCTGCATCAGCTAACATATCTGACACTTCAAAACCACGACTAGGAACGAAATACTTTTGGTAATATTCCATCGCAATACCGTACAGGATACAAAAAACAAGAACAATGGCTTTGGCCCTTATTGTTTTGAGTTGGCTGAATGCTGCGTTTTCAAAAAACATAAAAAAAGAAAAAGCAAGGCTGCCAAATAAAATGACATGGACTAATTTATCAATAGGGAATTTTCCAAACCAACGATTATGTACATGAAAATTACTACTGGGTAAACTAAGTAAAATAAATACAATGGCAATTTCTGCAATAACCCATATCAATGTTTTCATTGACATAGATTAGTGTACCAATTGTGCGTAGGCTTCGCTTGTTAACAATTGCTCAAAATCGGCTACATTGTTTACAGTTACTTTTACCATCCAGCCTGCACCATATGGATCAGCATTAACTAATTCTGGATTTGCAGAAAGCGCTGGGTTTACTTCGGTAATTGTTCCTGCCATTGGCAAGAATAAATCACTTACTGTTTTTACTGCTTCAACAGTACCAAAAACAGCTTCAGCTGCTAAGCTACTTCCAACTGTATTAATGTCTAAATACACAATATCACCTAGCTCACCTTGTGCGAAATCGGTGATACCAATGGTCGCTGTGGTACCCTCTAATTTGATCCATTCATGATCTTTTGTGTAACGTAGTTCGGCAGGAAATTGCATAGGTTGTTTTTTTGTTGTTGCAAATATCATTAAAATCGCTAAAAAACCAATCTGCTAATATCGAATATTATCAAAATAAAGTAAAATATGCTCTTTTAAGAATAGCTCCTGTTCCATAAGGTCCATCTTGGGCAATTGTTTTAATTGCTTAAAATGTGGCCAGCCCTCCTCATCCTTACCCTCTAGCAAATAGTAGCCACTTGGTGACAAAATGGAACAGATGGCAATATGCATCAGGTCCTGCTTTTGCTCCTTGGATATTTTTTCTCTAATAAAACCGCTTTCTTGTAATCCTATCAAAAATAACACGGCTTCGGTATCGGGTTTTTTCCCAAACTGATCCATCAGTTTTTTCTCTAAATCCCACCATCTTGTTTGTACATCGTCTTGTATATTCCCCATGTCTAAATGTGTATTTTTCAGCAAAGGTAGGGGATATCTAGGCAGGCTTGGTTGGTTTGATTATCTTTGCCCAAATTTGCACTATGTTACAAGTAAACTTTTTGCGCCAAAATACCGAGCTGGCTAAAAAGAAATTGGCTATCAAGCACTTCGCTAATTTGAATTTAGTGGATGAAGTGATTGCGATTGATGATCAAAGAAAGCAATTACAAGCTTCCTTCGATGATATACAGTCAAAAGTAAATGCAGCTTCCAAGGAAATTGGTGGACATATGGCAAAAGGAGAGAAGGAACAAGCCGAGGCTTTGAAAAATCAAGTAGCTGCATGGAAACTCCAATTGGACCCTTTAAAAGAACAAATGGCATTAGTAGAGGCCAATTTGCAACAGGTAATTGTGCAATTTCCTAACCTGCCCCATGATTTAGTTCCATTAGGGAAAACACCAGAGGAAAACGAAGTGGTTCGTGAAGGAGGCGTTTCGCCAAAATTGCCTGCAGGCGCGGAAGCACATTGGGACATTATTAAAAAATACAATTTAGTTGATTTTGAAACCGGGGCGAAAATTACAGGAAGTGGTTTCCCTTTATATATTGGCAAGGGCGCTAAATTTCAAAGAGCCTTAACCCAATACTTTTTAGATTTTAATACAGCTGCTGGTTATACCGAATATTTACCTCCCTTTATGGTGAATGCGGCTTCGGCTTTTGCCACTGGACAGTTGCCCGATAAGGAAGGTCAAATGTACCATGCTACAGAGGATGATTTTTATTTGATCCCTACTGCCGAAGTGCCTGTGACCAATGTGTTTAGGGATATTGTTTTAAAAGAGCAAGACCTACCCATACAAATGACTGCCTATTCTCCCTGTTTTAGAAGAGAGGCGGGAAGTTTTGGTAAAGAAGTGCGCGGGTTGAATCGTGTACACCAATTTGAAAAAGTAGAGATCATTCAAATTGTGCATCCTGATAAGAGTGATGGGGTGTTGGATGAAATGGTAGCTCATGTTGAAAAATTATTAATTAGCCTAGGATTACAATATCGTATTTTAAGATTATGTGGAGGTGATATGGGCTTTGCATCTGCCATCACTTATGATTTTGAAGTATATAGTGCTGCACAAGAAAGATGGCTGGAAGTGAGTAGTGTAAGTAATTTCCAAGCGTATCAAACCTATAGAATGAAATGTCGCTTTAAGGATGCAGAGGGAAAAATTCAATTTGCCCATTCTTTAAATGGAAGTTCATTGGCATTGCCTAGAATTTTTGCTGCGATCGTAGAGAATTACCAAACCGAAAATGGCATTGCTTTACCAAAAGTATTACAACCTTATTTTGGTGCTGAAAACTTAGTATAATATGATTTGTATTTTATTTATAATCGATGAATTTTAGTAGCAACAAAAATGGCATGATATAACAAAGCCCTTCCAATTGGAAGGGCTTTGTTTATTTTAGCATTGCCAATTAAAGCTCGCTAAATCTGATACCAATCGCAATAGGAGTCATATTGAAGTTGGTTAAGTTTTCATCAAACATATTGGTTAAGTTGTAAGAGCCATATAACCTAATGGATCCGATTCCTAATTCGCCAATTACGGCTGTTTTGTAATTGCTTAAGTTAAAATTACCATTTACTTTTTTCTTACCTCTTTCTTCACTTATTTGTTTTGTACGAGATTGCATTAAGTATCCTGCACTCACCCCAATACTTGCAAAAAAGCTTTTGCGATTGTCAGGGTTGGACTGGAAGTTTAATTGTACCGGCACAGTTGCATATTGTACAAAAAGTTTATTTTTTGAAAATTGAACATCGTCAAAATATACATTGTTCCCAGCGGTATTGCTAAAGCTAATGGGTTGCTCAAACCTGAAATTGTACATTTCAAATCCTACCCCATATTTTAAATTTAAATAGTGCTTATACAGGTTTACTTTTTGTTGCACGATCCAAATATTTACATTGCTCGATTTTACATTGTTCAATTTCAAATCGCTTGAATTTGGCGAAGGCACGGGCATTATAGAACCTGGGAAAGGTAAATACGTTGTATAATTAGGGAGTAATAAAGGATCGGTTTTATCCACTAAGTTGGCAAATCCAATATCAAATGCCCACCAGTTAGTGGTTACATTCTTCGGTTTTTTGCGTTCTCTGTCTATGCTAAATTTAGTGTTCTTAAAATCACCTTCTATAAATGACTCCCAATTTTTTTGACCAAAACTACCTTTACTGTCTTTTTTGTTGATAATTTTTAAACTACCAATTTTAACAGTATCATCGGTAATAGTCATTATTTTGTCATTGAAGGTTTCTACTACAACGCCATTTCTTTTTGCATTCCTTGTTTGCTGTCCAGTTTCACTATGGTCATTTACAATCACCATATTGCCTACTCTAATGGTATCACCTTTTTTATGATATACAGAGTCGGTTTGAGCGAAACTGCTAAATGTCAAAATAGTAAAGGCAGTTAAAAAATAGATTTTCATAAATTGTTATTTTTGTTTTTCGTTTTTATTTCTTTTAAAAAAGGCATTTATACGTCTAGATATTCCTCTTAATTTATCGCCATCAATTTCAAAATTGGCTATGTACAAAGTTCTGTCATTGTCTTCCATATTAAGTGGGGTGAACTGCTCGGCTTCATTACTTTCGGAACTAGTTTCACTTAAGTTAACCGCATCGTTTGCGACATAAGTTGATTTGTTGTTTGCTTCAGTTGCACTAATTGGATTGTCTGAAACTATATTCGTATTGTTAGTTACTGGCTCAGCTCTGGAAAATATATTGGTTGTTTCCGTTTTTCCCGTTTGTGCAACGATGGGCTCATTTACAAGTAATACATTGGTGTTATTGGAATTTGCCACTGTGTTAACGATACTTGCAATGGCTTTTTCAGATTTATTTTCAGTTGCAGTATTGCTTACCGAAACAGTATTGTTATTTGCAATTGTTGAGTACGAAGGATTGATGCTGGTGTTAGATGCAGCATTATTGTTTTGATTTTCTAATTGAGTACTAATGGGATTATTGAAATTCATTTTATAGCCCAGTAATAAAAATAGTACCGCCGCAACGGAGGCAATCATTTTCATGCGACTTGTTGAAAAGAATCCTTTCACTATTTTCGCCTCATTACGGTACAAACTTTTTTTGAAAGTACCAGAAAGAGCTGCTTCCATTTCCTGTAATCGGTAGAGGGTAACTTTGTCTTCAAATATTATTTCTTCGGCTTCTAGGACCGCTAGCTTTATGCTATTTAATTCCTTTGCATAAGCAGGATTTTCTTGTATAAACAATTCAACTTCCTTTTGCTCAGCTGTAGAAAGTTCATTATCTACATACAACAAGAAATAGCTTTCGTAATTTTGGTTATTAATTTTCATTAGGCACTCATTTTTTCAAGATGAATTAATTTGCCCTTTAATATTAATCTAGCACGATGTAGGTAAACTTTTACCTGACTCTCTGAAAGGTTCATGATTTCGCCAATTTCTTGGTAGCTATAGCCCTCATAGTCCTTTAATAATACCAAGCTTTTTTGTGTAGGATTCAGTTGGTTAATGGCACTTAACAAAATTTGTTTTAATTCTGCATTGTGATTATGCTGCACCTGCGCCTTTACTTCTTCCAAATTATCGGTAGTGGATTTGTTCTTATCCTTTCGGATTTGATCAATCATTTGATGATAAGCTACCGTAAATAAATAGGATTTTGCTTTTTCAGCCTCTACCTTATCCCGATTTACCCATAATTTTTCAAATGCGATTTGGACAATATCCTCTGCATCTGCTTCATTGCCCATATTTTTGACAATAAAACGATACACTCCATCGGAGTATTGGTCAACACAATTATTGAATTCTTGAGCGTTCATCCCCTTTATTTAGCATTTAGGTATTCATAAAACGAATTTGGAGCCTAAATGTTACACCATCCTAATAATTTACGATTTGCTCTTCAATATCCGCTGGTAATTCACGCCATTCGTACAGCTGCGTACGTAATTGAGGCTCAAATCCAGCTTCTTTAATGGCTTCTTGGATGGTTTTATAGGTAAAACGGTGTGGAGCACCTGCAGCACTCACCACATTCTCCTCCAACATAATACTTCCAAAGTCATTGGCGCCGGCTTCCAAACAAACCTGAGCGGTTGCTTTACCTACGGTTAACCAACTTGCTTGAATATTTTTAATATTGGGAAGCATGATACGGCTAATGGCAATCATTCTAATATACTCCTCGGTGGTGGTTAAGTTATGAACCCCTCTAATTTTAGTTAATAGCGTATCTACGTCCTGGAAGGTCCAAGGAATAAACGCTAAAAATCCATTGGCGTCTTTTGGTTTTCTATCCTGCGTTTCACGAATACGCACTAAGTGAATAAAACGTTCTTCCAATGTTTCTACATGACCAAACATCATGGTCGCACTTGAAGTAATATTTAATTGGTGTGCTGCAGCCATTACCTCCAACCACTCGTCGGCACCACATTTTCCATTGGAAACTAATTTTCTTACTCGGTCCACTAAAATTTCAGCGCCCGCACCAGGTAAGGAATCCATACCTGCTTCCTTTAAAGCTTTCAACACTTCAGTATGCGTCATGCCTTCCAATTTTGCAATATGTGCAATTTCTGGGGGCCCTAATGTGTGTAATTTAATGGTGGGGAATTCTTGCTTTATTTGACTAAAAGTATCTGTATAATATTTTAAACCCAATTCAGGATGATGACCCCCCTGTAATAATAATTGGTCTCCACCCCAGGCCAAGGTTTCCTTAATTTTTACCCTGTAGGTATCCATGTCCGTAATATAGGCTTCCGGATGACCAGGGATTCTATAAAAGTTACAAAATTTACAATTGGCAATACATACATTAGTGGTATTTACATTACGGTCAATCTGCCAAGTTACTTTACCATGTGGCACTTGCTTTTTTCTTAATTCATTGGCGATATGGCTAATTTCATTTAAAGGGGCATTTTCAAACAAAAACATTCCTTCCTCCTTGGTCAAATACTCAAAATTCAGGGCTTTCTTATATAATTCTTCTAATTGCATAATCTTCTTTTAAGAGTAACAAAGTTAAGGCTTAAAGGGTTCGGTTTATAAGCCAGTTTATTTTATCTATATTCGCTAATTGACTCTTGTTGAAAAGGAGTAATTTTACCCTTTATTATGATACAATTTGATCGATTTCAACTAGCCAATGGCTTAAAAGTTTTGGTGCACCAGGATACCACTACGCCCATGGCGGTGGTGAATATTTTATACAATATTGGCGCTAAGGATGAAAACCCCGAAAAAACAGGCTTTGCACATTTGTTTGAACATTTAATGTTTGGAGGTAGCGTAAATATTCCTGAATATGATGAGCCTTTACAAAGAGCAGGTGGCGAAAACAATGCATATACCACCAATGATTTAACCAATTATTACTGTCAATTGCCCGCGGAGAATATTGAAACAGCCTTTTGGTTAGAGAGTGATAGAATGTTGTCTTTGGCATTTAGCCCTAAAAGCTTAGAAGTGCAAAGAAAAGTAGTTTGTGAAGAGTTTAAGGAGCATTATATCAATAAACCCTATGGCGATGCTTGGCATAAAATGCGCACCCTTGCTTATGCGCAACATCCCTATCGTTGGATGACCATTGGGGCTTCCTTGGAACATGTGGAGCAAGCCACCATGGAAGACGTAAAAGATTTTTTCTTCCAATTTTACCGACCAAATAATGCCATTTTAGTAGTAACGGGTAATGTCAAAACCGAAGACATACAACAATTGGCTGAAAAATGGTTTGGTCCTATTCCTGCTGGCAAGCCTTACGAAAGAAAATTACCTCAGGAACCTAAGCAAGCTAAAAATAGAAGTTTGGATGTACGTGCCGATGTGCCAATGGATATGTTAATGATGACCTGGCATATGGGTGGCCGCTTTGACAAAGGCTATCATGCGACTGATTTATTAACCGAGGTTTTAGGTGGAGGTGCTTCTTCCCGTTTATATGAACAATTAATTAAGGTCCGTCAAATATTTTCTTCCATTTCTTGTTATCATTTTGGCACCATTGATCCAGGTTTATTAGTGATAACAGGAAAGTTGGTGAAAGGGGTTTCCATGTCAGTTGCTGAAAAAGCAGTTTTGGATGAAGTAGAAAAAATGAAAGCTGAATTATTAGATGTAAAAGAAGTGCAAAAAGTAATTAATAAAACAGAAAGCATGATTTGTTTTGAAGATATGAGTATTATGAATCGTGCACAAAGCTTGGCATTTTATGAATTATTGGGAGACGCCGCCCTAATGAATGAGGAACTGGCCAAGTACCAAGCGGTCACGCCGGAACTTATTCAATCTACTGCTAAAACAATTTTTGCTGAAGGCAATAGAAACACTTTGTATTATTACAGTAATACAAATGCCTAAGTAAGCGCTGCAAAAAATTAAATGATTCGATTAATAATAAATTATGGCATTAGATAGAACCACCGCTCCCAATATAAAAGACGCTGTTGATTTTGACATACAGCTAAAACCATATCAACAATATGTTTTAGACAATGGGGTGGAAGTGTATGCATTTGAGGGAGGCGCTCAGGAAGTGATGATGATGGAATTGGTATTTTTTGCAGGCAATAGTTATGAGACAAAAAATTGGGTCGCACCTGCCACCAATTATTTATTAAAAAATGGAACCAGTACCAAGTCGGCCTTTGAGGTTAATGAAGCTTTTGAATTTTACGGCGCCTATTTAAATAGGTCTTGTTACAATGAAACAGCTACCATTAGCTTACATAGTTTAACCAAGCATTTTGAAAAGGTAATTCCAGTGGTGAGTGAATTAATTGCAGATGCCTTATTTCCAGAAAACGAATTGGATATTTATATCAAAAATCAAATTCAACAACTTACGCTGAATTTAAAAAAGAGTGATTTTATTGCCAATCGATTTATAGATGAATATTTATTTGGCATTGATCACCCTTATGGTAAATATTCCAGTGAAGAAAGCTACAATCAATTAACTAGAGCGGATTTGGTGGCTTACTATAACAAGTATTATAAGGAAGGAAAGTGTATTGTTTTTATGGCAGGTAAATTCCCTGCCAATATTGAATCCATTTTAAACAAACAAATTGGGTCTCTTCCTTTGAATAAAAAAGAAATAATTCTGCCGGAGCATGAAATTGTGGCGGCTACGCAAAAAAAATACAATGTGGTGAATGATCCTAGTGCAGTGCAAGGATCCATTCGAATTGCTCGACATTTTCCCAATAGACATCATCCTGATTTTGCAGGTGCTCAAGTATTGAATAATATTTTTGGTGGATTTTTTGGTTCACGATTAATGAGTAATATAAGAGAGGATAAAGGATATACCTATGGCATACATAGCTATTTGCAAAATCATATCCAACAAAGTGCTTGGTTGGTAAGTACGGATGCAGGCAAAGACGTATGTCGTGCAACCATTGACGAAGTGTATAAGGAAATGTCAATCCTCAGAAACGAATTGGTGGATGTAGAAGAATTGAATTTAGTAAAAAACTATATGTTAGGCTCATTATTAGGAGATGTGGATGGGCCTTTTCAAATTATTGGTCGCTGGAAGTCTTATATCTTAAATGGGTTAACAGAAGCCTATTTTTTCAATACCATACAAACGGTGCGTGCTATTCAACCCGAGGAAATTAAAGAATTAGCCAATAAATATTTAGAAGAAGAAAATTTTTACGAGTTGGTAGTGTACTAGTTGTATTTTAATGTATCACATAATTAAACTGTATATTTTTATTTTATGGGAAGATTTTTCACAAAAACAATTGCTACTGCTTTTGCTGTATTGATTGTAGCGTATCTATTGAAAGGGGTGACAGTAGATAATTCAATTACTGCATTTTTGGTTGCAGTCGTACTTGGCTTGCTGAATAATTTCATTAAACCCCTATTAGTCCTATTAACCATTCCATTTACGGTGTTTACTTTGGGATTATTTTTAATTGTCATCAATATTATTATCATTTACATGGTGGTAGCCATTGTTCCTGGCTTTCATATTCAAGGCTGGTTCACTGCCTTCATTTTTGGTTTATTGGTGAGCTTTTTTACAGCCATTATTGAATCAATTATTGGTAAACCCAAGTCAAATAATTAATTTTTACTAAAAAAGCATTGAGTATTATTATTGATTTTCAATTAGTTATAATTTTTATTAAAATTTTTTAGTACTATGTAATGCATAGTACTAAAAAAATACTTAGTTTTGTATCCACAAGAAATAACTATGGATATACAAAACACACAAAGTCAAATGCGCAAGGGCGTTTTGGAGTTTTGCATATTGTCCATCATTCAAAAAGGCGAGGTATATCCTAGTGATATAGTCGAGCAAATGAAGGCGGCCAATTTGCATATTCTAGAAGGCACTTTGTATCCCTTATTGACAAGACTTAAAAATGCGGGTTTGTTAAATTACAGGTGGGTCGAAAGCATAAGTGGTCCACCCAGAAAATATTTTGTTTTAACCGAGGAGGGCAACAAAGCCTACGCTGTTTTATTGAAAACATGGAATGACATGGCAGGGGCGGTGCAAATACTCACTTTAAATAATCAAATGAACACAACTAATGAAAGCGCTACTGCTTCTTAGTCACTATCAATAATTTAAATTTCTTTTATGAATAAAGTTATCAATATAAATTTTCAAGGACGTATTCTTCCAATTGAGGAACAAGCGTATGAAATTTTAAAACAATACATTGCTTCATTACAAACTTACTTCGCCAATGAAGAAGGTCGGGATGAAATTATAAATGACATTGAATGTCGTGTGGCCGAATTGTGTGAGGATCATTTAAAGAAGGGAGTGGTATGTATTAATGAAAATTCGATTAATTTAATCATTAATAGCATTGGCCGTCCTGCCGATTTTGAAGCCCAGGACGGATTTGAAGCAAGTGCAGGAGCTGGTTCAACCCAAACCAATAACACTAGTTCAAATACAAATACGGAAGGGTATCAAAAACGTTTATTCCGAGATGAACAAAATAAAGTATTAGGTGGTGTCTGCAGTGGTATTGCCAATTACTTAAGCTTAGATCCAATTCTTGTTCGTGTTTTATGGATTTTGCTTTTTGGTGTTTCATTCTTTGCTTATTTATTATTGTGGATAGCAGTACCAAGTTCTTCTGAAAAGGAAGTGGGGGGTATTAGAAAAAGATTATTTAGAGACATAGACCACAAAGTGATTGGTGGAGTTTGTGCGGGATTATCTAAATATTTTGGGCTGAAAGTAATTATCGTAAGGTTGTTATTTTTAATTCCTTCTATCGTAGTTACATTTAATTGGGATCATTTTCATTTATTCCAATTCTGGGATTTTGATGATTTCCCCAATTTTATTGGTTTGACTTTTTTTGGCCCTGGTGCTGTATTTATTTATATCGTTTTATGGTTGGTATTGCCAGAAGCTATAACCAGTGCGGATAAATTAGAAATGATGGGGGAAAAGGTAGATATCAATAGTATTAAAAATACGATTCAAACTGATATGGAAGGATTTAGTAAGCGTGCACAAACTTGGGGGAGTTCTTTCGAAAAGTCAAACACAACCCATACGGAAACAATTCTAGAAAAAAGGAAAGGTTGCTTCTATTATTTTGGAAGAACAGTGACCATCCTAGTGAAAGCATTCGTGTACTTTATTTTGGGGATAATTACCATTTCTTTATTGGCTGCTTTATTTGGCATCGGGGTAGGAACAACTAGTTTATTGCCATTAAAGAAATTCATTTTAGAAGATGGTTTACAAAGCTGGGCATTTATTGGTACCATTTTATTTTTCATTTGGGTGCCTGTAATTGCCATAGTCGCTTTTATTATTCGAAAAATTGCAGGCTTGAAAAAAGCCAATGTATGGGTAAGGTCAAGCTTTATTGCATTATGGACTTTAGGTTGGGTTTGTTTATTTTACTTTATTAGTAGTGTAGGCAATAGTTTTTCAAAACACAATCAGCCTAATGAGCAAAGTATTGTGTTGTCAAATCCTGGCGTGAACTACTTAGAAGTGACTGGCGCAAATAGTATGAAATATTATGAACAAACATGGGTTGATATTAAGCCATTCCAGGTGTTCAATGATGACACAGTTAGGGTACGTAATTTGAGAATAAGAATTGTTCAGTCAAAGACAGATAGTTTTGAAGTGAAGTATGTGACGATGAGTAATGGTAAGTCTATAGCAGAGGCAAATAGTTTGGCAGGAAAAATTAATTTCTCATTGCTACAAAAGGACAGCACTTTGTTTTTAGATAGAGGCATTGCAATTACTAAAACAGAAAAATTTAGAAATCAACATGTCATTATGACTATTGCGGTTCCTATTGGTAAGCGTTTCAAAATAACCGATAAAGGTTGGTCTCAAAGAAATATCAGAGTGAATGGTAGTGGTATTCAATCTGAAAATCATTTTGGTGGAAATGATATTTGGGTAGATGAGTGGAATGAAAATTGGGACAATGAATCTTATGCTTATGAAAGGGGAGTAGAATATATAATGACTGAAAAAGGGTTATCTTCCTTAAAACGAGACGATAATGAAGCTGAAGATAAGGAATCAGCTAGCCCCAATGAAGCTGAAATGAAATTAGAGGAGCTAAAAAAAGAACGTTTGCAAATGGAGGAAATCAAAGCAAAAGAAAATAAAAAGGTAAGTATAGCAACCCCCACAACAAAAAGTTACTTAATTAAAAAAACTAGTAAATTATTGGATTTGCAATGGGTGATAGATCGATTTAAGTATTAGCCCCCTCCACTTTTTTTTGATTTTTGGTGAAACGCCCTTTCTGTATCAGAAGGGGTGTTTCGTTTAGCCCTCTTTTTGTTTATCTTCGTGCAAATAATTTAAATCAATGAGTGAGATTTTAAACACCCCTTTTACCCATAAACACCTTGCATTAGGTGCTAAAATGGCTCCATTTGCTGGATACAATATGCCTATTAGTTATTCGGGTATTAATGATGAGCATGCTGCAGTTCGGAACCATGCAGGCGTATTTGATGTAAGTCATATGGGAGAATTTATTTTAAGGGGCGAGCATGCATTGGATTTAATACAAAGAGTTACCAGTAATGATGCATCGGTATTAGAGGATGGTAAAGCACAGTATAGTTGCTTTCCCAATGCAACCGGTGGAATTGTGGATGATTTATTAGTGTATTGTGTTGAAAAAAACAAAGTATATATGTTGGTGGTGAATGCTTCTAATATTGAAAAAGATTGGAATTGGGTAGTATCACATAATACAAAAGGGGTTGAAATGCATAATATTAGTGCAAAGACTGCCTTGCTTGCGGTACAAGGTCCAAAAGCAACACAAATAGTGCAACAGTTGACTTCTATGGATGTACTTAATATGCCTTATTATAGTTTTGCAAAAGGTAAATTATTGGATATTGATAATGTATTAATTAGTGCAACAGGATATACTGGAGCAGGTGGAGTTGAAATTTATTTTGAGGACATCAATGACAATGCCAATAAAATTTGGGATGCATTATTTGAAGCAGGTGCTCCTTTTGGAATTAAACCTATTGGACTTGGTGCGAGGGATACTTTAAGATTAGAAATGGGCTTTTGTTTATATGGAAATGATATTGATGATACAACTAGTCCCATTGAAGCTGGCTTAGGATGGATCACTAAGTTTACTAAGGATTTTACCAATTCCGCCGCATTAAAAGCGCAGAAAGAAAATGGCGTTTCAAAAAAATTAGTGGGTTTTGAAATGATTGATCGAGGTATTCCACGTCATTTTTATTTAATTAAAGACGCTGTTGGCAATGAAATCGGATCGGTAACTTCTGGCACACAAGCACCTAGTTTAGGCAAAGCTATAGGCATGGGTTATGTTGCTACTGCACATGCTAAACCAGGGACAGAAATTTATATTGATATTCGCAATAGTTTAGTAAAAGCGACTGTGGTGAAATTTCCATTTAAGTAAGTATTGCCTTTTAGGTCTAAGTTTTTTTAAAGAGGGCAAGCCCCTCTTTTTTATAGTATTAATACGCGTTTCTGGTATTGTATTGAATTGCAAATTTGTATTTCAAAAAACATATACCATGAAAGCAATTAAAAACAAAGTACAATTGGTGGGCCGTTTGGGTGCCGAGCCAGAAATGAAAACCTATGGGGAGAATAAAAAATTAGCCAATATCAGATTGGCGGTAAATGATCGTTATAAAAATGCAAAAGGAGAGTGGATGGATGAAACCCAATGGTTTACTTTAGTGGCATGGTCCAAACTAGCCACTTATGTTGAAAAATATTTAACCAAGGGGACCGAAGTGGCTGTTGAAGGACGTATAGTCAATAAAGCTTTTACCGATAAAAATGGCGTAAAGCGCGTGAGTACAGAAATTATTGTAGGTGAAATTTTATTACTCTCAAAACAAAAGGAATTACTGCTAGAAATTTAATGGGTTTAGTATCTTTGCCCCATGAGTAGTGAAAATAAACAGAAGCCTAGTTTACATACCGTTCTAACGCCACAATTATTGGATTTATATGAAATAAAAGATAGTATTGTTGTCATCATTGATGTATTTAGAGCTACTTCAACGATGGCAACAGCACTGCATAATGGAGCCACTAAAATTATTCCAGTTGATAGCGCTGAAGCATGTATAGAAATGGGGAAGGCCACTGGAGGGATAACCGCCGGTGAAAGAGACGGGAAAATCATCCCAGGATTAGCGTATGGGAATTCACCTTCTGAATATCCAAGATCCTTTATCGAAAACAAAACATTGGTAATTACGACAACCAATGGCACTAAACTATTGCACATGGCACTTCGTAAAGGGGTCAAAGAGGTGATTACGGGCTCTTTTCCTAATTTATCCAATGTAGTTGCGTATTTAAAAGCACAAAATGCACCGGTTATTTTAGGTTGTTCTGGTTGGAAAAATAGGTTTAATATTGAGGATACCCTGTTTGCGGGTGCGGTGATTGAGGAAATTAAGGAGCATTTCACCATTCATTGTGATAGCAGTTTTATGGCAAACCAATTGTATAATCAGCATAAGGCCAACCTGCCCTCCTATATAAAAACCTTAACCCATTGGCATCGTTTAGCGGCCTATGGTTTAGAAGCGGACATGCTTTATTGTGTGACGCCTGATATTGCACCTAGTTTACCCATTTTTAAAGATGGTGCATTGATAAATGGGGCATAAGAATAGCGAAAATTAGCCCACAAATTCGTACATTTGCAAATTGCCCTTTTCAAAAGGGTCATTTTGTATAATTTATGGCATTACCCTATTTAGTAAAACACATTTATAGCTACGGAACCGAGGAGGTAATTAGACGTGGGAAAAAGATTTTCGCACTGAAAAATATCGAGTTGGTAAAATTTGATCCTTTATTAGGCAGTATTCATTGCCGTGTTAAGGACGATGGCTATAGTACCTATTATAAGGTAACTATCGAAAATTTTAAAAGTCCAGCAACCCTTTCCTTGAGATGTGGTTGTCCCTATAATTTGTCAGAAGTATGTAGACACAAAGCAGCTGCTTTATTTTTTGTGCAGGATTTGTTGGACAAAAACTTATTGGACTATAAGCAAACTTCCTATGTGACAACGCATACACAATTGCGTACAAAGAATTTGGATTTGAAAATGATCCGAATGTTATGTTCTAAATCAACTTTTGAAAAAGCAGAAACTACCTTAAAGTCCAACAGGCCGCATATTGTTGAAAGTGCGAATGAAAAAGTAGTTGCAGAGATGGATGAAAATGGCAGGACCTATCATATTATTGTACAAAAAAATGAGGAACGCTTTTTTGATACCTCATGCGATTGTTTGAGTGAAACGGAATATCCATTATGTATTCATAAAACAGTATTACTGTTGCAATTGTTTCAATTAAAAGGCGCTGATTATTTTGAAACCATTCGTAATTGGGATAGAGAAAAAAATAAATTATTGGCACTGTATGGTTATTCCTTAGATGATTATATCGAAGACAAGTTTGAGTTTACCTATCAGGAGGGTAAGCCATTTTTAAAAGTGTTGGATGAGCGTATTCAAAAAATTAACGCAAGTCCCGTGGCAACTTTAAGGAAGATACCCAAGTCCAATGACTGGGATATAGAGCAAGTGCAAAGCGGAACAGAAGTAAGCACTGCTAAAACCACGGAACGCTATGGATTAGTTATTCAGCAAACCATTAATGAATATCCATTTTTATCATTAAGTGTGATTAAAGGGGAAGTGAATGAAGAAGGAACAGTATTTGTAGGTAAGGTAGAAAAATTGGATTTGCCGAAGTTTGTAACTCCAGAAGATATTAAGGAAGAGGATAAGAATTTAATTCAATTGGTTAGAAAATTGCAATCACCAGAGCTTACAAAGTTCCTCAATAAAAATTCTCCATTTATGGGGATTTGGGATACGATATTGCATTCCGATGAATCTAATTTACCTGATGAGACCAAGGAGTTAATTCAGGAATACATGCATCCTAAATTGGAAAAATTATGGAGGGATATATCGGAACATCCTTTCAATTTTCATTTACCTAATAACAAACCCTTTACGACTGCTAATTTACAAAAGGCCGAATTGGTTTTTAATCCTATTCAACCTTGCTTTAAAGTAGAAAGGGAGGCGGATAGCTATACTATCTATGCACAAGTGAATTTGCCTGAAGGTAAAATATCCCTGGAGGAAAATCACGCCAAATCGCATTTTGTTTTTCAATATCATCACCAATTTTTTGTTTGGAAAAATAGAGCCGATTTAAAATGGGTGGAAAGTTTTATGCCTTCCGGGTTTAATCAAATAAGCTTGGACCAATGGCCTGCTTTTTTACAAAGTACTTTATTGCCATTGTCAAAATCCTATGCAGTAGAATTAGGCAATGTAAAACAAGAAAAGTTGAGAGGGGTAAAACCACAGTTACAAATTTTACTTAAAGAGGATAGAGAATATTTATTATTTGAGCCCCTATTTCTTTACAATGATATCCTAGTTACAATAGACGATGGGCTATCTGTTATTCAACAGAAAGGGGATAAAATCATAATTTTAGAAAGAGACTTAGCAGCAGAACGAAGCTTAATTGGAATTATTGAGCAACTTCATTCTGGATTTATCAGGCCTAATGAAGGAAATGTATTGGCGTTGAAAGGAGCTGAAGTGTTAAGGAACAATTGGTTTTTCTTATTTGTAGATACCTTAAAGGAAAAGCAAATTCCAATATTTGGATCTGAAAATTTAAAGCAATTCAAATTCAATACGGCAAAGCCCATTACTAAATTATATATAAGTAGTAATACTGACTGGTTTGATGCTAAGGTTGAAATATCCTTTGGAGATCAAAAAGTATCTGTACAGGATATTAAAAATATGTTGTCTAATAAACAACAATTTGTACCCTTAAAAGATGGTAGCTTAGGGTTACTTCCTGAAAAATGGTTGAATAAATACTCTTTATTGTTTAAGGTAGGAGAGGGTAAAGCGGACAATTTAAAATTAAGCAAATACCATTTTTCTATCATTGACGAATTATATGAACAAAGAGACGAGGAAGAATTAATCTTTAAGTTAGAAGAGAAGTATGAGAAAATTCGTGAAAAGTATTCTATTGCAGATGTAGCGCCTCCGGGACATTTATCCCCTATTTTAAGGCCCTATCAAGTGAGTGGTTTTCAATGGTTAAATTATTTACATGATGTACAATGGGGTGGCATTTTAGCGGATGATATGGGATTGGGTAAGACTATCCAAACTTTATCTTTCTTACAACATTTGAAAGAAAAAAATGGCAAATTGTTAGCCCTAGTAGTTTGTCCTACCACACTTTTGTATAACTGGCAAAATGAATTAAAAAAATTCACACCAAGTTTAACCTTCCAAATCCACCACGGCGGTACAAGAAGCAAGTCACAGTTATTTAAAGATCCAGTGGAGGTAATTATCACCACTTATGGTACATTAAGAAGTGATATTAAAATGTTTTCCGAAGTGAAATTTGATTATGTTATTTTGGACGAAAGTCAAGCGATAAAAAATCCTTCTAGTAAAGTTACCAAGGCAGCTTGTTTGTTACAAGCCACCAACAAACTATGTTTGAGTGGTACCCCTTTACAAAACAATACTTTTGATATTTATGCTCAAATGAACTTTTTGAATCCGGGCATGTTGGGTACAGTCGAGTATTTCAAGCATAATTTTTCAATGCCTATTGATAAGTTTGATGAGAAAGAACAAAAAGAACATTTAAGAAAATTTGTATTCCCTTTTATTTTACGTCGAACAAAAGAGCAAGTAGCTAAAGATTTACCTGAAAAGCAAGAAATGGTTTTGTATTGTGAAATGGGTGATGCGCAAAGAAAAATTTATGAAGCGTATAGAAATGATTATCGCGATAAGTTAATAGGCATGGTGGAAGAAAAAGGCATACAAAAATCACAGTTGTCTATTTTACAAGGATTAATGAAATTGAGACAAATTTGCGACAGTCCTGCTATCATTAAGGATGAAGCTTATCCCAATGAGTCGGTTAAATTAACGGAATTGACACGTGAAATAGCCGAAAACATTGGAGATCATAAAGCCTTGGTTTTTTCGCAATTCCTTGGCATGTTGAGCCTTATTAAAGAACAATTAACGAAGCTTGGCATTGATTATGAATATTTTGATGGAGGTAGCAGTATTCAAGAAAGAGAAAAAGCAATTGAACGTTTTCAAAATGATTCAAAATGCAGGGTCTTTTTAATTTCATTGAAAGCAGGAGGTGTAGGTTTAAATTTAACGGCTGCCGACTATGTATATATCGTAGATCCTTGGTGGAACCCTGCTGTGGAGCAACAAGCTATTGATAGAACGCATCGTATTGGTCAAACAAAAAATATATTTGCTTATCGTATGATTTGTACTGATACGGTAGAGGATAAAATCTTAAAGTTGCAAGACCGAAAAAGATCCTTGGCCAAGGAATTAATTTCCGATGAAGAGGGATTTGTTAAATCCTTAACCAAGGATGATATTGCTTACTTATTTAGTTAGTTGCCCGGTCAGTCAGGGGTATTGTTCAATAAGCAACTAATTATTTTTTCAGTGCTGCTGCTGCCAAATTTGCTTTCGGATTTTTTAAAAACTCCGCTTTGCATTCGCTTGCGCAAAAACCTAATACATGGTTATCGTAGTGCGCAGTATCACTTATGCCAGCAGTCGTGGGCATTCCACAAGTAGGATCTTTTTTATTATCAACTTTTGCGGCATCAAAAACAAGGATATTGGTGGTATCAGTTGCCATTTCTATATCGGACTGTTTTTGTGTGTTATCCTTATTTTCCTCTTGGTTATTACAAGCTGTAAATAGTAAACCAGCACAGATAAATGTGATTAATATTGTCTTTTGCATAGTGTTTATTTTAAATGAGCGCTCACAAAATTACAATGGATTCACCAAAATAGGGCAATAAAGTAGGACTTATTGGCAGCGCTCTGATACCCTTATAGATTGGGTACGGAATAAGTGAATAAAAGACTAAATATAGGCATGCCATTGGGAGATGCCTTTAAAAAATAACGATAGCTAGGGATAATGAATGAAAATCCATGGATTTTGATAAAGTTGATCCACAAATTGGTTATTTTTTGAATAGCTAATTGTATTTTTGATCCACGAAAAAGAATAGAAACTAAATATACACTATGAAAAAAGGAATTTTAATAACAATGGCTTTTGTACTATCGTTTGGCGCAATAGCCCAGGTGAAAACGGTGGTACCTGCTAAAGCTAATGTAGCAGCTACAAAGCCAGTAGCCTCCAAAACCAACTCAATATCGGGTTTTAAAAATATTAAGGATAGCGCCTCTTATGCTTTGGGATATAGAATTGCGCAAAGTTTAAAAGGACAGGGCTTACAAGATGTTAACTTTGAAATGTTTAAAAAAGGAATGGCTGCAGGGGTTATCGCTAAAACAGTTATCCCTGATAGCTTAATTGATTTATGTATTAAAAACTACCAAGATAAAATGACTCAAGAAAAAATCGCAATCAACAGAGCTACAGGAAAAGCTTTCTTAGAAGAAAATGCAAAAAAACCAGGTGTTGTTAAAATGACCAATGGTATGCAGTATTTAGTTTTAACCGAGGGTAAAGGTACCGAACATCCTACCTTAAAAAGTAAGGTTAAATGTCACTACCACGGTACGTTAATTAATGGTGAAATATTTGACAGTTCGGTTGACAGAGGGGAGCCAATTACATTCCCTTTAAATGGAGTAATTAAAGGATGGCAGGATGCTGTTCAGTTA
This sequence comes from Bacteroidota bacterium, assembly GCA_947457075.1. Classification (GTDB taxonomy): domain Bacteria; phylum Bacteroidota; class Bacteroidia; order Chitinophagales; family Chitinophagaceae; genus Sediminibacterium. The sequence goes on from CANGUG010000006.1 coordinate 96,734, forward strand.
ATGACAGTGGGAGCGAAGTGGAGATTGTTTATCCCTAGTGAATTAGCTTATGGGGAGCGTTCGGCTGGACCTGTTATTGGACCTGGATCTACCTTAATTTTCGATGTAGAATTATTAGGTATAGAATAATTGTCTATAAATAAGTGAATGCACCCCCAAAATTGGGGGTGTTTTTATTGGTATTAAGTGGTAATTTTGTGTCTCGTTTTAAAGAAACTATTATGCGTAAAATATTCCCTCTTTTTATTGTACTTGGATTGCTTTATACAGCTTGTACTCCCAACAATGTAAAAACAGATGACGCCATTGTAAAAATCATGGACAGTGCTAATGTAACAGGAAGTTTTGCCTTAATGGAAAATGGGTCTGGCCAGTTTACTATCACTAATTTGTCTGCTTATAAGGATTCTGCCTACGCCCCTTTAAATACATTTTTTGCAGTGCCTACTTTATTAGGACTAGATAAAGGATATATACATCAAGGTATAAATAATTTAATTGCCTTTGACTCAGTAAATTATTATAAGGAATTGATTTCAAAAATTGGCAGAGTCAATATGTTAAAATCAATTGATTCTTTGCAATATGGCAAGGGAATAATTAGTGCAGATTCAGCCATGTATTGGGCAAATAATTCTTTAAGAATTACACCTGACGAGCAACTAGGCTTTATAAAAAAACTATATTTCACAAAACTGCCTTTTCAAAAGAGATCTCAAGAATTGTTTAAAAAATTAATTTTAAAAGAAGACAATACCAGCTATAAACTAAGTTATATTGATGCAGTGGATACAGAAAAAGGGAATTCTTGGATTGTTGGTTATATTGAAGAAAACAAACATCCCTATTTCTTTGTTTTATATACACATGCTATGAAGCCAATTGCTGCTTCAGATAATGCATCCGCTTTATTAAAACGTATTTTATTACAACAAGGCTTTTTAAAAGGAGTTAGATAAAATAGTTAAAACTGCACATTATGCAACAATATTGTAATTCATTAACTTCATACAAACGCTTTATCACCCGTGAAGTGAGCGTAGGAAATTTAATTATTGGAGGCGGTCATCCGGTTAAAGTACAAACCATGACTACCACTGATACCATGGATACAGAAAAGACGGTTGAACAAATCATTAGGTGTATTGAAGCTGGAGCAGAACTTGTCCGAATTACAGCTCCAAGTAAAAAGGAAGCTGAAAATTTAGCAAAAATTCAAGCGATACTTCGTGAAAAAGGGTATGATACTCCTTTGGTTGCAGATATACATTTTACACCTAATGCTGCTGAGATTGCGGCCACTATTGTGGCTAAGGTAAGAGTAAATCCAGGGAACTATGTAGATAAGAAAAAATTTGAACAAATTGAATATACCGACGCTGAATATCTCGAAGAAATAGAACGAATTAGAGAAAGGTTTACGCCACTAGTGCTTTTGTGTAAGGAGCATGGAACAGCAATGCGCATAGGTACCAACCATGGCTCATTAAGTGACCGTATTATGAGTAGATATGGGGACACTGCGAATGGAATGGTAGAAAGTGCAATGGAATTTTTACGTATTGCACGTTCCTTGGACTATCATCAAATTGTGTTGAGTATGAAGTCCAGTAATCCACAAGTGATGGTGCATGCCTATAGATTACTTATTCAACAAATGCAAAATGAATTTGGGGAATCCTATCCATTGCATTTGGGGGTTACTGAAGCGGGAGATGGGGAAGATGGCAGAATTAAAAGTGCTATTGGCATTGGAACACTTTTAGAAGATGGCATTGGAGATACCATTAGAGTAAGCTTAACAGAGGATCCTGAATTAGAAATTCCTGTGTGTAGAGATATTGTTAAAAGGTACAATGGCCGATCCAATGAGTCCCATTCGTCCATTATGCCAATTGAAAAATTGAATTATAATCCCTTTGAGTATAAAAAACGAACTACACATACAGTGGCGAATATCGGCGGCGGCAATGTGCCTATTGTAGTAGCGGATATGAGTCGTTTATTGGACTTTACCCCTGCTTCCTTGAATGCCATTGGCTATCAATATAATGAAGCAACTGATAAATGGAACATTGCAGATGCGGCAGCGGATTATATCTTCCTGGGTAATCATACACTTGATTTTGAAATACCTGGAACATTAAAAGGTATTCTTCATTATGATAAATGGATGGAGATAGGGGATGACCATAAATATGCGCCAATATTTGACGCAGGCATTTTTTTAAATGCTGCTTCAAAAAGTAAAGTGTTGAATTTCGTGTCAATAGATGCGTATAGCACCAATACAACTATTTCGGATGAACAGTTACTGCAAATTGCAAAGGATAAGACGGCCGTTTTTTGTATAAGTAGCCAATTAGTCAATGCAATGCAAGCAGTAAGGAGGATGGTTATTAGATTTATTGATTTACAAATCACCAACCCTGTTGTATTGGTTACCGATAGCCAAGGACTTACAACCGATGAGCATTTAATTCATTTTGCAACTGAAACGGGTGCGCTTCTTTTGGATGGGATGGGGGATGGAATTTGTTTGGGTATTGAAGCTGCTTTGTATCCTCAATTATCCAAGGATTTTGGACAAGTATCAGGTAGAAACTATGTACAAAACAATTCTATTGAACAATTTTTAAATGCAACTTCCTTTGGAATACTGCAAGCTACTCGAACTAGGATTTCGAAAACCGAATATATTTCATGTCCAAGTTGTGGAAGGACATTATTTGAATTACAAGAAACTACTGCAAAAATCAGAAAGGTAACCAATCATTTAAAAGGGTTAAAAATTGCGATTATGGGTTGTATTGTAAATGGTCCTGGTGAAATGGCCGATGCTGATTTTGGGTATGTGGGGAGCGGAGTGGGTAAAATCACTTTATACAAAGGCAAAGAAGTCATGAAAAGAAATATTGACAGTGAAGTAGCGGTGGATGAGTTAATACAATTATTGAAAGAAAATAATGCATGGATTGATCCCCAGTAGATATCAGTAAATTTTATTTATGTATTTTATTGTGTACATTTTTTTTTATCTTATTTCCTTATTGCCTTGGCGTGTGCTTTATTTTGTAAGTGATGTAATTGCTTTCTTGTTGAGAAAAGTGATTAAGTATAGAGTAGATGTAGTGCAACAGAATTTAGCCATTGCTTTTCCTGATAAATCGCAAAAAGAAAGAATAAAAATTGCGAAAGAATTTTATCAGCAGTTTACAGACTCCTTTATTGAAACCATCAAATTGATCTCTATTTCTGATAAAACATTTCAAAAACGATTCAGCTCCAATATTGAAGTGATTAATGATTTATATGCATCAGGTCAATCTGTACAAATCATGGCTGGACATTTTTTCAATTGGGAGTTTGCCAATTGGGGTGTCGCTAAATATGGCAAGTATCCTTTTTTAGCAGTGTATATGCCTTTAAGTAATAAAGCCTTTAACAAGTTAATTTATGACATTAGGGCGAGGTATGGTTCAATTTTAATACCAGCAACAAATTTCCGCACACAGTTTCATAAGTATGCCAATGAGGGTCCTTACACAATGGCCCTTGCAGCCGACCAAAACCCAGGTAATCCCTTACAGGCTTATTGGGTCAATTATTTTGGCAAACTCACGCCTTTTGTAAAAGGGCCAGAGAAAGGGGCTAAACTCAATAATACCGCTCAGGTTTTTGTTCATTTTTATAGAACTAAACGGGGTTATTATCATTCCGAATATGAATTAATGACCACCCAACCTAATGACTTTAAAGACGGTGAATTGACCAGCTTGTATGTTAAAATTTTGGAAGAAAAAGTAAAGAAAAATCCTTCTAATTATTTATGGAGTCATCGTCGTTGGAAATACACTTATGATGCTGCCTTGCATGGAAATTTAGTAGTCCACTCGCTATAAAGAGGTGAACAGCTTGCATTGGTAAAAGAATAGGGAAAAGAACGGCGAAAAGAAAAGGAAGGAGTTCAATTGCAAAAAGAAAAGGGAAACAGGATATTGAAATGATAAGCTAGCTAAGTATTAGCTGGAATAACAATAGTATTGGTTGAACTAGCCTAGTCTTCTAAGAAACTAGTTTTGGTTGGATCTGTTTTAGAAATTTTCGCTTTCTTAATACTTTCAAAACTAAATTTCTCTTTTAAATTTTGAATTGCTAACCAACCCTCTGCTACCACCCGAATATTGTGTATTCCTTGTTTCTTTAATATACTTGCTGCAAGGGTATTGGTATTTCCTGCATCACTAATAATGTAAATATTAAAATGTTCGTCAAGTTCTGACATACTTCCTGGATCCATGAATTCAGAAAGTGGCAATGAAACTGCATTTTTGATATGCCCCTCATTATAAGCAGCTTCCTCTCTAATGTCCAAAGGCATTAAGTATTCATCAAATGGAATATCCATTGCTAACTCATCTGCTTCTACTTCAATTAGCATATCTTTTTTGTATCCTGCATTTTCCCAACTTGAAAAACCACCGGCTAAATACCCTTTTATATTATCAAATCCTGCTTCATTAAAATAGGCAATTGTTTCCTTTTCAATGGTTGGATCTAATACAAAAACAAGGGAGGAAGATTTTTGAATCATCCCCATCGCTACTGCATATTTAACAGTAGCGGGGGTGATATTTAAAGAGTTTGGGATATGACCTTGCATCCATTCTTCAGGCATTCTTGCATCTACTAAAACAATGGAGGCATCCTCAAGCAATTGCTTGAATTGGTCAATTGATAAAACCATATTATCCAACTAGTTGCTCAACAAATTGGTTGATTTGTTCCAATCTGCTGTAGTCCACAGTATAAAAAATAAATTTACCTTCTCTAGTTGTTTCTACAATACCAGCTCTTCTTAAAATGGCTAAATGTTGTGAAGCAACTGATTGCTCTAAGCGAAGTTTTACGTAAATTTCTGTTACAGTCATTTTTTGTTGCTCATCAATTAGTTTAACTATTTGTTGACGCAATTTGTGGTTTAAAGCTCTTAAAATCATTGCTGCTTTTTTGCTGTGAAGCAAATCCACTTTTAATGGTGACTTACCATTTGATAATTGAAGTTGGGGTAAAGATTGATTCATTACAATTCCGTTAATTGGGGGTGATAAACTAATAATTGTTTAACAAAATTACGTTATTAATTTAAAAAATAATATATATTTCCTTGCGAAATTGGAAATTCTGACAAGTATTTATACTATATCTTCTACTTTTGCTGCTTTGGAGGGGCTTGGTAGAAATCTTTCAGGTAAGAAGGACGACTATAAGCTATATCCTCAAAGTCCTTTTCTGCCCATTTTTCAAGTGCAAGATTCGTTAAATCAGCCATATTATATTGGTCATCAGAACAATATAAATTTTCCGCTGTCATTAATTCCCTTATTTTGACAGCACCATTGCCTATACACAATAAGGGCCCATTTTCCAATAGCTTGTGCATATATGGCTCATCAAGCACAATCGCTTGTTCCGAAAGGAGGGTTGTTAAATCAGGCTTGTAAATTGCCCCAAACACTTCCATTCTTTTCGCATCAATCATACTAAATATTTGAATGGATGCATTTTGACTCATTATTTTCAAATGAGTGATAGCGTGCTTTGCCAATAACTTTAATGTTGAAATGCCAATTAAAGGTTTACCAAGGGCATAGGCGATTCCTTTGGCACTAGCAAGTCCAACCCTTAAACCTGTATAACTACCAGGGCCCATGGTTACCACCACCGCATCAATACTTTGCATAGTCATACCCGATGATTGCAATATTTTTTGGATGGCAGGTTGTACAAATGAAGCATGGGTATTGGCCATTGAATTTTCCTCTAAAGCCAATACATGGTGGTCATTGCTCATGGCCACTGTGGCTTTTTCACCTGAGGTATCTATGTATAAAAATGTTGCCAATCTATTTTAATTGTTTTGCAAAAATAAGCGTGTAATTGATAGAAAAATAAGAAATTGTGCCTCTAATATCATTTATATGTCAAAACAAATAATCAAAACGGACAAAGTGCCTGCTCCTATTGGACCTTATAGCCAGGCAGTGATTGCAAATGGCTTTTTATTTGCGAGCGGTCAAATTGCATTTAATCCTTCCACTGGAGAATTGGTAACCGATACCATTGAAACAGAAACTAAACAGGTGATGGAAAATATCAAAGCTATTTTAGAGGAAGCTGCATTGAGTTTTGACCATATTGTCAAAACCACTATTTTTTTAAGTGATATGCAATTGTTTTCACAAGTCAATGAAGTGTATGGTAGTTATTTTAGTGCCAATTTTCCTGCACGTGAAACAGTGGCTGTTAAAACATTGCCTAGAAATGTAAATGTAGAAATTAGTATAACAGCAGTGGTAAACTTATAGTGACTTAGTTATTAATTGATACGCTGTTGTTAAAGTCCATTGTTCCTGGGGTTGTAATAAATACAACCCCATTTTATTATTCAAACTATCAGGGGCTGCTGATAAATTTTCAATGGCAATGCTTTTTCTGTGAGGAGGCGTATATAATTGCAAATAGGGATAATTTTTGTCTGGCTTTACAATTAAGGTGTAAAGATCGTTCTCTAATATACAGTCACTATTATTTTTATCCAATAAATATCCATTGTCTAACTGCGTTGTGCCAATCATTGCTTTACTGCCATAAGTGTTATCTGGGATGATGTTGCCAGTGGGGATCAATTCTTCATCATATTCCATAATCCCTTCGCAATTAAACTGTAGGCTGCATTCATTTATCGTTTCTTGCAATTTAAAATATGGATGCCATCCATCCATCATAGGGATCACCATATTTTCCTTGTTGGTAAGGATTGTTTCCGCGATGACTAGGTTGTTTTCAAAAAGGCTCCATTTTATTTGTATGGAGTATTTAAATGGAAATCCTTTATCGCTTTTTTGATAGTGGTAAGTGAGCAATACACTAGCACAATTTGTATTTATAGTTGTTTCCTCAATTTCAAAATGGGCATCGTAAATGATTCCATGTAACGCATGCTTGCCCAAATAGAATTTTTCAATTGTATAATCCTTACTCAAGTGCTTGTATTGCCCATTGAATAATCTGCAAGAAAAAGGGTTCATTTTACCACCCTTAAATCCATTTGCTTCAAATTCGCCCCACCCATGCTCCAACTTATTTCCATCAATAATATTCCAATTGTTTGACTGTACCCAGCTATTTAATAAACCCCCTTTGCTAATGATATCTATATACACATTTGAGCAATCATCAGTAATTCGTATGCGTTTAAAGGTACTGATAGATTGAATATCAATTGAAAATGACATGTTTATTGCTTTGTTGGTTTTATTAAAACTTATCAATTAACTTTGGGTACTTAAATTCCATTTCGAATGTACAAATTTTTTAGCATCGTTTTTATTTTTATTGGTCTAACTGTTCATGCACAAAAAGCAGGTAGATATGACAGTACTTTAAAAATTGGTAAATCAGGTTACAGAGTGAATTGCATGAATCGTGAAAAGAGTCAAAATATTTTAAGTATTAAACCAATTGGGTTTAAAAATGAAAGTAGAGAAGTAGCAGTAGAAATAAAAGCAAAAGTGACCTCGGCAGAAATTGACGATCTTAATCAAGATGGCTTCCCCGACCTAATCATTTATCTAATGGAACCCACTGGCAAAACCAATTTATTTTGTGTAAGCTCAAGAGAAAACGAGACCATGCAGCCTATTTATTTCCCAGACATTACCAATGATAGTCAGTTAAGTAAAGGCTACCGCGGTAATGATGACTATAAATTAGTGGAAGGTATTTTATTTAGAAAGTTTCCAATTTACGATGCGGATACAACTATAAAAGTGCCTACTAAAAGAGCAAGACAAATTATGTATAGGGTAGTGGTAGGTGACCGAGGAGTACTTAATTTTAAGCCCTTCCGAAATTTTGAATTAGATATTGATTAGTAGCCATCCGCAATTACAATTTTTCCAACTGCTTTTTCATTGCCTGTAAGGTCTCTTACAAAAACCAGATAAATACCTGAAGCCAATTTCTGTCCTTCAATAGTTCGTGCATTCCACAATGCCTGCCCACCAAGTGCATTTGTTTGATATAAAAGTCGGCCCGATATATCGGTTATTTTGACTATCGCATTGTTTACTAAACCCCTTATTGCAATACTGCCATTGTAATTGCTTGAAACTGGATTAGGAAATATTTGAATTGTATTTTGTACTTCTTTCCCAGCAGTGGCAGTACCTCTATAACTCACCATTTGATTATTTGTATTGATAAATACCTCTCCTGATTTTGGATGAATTAATATTTGCATAATCGTATCTGAAGGAAGGGGACTATTGGATTTAGTAAAATGATGAATGATGGTTAACCCATCTTCACTCAATAACCAAGCCCCGTTATTGGTACCAATCCATTTTCGATTGGCGCCGTCTATACTTATACAATTCACTGTTTCTTTTTGAAATAAATAACCATTAAAACCATTGTTATTTACAATGGGCAAATAAGCATTACAAGGATCCGAGGCAATATCCCCGCAATTAAAAATACCAATTCCATTATCGGTACCAACCCAAACGCTCCCTTTCAAATCATTGGCAATACTAGTAACATTAGTACTTGGTAGGTTTCCATTTGAACTGTTAGTGCCCAGTTGTTTCCATGTTTCATTGGAGAAAATTGCATTAGATTGGTAAACATATATGCCTCCTTTATTGGGTGCAATGATCCATGCCTGTCCTTGATTATTTAATTCAAATTGGGAAAGACCGTTTTTTGAAAACGCATTAGGCATACTTATGTTGCTCCAGTTGCCGTTTGAATATTTCACTAATCCTTGTTGATCTTGAATAGCCCAAACAGTGTTGGTCGGATCAATTTTTAATTGTTTGAACGCTCCAGTTAAACTATTTGGACGACTCATTTCAAATTGATTATTCATCAAACGAATAATGGAGTTATTGTTTGTAAACCAGTAACTATCGTCTAAAGGGGAAATAGCAGCATACTGAACATTGGGGAATCGGCTACCACCATAAGTGGTAATATGTTGCCATCCTGCTTCGTCTAATTTTGCAAAACCAATACTAGTGTTACCATAAGGGGCGAGTAATGTTTTTTCATTGATTGTGCCATTTCCTTTTAGGCTTGCTTTTAAGCCACTAATTTTGACCCAATCAATGCTGTTATTGGTTTTATGCAATAATCCATTTATGCTATCTGCTACCCAATATTCATTTCCATTGACCAGGGTTTGTTTTGGCAAGCTTAGCACATTGCTATCAATAAGCACTGAAACGTTGTTATTGTTAATTTGCAGTAATTGACCTTTTTGATTAGGATAACGAATGCCCACAATCAGCTGACTGAAACTGGTATCTATACTGCTAATGGTAGCGTTGATGTTTTGGTAAATTGGATTTGTATTTGGATAGAGGTATATATTATTTTCGTTCCCTAAATAAATTACACCTTTACTTTGTGTGATATTTTTTAATGAATTTCTATTGTAAGTATCAATACTAGACCATTTCCCAACTGATGGATTTGATAATTGAATGGGAGCAGCCCAAAATCCATTATTGGTTAAGGTAAATAAACTATCACGGGCAATGACCAAATCGTAGGTTTTGGTGGATTGTCGATTGTTGTTAGGGAACCAAGTATCTTTTACTTCATGCTGTATTAAGTCAATGACTACAATACCAAAATTGGTAGCGATAAACCCCCATTTATCATATACATGCAAAGCATTAATGCTTCGGTCAGCATAAATTGTTGAAAGTTGAATCGAATTCAAATTAAAAACCTGGTCCTCTTTGACAATATCAATATTGCTTGTGTTATAAATAACGATCAGTTGCTGCTGATTTTGATCCCATGCAATTTGCTGAATACCTATATCACTTAAGCCATTAGACTTGTCAATGCTATTTATTTTATCCCCTTCTATACGAAAAATTTGATATGGACTTGCCGTATAAATGGCGTCACCTTTTACCACCTGATGTAAACTATGGTTGTCAAAATGCGTCCTCCATTGTCCAATCCCGCCCAATGGATTTTGTCCAATGGAACTTAAAGCCATTGCAATGCAAAATATGGTGGCAAAGTATTTCATTATTCAAATGCCTTGTAAACAACTTCTTGTATTGTAGGCCTCAAATTTAATGCGCTAAATGCTTTATTGTCTCTTGTTGGAAATACCCTATTGGAAAGAAAAATATACAAAATTCCTTTTTCAGGATCAGCCCAAACGCAGGTGCCTGTAAATCCAGTATGACCAAAGGTAGATGGACTTACACTTAAACTAGGGTAAGGAGTAGCGCTTGTTTGATTGTTCTTTTCTGGCTTGTCAAAACCTAAACCTCTTCGACTTTCATTTTGATAAGCAGTAAAATAGGCAACCGTACTTGGCTTAATATATTGTTGGCCATTCCAACTGCCCTTATTCATTAACATAAGGTATAATTTAGCCAAATCTGTAGCATTGCTAAATAAACCTGCATGACCCGCAATGCCTCCCATTGTTGATGCTCCTTCGTCATGTACGCTGCCTCTAATTAATTCTTTTCTAAAATAATCATCAAGTTCGGTAGCGGCAATATTGTCTATAGTTGTTTTTTCTAATGGCAAATAATCGGTTGAACTCATGCCCATAGGTTTGTAAAATTCTTGTAGTGAATAGGCTTGTAAACTCATGCCGGTTACTTTTTCAATAATTTTTCCTAAGAATATAAAATCATTGTCACTATACACATACTTGCCAGCTTCGGTTATTGGACTTTTCAAAATTTGAGTTTGAATAGTATCCATCCATGTATCAATCAAATATTTATTGGGGCTTATAAATTGATGATGTGTTTGATCGATTTTTTCACTTACCAATCCTGGTTTAAAGCTTCCATTTTTTTGCAACAAGGATTCATAAAATTTAATATAAGGGAATAAGCCTGCTTGATGAAGTAGCAAATCCTTTAGTGTAATTTTTGCCTTTGCATTTCCTTTAACCCAGGGTAAATAATCGCCAATGGTTTTATTGATGTCAATTTTCCCTTCATCTACAAGCTTCATAATACTCACGGTTGTTGCAGCTACTTTAGTAACTGAAGCAAGATCGTAATAGGTATTTAAGGTAACTGGTGTAGATCCTTCACCAGCAGTAGTTCCGTATGCTTTATTGAATACAATTTCATTGTCTTTCGCTACCAAAATTTGACATCCTGGAATTGCTTTTTTTTCAATAGCATTCATTACTATGGTATCAATTGCCGCTAATTTTTGGATTGTTGTATTTCCTGTTCCATAAGGTAAATTATCACTTACCGTTACTGGAAGTTTTCCATTTGCTTTCACCTTGCCTTCTAACCAATTCAAAACAGCTTTTTGAGAAAAGTCGTTGTCTTCGTAAGCAAATAAAATATTATTAATTTTATTGAATTCGCCTACTGCATAAGGGTTGCCTAAAATAATATGAGTCCAATTTGTAGGATGCACTTCATTTAAAAAATGAATAAAGGCTTTATTTATTTGAAAATGATTGGCCGGTCTTCGGTTATAATTATGAAGCCCTACAATAACCTGTTGATACTTTTTAAGGCTATCGGTTAAATGATTTAATGAAAGGCTATCTTTTGTTCCTATGTAAAATACTTTTACGCCATATTGATTATCCAAAGATTTAGTCAATAAGGTTGGCTTTTCACAATTCAACGCAATATATGCAGTAGGGATTTTTTTATCCAATATGGTGGTTGTTTGTGCATTACAATAAGTAAGCGATTGTACTGCCATTTCTGCTTTAATCCCTGCAACCTGGCTATTTAAGTCAGCTATGATATTGGTCGTGTCAATCCATAATTTATTGGCTAAGCCATATCTATATTTTGCAGTCAAAACCTTAATGACTCTTTCATTAATATCCTCTTTTGTAATCCTCCCTTCTTTGATGGCGCTTTTTATTTTTTTAATTGTCTCCGGTATATTCGCAGGCAAACAAAGCATATCATTGCCCGCTAATATCGCTTGGACATTTGCCTCGCTATTGGGAAAATAGTTGCTTATCGCTTTCATTTCAAGTGCGTCTGTTACCGTTAATCCTTTAAAGCCTAATTCGGTCTTTAATAAATCATCCACTGCTTTTGGAGACAAGGAAGTGGCAAATTTCGGAGTACTGTCAATTGAGGGGACTGATAAATGAGCTACCATTACCGAACCCACCCCAGCTTTGATTAAGGCTTTAAATGGCGCAAGTTCTAAAGAATCTAATGCATCCTTTGATTTTTTGATTATTGGGATATCTAAATGTGAGTCCACATTTACATCACCATGTCCTGGAAAATGTTTAGCAGTAGCCATTACACCATTGTCCTGAAGTCCTCTCATATAAGCCAAGCCATGTTGTATGACACGTTCTTTATTTTGTCCAAAACTACGATCGTTAATGACCGGGTTGCTTGGATTATTGTTAATATCTACGTCTGGAGCATAATTCACCTGGATGCCTAATCGTTTGCATTGTGCCGCAATAGCTGCGCCCATTTGATAAATAAGTGTATCATTACTAATGGCACCCATTAACAATTGTCTTGGGAACATCTCAACACTGTCTAAGCGCATGCCTACACCCCATTCAGCGTCCATGGTAATAAGTAAAGGTGTTTTTGCAATTGACTGATAGTAGTTGGTTTGCATAGCTTCACGCACCGGCCCCCCTTGGAAAAAGCAAAGTCCTCCTACATTGTACTTTTTTATGATTTGCGCAAGTGTATCAATTTGTTTTTCATTCCAAGCACTATGTGCTCTAATAATCATTAATTGAGCAATTTTTTGACTCATATTCAAAGCCCTAAATTGTTTTTTTATCCATTTTTGTTCGGCTTCATTTTGAATGGTTTGCGCATTTATTTGGGCAAACATTAAAAAACAAAAAACAAAGAATAACAATCTTTTTTTCATAAGTGCTTAATTATAAAAATTTCTATTGTTGCAATTTAAGGATAAAAAAAAGCCTACCCTAGATTGGGTAAGCTTTTTATATGAATTATTTGCTGTTGAGTGTGACTCCTGTATCAAAAAACAAGGAGGTGTGACTCCTGTATCAAAAAAGGCCTATGCCTTTTTTTCTTATCAGAAAAGGAGGTAGTGTGACTCCTGTATCAAAAAACAAGGAGGTGTGACTCCTGTATCAGAAAAGGCTTATGCCTTTTTTTCTTATCAGAAAAGGAGGTAGTGTGACTCCTGCATCAGAAAAGGCTTATGCCTTTTTTTCTTATCAGAAAAGGAGGTAGTGTGACTCCTGCATCAGAAAAGGCTTATGCCTTTTCTTCTTCTAAATCACTGGGAATGGTGGGTTCTACATTGTGCTTTTGCAACAGCGCAAACCATTTTACCATTTTTTTCATGTCACTACCGTACACTCTTTCAAAGTCCATTTTAGGGAAAACCTTTTTAAAGTAGGCAGTAACGGCTTTAGGGTCTTTTTCATTGGGTAAAGCTTCTTTTGACTTGCCCATAGCAATAAATACCTCGGCTAAAAACACGTTTTCGTGTGTTGTATATACTTCAATGCTCTCTAAATGAGAGAATTGATGTGCTCTTGAGCTAATAAATTGAGTGTTGTTATTTTCCAATGAAGTGGCTATCGCACCGTCATTTTTACTTGTCACTAATTCAAACAATCCAGATATCCCAGAAACCGAGATCAATTTGCTGTATTCCATAAAATTCTATTGGTTTATTTACAGGCGCAAATTACTGAAAAACACCCAATTTTCATTTTTTAAGCTACCTTTGTTTTACTTAAAAATCAAGTTTATGCCAGGTTTTGAATTCTTTGGAGAGGAAGAAAGAAAAGAAGTAAATGATGTCCTTGAGACAGGTATTTTAATGCGTTATGGTTTCGATGGACCACGCAAGGGCATTTGGAAATCAAAAGAGTTAGAAGCAGCCATTTGTAAGACATTTGGCAGCGAATATGCTCAACTAACTTCGAGTGGCACTGCCGCATTGACCACTGCCATGGCTGCACTTGGAATTGGCGCAGGTGACGAAGTAATTATGCCTGCATTTACATTTGTGGCAAGTTTTGAAGCGGTATTAAGTATGGGTGCAATACCCGTTTTAGTTGATATTGACGAAACTTTGACTTTGGCACCAGCAGCGGTGAAAGCAGCGATTACGCCAAGAACAAAATGTGTGATGCCAGTGCATATGTGCGGTAGCATGGCCGATTTAGATGCATTAAAGCAAATATGCGCCGAACACCAAATTATTTTATTGGAAGATGCTTGTCAAAGCATTGGTGGTACCTATAAGGGGAAAGCATTGGGTACCATTGGCGATGCCGGCACTTTCTCTTTTGATTTTGTTAAAACAATTACTTGTGGAGAAGGTGGGGTGGTAATGACCAACAACAAAGACGTTTATATAAAGTCGGATGCCTTTACCGATCATGGCCATGATCATTTAGGAGTGGATCGTGGTGCAGATTTACATCCATTTTTAGGGTATAATTTTAGAATTAGTGAATTGCATGCCGCTGTTGGTTTAGCGCAAATTAAAAAGTTGGATACTTTTTTAGCCATTCAAAAAAAGAACAACCAAATTTTAAGGTCCTATATTGAGCAAGTGCCTGGAATTGAATTTAGACAAGTGCCAGATCCTAGTGGAGATAGCTTTAGTTTTCTAAGTTGGTTTTTACCCACACAAGTGCAAACCGAAAAGGTCATTGAGGCATTTAAAGAGGCTGGAATTTTAGCAGGAAATTTTTATTGGTACGCTAATAACTGGCACTATATTCGCAAGTGGGATCATTTAAAAAATGCAAAAAGTTTATACCCACTTAGTGAGGCACAACAAAATGCAATTACAGCTTTGCAAACCAGCCATTTTGAAAAAAGTGATGCAATCATGAGTAGGTGTATTTCTACAGCAATAAGTTTAACGTGGACAGAGGAGCAGGTGCATGAAAAAGGGGCAAAATTTTTACAAGTATTACAGTCCGCGCTTTCATAAAGCTTTATTATGTCATTAGGCCAGTCATTACAACAAAGACAATTGCAAAGATTGTCTCCGCAACAAATACAATTAATGAAATTGTTGCAGCTGCCTAGTGCTCAAATTGAACAAAGGGTCAAAGAAGAATTAGAAGACAATCCTGCGTTAGAAGTTAATTTAGATTTACTTGATGGCGATGCTTCTACTGCCTCCGAAGAAATGAAAGATGAGCTTTTGCAAAGCATAAATGATGACGAAGAAGCAGTTCCTGTTGATGAATATGAGTTAAGCAATGAAGAATTGAATGAGTATAATTATGATGATGATGGAGAAATTGCTGATTATAAAACCAAGGACGATTATTTTCCTGAATTAGATGATGAAAAAGTAACTCCAATAAAAGCGGAACTAAGTTTACATGATTTACTAATGGATCAATTAAACATGTTGGCTTTGGGAGAAGATGATTTTAAAATTGCCGAACAAATTATAGGAAGTTTGGACGATGATGGATATTTAAGAAGGGCTTTGCAGTCTATTGCCGATGACTTGGCTTTTAAGCAAGGAATGCTAGTCGAGGAAAAGACAATTGCAACTATTTTATTAAAAATTCAATCTTTTGACCCTGCTGGTATTGCGGCAAGAAATTTACAAGAGTGTTTATTATTGCAGTTAAGAAGAAAGCTGCAAAATGAAGAAGAGGAAAAAAGAGTAGAACACAAAGAAGACATTCTTTTCGCGATTCAAATCATTGATAAACATTTTGAAGAATTTACGCGCAAACATTATGATAAAATTCAAAAAAGTTTGCACTTGTCAGATGTAGCTATCAAAAATGTGTTACATCAAATTATTAGTTTGAATCCAAAACCTGGAGCGGAATTGGGTCAACATAGTGAAGCGGAAAAATACATCATTCCTGATTTTACTGTACTTATTAATAATGGAAAGCTTGAGCTTAGTTTAAATAGTAGAAATGCGCCACCATTGGTGATTAGTGATGACTATAAGATGATGTTAAAAGAATATGACCGAGGGCAAAAACAAGATAAGGCGCAAAAAGAAGCAGTATTTTTCATAAAACAGAAAATTGATGCTGCAAAGTGGTTTATTGAAATGATCCAACAAAGGCAACAAACCTTACTCATGACCATGCGCGCTATTTTATTGCATCAAGAAGGCTTCTTTTTAAGTGGTGACACCACTCAGTTACGCCCTATGATACTAAAAGATATTGCAGAGAAAACGGGCTTAGATGTTTCCACCGTTAGTAGGGTAGCCAACAGCAAATATGTTCAAACCGAATTTGGCACTTATTTATTAAAATTCTTTTTTAGTGAATCCCTGACAACAGATTCAGGCGAAGAAGTAAGTACCAAGGAGGTGAAAGCAATATTAGAAGAGCTTATTGAGCAAGAAAATAAACATAAGCCTTTAAGTGATGACGAATTAACCGAACAGCTTCAGGATAAAGGATACAATATTGCAAGAAGAACGGTTGCAAAATATAGAGAACAATTAAATATACCAGTTGCAAGACTTAGAAAAGAACTGTAGTTGACAAAATTTAAAAAGTACAATGGAAAATACCCAATCAAAATCACTTCGTTTTTTAGCTCAATTCGTTTCCTATGTTTTCCATCCCTTATTTGTACCCACCTTTTTTTTATTATTCTTAATACAGGTAGTACCTTATGAATTTGCAAGTATTACCGAATGGCAATTAAAGTTGAGGGTGTTTAGTGTATTTTGGCTAACTGCTTTTTTCCCCGCCTTTGCTGTTTTTTTATTATGGCGATTAAAATTTAGTGAAAGTATTTTTTTGCGAACCCAAAAAGAGCGAATTATTCCCTATGTAATTACAATGTTTTTTTATTGGTGGATGTATTATTTAAGTCGCAATTTTACAGACCAGCCCTTAGTACTTAAGTTTTTTTATTTTGGTATTTTTATTGCTACTAGTATTGGCTTGGTTGTAAATAATTTTATGAAAGTAAGTTTGCATGCCATTGGAATTGGTGGTTTTTTAATGGCCGTCGGATTGACTAGTTTTCATTATTCCCTCAATAATTTATTTTGGTTGGTACTGGCAGTTTTACTTACTGCATTCGTAATTAGTGCCCGAATGATAGTGAGTGACCATACCAAAAAAGAGTTAATAGTAGGCTTTGCCATTGGTATGCTTACTCAGCTAATGGCCTATCTTTGGATCCTCTAAACAAAACAATCTCATTTATTATGTGGTATCAATTAGGTCAAAAAATAGTTAAGTATAAAATAACTAGTTTGGTAGTGTTGACATTGACAACCCTATTTATGGGATATTTTGCTGCTCAAATTAAATTAAGTTATGAATTCACAAAAGCGATCCCTGAGGACAATCCCAAATTTGTCGTTTATAAAGATTTTGTAAAACAATTTGGTGTTGACGGTGCTACGATGGTTGTTGGTTTTCAGTCGAATAATTTATACAACAAAACAACTTTTAATAGACTCGTTGTTTTGCACCAATCCATAAAGGAAATTCCAGGAGTGACCGATGTCTTAAGTGTGCCATTTGCCTATAACTTAACAAAAGACACCTTAAATAGTAAATTTATTGCACAAAAAATATTTAATCCTCCTTATACCAATGATAGTGTATTAAAAGTTCATCAATCTGCATTTGAACAAATCCCTTTTTATAAAAATTTATTGTACAATCCCAATAGTCATGCATATATTATGGCTATTAGCTTTGTCCCAGATTCTATTAACAGTGCTTCAAGATCAGCCATAATTAGAAAGCTCACCCAACAATTAGATGCATTCAGTGCAGCAACCAAATTGGATTTGCATATGAGTGGGCTTCCTTATATCAGAACCATTATGGCAGATAGAATCAAAAAAGAAATGTTATGGTTCTTATTTGGCTCTTTGTTTTTATGTGCGGTGACCTTATACTTATTTTTCAGGTCTTTCTCGGCCATGCTAATGAGCTTGGCAGTAGTTGCGATGGGTGTAATTTGGAGTTTGGGCAGCATGGTATTAATGGGCCAAAAAATTACTTTATTAACAGCTTTGATCCCACCACTTGTTGTGGTAATTGGCATTCCCAATTGTATTTACTTCTTAAATAAGTACCACACAGCCTATAAGGAAACACAAGATAAGGAAAAGGCTATTGTGCAAATGGTAGGCAAAATGGGTATTGTTACTTTGTTCTGTAATATAACAGCGGCCATCGGCTTCTTTGTTTTTGCTTTAACGAAAAGTCCTTTATTAAATGAATTTGGTTGGGTGTCAGGCATCAACATTATGGCTTTGTTTTTTATTAGCTTATTTTTTATACCACCGGTTTTGACATTTTTACAAGCGCCCCAACCTAAACACGTTCGATATTTAGACAATAAATTTTTGGAAAAAATATTAGTAAAAATTGAACGTTGGACTTTTGTACATACTAAATGGGTTTTTGGTATCACCCTTTTATTAGTATTTGTTTCTTTGATAGGATTAGTGAATATTAAAAAAGAAGCTTTTATTGTTGACGATTTACCTAAAAAAGACAAATTATATACCGACCTTAAATGGTTTGAGCAAGAAGGGGGAGGGGTGATGCCTGTTGAAATAGTGATTGATACCAAAAAGAAAAACGGGTTGACTAGGAATATACGTCCATTAGAAGATATTGATTTATTGCATGCTTATTTATTGGATCAACCAGAATTAGGTAAACCCATTGGTTTAGTGGAAGGAATTAAATTTGCCAAGCAAACCTTTTATGATGGAGATAGCACACAATATACCATTCCTACCTCTGCTGAAATGGCATTTATTGCGCCCTACTTATCTGTTGCGAATAACAAGTCCACTAATAATAGTCCAACACAATTATTGAATAAGTTTATTGATAAAGAAAAAAGAGCTACAAGAGTAAGTGTGAATATGAAGGATATTGGTAGTGCACAATTACCTGCCTTTTTGAATAAATTAGACAGTGCTACTAAATCTATTTTTGATAGTAGTAAGTATGAAGTTAAAATAACAGGAAGCAGTGTTACTTTTTTAGAGGGTAGTAATTTTATTATTCGTGGATTAAGTGAATCTATATTTTGGGCATTTTTGTTAATTGCTATTTGTATGATTTTCTTATTTAGATCATTCCCGGTATTAATGTGCTCCTTAATACCCAATATTGTACCTCTTTTAATTACAGCAGGTATGATGGGTTGGGTAGGCATTTCACTTAAACCTTCTACAGTATTGGTGTTTAGTGTTGCTTTGGGGATTGCCATTGATGTGACTATCCGTTTTCTTATTAACTATAAGCAGGAATTGCCTCGTTTAAACAATCAGGTAGCACTCACGCTGGTTCAAACCATTAAGCATACAGGAATTAGTATTATTTATACCTCACTTGTTTTAGTAGCTGGCTTTATTATATTTTGTTTTAGCGATTTTGGTGGCACAAAAGCATTGGGTTGGTTAACATCACTCACTTTGGTAGTGAGTACTTTTACCAATTTGATACTATTGCCGGCCTTGATTAAAACGTTTATTAAACAACCAAAATAAAGGATTACTACTTTATCAATTTATTAAGTGTTTCCTCTAAGGCAGGACCTCTTAATTCAGTTGCAATTACCATCCCATTTGGATCTACTAATACATTAAATGGAATGCCTTCAATCTTATAAGTACTTACCACGGTACTTTCCCATTTTTTAAGGTCACTTATATGTGCCCAGTTCAGATTGTCCGCTTTTATCGCTTCTTCCCAATCCTCTTTATTATCGTCAAGTGATACACCCAATATGGTGAAATTTTTCTTTTTGAATTTTTCGTAAGCTTGAACAACATTCGGATTTTCCGCCCTACAAGGGCCGCACCAACTAGCCCAAAAATCAACCAATACATATTTACCTTTAAAACTACTTAATGTTACGATTTTCCCTTTTGTGTCAGCTAAGGCAATTTCTGGAGCAGGTTGCCCAATGGCGATAGCACCTGGTGTTATATTGCTTTGTATTTGATTGCCAAGTGAAGTGGCAAAAGTAATTAATGCTTCTGATTTTGTTTTTTCAGCTGCAGATTTTGCAAGTGCCAATACCTGTGAGGTTTCCATTGATCTCATACTCAATCCCAATAAGTAATAAATCATGGAAGGATTAGTGGCATTGTTAATTGCATTTTGTGTAAAAGAATTTAATGCAGCAATTTTATTGTTTCTCTCTTTTTGTAAAGTGTCAATTGTTACAGCATCGCCATTGCTATTTTGCAACTCAGCCAATTTGTTCATTGTTTCAAAAATGGAAATATCTTTGGATTTATACTCCTTTAAAAATGCCATTAATGATTCACTTGTTTTTGATCCTTTAATTGTATAAGTTTCTATTTTGCCAGGGTCCGCATTGATTTGAATATTTTTTTCATCGTTCACAAAAACAATTGAAAAGTTATTGATAGTATCATTTTCAATGGCTAAAATATAAAGACCTTCGGTTTTTGCAATAAAGTCAAAATTATATTTACCATCTTGTTTCAAGGTAACAGAATCAAGGGTGATCATTTCTTTGCCATCAAAAGGAACTTCTTGCAGCACTAACTTTTTGTTTTCAGCATTTTGAATAGTGCCTGTTATGGAATAACGGGCTTCATTATTTTTATTATTACAGCTTACGAATACTGAAATAACAATAAGCAACAAAAGTGATAAATGGATATTTTTCATAGGTATAAATAATTTAAGATAATTTTTTTTCTAGTAATTGTGTGGTTGTTTTTGGATCGGCTTTCCCTTTGCTCTTTTTCTTAATCTCACCCATAAATAAGCCTATTAATCCTTTTTTTCCTTTTTTATATTCTAATACTTTATCTGGATGTTCGGTGAGTATTTCTTCAATCCATTTTTCAATTTCGTTCGTTGATTGCGTTTGAATTAAATTATGTTGGGTTGCATATTCAATAGGGGACTGTGGTTGAAGCATAATGGCTGTAAACACTTTCCCTGATGCTACAGAAAAATTTAGTTGTCCCATTTCAACCATTTCCATTAATGTAATGATGTTGGGAATAGACGCATAGATTCTTTGATAACTTTTCCCTGTTTCATTTAAATAGGCTCTAATTGGTCCAATGATCCAATTAGCTGCTGCTTTATAATGTGTTGTATGTTGGGTTAATGCAATATAAAAATCAGCTTCCTCCTTATGTTCACATAATTGATCAATATCATATTCGGGTAAACCATATATAATTTTCCAATTTTCCTTTAATGCATTAGGTAAGCTTGGTAAAGCGGCTTTTATAGCTGAGATATATTCCTTGGTTAAATGAAAAGGAGCTAAATCGGGGTCAGGAAAATAACGATAATCGTTTGCATCTTCCTTGTCACGAATTGAAAAAGTGGTGTCATTGTCCGCATCAAAGCTTCTTGTTTGTTGTATGATAGCACCTCCTGTTTCCTTTAAATGAATAAGCCTTTCAATTTCGTATTCGATTGCTTTTTTGATATTACGAATTGAATTTAAATTCTTCACTTCTACTTTCGTACCTAATTGGACTTCACCTTTTAGTCTTATGGAAATATTGGCATCACACCTTAAACTACCTTCTTCCATATTCCCATCACATATCCCCAACCATCTTACGAGCTTGCGCACTTCAGTTACATATATGTAGGCGTCTTCAGCAGAATGAATACAAGGTTCAGTAACAATTTCAATAAGGGGTGTGCCTGCGCGATTTAAATCGATAAGTGTATGAGTAGGTGAAATATCATGTATGCTTTTCCCTGCATCTTCCTCTAAATGAATTCTATTTAATTGTATATTTTTTGGCCCACTTTCACTTTTAATTTTAACTTGACCTCCAATGCAAATGGGGGTTGTATGTTGTGAAATTTGGTAACCCTTGGGCAGGTCAGGATAAAAATAATTTTTTCTGGCAAAATAATTATCTTCTGCTATGTTAGATCCACAAGCCAATCCCATTTTGATTGCATATTCAATTGCTTTAGCGTTTGTTTTTGGGAGTGTGCCGGGATGTCCTAAAGTAATTGGACTCACATGTGTATTTGGATCGGCTCCAAAACTAGTAGCATCGCCACAAAATAATTTTGTGGCAGTAGCTAATTGTGCGTGAATTTCTAGCCCAATCACTGCTTCATATTTTCCCGTATCCAACATGCAACAAAAATACAGTAAATGAGGCATTTTTGCACGCAATCATAAAATACAAAAGCCCCCTAAATACATTAGAGGGCTTTTTATTCGTTTAACTATGAACACTATTCTATAAATCGGCTGTTTTTAGTTTTTTAGGTATTTTAACTTCAATACTTTTTTGTTCGCCATTTCTAAGAATGGTGAACTTTAAGTTTTGACCTTCTTTTAAGTATTCCCATTTCAAGTCAGCTACTTCTTTGACAACTTTATCATCCATTTTGGTGATAATATCATTTACTTTGAGTCCTGCTTTTTCAGCTGGTGAGGCTGTGGTAACTGTTTTAATTTTCACACCTTCCCCTGTTTCAAGGTCCTCAATTGAAATACCTAATTTTGGTTTTTTGTCCATGCTATTAATGATGCCATTCAGACCAGGTAAAGTAGGCATTTCGAAATTTTGGTCAGGTACAAATTGAAAACCACGACGCATTATATTGGGCATATTACCATTGGGGGAATTAAAAAATAATACATTATTTTCTTCTTGTGCTTTATTTTTTGCTAAGGTTGCATTAATCTTTTTTTCTTTACCCTCTCTTTTTATGGTAATAGTTATTTTTTCATCAGGTTGGTATTTTCCAACGGCATCGTATAATGACTTTGGTCCGTCAATAGTTTGATCATTAATTTTTGTGATAATATCGTTTTCCTTTAATCCAGCTTTTTTTGCAGGACTATCATCACTCACTGTTTTAATTACAGCGCCTTTTTCTTGATCAGCCACTTCGGTCATAACCCCTAAAAATGCCTTATTGGAAGCTGTTGCTGGCACAAACATGTCTTCATAATTTTCAAATTCAATGCTTGCTTTTGTAGAATCAGCTGTGCCATTTTCATTGGGTTTGAATGCATTTCCCTTAGAGATAATGATTCTACCTTTTTTGCTAATTCTAGGGTCATTTTTATCAACTGGTACACCATTAATTGTAACATTGTCACCGTCCACCATTACCGTCATATTAATAGAGGTATCTATTTTTACCACTTTAGGCGCTTTCTTTGAAATAATTTCTACTACACCGTTTCTGCCCTTATCACCATATTTACTAGTTGCATTTTGCCCTTTTAATACACTGACTGATGCGATATCGGCAGGGGACATGTCCTCCATATTGGTATTATCAGTAATCACACCGTCAATCACCATTAATGGTTTATTAACAGTGTCTTTAGTTGTTTTTTTGATAATCACTACTTCCTGTGCAAACAGGGATGTACCTATAAATAACAGGGCAGTTATTCCAACAATTGTTTTTTTCATTTGCATATTGTTCATTTTCATTTTTTAAAAGCGGATGCTAAATTACAATTACGAATTATTTAGTAGATCAAAAATAAGGGATTTATTTAACTACGAATTAATTCGCAAATGTTAATTTTTTAAAAATTTTGTCAACAAAAAGGCCTTAGAAATAGTTAGTCTTTTCTAAGGCCTTGAATTTCAAATATTTATATCAAAACATCGTTAAAGCGTTGCCTTAATCACTTCAATGGCTTTAAGCAGTTGGCTCGCATCTTGGCCACCAGCAGTGGCTAAAGTTTTTTGACCACCACCACCGCCTTTAATAAGGGGTGCGATTTTTTCCTTGATAATGGCGGGCGCTTGCCATTGTTTGGTATTGGCAATAGACTCGCTTAGCGCTAAAGCAATATTTGCTTTACCACCCACTTCAGCTGCTAAAACAACTACACTGTTTTCATGTATAGCACTTAATTGGTGGGCTAATTTTTTTAAATGCTCAGCACTACTTAATGACAATTGAACACCTAAGAAGGAAACTGTATTGATGGTCTCAAATTGAGTTTGGTATTTTTCAAACAACTCATTCACTAACAAAGCTTCTTGACTTTCTAATTGCTTACTAAGTTCTTTTTGATTTGATTGTAATGTACTTATTGTATCATTTAATACATCCACACTGGAGCTTTCATTCCATTCTGGGGCTGTAAAATTACTATTTAACTTTGCAGCTATACCAGCGCAAGCCTCTGTAAGTTGAATAATTTGCTTATGCAATTTTTCTTTTACTTCTGTTAAATATTTTGCAGCCGCTTCACCCACCACTCCTTCAATTCTTCTTACACCCGCTGCTACTGATGCTTCGGCTTTTAATATAAATTCTCCAATTTCTCCTGTATGACCAACATGGGTACCGCCGCACAATTCAATAGAATAGGCGGGATCCATCATCACCACACGCACTTTGTCGCCGTATTTTTCTCCAAATAATGCCATGGCGCCTAATGCTATGGCTTCATCTTTACTCATTTCGTTAATGACTACCGGCACATTTTCTTTTATTTTTTCATTGACTATTTTTTCAACACTTGCTATTTCCGCTTCTGTCATTTTTGCAAAGTGTGAAAAGTCAAATCTTAATTGATCGGCGTTTACTAAACTTCCTTTTTGAGCAACATGTTTGCCAAGTACATTTCTTAATGCTGCATGAAGTAAGTGTGTTGCAGAGTGGTGCTTTGTAGTATTGGCTCTTTGAACAGTAGCTACTTTTGCTGTTACTTTGGGTCCAATTGTTTTTGGTAAAGTATCAGTAAAGTGAATGAATAAATTGTTCTCTTTCTTCGTATCTGTTACTTCAATTATGGAGCCGTCTTCAAATGTTAAGGTTCCTTTATCACCCACTTGTCCTCCACTTTCCGCATAAAAAGGAGTGCTAGCTAGTATCCATTGATAGCCCTCTTTCCCTTTCGCTTTTACATTACGATATTTGGTGACAATTGTATTTTCTTCTGTTTGTGTATAGCCCACAAATTGAGTAGGGGAGTCCTCGCCAATTAAAATCCAGTCCCCTGTATCTACAGCTGTTGCTGCCCTGCTTCGGTCCTTTTGTTGCTGCATTTCAGTTTCAAAACCTACTTCATCCACTTGAAGGTCATTTTCACTAGCAATTAACCTAGTTAAGTCTACTGGGAATCCATAAGTATCAAACAACTCAAACACTAATTTACCCTCAATAGTGGTCCCTTTTTTATGTGAGCTAATGATATCGTCAATACGTTTTAATCCCTTTTCTAAGGTTCTTAAAAATCCTTCTTCTTCCTCCTTTACAACTTTGCTTACAAATTCTAATTGACTATTTAATTCAGGGAATACGTTTTCAAATTGCTTTGCAAGCGCTGGCATTAATTGATGTAATAATGGTTGCTTGTAGTCCAAGTAGGAATAATAATACCGAACAGCTCTTCTTAAAATTCTTCTAATTACATATCCTGCACCTGTATTGGAAGGCAATTGTCCGTCGGCGATGGTAAAAGCAATGGCACGAATATGGTCGGCAATAACCCTAAAAGCGACTGCTTCTTTGGTATCGCTAAAATCATATTTCTTTCCGGTGATATTGGCAACAATATCAATAGTGCCCGTAAATACATCGGTATCGTAGTTGCTTTGCTTTCCTTGAATTACACGCACTAATCTTTCAAATCCCATTCCTGTATCCACATGCTTAGCAGGTAAAGGTTCTAGGCTACCATCTTTTTTTCGATTGTATTGTATAAATACATTGTTCCAAATTTCAATTACTTGAGGATGATCCATATTGACTAAATCACGTCCTGGTACTTTTGCCATTTCTTCTGCTGAACGCATGTCCACATGTATCTCACTACATGGGCCGCAAGGGCCGGTGTCACCCATTTCCCAGAAATTATCTTTTTTATTTCCGAAAATAATTTTTTCGTCTGGCACCCATTTTCTCCACTCTTCTAAGGCAACAGTGGATTGAGGTAAATTTTCGGCAGGGTCACCTGCAAAAACCGAAACATATAAACGTGCAGGATCTAATTTATACACTTTAGTCAATAATTCCCATGACCACTCAATAGCTTCTGCTTTAAAATAATTACCAAAACTCCAGTTACCCAACATTTCAAACATCGTATGATGATAAGTATCAACACCTACTTCCTCCAAGTCATTGTGCTTGCCACTCACACGTAAACATTTTTGTGTATCTACAATTCTTGGATGACTTGGTTGCTGGTTACCTAAGAAAAAATCTTTAAATTGATTCATACCCGCATTGGTAAACAATAAAGTGGGATCATTTTTAATAACAATCGGTGCCGAAGGAACAATGGCATGTCCTTTGGATGCAAAAAAGTCTAAAAACTGTTGTCTAATTTCTGAGCTGGTCATCATGGATTGGAATTTTAAGCTAATTCTTCTTTAAAAAGCTATATTTGTATAGTTTTTAAGAACCTCAAAGGTAAGGAAATAGGCCCTTTTTTGAAAAGAAATGATCTAATTATCATAGCCAGACGATGAAGAAAATTAAATATTACTTTAACACACATACCCTAAGGTTTGAAAAGCTGGATATCCCATTAAGGGTGCGTTTATTAAAGCTATTTGGTTTCATTTTTGCGTCCATTGTAACGGCCGTTATTATTGTAATTCTTATTTTTCAATACATTGATTCTCCTAAGGAAAAGTTGTTGCGTCAACAAAATGATGCCTATAAATCCAATTATAGTGTATTGCAGGAAAGAGTAAGGCAGTTAGAATTACAAATGACAGAGTTGGAGAATAGGGATAATGAAGTGTATCGATCCATTTTTGAGGCGGATCCGATACCCGATAGCGCGCGTTTAAAAGAAATGGAAAAAAAGAAGGAAGTTAGAATGATCCAAAATTTAGCGAGTACCGATTTAACCAATAATATAGCAGCTCAATTAAATAACCTTAGTTTAAGGCTTGCATTTCAGGATTCTTCCTATTTGGAAATTAATACCATGGTTAATAACAAGGAAAAATTGTTAAAAGCCATTCCTGCAATACAGCCTATTAGCAATAAAAATTTAAATAGAATTGGAAGTAGTTTCGGATTAAGAATTGACCCCATTTATAAAAATGTGCGCATGCACCAAGGGCTAGATTTTACGGCTCCTGCAGGAACACCCATTTATGCCACAGCAGACGGGGTGGTTTCCATAGCCGGTTTTAGCCCAGACGGTTACGGTAACAAAGTAATAATTAATCACGGGTATGGCTATGAAACCTTATATGGCCATATGCTTAAAGTAAATACACAGCCAGGACAGACTGTTGTGAGAGGACAGGTTATTGGATATGTAGGAAGTACCGGCAAAAGTACGGGCCCACATTGTCATTATGAAGTAAGAAAAAAAGGTGTTAAAGTAGATCCGATTTATTATTTCTACAATGACTTAACCCCTGAAGAATTTGATAGGATTTTAAAAGCAGCGGCCAACAATAAACAAAGCCTTGACTAATTAGCTACTATGGTCGGCAATAATTTTCCACCCATCTTTTGTTTTTCGAAATAATAAGGTAAATACCCCATTTAAATTACCTACGGTTCTTGTTAAATGCCATTTTCCTATTACAAAGTAGTGATCAGTATTAAGTGATTTGATACTAATAATGTCAAAGTTTAATTTACCCATATGGCTGGTATCGGGGTATCCTTTTTTATAATTTGCCAAAGTGTTAGCATATCCATAAGTTGGACCATTTTTCCCAATAAATACGAGGCTATCACTTTCTAGGTACCCTAACATGAAGGATTCTACATTACCGTTGTTCCAAGATTTTGTTTGATTAGAAAGAAGGTCTTGGATCGCAATAACATCCTTGTTTTGTGCAAAGCCAATTTGACAATAGCAAAGCAATATTAAAATAAATAGTTTCTTCATTGTTCTATTTTTTTGTTTATCAATGTGTAATGCTGGTTTTTGAATGCAAGCAAAAGTTAAGATAAATTAATGAATTCTGCTTAATTTGTGCGCATGAGTTACAAGGAGCATTTACAAAAAGACAAACACTTAGTTGCTTTATTATTGGAAGATTCCTATACTTTGAAGCGTAGAAAAAACACCGCAATTCGTTTAATGGCTAGCATTATAAGCCAACAATTAAGTACCAAAGTAGCTAAAATTATATTTGACCGTTTTTTGGCATTGTATCAACATAAAGAGCCTAGCTGTGCGCAAGTATTGGCAACCGATTTTGAATTATTAAGAGGGATAGGATTAAGCAATTCAAAAGTGAATTATGTAAAAAATGTAGCACAGTTTTTTTTGGATCAAAAAATTACCGATCAACAACTATATAAAATGCAGCCCGAGGAAGTGATTGACCTACTTACTCAAATTAAAGGAGTTGGAAGGTGGACGGTTGAAATGTTGTTGATGTTTAGTTTAGGCCATGAAAATGTATTTGCAGTGGACGATTTAGGCATACAACAAGCCATGATTAAGCTGTATAAAATAAAATATACTTCAAAAAAAGAGTTGCAAACTAAAATGATTGCTAAATCAAATGCTTGGGTACCCTATAAAACCTATGCATGTTTGCATTTATGGAAATGGAAGGATACTAAAGCGCCAGTATAAAACCAAAGTGCGCATTGTTGCCCTATTTATTCCGCATCCCTACAGAACTGATGAAACTAAGATAATCCTTATTAAAAAGTTTTATCGAAAAGCTTGTGAAAATAGGTCGGAGACTGAATATCATGGTAAAAAGCAAATGTCCAATTTTCAGTAGCACTTTGTTCCCACCATTTTTGTCTCCATTCCATTGCTTTTTTACCATCCATATCATATTTGGCAACAAACTTTGATTTCATTTGCTGCAACTGAGGTGCTTCATCACCCCCAAAAAATAAAATTGTATCATTTTCTTTTATCCAAGCAACCTGATGATATAAACTATGACCCGCTGTTAATTGGTAATGAATGGTATTGTCAATGACACCTTGGTCTTCATGAAGCCACACCACACCACTAAAGTTTTCCAATATTTGTACCTGCTCCGCTAAATAAGAAGGGCTTTTTCCGCTCATGGCTAATTCAAATTCGCGTTGTTGAATATAATATTTGGCGTAAGGGAAACTAATAAATCTTTCCTTGTGTTGTGGATGTATATAACTTATACCGCCAGCATGATCCTTGTGTAAATGACTCATAAATACTTTGGTTACACTGGATGGGTCAATTCCTAATTGCATTAAGTTATCGTGTATTTGAAGCACACCCTCTTTATTATGGTAACCTAGTCCAGTATCAAAGAGTATAATATCTGTATCGGTCACCACTACAAATGGCTGAATCTCTACTAATATACTACCTTTTGGACGCTGCTGTAAATTTTCGGTGGCTGTGTCAAAAGGAACAAACACTTTAGTATGGTCAATGGTAAAGCTACCTTCTGATAAAGGATATATTCGCATAAAATAAAAATAAAGTTAACGTAATACCATTTGACGATCTGCATCTAATCGCAACAAAACAAATACTAGTACGGTAAAGGTTAATAGGGAAGAGCCGCCATAGCTAATTAAAGGAAGTGGAATACCCACCACTGGGAATAATCCAACAGTCATTCCAATATTCACCGCTATATGAAAAAAGAAAATTCCTACTACGCTATACGCATATACCCGCGAAAAAGTACTTCTTTGTCTTTCTGCAATTCGAATTAATCTAAAAAGAAAAAACAAATACAGCCCTAAAAATGTAGCAGTACCAATAAATCCAAAAGCTTCCCCTAATGAAGTAAAGATAAAATCGGTATTTTGTTCTGGAACATATTTACCTCTTGTTTGGGTTCCCTTTAAAAAGCCTCTTCCTGTAAATCCACCGGATCCAATGGCAATTTTACTTTGTTTTACGTTATAATCGTCTGGCTTTCTAGTACGCTTTTTCCCGCCAGCAGCATTTGACTTTTTATTTTGACTACAATCGTATTCTTTTCCCACCATACTATAGATACGTGTACTTTGGTAGCATTCAAATACATTGTTAAACATATAAGGTACGGCATATCGGACTGTCCCAAAACAAATAGCCCAAATACCCAGAATCAATAAAATTTTTGACTTATTTCGTTTAAACCGCTTAATCATTGTTAGAATAATTATTCCTGCAATGCCAGTTAAAATAATGGCTAATAAACTAGGCTCTAACAATAGGGTAGCCACCACTAATAATGAAAAAGTAAAAACGATAATTAAAATAATAGGAGGCAACCCTTCTCGATACATTGCAAATATAAAAGCACTATATACCAAGGCCAATCCCAATTCATGTTGCATTATGGAAAGAATGGCGGGTAATGCAATCATACCTGCAGCAATAAGGTGGGACTTTAATTTACTAAAATCTGTTTCGGGCTTTGAAATAAATTTAGCAAGTATCAGTGCAGTAAATATTTTGCATAATTCAGCTGGTTGCAAGTTAAAACCGCCCGCAATAGGAATCCAACTTTTTGATCCGTTTATATTTTTACCTAACACAAAAGTGGCAAGCATTAATATTATTCCAACTGCATATAAAATGTTCGCCAATGCGGTAAACACTTTACTATCCATTAATAAAATAAATATGCCTATAAAACTGCAGAAAATGGCAAAATAGATTTGTTTGCTATAACTGTTTTTTCCTGCAATCAATGAACTACTCCAATTGCTATTGGGATTATACTCCACCATAAAAATACATAAGATACCAATCGCCACCATTACAAAATATAGAATGATGACGGCTAAGTCGGTTCCTTTGGAGAAATTATTTTGATTAGGTGTTGTTGACATTTCTTGGCTTAGGAGTCTTTTTTTTCTTTTTTTGAATTAATGCGGCACTATCCTTACTCAGTTTATTTTTTGAAGGTTCTTTGGGTCCCTTCTTTTTCTTCGTTGTATCGGCAACCTTACGAATGGTATCAGGTACTATTTTCTTTGGTATTGGTTTGTAATCAGCTACCATTTCCATATTCCAAACATCCCCCAATTCATCATTTTTATATTCTTCAATCTCATCCAAGCGCTGTGTTTTGTTCCGCTCATACCATTCTTTAATAGAACTAGGCATTAAGTCTTTATTAGCAAGTTCGTCACTTTTCTTTTTACTTTCACTAGTTAATGTATCGTTCAAGTATTTTTCCATTAGTAAAGTGCTAATAGGGCCTGCCCAAGTTGCACCATAACCAGCGTTCTCCACTACCACTGCTACAGCTACTTTGGGATTGTTCTTTGGAGCGAAACAAACAAATATAGAATGGTTTTCACCATGTGGGTTTTGAGCAGTTCCTGTTTTTGCACAAAACTCATGACCTGGAACTGTTAATCCTTTAGCTGTTCCATAAACAGTTACGTCGTGCATCCCTTCTTTAATTGCTGCATAAGCGGCACTTGAAATTTTGGTAACTGCTTGTTTGGTTCTAAATTTTGAAAGTAAAGCCTTGTCTTCATCGTCCTCATCTTCAATGCTATCTACAAAATGAGGGGTATAATAGTATCCTCCATTAGCAATAATCGCCATTGAATTGGCTAGTTGTAAAGGCGTAGCGGTCATTCTATCTTGACCAATTCCTAAAGTAAGCATATAGCAACTGTTCCATAGCTTCGGATTGCCAAAGTCTTTGTTGTACTGAGCTGTATCAGGTATATTCGCTTTATTTTCACTAGGCAAGTCAACTCCTAATTTTCTTCCTAAGCCAAAGCTATTGATATACTCTTTCCATTTAAGGTAGCCTAATTTTGCATTACGGTATTTTGGATTGTCAATGGCCATTCTGAATACTTGTAAAAAATAGGAGTTGCAAGAATTTGCCAAAGCAATTTGTAAATTAGCAGCATGTCCTCCGTTGGAGTGGGTACATTTTCTTGGATCACCACAGGTATTGTAACTGCCATAACAATTGTAGCCATAGTTAGGTGTAATAAGCCCTTGATCAAGTGCAATTAGTGCACCTAATGGTTTAAATGTGGAACCTGGAGGATATTGTCCTTTAATGGCACGGTTGTAAATTGGACGAGCCGTATCGGTTAATAAGCTTCCAATTGTTTTTCTTCTTTGATTACCCGTTAATAAATTGGGATTATAACCAGGACTGGATGCCATTGCAATCACGCCACCAGTTTTTGGATTTATCACCACCGCACTTCCAATTTTATGCTGCAATAATTTTTCGGCCAACTGTTGTACTTCTACATCCATACTGGTGTATAAATTTCTTCCTGCAACAGCAACAGTATCGAATTGTCCTTTTTCAAAAGCACCTTGAATTTTTCCTTTATTGTCTCTCAAAAATCTATTTACACCGCGCTGACCCATTAATACATTTTCGTATTGTTTTTCAAGTCCAGTCATGCCTGCATAATCACCCATCTCATATCCTTCCTCCTCATGTTTCTTTAAAAAATTAACATCTACTTCAGCAACATAACCCAATACATGGGCTGCTGTATTATAAGGATAGGTTCTAATGGAACGTTCAGATAATGAAAAGCCAGGAAAGCGATATAAGTTCTCAGTTAACTGTGCGTATAACTCTGGAGAAAGAAAAGGTTCAAAAATTCCCACTTTCACTCTGGAATTTTTAATAATCACGTCAACCATTCTTTTGTTGAACTCTTCCTTGTCAATTTTTAAAATAGCACAAAGTGCTGCGGTATCAACACCCCTAGCTTCATTGGGGATCACAACTAAGTCATAACTAATGCTATTTTCAAGCAATGCCCTTTTTTTGCGATCATAAATAATTCCTCTATCAGGGTATATAATTTTTCTAAAAATGGCATTATTGTCTGCCGCTAATTTATATTTATTGGAAACAAGTTGCAAGCTCACTAACTGGCCAATGATAATTAAAAAAACACTGCCAATGATTATTTGAATGATCCCACCACGATTTGAATTGTACAAAGCCATGATTTATCTTTTTAACTTGCGTCGGTTCATAACCAATTCTACAACAAAAATTAAAAGCACACTCATTAGGGAGGTGGCAAATACTTTTCCTAGGAAATAGGTAAAGTTTCCAAATTGCAACCACTCTAGAAGCACTAAATAAAAGTGATGTATAAAAGTTAAAATAAGAACATAAATAGCATAAGGTCCCCAGCCCATTGTACCAGCACTCGGCTCTTTATTAATTTCCTCTGAGGTTTCTTGGGCCAATAATAAATTAAGGATACTAGGCCTTACATATCCCATTAAACTGCCTGCTGCAGTGTGCAAGCCTGGTGTATTGGTAAATAGGTCCAAGCAAAAACCTAAGAAAAATCCAATTAGGGTAAGCGAAATTCTATTGGTACCAAAAGGTAGCCATAAAAGAAAAGTAAAATAAAGATAAGGAGTGATGTATTGATGCAATGGAGGAATTTCATTCAAGATGATAATTTGTATCAACAAGAATAAAACAAAACGAATGCTATTTTTTAAAATATTATTCATTATTGGCCTCAGGTTTTTCTAATTGTTTTTGTTCATCCATTCTTTTATTCTCAACGATATAAACATACTCTAAATTGAAAAAATTAGTAGCAGCTTTTACATTTAAGGTTAAAAAATTACTCGAAGGATCTTTTAAGATATTCGTGACCTTGCCAATCATTAGTTGAGAGGGGAAGTTGGTTGAATAGGGGCTGGTTACAACGGTGTCGCCAATTTTTGGTGCAGCACTTTTTGAAATATTTTTAAGTACCAAAGTGTAGGGGTCTTCCCCTTCCCATTCAATGCTACCCGCTATCTTGTCTCTTTTTAACATTGCACTTACTTTGCTGTTTCGGTGCAATAGACTCATAATTTTACTGTAATTATCATTTACCTCAATAACAATACCTACAATGCTTCCGTCGGGACTGATGGCGGCCATGTCTTTTTTGATACCTTGATTGGCGCCTCTTTCAATCCAAACGTAATTCTTTTGTAAGGTAAATGTATTGCCTACCACTTTTGCTGGGTAGTAGTAAAACTTTCTAATTTTTTCAAGACTATCTTTTCTTAAAACAAGTGTACCTAATTTCTTACTTGTATCATATGCTGAGAAATTTTGCGTCAATTGATTTCTCAATAGCGCATTTTCGGCAATCAACTTTGCATTGGTTTCTTTCAAGTCAAAAAAGTAGGACCAGCTATTGTAGTACCTATTCACATTGCCCGCCAACTGATTGGTCCAAGACCCAAAAAATGCTTCATGAGATTTACTATAAGAAGACAACATGGTCAGTGATACTATTTGTAGTATCAAAAAAGTGAAAAAGGTAATGTTGTGTCTTATGAACCAAATGATATTCTTCAAGCGGGATAACTTTTTTTATCTCATGATGAAAGGGAAACGTTGGTAGTTTTTCAACGCAATGCCTGTACCACGTACAACACTCTTTAGTGGATCTTCTGCAACGTGAACGGGCAATTTAATTTTTGCACTTAATCTTTTATCAAGACCACGTAACAATGAACCACCACCTGTGATGTATAAACCACGACGGTAAATATCCGCAGCTAATTCGGGAGGAGTTGTTTCTAAAGCTTTTAAGATGGCTTCTTCTATTTTGAAAATACTTTTATCCAATGCTTCTGCTACTTCTTGATATGACACCATAATTTGTTTTGGGATACCTGTTACCAAGTCTCTACCATTTACTGGCATATCATCAGGAGGATTGTCTAAATCTTTTAATGCAGCACCTACATGAATTTTAATTTGTTCTGCAGTTCGCTCACCAATTAATAAACTATGGTAACGTCTTAATGCTTCCATAATGTCTGCAGTGAATTCATCTCCAGCAACACGAATACTTTGATCACATACAATGCCTGCTAATGCAATCACCGTAATACCTGTAGTACCACCACCAATATCAATAATCATATTTCCTACTGGCTCTTCCACATCAATACCAATACCTAATGCAGCTGCCATTGGTTCATGAATCATATACACTTCCTTTGCGCCTGCTTGTTCAGCACTATCACGCACCGCTCTTTTTTCAACTTCGGTAATGGATGACGGAATACAAATAACCATTCTCCAACTTGGTGGGAACAATGGTTTTTTTGGATAAATCATTTTCATCAACTCACGAATCATTAATTCAGCAGCATTAAAGTCGGCAATTACACCGTCTTTTAAAGGACGAACTGTTTTAATACTCTCATGTGTTTTTTCATGCATTAACAATGCTTTTTTACCAACACCTAAAACCTCTTTCATATTATTCCTGTTCAAGGCGATAATTGAAGGTTCATTCACTACTACTTCATCATTGTGAATGATAAGTGTGTTTGCAGTACCCAAGTCCATTGCAATTTCTTGGGTGAAAAAGTTAAATAATCCCATTATTCTTCAGTATTTTAATATTCAAGTTGAATGTAGCAAAATTCACTTAAAATACTTGAACTACAAAGCTTTTTACTAAATGAATAAGAATAATTTTTTGGGCAAAACTAGGCCCCGAATTCGTAGCCTATATCTTTTCTAAAATACATCCCTTCAAAATGGATTTTTGCAAGTGCATTTTGTGCATTTTTTACGGCTTCTTGAAGGGTGTTGCCTTGGGCAGTGGTTGTTAAAACACGGCCTCCTTTTGTAACAATTAAATTGCCCTCAAAACCAGTACCAGCTTGAAATACAAGTGTTCCAGGAACTGTTGCGGCCTCAGCTAATCCCAATATTTCAAAGTCCTTTTTGTAATGTCCTGGGTAACCTCCACTCACTGCCATCACCGTGGCAAATGCACTTGAATGGTATTCGATATTGACGTCCTCCAAAGTGCCATTATCGGCGGCGGCCAATAAACTCACTAAATCGGTTTGTAAACGCGGTAGAATTACCTCGGTTTCGGGGTCCCCTAAACGACAATTATACTCAATTACATAGGGGTCTCCACCACAATTCATTAACCCGAAGAATACAAATCCTTTATAAATAAGGTTTTCAGCCTGAATCCCCTGAATAGTAGGCTTAATAATGCGCTCTTCCACTTTTTGCATAAAGCTTTCATCCATAAAGGGGACGGGGCTTACGCAGCCCATTCCGCCTGTATTAAGACCAGTATCGCCTTCACCAATTCGCTTATAGTCCTTGGCATGGCCAATAATTTGATAGGTAGTCCCGTCGGTGAGGGCAAAAACACTTACTTCAATGCCCTCCAAAAACTGCTCAATCACCACTTTGGCACTGGCTTCCCCAAATTGTTTGTGTTGGATCATTTCTTCAAAACTGGTAAGGGCCTCTTCCTGGGTAAATGCAATAATCACCCCCTTTCCCGCAGCCAAGCCATCCGCTTTCAGCACAATGGGAAGGGAATGTGCTTTAATATAATCCACCCCTTGCGCATAATTATCCAAGGTAAATTCAGCATAGGAGGCAGTTGGAATTCCATGCCTTTGCATAAAATGCTTACTAAATGCTTTGCTTCCTTCTAATTGTGCAGCTTCGGCCGAAGGGCCAATTACATTCACGTGTTGGGTAGCTTCATCCTTCGCAAAAAAGTCATAAATCCCTTTCACCAATGGGTCTTCGGGGCCTACTACAATCATATCAATCGCATTTTCCAGCACTACTTTTTTTATTGCGTGAAAATCGTTTATTTGAATTTCGATATTGGTTCCAATACTTGCCGTGCCTGGGTTTCCGGGTGCTACAAATAAACGACCACAGTGATGACTTTGCGCCATTTTCCAAGCCAATGCATGCTCTCTTCCACCACTACCAATAATTAAAATATTCATATATATAGGTTTGCCCCACGAAAGTAAAAATTATTGAAGGGATTTTATTAATTTGGGTCAATTAAATACAAATGAATATGTCAGCAACAGCAGAAAAACATCCAAAAGGCTTGTACGTCTTATTTGCAACAGAAATGTGGGAGCGATTTAACTATTATGGTATGCGTGCCATTTTGGTTTTGTTTTTAACCAAGGCGTTGCTTTTTGATAAGGTTTTTGCATCACAGGTATATGGTAGTTATACAGGGTTAGTGTATTTAACGCCTTTATTAGGGGGTTATATTGCCGATAGGTATTGGGGAAATAATCGTTCCATTATTGCGGGTGGTTTGGTAATGGCCATTGGAGAGTTCTTTTTGTTTTTTTGTGGTAATTTTTATGATAATGCAGCCATCGCAACTCCTTTATTTTATATTGGATTAGGTTGTATGATTGCAGGCAACGGTTTTTTCAAGCCCAATATTTCCAGTATGGTAGGGCAATTGTATAAGAAAGGGGATTCAAAAATAGATGCTGCCTATACGATATTTTATATGGGAATCAACACCGGTGGGGCGCTAGGTCCAATTGTATGTGGCTTTTTTGGCGACACAGGTTCAAAGGGTGATTTTAAGTGGGCCTTTTTAGCGGGGGGTATTGCGATGCTATTGAGTGTAATTACGCAAATGATATTTCAAAAAAAGTATTTAGTTGATACGGAAGGAGCGCCTATTGGGCAAGCACCCGCCAATGCACCCAAGTTTTTTCAAAAACTACCAGTGATGGTTGGCTTTTTGTTTTTAATTTCTTTAATCACGGTCGCATTAGTCTATATAGACATTAAAGTAGTGAGTTATTTATTTTGGTTATTGCTTGCTTGTATTTTATTTATTGCATTTATTATTTTTTCAGATTCGACACTTAATATGATTGAAAAGAAAAAAGTGGCAGTGTTGTTCACCGTTTCTTTTTTTGTGATTTTCTTTTGGAGCGCCTTTGAACAAGCTGGGGCCTCCTTAACTTATTTTGCAGAAGAAAATACCGATAGAAATTTGGGATTTTTTGAAGTGCCCACCAGCTTTTTTCAATCGCTCAATTCTATTTTTGTTGTCACTTTAGCACCTTTGGTAGCTTGGGTTTGGATTAAATTAGGAAAAATCAACAAAGAGCCTTCTTCGCCTTTTAAAATGGCTATGGGATTAATGCTTTTAGCATTGGGTTATTTATGGATTGCAACCGGAGTGAATGGAGTAGGTGCTGGCGTTAAAGTAAGTATGATTTGGTTAGTAGGTATGTATATGATGCATACATTTGGAGAACTTTGCTTGTCTCCCATTGGCCTTTCCTTATTTAATAAATTAGCGCCGTTTAAATTTGCCTCTCTATTAATGGCAGTATGGTTTACAGCCAATGCATTTGCCAATAAATTAGCCGGTGTTTTCAGTGCCCTATATCCTGAAAATGGAAAAACAACTTCCTTTGTTGGGTATCAAATTACCAATTTGCATGAATTCTTTATGTTCTTTGTTTTCATGGCTGGCTTGGCATCTATTATTTTATTTTTCTTATCAAGGAAATTAAAAGGATTAATGGAAAACTAAAAATCCATTGGTTTTATCTTATATAAAAAAAGTCCCGTTGAAATCAGCAACGGGACTTTTTTTATATATCATGTTTTACAACATTCCTTTCACTATTTCGTCCACCACAGCTGGGTCCAATAAAGTAGAAGTATCTCCTAAATTTCTGGTTTCTCCTTCGGCCACTTTTCGTAAAATACGACGCATTATTTTTCCAGATCTTGTTTTTGGAAGTCCTGAAACAAATTGAATTTTATCAGGTTTCGCAATCGGTCCAATAATGCGTGTAACTGTTTGCAATATATCTTTTCGAATCATATCACTGCTGCCATGAGTGTCTTGATCATGGGAGCCGGTATAAATAATATACGCGTAAATACCTTGTCCTTTAATATCGTGCGGATACCCTACCACGGCACTTTCTACCACCCCTGCGTGCATATTTATAGCATTTTCCACTTCGGCAGTGCCAATACGGTGACCACTTACATTTAATACATCATCCACGCGCCCAGTAATTCTAAATTGACCCTCTTCATTTTTTAAAGCGCCATCCCCTGTGAAATATAGATTTTCATAAGTGGCAAAATAATTAGTGCGGCATCTTTCATGATCGCCATAAGTAGTGCGTAAAATGGAAGGCCATGCTTGAGTGATACATAAATTACCGCGATACAATCCATCTTCCTTTTCGGTGATTTCATTTCCCTTTTCGTCCACTAAAATAGCTTTTACGCCAGGCATGGGATAAGTGGCCCAACCCGGTTTGCCAGGAGTGATACCTGCCATATTTGAAATCATCACGCCGCCTGTTTCCGTTTGCCACCAAGTGTCAACGATAGGACATTTTTTCTTTCCAATATGCTCATCATACCAATGCCAAGCTTCTTCATTAATGGGTTCTCCAACAGTACCTAATATTTTTAAACTACTTAAATCATGATCCTTTACTGGACCCAATCCAAAACTCATTAAGGAACGAATGGCTGTTGGTGCCGTGTATAAAATATTCACTTTAAATTTATCAATGATACCCCAAAAACGACCAGCATCGGGGAAAGTGGGAATGCCCTCAAACATTAAGGAAGTGCCTCCTGCGCTTAAAGGGCCATACACAATATAACTGTGCCCCGTAATCCAACCAATATCGGCGGTACAAAAGAAAATATCATTGGGTTGGTATTGAAATACATTTACAAAAGTATAGTTGGTGTACACCATATAACCCGCCACACTATGCACTACGCCTTTTGGTTTTCCTGTGGAACCAGAAGTGTATAAAATAAACAAAGGATCTTCGGCATCCATGGGGACAGGTGCCACCAATGGCAATGCCTGTGTTTCAACTTTTTTGATTTCGTCTTCCCACCAAACATCACGCTCTTTTAGCATGGAAACAGCGGTTCTAGTTCTTGTACACACAATAACACGCTTAACCGTATTGTTGCCAATTAAAGCATCATCAATAACACTTTTTAGTGGAATATCTTTTGCGCCTCTATAAGCACCATCACAAGTAACAATGTATTCGGCTTTGGCATCTTCTAAACGATCGGCAATACTTTGTGCACTAAATCCACCAAAAATGACACTGTGTATTGCACCGATGCGCGCGCAAGCCAATACTGCAATAGCGAGTTCTGGAATCATTCCCATATATACGCAAACACGATCGCCTTTTTGAACGCCATTATTTAATAGTACTTGTGCAAATTGACAAACCTTTAAATGCAATTGTTTATAGGTAATAACGCGATGATGTTCTTGCGGATCATTGGGTTCCCAAATGATCGCAGGGGTATCTCCATTTTTTTCCAAATGTCGGTCCAAACAATTTTCTGTAATATTTAATTGACCCCCTTTAAACCAGGCTACTTTGGGTGCAGAAAAATTCCACTCCAAAGTTGTATCCCATTTTTTTTGCCAGGTAAATGTTTCGGCAATTTCATTCCAAAACAATTCGGGGGTATCAATACTTTTTTGGTAGGCCTCATAGTATTGTTCAAGGCTTTTAATTTGATAAGGGTAGCTCATATTCAATCGTTATAAATAGATATCCCAAATTTACCTTTTTTACGCATAAATATTTAACTTGAATTTTAACTGCAAAAACAATGGCTATGCATGATGAAAAAAAACAAAGCAGTATTGCTTTTGTGATAGGGGCTTCCTCGGTGGGCACCCTTATTGAATGGTATGACTTTTATATTTTTGGAATGTTAGCGACCATTTTATCCAAACAATTTTTTCCTGCAGAAGCAGGCACTGCAGCGCTTTTGAGTACATTGGCCATTTTTGCAGCAGGGTTTATTGTACGTCCATTTGGGGCATTGGTTTTTGGACGACTAGGTGACCTTATTGGACGTAAGCATACTTTTTTACTGACTTTAGTCATAATGGGGGGATCTACTTTTGCTATTGGACTTGTTCCTGGTTTTGGTAGCATTGGTTGGGCAGCGCCCATAATGGTTCTTATATTAAGGTTATTACAAGGTTTGGCATTGGGTGGGGAATATGGAGGTGCTGCTACTTATGTGGCGGAACATGCTCCAACAGGACAAAGAGGATTTTGGACTTCTTGGATTCAGACAACAGCCACCCTAGGATTATTTTTGGCCTTAGGTGTAATTATTTTAATTCGTTCTAATCAAGGAATGGAGCAATTTAGTGCCGAGTGGGGTGGTTGGAGATATCCATTTTGGATTTCAATTTTATTGGTGGGCGTTTCTGTTTTAATCAGAATGCGCATGAGTGAGTCTCCAATGTTTTCAAAATTAAAATCAGAAGGCAAAACATCTACCCATCCATTAAAAGAAAGTTTTGGCAACAAATCAAATTTCAAAATGGTGTTGTTGGCATTGTTTGGAGCAGTAATGGGACAGGGCGTGGTGTGGTATACTGGACAATTTTATGCACAAAGTTTTATTGAAACGGTTTGTAATATCGATTTTGTTCAATCGAGAAATATAATGTTGGTAGCCATTTTAATGGCAACACCTTGTTTTGTATTATTTGGTTGGTTAAGTGATAAAGTGGGCCGTAAGTGGATTATGCTTTTAGGCATGCTATTGGCCATTTTTACTTATCGTCCAATTTACAAACAGTTTATTGCAATTACTGCGGAAGCAAATAAAACCAATGAAATACAACAACGTATTTCAACAATAGGTCCATTGGCTCCCTATCTTAATGAGGCAAAAACTCCCTTTGTGTATTTGCGCAAAACCTTTGATACCGTTTATTATACCGATGGCTCTGTTTTTAAATATATAATAACGGACACATTTTTTGCGAAAAAACAATTAAGTGATAACAAGCCCATTGCGTATTCGCATCCTGATTTAATATCCAATACGCCAAAACGAAATACGGTTATTGAAAAAACAATGGGCAAGTCACCCACCTGGTATTTAATTGTACTGATATTTATACAAATAGTTTATGTAACCATGGTGTATGGTCCAATAGCAGCATTTTTAGTGGAAATGTTCCCCACCAAAATAAGATACACTTCCATGTCCTTGCCTTATCATATTGGGAATGGGGTTTTTGGAGGACTAGTTCCCTTTTTAGGAACCCTTATTGTTGAGTTTACAAAATCGGCGGAACAACCTAAGGGAGATGTATTGGCAGGTTTGTGGTATCCAATTGGAGTAGCGGCCATTTGTTTATTAATA
This sequence comes from Bacteroidota bacterium, assembly GCA_947457075.1. Taxonomy (GTDB): domain Bacteria; phylum Bacteroidota; class Bacteroidia; order Chitinophagales; family Chitinophagaceae; genus Sediminibacterium. The sequence goes on from CANGUG010000006.1 coordinate 138,671, forward strand.
GGGGTTGTTTATTTGTCTAATAAGGTGGATGAAAATGTAATGGATTAACAATTAACAATATTTTATATGAACAGGATAAAAAAATTATTAGGCTACCTTTGGATGGCATTAGCACCAGTCATTATTATCTTTTTGGTGTATGAAGCGGTAGAGAAAATAACCCATGCTACTGCGGTTTTAAGATCCAATGTTATTTTACAGTGGTCAATTATATTACTCATTTTCACCCCTATTTGTATTGGATTTTTCATTTTTGGATGGTATGCCTCCAAGGATGAATACGCGCATTTACCTGAATCCTCAAAGTAACTAAACGAATAGGCTATTGCCATTTACTATTAGTTAAGTATTTTTGATCATGGCATTATACATAAAAGGACTTTGTAAAAAATACGACAACCAAATTGCAGTGGATGACCTGTCTTTTTCAATTGAAAAAGGCGCGGTGGTTGGTTTTCTTGGTCCCAATGGGGCCGGGAAGAGCACTACTTTAAAAATGATTGCAGGTTATTTAACGCCTGATGCAGGTGAAGTAATTTTAAATGGGGTCTCTAATCAGAAAGATCCTATAGCATTTAAAAAATTAATTGGCTATTTACCTGAAGCCAATCCTTTGTATGGGGAAATGTATGTTAAAGAATATTTTTCATTTTTAGCGGCACTGCATAAAATCTCCGATTCCAATCAGCGAATAAATGAGGTTATTGAAATGACAGGGTTGACCCCCATGCAACATAAAAAAATAACTGAGTTGTCAAAAGGGTATAAGCAAAGAGTAGGCATTGCTGCGGCCATCATTCATCAACCTGCATTAATATTATTGGATGAGCCCACTTCGGGCTTGGATCCGAATCAACTTATTGAAATTCGCAGCCTAATTCAAAGTTTAAGCAAGGATGCTATTGTTTTATTTTCAACCCATATATTACAGGAAGTTTCGGCGATATGTTCAAATGTAATTGTATTGCATCAATCTAAATTAGTTGCCAATACTAGCATTGAACAATTAACAAAACCAGGGAAGCCTGCAGTGCGTGTTGTTTTTGAAGAAGAAATCAATCCATTTTTGGGAGATTCATTTTGGTCAACATTACAATATGAACAAATAGACAAACAGGTGTTAGTCGTGAAGTCCGATGACCTGTCTGTATTGAAAAAAAATATCCTCAATTATGCATTAGACAAAGGCTTGAACATTCAAGCTTTGCAAACACAGGAGGCAAGTTTAGAAGAAATATTCAAATTGCTTACCCATTAAAAAAAATGGGTGTAAATTGCGTTCGCAAACTAACATTAAAGTATTTAGAAAAATAAAAGATAAAACTATGAGTTACATTGTTGAAGTTAAAGCGAGACAAATTTTAGATAGTCGTGGAAATCCTACTGTGGAAGTAGATGTATTAACTGACGAAGGTGCATTAGGTCGTGCTGCTGTTCCAAGTGGAGCAAGTACTGGTATTCACGAAGCAGTTGAATTAAAAGACAATGACAAGAAAAAATATTTAGGGAAAGGGGTGTTGAAGGCGGTGAAGAATGTAAACACAACCATTGCCAATGGAATTGTTGGATTTGATATTACTGCACAAGCAGCCATTGACCAAGTAATGATTGAACTAGATGGCACACCTAATAAAGCGAAATTAGGGGCGAATGCAATTTTAGCAGTATCCATGGCAGTAGCTAAGGCAGCAGCCGAAGAAGCAAGCTTACCTTTATACAGATACATTGGTGGCACCAATGCAAGAACCTTGCCCATGCCAATGATGAATATTTTAAATGGTGGAGCACATGCCGATAACAAAATTGACTTCCAAGAATTCATGATTATGCCAATTGGCGCACCTAGCTTTAGCGAAGGTTTGCGTTGGGGCGTTGAAATATTCCACCAATTGAAAAGTACATTAAAAAAGAAAGGATACAGCACTAATGTAGGGGATGAAGGTGGATTTGCTCCAAATATTCAAAGCAACGAAGAAGCGATTGAAACAGTATTGGAAGCCATCACTGCAGCAGGGTACAAAGCGGGTACTCAAATTGCCATTGCAATGGATGCTGCTAACAGCGAATTATGGAACGCTAAGAAAAAGAAATATGTATTCCACAAGAGCTCTGGTAAAGAAATGAGTTCTGATCAGTTGGTTAAGTATTGGGAATCTTGGGTAAAGAAATATCCAATTGTTTCAATCGAAGATGGTATGGCAGAAGACGATTGGGCTGGTTGGAAAAACTTAACAGATACCATTGGTTCAAAATGTCAATTAGTGGGTGACGATTTATTTGTAACCAATGTGAATCGTTTACAAACAGGTATCGATAAGAAAATTGCCAATGGCTTATTGGTGAAAGTAAACCAAATTGGTACTTTAACAGAAACCATTAATGCCGTAAGTTTAGCACAACACAATGGGTATAATACGATTATGTCGCACAGGTCAGGTGAAACAGAGGATACGACTATTGCTGACTTAGCAGTTGCTTTAAACTGTGGTCAAATAAAGACAGGTTCTGCTTCTCGTACCGATCGTATGGCTAAATACAATCAATTAATCCGTATTGAAGAGCAATTAGGAGAAACTGGGGTATTTCCAACCAAGGGTAAATTAAAGTTTGGCAATAAATAACACTTTTAACTTGGCATAAAGCCAAGCCTACAATACCAAAGAATGAGTTCCTTTAAAGAGCTCATTCTTTTTTTGTGTATTATAGGAACTAGCTTAATTTTACGACAATCTTAGTGTATGCAAGTTTTAAAGAAAATATTCCCCATCCTATTTAATCGTTACTTTTTGGTATCGGTTGGATTTATAGTATGGATGCTTTTTTTTGACCAACGTGATTATTTTCAACAAAAAGAAAGAACGGGGGAATTACAAAAAGTTGAAGCTGCTAAAAAATATTATACAGACGAAATTGAAAAAACCAAAAAGCAGTTAAGTAATTTACAAAGCTCCGCTTTCGCCATTGAAAAATTTGCAAGAGAGCGCTACTTGTTAAAAAGAGAAGGGGAAGAGGTTTTTTTATTTGAAGATACAGCTAAGCCAGCCACAAGCACTGCCGAAAAAAAATGACAAAGAAAGAGCGTTATGAAAAAGTCTTGGACTTTTTTCAAACCCATATGCCTGTTGCAGAAACAGAGTTAAGCTATACCAACCCTTATGAGTTGCTAGTGGCAGTGATCCTTTCCGCACAATGCACAGACAAGCGGGTCAATCTTACCACACCTGCTATTTTCAAAAAATATCCCACGCCACAAAAAATGGCTAAAGCCAATTTTGACGATTTGTTCCCCATTATCAAAAGTATTTCCTACCCCAATAATAAAACCAAACATTTAATTGGAATGAGCCAATTGTTAGTGAAGGATTATGGGGGAGAAGTGCCAATGACTATTGAGGAACTTGTCAAATTACCTGGAGTGGGGCGTAAAACAGCAAATGTAATTACCAGTGTATGGGACAATCAACCTAATATGGCGGTAGATACGCATGTGAATAGAGTAAGTAAGCGTTTAGGATTAGTGCCCATGACTGCTACAACACCATTAGCAGTAGAGAAAGTCCTCCTTAAAAATATTCCCACCCAGCTTGTACACACAGCACATCATTGGTTAATACTGCATGGACGATATACTTGTTTGGCAAGAAGTCCTAAATGTGTGGATTGTGGATTGCAGCCCTTCTGCAAATACTATGAAAAAACTATTGCTAAGCAACAATAAATAAAAAAGGGCTCCCTATGGAACCCTTTTTTATTTATTTAGTAGATGAGCTACTATAAGAATTGACTAATTGCATCGGTCAATTCTTGTTTAGTAATAGGAATACCCATCATTTTTTGATACCCTTTAGCGTCAACAAAATATTGATCACGGATAATTTTAATTAATTGACCATTGTTGATCTCAGGAATGATAACAGTTTCGAAATTCTTTAAAATAGTACCTAAGTTACTTGGAAAAGGACGCATGTACTTGATATGTGCATGGCTTACTAATTTTCCTTCTGATTGTAAATCCTTTACTGTGGCTTTGATTGTGCCATAGGTTGAACCCCATCCTAATACCAATACTTTTCCTTTTTCAGGACCACTGTCAATGGTTTGCTTTGGAATGTAGTCTGCTATCTTGTCCACCTTCGCTTCTCTCATTTTAATCATGAACTGGTGGTTCTCTGCTTCATAGTTTACGTTTCCAGTTTCATGTTGTTTTTCCAAACCTCCAATACGGTGTTCTAAACCAGGTGTGCCAGGTACTGCCCAAGGGCGCGCTAATTTTTCATTACGTGTATAGGGTTTGTACTTTGTTTCGCCTTCGTCTAATTTTGTTTTGAAAGTCACTTCAATTTCAGGAAGGTCAGCAGCTTTTGGAAACTTCCAAGGCTCTGCACCATTCGCGATATATCCATCACTCAATAAAATTACAGGTGTCATATGTTGTAAAGCAATACGCACTGCTTCAAAAGCCATCTCAAAACAATCACTCGGGGTAGAAGTTGCTAAAATAGGAATAGGTGCTTCACCGTTACGGCCATAGTAGGCTTGTAATAAATCGCTTTGTTCTGTTTTGGTAGGTAAACCTGTTGACGGCCCCCCTCTTTGTATATTCACAATAACCAATGGCAACTCTAACATCATGGCAAGTCCCATTGCTTCCGTTTTCAAAGCCATACCAGGACCCGAAGTGGTGGTTAATCCAATTTGCCCACCATAGCTAGCGCCAATGGCAGAAGCAATACCAGCAATCTCATCTTCTGCTTGGAAAGTTCTTACACCAAAATTTTTGTATTTACTTAATTCGTGTAAGATATCTGATGCTGGCGTAATGGGGTAGGAACCCAAAAATAGGGGTAGTTTTGATTTTTGAGAAGCTGCAATTAATCCCATGGACAATGCTTGGTTTCCCATGATACTGCGATAAGTACCCGCTTCCATTTTTGATTTCTCTACTTTGAATCTTGCTGCGTTAAATAATTCAGCAGTTTCGCCATAATAGTAACCTGCTTTTAATACAGCAATATTGGAATTTAAAATAGCTTCTTTTTTACCAAACTTCTCATTTAAGAAACTAATAGTGGTATCTAAATCTCTATTGTACACCCAATAAATCACACCCAAAACAAACATGTTTTTTGCACGATCTCTTTCTTTATTTCCTAACTCTGGAAAATCCTTTAGGGCTTCACGTGTTAATTTTGTAACATCAATTTTTGTTAATTCATATCCATCTAAACTACCGTCCTCTAATGGATTGACACCATCAGGGAAGTTTGCTAAACGTAAATTTTTAACATCAAATCCATCGGTGTTGGCAATAATTTTTCCGCCTTTTTTTAATCCTTTTAAATTCACTTTTAAAGCGGCGGCATTCATCGCCACCAATACATCACATGCATCACCAGGCGTATATACTTTATCTGAACTAAAGTGCACTTGGAATCCACTTACGCCAGGCAAAGTGCCAATAGGAGCCCTAATTTCCGCAGGGAAATCAGGGAAGGTTGCTAAGTCGATACCTAATATCGCAGTATTGTTGGTAAATTGCTGCCCAGTCAATTGCATCCCATCTCCACTATCACCAGCAAATTTGATAACTACATCCTGTAAGATAACTTCGTTCTGCATATAGCTGTAATTTGTAGCTAAAGGTACTGATACAATAGCCTAAATGCTTCAATTTTATTGTTTTTTTTCTAATTTCTTGGCTAACTTTGCAAACTAATTCAAGGCACTATGATCATCGCGCCATTTTTATACTTGTTCTCGTATCTATTACTCCCCCCTAATACAAACGATGCAATCGTTCCCAAGTCCGCCAACCCGATCCAGGGCAAGGAGGTGAAGTATATTTACTTGACTTTTGACGATGGGCCCTTGCCTGGTACTTCCAATTGCATTGACATTTGTTTAAATCAAAGAATACAGGCTACTTTTTTTGAAGTAGGTAAACACCAAGCTGCAAACGCTAGTGGAAAAGCATTGCACTATCGAATTGCACAGTATCCTCAATTTTTTGATATTGCGAATCACAGTTATACGCATGCCAATGGGAAGTATAAGTATTTTTATCATCATCCAAATATGGCATTTGATGATTTTGTACAAGCAAAAAAATCATTGCAGTTAAAAAACAATATTATCCGCTTACCTGGTAATAGTGCTTGGAATACGCTGGTGTTAAAAAAATCAAGTAAACTAGTAAAGCCAGTAGTGCTAAAATTGGACAGCGCTGGTTATAATGTAATTGGCTGGGATTTAGAATGGGGGTTTACCAAACAAGGAACGCCTAAGGAATCTCCGCAAGCGATGGCTAAGTATGTAGATACCCTCTTTGCGCGTAATCGTACAGAAACTAAAAATCACTTAGTGATTTTAATGCATGATCATATGTACCGTAACCCGGTGGATTCAGCAAAATTGGCAACGATGATTGCCATTTTAAAAGCGAATCCTAGGTACCAATTCCGTAAATTATCGCTTTACCCAGGCTTGAAAAACGGAGGCCGACCTTAACAATTTATTTGCATTTTTATTTAAAAACTAATCTGTAAATTTAATCATTAAAAAAATATTTTATGGCAGCATTTGAAACAGGAAATCCAACCCTTTCCGAAAAAATTTTTGACAAGAGTTTGCATGAAACCTCTAATGCATTTGGTGTAATGAGTGTTCGTGGAACCATTAACAAGTTTGGATTTTTAATGTTAATGGTGATGTCATCGGCCATTTACATTTGGACCATATTCCCTGAAAATCCATCCACTGCCTCTACCCTTATGTTGGTGGGTGCTATTGGGGGCCTTGTTATGGCAATAGTGATGATGTTTAAGCCTACTCTTGCAGGGTATATTGCACCTGCCTATGCTATTTTAGAAGGATTTTTTATTGGGGGCATTAGTGCTTATTTCAATGCAGTATTTGCAAAATCTTATCCTAATATTATTATGAATGCGGTGGGCTTAACCATGGGTGTTGCCCTTGCAATGTTTCTACTATATAATTTCAGAATCATAAAAGTGACTGATAAATTTAGGTCCATCATTATTTCAGCAACTATGGGTATTGGATTATTTTATTTAATTACCTGGATTTTGAGTTTGTTTGGAGTGGATATGGGCTTTGCTTTTGGAAGTGGGTTGTTAAGCATTGGCATTAGTTTATTTATTGTTGGAATTGCCGCAATGAATTTATTGCTAGATTTTGATGCCATTGAAAAAGCAGCTGAAATGGGCGCGCCAAAATATATGGAATGGTATGGTGCTTTCGGCTTATTGGTGACCATTGTTTGGTTATACTTGGAAATCTTAAAATTATTGAGCAAGCTAAATTCAAGAGAATAGCATTGGCTCCTGTATTTATAAAAAGTCCCGACTTGTTCGGGACTTTTTTGTATCTATTCACCAGCTTTGTTGATAAATATGGTAAATTTGAATCCTCAACGCAAATTGATGAAATATCAGCCAGGCAATTTAGACAATCAACAACTTATTGGGTTATATCATTCTTTGTTGTATCCTAGAATGATAGAAGAAAAAATGTTGATTTTGTTGCGTCAGGGAAAAATTAGCAAATGGTTTAGTGGTATTGGTCAGGAAGCAATTGCTGTAGGTGCTACACTAGCCATGGACAAAGAGGAATGGATCATGCCATTGCATAGAAATTTAGGCGTATTTACTTCCAGGGATATGCCATTGACCGAATTGTTTAAACAATGGCAGGGGGATATTACAGGATATAGTAAAGCAAGAGAGCGTAGTTTTCATTTTGGTACAAAAGCGCATCATATATGCGGTATGATTTCCCATTTGGGTCCACAACTTGCTATTGCAGATGGCGTTGCACTGGCCTATCAGCAAAGGGGGCAACAAAAATGTGCATTGGCATTTACTGGGGACGGAGGAACTAGTGAAGGCGATTTTCATGAAGCATTAAATGTGGCGGCAGTTTGGAATTTACCTATGATCATCATTATCGAAAATAATGGCTATGGCCTAAGTACCCCCACCAATGAACAATATAAGTGCGCGCACTTGGTGGATAAGGCAATTGGTTATGGCATGGAGGGAAAACGAATTGATGGAAATAATATTTTAGAAGTTTACCATACCATCAAAGAAGCAAGAGATTTTTGTATTCAACATCAACAACCTTATCTTATTGAATGTGATACTTTTAGAATGAGGGGACATGAGGAAGCAAGTGGCATTAAATATGTGCCTACTGAACTTTTAGATTTATGGGCTGAGCGAGATCCCATAAAAAACTATGAAGAATACCTAGCAACTGCAGGAATTCTTTCCATGGAGGAAATTGTTCAAGTGAAGTTGTCCCTGAAAGAAAAAATAGAATTGGAATTAAGTCAAGTGATGGATACGACTCCTTTTCAACCTTCAATAGCAATAGAATTAGCCGATGTGTATGCGCCGGTTGTCAATAATGATATTCCATTGTTTGAGAATTTGGATCATCCAGTGGTGGAGCAAAAACGTTTTATTGAATCCATTAGCGACGCTTTGCGTTCATCAATGCAACGTTATCCTGAAATGATCATTATGGGACAGGATATTGCTGAATATGGAGGTGCATTTAAAATAACCGAAGGCTTTGTCAATGAATTTGGCAAACAACGTATTCGCAATACTCCTATTTGTGAAAGTGCGATTGTGGGCGCTGCATTGGGGTTAAGTTTAGAAGGAATTAAATCGGTCATGGAAATGCAGTTTGCCGATTTTGTATCTGTTGGCTTTAATCAAATTGTCAATAATTTAGCCAAGATACATTATAGATGGGGGCAAAATGCCGATGTAGTGGTGAGAATGCCAACTGGCGCTGGTGTTGGTGCTGGTCCTTTTCATTCCCAATCCAATGAAGCTTGGTTTACCCATGTGCCAGGACTTAAAGTGGTTTATCCATCGAATCCTGCGGATGCGAAGGGGTTGATGATTGCTGCATTGGCTGATCCTAATCCTGTTTTATATTTTGAACATAAGGCAATGTACCGAAGTATTGAGGGGGAAGTACCCAATGAATATTATCAAGTGCCAATAGGCAAATCGCATTTTGTTAGTAAAGGTACTGAAGCTACTATAATTACTTATGGAATGGGGGTGCATTGGGCCAAAAAATACCAAGCCGAAAATCCATCCGTTGATTTAACTATTTTGGATTTAAGAAGCCTAGCGCCATTAGATTATGAAGCCATTGCCGAAGCCGTAGCAACAACGGGTAAGGTTTTAATTTTACATGAAGACAATTTAACAGGAGGTATTGGAGGTGAATTAAGTGCATGGATTGCAGAGCATTGTTTCACTCAATTAGATGCACCCATATTACGCTGCGCTTCCTTAGATACGCCCATACCATTTAATATCGTTTTAGAAAAACAATATTTAGCCAATAGCAGGTTAGCCGAAACCATGCAGAAGCTATTAGCTTTCTAGCAGTAGAAAATTAAATGCCCTCTTAAATTTTATTATTGCGAATAAGTAAACAAGCCTACCCGTTTATGGGGAGAAGACGCGACTGCGTCTGATGAATGGGGAAATACTTAAAGGAAAAATTATATGCCCTCTTAAATTTTATTATTGCGAATA